>CACWYC010000001.1 GCA_902765025.1 Oscillospiraceae bacterium
CCGAATACATATAGGGCATAGCGGTGGTGAGTTCCTTGTAATTGATGCCATGCTCAAAGCCGGGGACGGAACGCAAGGGGAAGGCAGGCTGATCCGTGATCGTCATGTTGGTGATGTGATCCAATCGGTGATAGACCATATTGCCCCAGTATTCGCTGTACGCCATAAGGTAGTAGCGTTGGTTATGAAGGATCAACTGATATGGGCTGACGTATTGCTGTGAAGATTTATGCAGTTTCCGGTCAATGCCGAACTTATTATAGTCGTAATGGATCTGCTTCCCCTGCTCGATGGCCATGTCGATCAACTCTATGTTAAAGAACATGGCCCGGTTCTCTGTTTTATTCCAATCTTCTACTGTATAGATATTCTTGAGGTGGGAACGAAAATACGTATTGGAAAGGCCGCATAGTCGTTCGATAAGATCCTTGGAGTATTTCGCCGTAATGTGCTTGCTGCACAGTACACTGTCAATCAAAAGGCGCAGTTCCGAATCTTCGAAGTCACGGGCCAGATAACTGCCGGCACGGCGGGATTCGATCTCAATCCCCGCCTCTTTCAAAAGAGCAATATTGCGCCCGATGGCCTTGCGCTCCACCACGATGCCGTAGTCTTTCTCCAGGTGCGCGGCGATATCATCCTGAGTCAAGGGGTGGTTATAATCGCTGTATTCTTTAAATATTTGCCATATCCGCAGTAATGCCAGTTTTTTTGGTTCCGTTGCGTCCATCTGTAATCCCTCCCATAGTGATTGTCCCAAATCCGGTAGTACCGAATTTGGGACATAATACTATATTGGAGCATAACATACCCGTACCAAAAAATCAATCCGCACATAGAAACTTTTGGTATCACAAGTACAAGAGTGCCGCACAAGCGGGCTGTCGGTAAAGGCGTGGCGCGTGGCACACGGCATTGCCACAGCCACATATTACCGCTGGGAAAGAGCCGTTTTGTCTGAAGCGCAGCAGCAACAAGTCAAACCGGAGACTGTGTCTTTTGCCGAGTTACCGGCACCTGCAAAAATGCAATGCAGTGTATCGCACCGCGTTGCAACTGTGCGTTACAGGGACATGAGCCTGGACATCTATCCCGGCATGGATGCCGGTACGCTTCAGATCCTGCTGTCAGCGATACGGTCATGTTAAGCGATTTTACCGGGGCCGACAGGTTATATATATTGCCTGCGGTTATACCGATCTGCGCCGAGGAATAGATGGCCTAGCCGGAATCGTGCAGCAGCAGTTCCATCTGGATCCCTTCAGCAACACGCTGTTTCTCTTCTGCGGCAGAAGACGAGACAGGATCAAAGTATTGTATTGGGAGGGCAACGGCTTTGCACTTCTGTTTAAGCGCCTGGAAAACGGCGTCTTCCAATAGCATATTCCGCCGCGAAAAAACAGATTGAAAGGCGAAGTCGATGCCCTGCTTGCTGAAAACAGACACTCTCCCCGACTTCTCCGACACCGCATATATGATGCATTGCCACCGTTGAAGCGGTGCGCGGAAGCCGCGCAGCTTCTTCAAGAGTTTTTGCAAAAAAAGTTTTCTAAGGGTACCATCTGCGACATGGGAGCAAAGTGGAGGGAGGACATCAGCTTGTTTGGCGCACAGGTTTACCACACCGGAGGATGCTCCGCAGACCTGGTGCGAAAACGAATACTCTACTACGAAAATGTGATAAGCGCATATGAAGAATGCATTGGCAAGGCAAAACGTCTGACACAGAGGGAAAATCGTTATAATAAAGTGATGGCGATGCATTTTGCCGCTCTAATTGACGATTGGGCAAAAGCAACAAATATAAAGGTATTTAACGATAGCTCAAATTTGCATGTCTATGACCATATATTTACGGTGTGGTCGCAAAATGAAGATAACCCCCACGGCGGCGAAGAAGGAACCGTTTTCTTCACGGGTATTGCCCTCCGCGATATTACGAAACTGTTGATAAAAGTGCGGCAGGACAGGGAGGCGTACCGAAAGGGAAATGGCAAGCACAGCAAAACCGATACAAACAAATAACGGCGCATGAAAAAAGAGCAGCACCATAGGAACGCCGTTCCTATGGTGCTGCTCTTTGCATAAGGTGTATTTATCAAGCGGCGCCGTGCGAGCCGATTTGCCCCCTCTTTCCGGTTCGAAGCGAGGGGTTGTCCCCGAAAGAAACATCAATGTGGCAATCCAGGTTGTCAATCATGGACAGGATGGCTGCCTCCCGGTATGCCGGATCCACACCGGTGCCAAAATACTTGCTGGAGTGGTGACTGATAATCAGATTGACCAGCCTGTCCTGCTTTTCCTTCCCCATTCCCATGGAGGAGGCCAGGTCACGGACCATCATAGCCCCCACAAATGCATGATTCTCCATGCTGGCATCTGCCACCGGGCGAATCATAACGCCGTTGTCATCCTCCTCGAAGCAATGGATTTTTCCAATGTCGTGGAGCAGACAGGCGGTGGCCAGCAAACCCACATCAATATCATAGTGGTAACATTTATTATACTTCTGTGCAAGGGTCGTCGCCTGATACAGCACCTCGATGCTGTGGGTGAGCAACCCGCCCACAATGGCGTGGTGGGAGGCGAAGGAAGCGGGGCAGGAAAGCCAGCTCTCCTGATAGGCGTTCAGCATAAACTGGCAAACAGCCAGGTACTCCTCATCCTTAATCCAGTAGTTAATCAAGCGCATGGCGATGCCCATGCCGTAGCGCCCGGAGTAACGGGCCCTGGGGTAGAGATCATCCAAATTGTATGCGTCGCCGTACTGGGGGCCGGTGAGACGGATGCGACTGAGCGTGGCCTGCTTTGCACCGTTGTACTCGGTGATACGCCCCACCAAATATACGGTGGTAAACTCTTTTGCTTCAGCAATATCCTCCTTGTTTTCAAAGAACACAAAGGGCATACTGCCGGAGGCGTCTGAAATGACGCCCCGGAGGCACCGATTGCCATCCCGTGTCGTGAAGCCTCGCACATCCCGCATCAGATAGTAGCCATAGAGCGACATGCCGACAGTGCAGTCATTGAGCGGATAATGTCCGCAGGGGTTATATGTAGTCATAGTCTTTTCCTCCATCATACGGTTTTCCTCATCACACATTTTCGTTTGCACCTGGTTCACTATCATCACGCTCCCACCGCCTTATCTGCGTGGTTCAGATGCGAAACGGCATCTGCCAGAGTCTGGAGCTGGGTATGGGTGTATCCGTCGGTGGTGGTGATGTTCTCGTGTCCCATCAGCCGTGCAATAATGTCCATGGGAACGCCGTTTGCCTGGAGCTGCGTAGAGTAGGTGTGCCGGCAGCAGTGAGGGGAGAGGAGGCGTACACCGGGGATCTCCTGCATCATCCGATAATACTTCTTGCGGAAGGTACCCACACTGTAAAGCAGACTATCCCGCGTGGAGCACCAGAGGAATGCCTTCCCGCCGTGATTCCGCAGGTAGATGGCGTGGGCACGATAGTCGGCAGGCACGGGAATGATGCGCTTGCTGCGTGCGCTCTTGGGCTTGCCCAGGGTGGGGCTGCCATCCACCATTTTAATGGCCTTGCTGACATCCACCGTGCTGCCATCCTTTGCAATATCTTTAACCTGCAGCGCAAGCAACTCCTGCACGCGGAGCCCGCAGCCAATCATCAGCAGCACGCTATGCCCCATGAGGTTGTCGGGACAGTGCTCCTTCAGTGCGCTGATTTCCAGCGCATTAAAGGCGTCCTTAATTTGCACCGCTTCTGCGGGCATCTTGGCCCGCTTGGCATCCCGGGCGGGATTGGAGTGGGTCAGGTTGTTGACCTTTGCGGACTCAAAAATCTGAATCAGCATGGCGCGGCACTTGGAAATCTGCGACTTGGAATAGCCGGACGCCACAATGCTGTCCAGAAAACGGTTGATATGGATGGGCAGGATCTCGTCCATCGGGGTGTCCGTAAAGTACTCCTTCAGATGCCGCAGCGTGTACTTGTAATTGCCGTAAGTGGAGGGCTGCACCTCACTGCAATAATCCGCGTACCATGCGTCGGCCCAATCGGAGAAGGGCATCTTCTTGCTGATGGTAACGCCACCCTTCGTTTTACTGTCGAAGTACTGCTGCAGCTTGATACGTGCCTCTGCCTTTGTAGGCGCCGTAAAGGAGACCATGTTCTTCTTGCCGTCATCCCGGTAGCCGTCCATGCAGGTGACGGACCAGTTGCCGCTGGGCAGACGGCGGAAGCTGCCCTGGCCGTTGCTGTTCTTTGCCATATTGTGCCACCTCCCTTACAGACCCGCAGGGATGCGGGTGCGCTCCTCCACCCAGTTAAGGAAGGGGGTGCGGGGGATGCGGATACATCCGCCGAAACGGGATACGGGGAAGTCCTTTCGATGGGTCAGCGCGTAGGCGGCGGCCTGGCTGATGTTCAGATAGGCCTGCACATCGGAAACAGTCATAAAAGTGGTTTCGTTCATAAATAGTAACTCCTTTCGATTTCGGAAAAGAGAAAACGCGGGGTGTATCGCACAGCGTTATGACATAGACTGTTCCGCGTTGCGCTGAAAGTACCTCTTGCATATCCCGGGAGAAGAAGGTATAGTAGAGATACGGCGCAGGCTTAGCCTGTTGTGTAGGTGCCAGTACCACCCGCGCAGGCGCTGGGGAGTTGCCCCTCCTCAGTGCTGCCGTTTTCTTTTTTCGTGTGTTGTTTGCGGTACATCGCCGTGCACCGCATCTTTCGTTCTTTGCGAAGAGCCGCCAGCGGGTTTTTCCCACTGCCCCAGCCCTCCTGTTCACTTTTCAAGGTGCATCTCCGTGGCTCCTTGAACCACTGTGACCATAGTATAGCATACTAACGTTAGTATGTAAAGGGAAAAAAGCATACAAAAATCCGTAACATAATTTGTGCAAATTGCATACTGGTGTTAGTATGTGTATCCTGTTATACTGACTTATTAGAATATAGCAGCAGGGAGGAGAAGGAACACATGGGAGGCAAGACATCCAACGCATCCAAGTCGAAGTATAACGAGAAGGCCTATGACCGCCTGTCGCTGTACGTCCCCAAGGGAACCCGCGACAAAATCAAAACCCACGCCGAAGCCCGGGGCGAAAGCGTAAACGGCTTCGTGAGCCGCGCCATCACCGAACAAATGAAACGCGACGGGCAGGAGAAGTGAAAAGTGAAGGAGAGGGTTTTCCGCCGAGAACCCTCTCCTTCATTTTGGGCCATATCCTTGCCGAAAACCGGCAACTAATAAAATAAGCTAATTTGATAATACGCTGCGAACCATAATTTCAACGAATACGGTAAATAACTACAATTCCTATGGCATCGCCACTTGCGGTGTGGTATAATATACGACAATTATTGATGAATTACGCACTGTTCTCCCCGCTCTCGACCGGGATATCCGCTATATCATACCGGGAGGTGACCAATTTGACGCCTGAAGAGAAAGCCAGGCAACGGATTGACGCTCGACTGGAGCAGTCCGGCTGGGTTATTCAAGACCTGAAAAAAGTGAATCCTATGGTGTCGCTCGGCGTCGCGGTCAGGGAATACCCCACCAGCACCGGGCCGGTGAACTATGCCGAAAGAAGCATTCGATGGTGACTTGTTATGAGAAAACCTGCCTGGATCGTTAAACGAGAAAAGCATTCGGAATACTTAGTCGCCATTCTAATGCTAATACTGCCTGAATTTGCACGCATATTTGGTTCTGAAAAGATGAGCAGTGAAGAATGCTTGGTTTATAATGACCCCCAAGCCAGTTGCCCAATGCTGATTATCGACTCTTTTCCTATTAGGATTAGACTTGCTCAACCATCCTTTTCCTACTGGGCGCAAACAATCTTTCAACTCTCACACGAAATGTGCCATTATGCGATACGACAATCCAAGATTGATAGGGATTTTACTCTGTCGTGGTTCGAGGAAATTGCGTGTGAGGCCATGTCTTTATATGCTTTGCGATGGGCGGCAGATCACTGGAAATGCTGCAAGCTGTATTCTTGCAATAATGGCTTTGGGGATACCATAAGAGATTACTTGCATAAAGAGCTTAGCAAGAGCGGTACTGGAGATTTCCGAGAGTGCACATCCATTGAAATGTTGATGCAATACAACGCCGAAGAGAATAGAGAAACACATCGCGATGAACGGAATCAGTTGTATTATGAAATTGAAAAGGATGCCGGTCTGTGTCGTTGCTTTTGCGATTATCAGCGGTATTTAGACGGTAACCTTGTAACAATCAATTTTGAAGAATGGGAGAAAAAAGACGATAATCCTTTAGTGCGGTTTTTACATGGCCTGCAACCGTGCCCAAGAGAACTGTCGTTACAGTGATGCTGATGCCCAAACAAACATCCCTCACCATATCCCCAGCCAGAGGCCTGTGCGGCCTGCTCTTACATGATGGCGCACATAGATATTGATTTCTTGAGGAGTACGATATATGAACGAACACGGAGAGATCATCCTCTATCAAACAGAGGACGGCGGAACGAAAATCGACGTGCGCTTTGAGGATGAGACGGTTTGGCTGACGCAGCAGCAGATGGCAGAGCTGTTCCAGTCCTCCCGCAGCAACATTGTGGAGCACATTCAACATATCTACGAGGAAGGCGAGCTGGACGAAGCGGCAACCTGTCGGAAATTCCGACAGGTTCGCACCGAGGGAAATCGCCAGGTCTCGCGGGAACTGCCGTACTATAACCTGGACATGATCCTCTCCCTGGGCTATCGCGTTAAGTCTATCGTCGCCACACGCTTTAGGCAGTGGGCCTCTGCCCGTCTGAAAGAATATATGATCAAGGGCTTCGTGCTGGACGATGCACGGCTGAAGGGCAGCGGTGGCGGTGACTACTGGAAGGAGCTGCTCGACCGCATCCGCGACATCCGTTCTTCGGAAAAGATGTTGTATCGCCAGGTACTGGATCTCTATGCAACGAGCATGGACTATGACCCCAACAGTGAGGAATCCATGCAGTTCTTCAAAATTGTCCAGAACAAGCTGCACTATGCTGCTCACGGACATACCGCGGCGGAAGTGATTTTTCAGAGAGCGGACGCCCAGCAGGAGTTCATGGGGCTGCGCAGTTTTACCGGCGATTTCCCCATGATGAAAGATGTAGGCGTTGCCAAGAACTATTTGGATGAGAACGAACTGAGGGTGCTGAACAACCTGGTTTCCGGTTACTTTGATTTCGCGGAAATCAGCGCCATTGAGCAGCGGCCTATGTATATGAAAGACTACATTCAGCAGTTGGATTCGATCCTGTCCTCCGGCGGGAGAGAACTGCTGGACGGACCGGGCAAGGTATCGCATGCCCAGGCGATGGAAAAAGCCCGCAGCGAGTTCCGTAAATACCAGCAAAAGACACTTACACCTGTGGAAAAGGCGTATTTGAACAGCCTGAAAGCGGCCGAGAATGAACTAAAAGCAGAGGCAAAAAAGGGGAAGAAACGTGTCTGAACAAACATCGTCCATCGTTTTCCAATGTCCGGAGCATGTGTTGCCCGCTACGGGATGACGGTGTTTCCTACGGCGATTATCTGGAGTAGCTTACATACTTGACCTTCCTCAACCGGATGATATCATTGAAATCCTGCCGGATGAGGAGTAAAGGAGAAACCAACATGACAGATCAACAGATTTCAACGCTCATCAATGTGCTGCGTTGTACGAAGCAGATTACACCCTTGCAGAAGGACATCCTGGACACCTGGGAGGAACTGCAAAAGAAACCGTTCGACGCTGCGTCGGCACACAGGCAAATCGCATCCAATAACGTTAATCACCCGGTTATTTTCACGGCGATTAGCGCAATGCCAGGTGTCATTCAAAAGTCGGCAATGGATCTGACGCAAGATGATATGATCTTTACATTGCACCGTCAATTGGATGGCCTTGTCGCAAAAGAATGGGAGGCTCAGGCTAATGGCTAAGAAAAAGAATGAAGAAAAAATCAATCTGGATTCCATCCTGTTCAAGTGCCGTGATATTCTGCGCGCGGCGCGCAATTCGGGCTAATTCTTTGAAAAGCGTGACATGATGCTGACCCTCGTTTTCTTGCGCTTCATTGGAGAAAAGTTCGAGGATGGTGTTTCAAGACTGCGTCAGGAACTAATTGAACAGGGGTTCGATCCGGATGATGAGTATGTCGCGCATCCGAAGCAAGAATACAAAACCCGAAGAAATGGTGCGAAAGTATTTGTTTTCCAAGGAATTCAGGTACCGTAAAAATGATCCTCGGCTCCCCGGAAAGCCCGATATTGTTCTGCCAAAATATAAGACGGTTATTTTTGTAAATGGATGCTTTTGACACCATCATGAAGAGTGCAAGTACTTCGTTTGGCCCAAAAACAATGCTGAATTCTGGAGAAAGAAAATAGAAGGAAATACCGAAAGAGAATCGAGGAATTATGAGAAGTTGGCAGAAATGGGTTGGAATGTCCAGGTCGTATGGGAGTGCCAACTAAAAGGTATTGAAAAGGAGAAACGCCTCCATGAATTGGAAGCGATGATAAGGGTTGGATACAGGGAGTAGAGCCGTTGCAACGTCGGTCTACATTCAGTAGGAGATAGAAATGAGTTTTAAAGCAAGTGACCAAGCAGTATATCAATTGTTTAATAGAAATTGCTATCAGATGCCGCGCAATCAACGCCGCTATGTTTGGACAAGAAGAAATTGGCAGGAATTGCTTGACGACATACTCTTGGTGGAAAACGGAACCGAAAAAACGCATTTCATTGGGAGTATAGTGTTGTATTGTGAAAAAGATCGCGAGAATGGGATTTCTCACTATACTATAATCGACGGCCAACAACGCATAACCACACTTACAATTATTCTCTCCAGTATCGCTTTTTGGCTTAAATGCTATGATGCCGAAAATGAGTTTAATGGAACAAAGCAATATATAATTGCTGTTGATGATTCCAGCAACAGTCATGTGATGGTTTCATCTGACTATCATATGTCTTTGGAAAGGATCCTTCACGCCATTATTTCCCAACCAAAAGAAGTGATAACTAAACGAACTATTAACTCTTTCGTTGATGAAAACATACTGAGTAAAAATGATAACAGTATCGTCAATGCCTTTAAGTACTATTTGAATGCTATTTCTAATGCCATTGCGGATTCTTGCCTCAGCCCGATTGAGCTTCTGGTTAAAATCCGCGATATAATCATTAATAAATTTCTGTATGTAAGTGTTATTGCCACATCTGAGGAAGATGCGTGTACAGTGTTTGAAATTCTTAATGCACGTGGTTCAGTCTTGGAAGATCATGAACTGCTAAAAAACTTTATAATGCGAGGGATAAAACCTGAAGGCAGTGTGGATCAAGCTAAGACTATTTGGGCAGAAATGGAGTCTGACTTACGTGGAAATCTCGGAAGATTTGTAAAACACTATGCCACCCATAAATATAGAACGGAACAGGATGGCCTTAGTGACTATAAAGTAATCGAACTTGCCAACAAGGGAAAAGATACACATGATTTACTATACGACCTCAAGCAAAAATCCAAGTATTATTGCCGCCTTGTCGCTCCTGTATTATTAGGTGAGGATCAGAATTGTACACCTGTAGAATATAAGGTGTTCTCGTTTTTCAAAAAAAGACGACAGGAACAGATTCGCCCCGTTCTACTTAGCTTAATTCATTTAAGGGAACAGGGCGTTCTATCAGAGGAAAAATATGAAAACACCCTTTTGTTCTTATATGACTTCTTTGTGTGTTACAATATTATAGGACAAGAGAATTCGAATAAGATAACAAACATTATCTACTCCAAAGCAAGTCAACTGGAAGAACACTATACTGAAGGTACGCTAAGTGAACTCGTTGACAGCCTGTGTTCCAAATTGCCGTCCCATGAGAGCTTCTTGAGCGCATTTTCTCTAATAGGATGGTCTCACCATGGAGGGATATATGACGATGATCGAGACAAAGACCGCGCGCAAATAGTATTGGAAGTTCTTGAAAGGCATCAGAGCGCAAGCGGAGATTGTGGCAGCTTTACTATAGAGCATATTTATGATGACAATGAAAGTCATGAGAATGGGAAAATAGGTAATCTGTTGCCGCTTGAAGAATCGCTAAACAAGAGATGCAACGGGAAAACTTTTGAACAAAAACTGGCCATATACAGTGAGTCTTCTTTCGCACTGACGCGAAACTTTTCTGCGCGTTATTCTACCGGGAATCAAGCCTTTAGTATCGATAGCAGAGCAAGATTTATGGCAGATGAGATATACAAAGAAATACTTCAATTCAAGCCCGAAGAAGCTAAGAAGAGGGTTGGAAGTGACAGTAAACGAGCGGCCAAAACTTCTCGCGAAGAAAAGCCAAAAACGATTTCAGATATAGTTGTGTCGGGAAAAAAGCCTCAAATTCACCCAGAGAACGCCTTTCAGGAAACACAGTTATCTCTGTTTGACGATTAAATCTATTATTATCTCAGCAACATGATTTGAATGTATGAGTAGCCTAATACTGTGAAAGATATATACCCATCCTACTTGACATACGTCAAGTAGGATGGGTATAATACTACCAAGCGAGGTGAGCCGTGTGAAAACAGAAATCATCCACGAGAAACAGGATCTGACCTATCTGAACTGGAGCAAGATCCGCCATTCTTCCGGAACTGCGGGATCGTTCCTGAAAGCAACTTCGGAACTGAGTGGGACAAAGATATACTACAAGCTTTCCAACTATGACAATGCCCGCGGTGTAGTAGGCCATGAGAGCATTAATGAACTGATCGTTGATCGTCTGCTGACGGTCCTGGGGATCGAGCACCTTCATTATCAGCTGATCCATGCGGATATTCTCGTCGATGGTAAAAACCTGGATACCTATGTCTGCGCCTCGGAGAACTTCCGCGAGAAGGGTGAAGATAAACAAGCGATCGATGTTTGCTATGAGAGTGAACGCCTGGAAAACGAGTCTGCCCTGGATTTCTGCGTTCGCATGGGATGGAATGATTATATCTGGCAGATGTTGGTCGTGGATTTCCTGATTCTGAATCGAGACCGTCATGGTGCAAACATTGAGGTTCTGAGAAACAAGAAAAAGAGATCGCTTCGTCTTGCGCCGCTTTTCGACCACGGCCTCTCGCTGCTGTGCAGATGTGAAACGGAAGATGCTATAGAGAAGTTTGACGTGATGGCCGACCTCCCGGTTCAGTGCTATGTGGGCTCCCGTTCCGCACAGGAAAATCTGAAGCTGATCCCCATTGATCAAATGCCGAAGCTCAATCCATTGAAAGAAAGCGACAGATCGGTTCTGTTGGAAGGCTTGGACGGCGTCATTTCGCAGAGTCTGCAGGATAAGATATGGGATATGATCTGGAAACGTTGGTGCTATTATGAAGATTTTTGCCATTCGAGACGCAACGGATAACGCGCAGAAAGACCTTGCCTATCTCCTTTATTATGAGGTCGATAAGCGGTTTTATATCGAATTGCCGGAGAACGCGGACCCCTGGGAGACACCGCTGCTCCTTGCCTCCTTTGCACAGAAGGGGGAGCATACCATCAACTCCTACTGGAGCAGAATATGGGTCCAGCAGAGGATCGTACCGTCCGATCGCCAGAATATTGCGCAGATCCTCCGGGATAACGGGCTGAAGACCTACGATGAATATGAGCTTCTGATGCTTTCCTCCGGCCGCTGCGAACAGGACGATTACTATTTAGTGCCGATTGATGAGAAGGCACTACCGGAAAAAGTTCTCCGCCGTTTCAGCAGGAAGATCGAAGATGTAGTTCCTCTTCAGAACAACACTCTTTTGGCCTTCTTCAGGGACGGAATGATCCGAAGATGCGAGATGCGGGGGTATTTTGAGAAAAGGCAGCCGTATTCCGTTCTCCTGAAGCGGCCGGACTATTTCGCCCGTGTCCAGATCCAAACAGGCGGCTACGGTGTACAATGGGATGATAATTTGTCCATTTCGGACTCGGAGCTCTACAGGATGGGAAAGCGCGTCCCTATGACGATGGATGATTTTCGTGTGTTTGCATCCGAGCGGATCATCAACGCAGCAGAAGCGGCGGAAATCCTGAATTGTTCGCGACAGTATATCAACGAGCTCGTGAAAACGGATAAGCTGCATCCCATCAAGACTTCTGAGAAGAATACGCTCTTTTTGAAGAGTGAAGTCTTAAGAAGGAACTGGCAATAAGACAAGTCAGTATTCCAATCAGGCGGCGTCTTTCTCTATGAGAACCAGAGCATCACTCACATCATCACTCATTTTTAATCGATGAATGAGCGATGAAGCCTCAAACCTTGTCACAATCGCGTTTTAATTATACCCTATTATACCCTATTGCTATTCAGGGTATAATAGGGTATAATCATTTCAGAACAATTGGGAGGTGACTTATGGACACCAAAGATTTGAAAGAGCGGCTGACTAGCCTGGAGGCCCAGATTAATGCACTTCCCCGTGGATCAATCTCCACGAAAAAAGTCAATGGGCATACGTACTACTACCAGCGGTGGTATGAGGGGAAGACAAAAAAGGAGCAGTTCGTTTCCGAAGAAGAGCTGGATCAACTGAGAAGTCAGATCGAACTGAGAAAAGAGCTTCAGGAACAGCGGAAAGAATTGAAGAAGCAGCTTCCCAGAACTCCGAAAAGGGTGCGTAAAGAGGACACTACCGAGTACGTTACCATTGTCCGCCGCGGCCAGGAGCTCCGGGCGTTCATGCGGCCTGCACTGAATTATCGCAGGCGCGAGTGCTACGCACGTTTGCGAGACTATGTATTTGGGCCGCAGCAGGACAAGGTGTTTGTGATCTATGGTCTTCGGCGCACCGGCAAGACCACCATGATTCGACAAATTCTCGCGGATATGGACGAGGAGATGCTGAATCAGACTGCATTCATCCAGGTCACAGCGAAGAACACGCTCGCCGATGTGAATAAAGACCTGCGTACGCTGGAGAAGAACGGCTGTCGCTATGTGTTCCTGGATGAAGTCACACTGATGGAAGATTTCATTGAAGGCGCGGCGGTATTCTCCGATGTGTTTGCAGCCAGCGGCATGAAGATCATTCTCTCCGGGACGGACTCTCTGGGCTTCCTGTTCACAGAGGACGAGCAGCTTTATGACCGCTGCATCATGCTGCACACGACTTTTATCCATTACCGCGAGTTTGAGCAGGTGCTGGGCATCAAGGGCATCGACGAATATATCCGGTACGGCGGCACGATGAGCATTAGCGGCGTGAACTACAACGAGGATTCGCCCTTCGCCGACGACAAGTCTGCCAGTGAGTATGTGGACACGGCTATCGCCCACAACATCCAGCACTCCCTGCGCTGTTACCAACAGGCGGGGCATTTTCGCAAGCTTCAGGAACTATATGATACAAACGAACTGACCAGCGCCATCAATCGTGTCGTTGAGGATCAGACCCATCGTTTTACAGTTGAAGTGCTGACGCGGGATTTCAAGTCCATTGATCTTGCACTGTCGGCTCGAAATCTGCGCCGTGACCGTGAGCGCCCCAATGATATTCTTGACCGCGTGGATACAAGAAGTGTGACCCAACGACTGATGGAACTGTTGGAGATCCGGAACCGAGCGGAACAGACTGTTGCGTTGGAACCGGCACACGCGGCAGAGATTCGGGAATACTTGGCTCTGCTGGATCTGACGCAGAATGTGGATATTGTGACCATGCCCAGCGGGGAGAAGATGTCCCGCACAGTGATAGCCCAACCGGGACTTCGCTATGCACAGGCCAAAGCATTGATTGAAAGTCTGCTGCTTGACCCGGCGTTCAGCGACCTGTCTATTACAGAGCGCAACATAGTACAGGAAAGGATCCTCAATGAGATCATGGGCCGCATGATGGAGGACGCCGTGTTGCTGGAGACAAAACTGGCCAATCCAAAGAAACAAGTCTTTGTGCTGCAGTTTGCCATCGGTGAGTTTGATATGGTCGTGTTTGACCCCGCAACCAGCAGCTGCGAGATCTATGAGATCAAGCACAGCACAATAGTTGTCCCTGAGCAGACGCGACACTTGGTAGATGAAGAAAAGTGCCTTATGACCGAACATCGTTTTGGTACGATTACAGGCAAATACGTGATTTATCGAGGTTTGGAAACAGACGTCAATGGCGTACAATATTTGAACGTAGAGGATTTCTTGTGCACTGTCGGAAGCAATCAATGATCTTGAGGAGAAACGCAATCTTCATCTGCGGGTTCATTTGTGCAGCATGTTGAAGGATGATACTATGAAGAAAGAAAAGTACGACCCGACAATCATTTCTGATCACGATATTTCATTTTTTCAGAAATATGCTTCTACATTAATTAGCCGCTTTATGAAAGAAGCAAGTTGTGAACAGAAAGAAAAAGCCCATAGAAAAGATAAACTGTTGACTGCCTGTGATCAACTATTTAAAAAGAGAACAATGCAGACTCGAGATCGCGTACTACAATTAACTCACGAGTTGGAGAGTTATCTTTTCCTGTTGTCCAGAGGTTCGGTAAAAATGGCCTCAGATCGACATTTTGAGGCAGGAGCAGACTTCTTTTACCATGACATGGTATCCATCGAATCCGTCTGTGCTACTTTCGGCGATTTGGGAAAAAGCGGCTTGAGTGGACTTCTCGGTGAGGGCTACTTCGACTATAACGAGAAGAGACGACTCCTTAACGCACGTTTGACTAATTCTCTATGTGAAAAAGCAAAGTTTTTCTACGAACATGAAAAGCGTGGATCAACAATCACTTCTCCATATATTATTTTCTTATCCTTGGGGATGCTTGCGTACGAATGGTTTGAAGAAAAATATGGTATGGCGTTGACCGACGTACTGTTAGGGCGAGGTAACCCGACGATTGCTTACAATTCTACAACAGGAGAAATACGCGACGCAGGATATTCACATACGGAAACATTCAGAAAGAGCAATGGATCTGAAATTACAAGTAACTTGTTTTTATGTCCGGACTTCCGTTGCGTCTCTGGAATACTTCTCGCGACAAGGTGTGTAGAACAGTATTCATCGCAGAACACATTCCTTTATATCAATCCATTTGCTACTGTTTCAGTTGACCCCATATTGTTCGGAGATATAGTCTATTGGAAGGCAGATTCCTCGGGCAGATACCAACCATATCAAAATGGAAATCTGCTCCAGTCTTGAACTAGCTGGTTGTTGAAAATCTTTGCCAACATAGCAGAAGCCCCTGATATCCAGGTCGAGATATCAGGGGCTCGTCTATTACTCTTCGGTTTTGCTCTGTTTCCTCTTATCCCGGAAGAATCCGGCCCGCAGGAGCTTGCTCATCTAGGAGTTGATATCCTTGGCCGCTGGGGCTTTCAACTTGCCCAGATTGTTGGACGTGGTTCGGTAGGCCCCCGATGCGGCATTTGCCTCGGCACTCGGTGAAGGTGCCGTAGAGCATAAGATAATGCAGCCGCTTGATGTAGGTCTGGGTCAGCGCCTGGGTGGCGGTGTCAATAATGTGATCCACGCAGAGCATGTGATTGGTGGCTTCGATGAGATCGTCCACCTTGATTGGCTCAAAGCCGGTCTTGACCTTGTCCGTCTCGAAGATCTCCGTGATCTGGGAGGAGCATGAGCCGGTTGCTGGCCATGCGCCCGTTGCTGTAGGTGAGGTTCGTCTGAATGTAATCATACAGGCCATGGTATATCTTCTTGGTCTTCTGCTGCCGAAGCTTCTTGACTAGGGGCGGCTGAGGCTTCGGTTGAGGCGGCTTTCTGTTCTCGACTTTCTTCCTTTCTGGCTTTGCCGCATCCTCTGGAATAAGCCAACTATCTTCTTCCAGAATCGCACCGTGGATTCTTCCCTCCGAGCAGTAACGGCGCACAATTGATGTAGAAATGTTCCACAATTCAGCAATTTCGCTCGTTTTCAGGTACTTCATTTCATTATTCCTTTTGCCTGTTTTCCGGATAGAGCACAACAATTAAGGATATGCGCAACTTTTTCCTGACCAGAATTGTGACCAGAATTACAGCAAGAAGCCCTGTACCAGACGTGAAATAATGAACATTTTGATAGATAGAATAGACCTAATTCGATGAAAAATGCGTATTTTCAGAACATGGACTTTGCTGCGAGTCGATGGCATTCAAGAGGTCAACGGTTCGATCCCGCTTTCTATCTCCACCAACGAACAGTCACCGAAGGGTGGCTGTTTTTGTTAGCATTGCAGTGCGGAACCGCTGACCTCTTGCATTTCAATTCCGGCCGCCGCAGTCGGCGTTCCGGCGCGAAGCGCCGAAACGGTCAGCGGTTCGATCCCGCTTATCTCCACCATAAAAAGTACCGAAATCCTACGGATTTCGGTACTTTTTTGTACTATTTATAGGGCTCTTGAAAAATGCAAATCTACCATTCGTAATTTGTTCGTAACGCCCGTTTTGTTATGCACAGTTTCAATTTTCACAGAGGCTGCGTCTTGCCATGGTTACAACTTGGTGCTATTATGTTCCCATATATGCCGTGCGTAACGGTTCATTTACCGGAAAAGAGGACTTAACCATGACAACCTCGTTGCAAAACATCGACCTGCTGCTAAAAACCGGCAAAAAACATGTTTGCCTGGTCAACTACTCCTGGCACGAGAGAAGAACGTCTCCGCTGCTGCCCCTCCTTGCCCAAAACGGTTTTCGCGTGGGGTTTGCCGACGACGCGGGTGAGCTGATGAAGCTGTTCGTCCAGATGGAAAGCAGCGGCGAGAAATCCAGGCTCCGCCTGGCCATGCGCCAGTTGAAGGTGGCCTTGTTCACCCTTTCCGGGAAGCTGCACTCCCACAATGGTCTCTGCGACAGCGACACGTTGGTGCTGGTTTCCACCGGCGATACCGCGCTCTGTGAGGCGGCACAGCTTACCATGCAGGAGATTGGCGGCCTGGACCGGCTTTTCTTCTACGACGCCAAACGCAACCGCATCCTGCAATACGCCAAGCCGGTGCTGAACTACCTGGAGTACCATGTAACCTGGCATTGCAACCTGAAATGCAAGGGCTGCAGCCACTACTGTAACCTCTATGATCAGCCCCGCTTTGGTGACCCGGAGAAGTTCAGGGCGCGCCTGCTGCGTCTGCGAGAGCTGTTCGACAACATTACCACCATCCGCCTCATGGGCGGCGAGCCGTTTCTGCATCCCGACCTGGGCGTTTTCGCCCAGATTGCCCGGGAGGTGTTCCCGGACACAGACCTGCGTGTGGTGTCCAACGGCCTGCTGATTCCCAAGGCCGATGCCCGGGTTTTGCAGTGCCTGCGGGACAATCAGGCCATCGTTGACCTCTCCGCCTATCCCCCCACCGTCAAAATGCTGGATAAGATCACAAGCTGCCTGGACAGCGCCGGCGTACCATGGGAGACAACGGAGGAGATAAAGGAATTCCGGCTGATTGTGGGCAATAAAAAGAGAAACGGAACGGATAATTTTACCCACTGCATCTACAGAACCTGCCATTTCCTCCATGATGACGGACGCCTTACGGTGTGCGGCATTCCTTGCTTCTACGACGCCGCCGGAGCGTATCTGCGCTCTGAAAATGAGTTGTCGGAGCGGGATTGGCTGCATATTGACAGTGTGAAGGACGGATATGAGATCCTGCGGCTTTTCAACTGTCCGATTCCGTTCTGCACGTACTGCCTTGTCCGGGAGCAGGTGCTGTTCCCCTGGCAGCAGCAGTATACAGAGGAAGTGACGGAAGAATAATGTCGCAGCTGCCTATCTTCTTCGCCCGACGCCCCCGGGGGGTACCCATCATGCCAAAGCGCATCGCCCTATTCTTCCTGTCCCTAACCCTTCTCCTCGCCGCCGGCTGCGCCGCCAAAGGCCCTGCCCAGCCGGATTTCACCCACGGCAGCGCCGGCGGGGCGGAGGGGCGCACCCTGGTCATCAGCATCTTTGCCGATGACCCGGATTACGCCTGGACAGCTTCCGCCGAGGATATGGCCCGCATGGCGGAGTGCTGCGAATATCTCCGCATCGCCGCCGACTATACCGCCGACGTAGCCGCCGCCTATGGCAAACGCGCCGACATTGTGGCCGACTTCGAGACCCATCCCGACCTGTGCTACCGCGCCGCGTTTCCCGCCTCCATCGTGTCCGACGACGGGGCGGATGCGGCCGTCTGGCAATTCATCGATGCCGAAATCGATGTGCCCTACCTGCTGTCCCACTACGACGCCCCCCACTGCGTCTTTTTCCTTTTCCTCAATACCGACGCCGCCTCCACCCCCATTACCTGCACCCGCACCTGGTACGAGTCCATGCCCTATCCCTATGAGATCGTCTATCTCTACCGCATGGATTCCGGCGTGGTCAACTGCCCGGCGGTGTACGCCCATGAGCTGTTCCACGCCTTCGGTGCCCCGGACTACTATATGCCCGACCCGGAGTTCGCCATCGGTGAGGACTTCGTGGCCTACGCCGCCCAGGCCATGCCCTATGACATTATGAACTATTGCTCCGACCCCGCCACCGATACCTACCTTTACGACGCCATCCATAACCCCACCGGCGACCTCACCGCCTATTACATCGGCCTCACCGACCAATGCGGCCTGGCAGGGGAGTGGGGCCTGGCCCCCAGCCAGCATCAATAAAAGCGCACGCAAAAACAGCGCCGGGATTCCGCAGAATCCCGGCACTTTTTTATACCAAAAACAGACATTTACCCGATAAATGCCGCCGCCACCGCAAACACGATGGCGGCGCTGTTGATCATCGTTCCCAGTCCGATCATGTCAGCGCTCCGTTGCGGCCGCGCCCAAGGACCCGGCCACACCGGGAATAAACCCGTTTTTACTGCTCCACTGCGCCCGATTGTCCTCCATGAGATACGCTCCTATAATAATGAAATAACAGCAAAATGATACGCGATTTCCGCCCTTTCGGCAATCTGCTCTTTACGCCTTCTTCTCAAACCGGGCGCGGTTCTGCTGGTCGGACACACCGGAGGTGATTTCTCCCGCCTTCTGCAAGGCCATCTTGGTCAGCAGCGGGCCTACCAGCTCGTAGACCAATACGCTGAACAGAATGATGTTCCGTATGGTGGCGCCCATGCTCTCGCCCAGCACCTGGGCGCTCACCACCATGCCCAGCGCCACGCCGGCCTGGGGGAACAGGGTGATGCCCAGATATTTCCGCACCGTCTCCGTGCAGCCCATCATGGCGCTGCTGAAGTGCGCGCCGCAATACTTCCCCGCGCACCGCACCAGAATGTACACCACGCCGATGAGCATCACCACCGGGTAGCGGAACACCGTCAGGTCAAGCTGTGCGCCCGACAGCACGAAAAACACGGCGTACAGCGGCGCCGTCCACTTGGAGGAGCGGTTCATAATGTCCTCGGAGTATTCACTGAGATTGCAGAACATGGTGCCCAGCATCATGCACACCAGCAGGGGAGAGAAGTCGATCTCCGCCCCGCCCCCCAGGGGGATCTCCACCGACGCCAGGGCGATGGTCATCATCACAAACGCGATGGTCAGGGACAGACGGTTGGAGTTGGAGAAGAAGATTTTCTCCACCACCGTCAGAAGAGCGCCCATAGCCGCGCCCAGCACCAGCGAGCATACGATTTCCAGCATGGGGTTCACGATGACGCTCACCGCGTTCAGCGTGCCGCCCTCCAGCGCCTGGGCCACGCCGATGGACACGGCGAAAATCACCAGTCCCACCGCGTCGTCCAGCGCCACGATGGGCAGCAGCAGCTCCGTCACCGGGCCCTTGGCCTTGTATTGCCGCACCACCATCAGCGTGGCCGCCGGGGCGGTGGCAGCGGCGATGGCGCCCAGGGTAATGGCCACGCTGAGAGGCAGCACGTCCTGCCCCAGCGCGAAATGGAGCCCGATCAGCGCCCCGTCCACCAGCAGCGATGTCACCACCGCCTGCAAAATGCCGATGACGGTGGCGGTCTTGCCGGTGTGCTTGAGCTGTGCCAGCCGGAACTCATTGCCGATATCAAAGGCGATGAACCCCAGCGCCACGTTGGACAGCACCGACACCCGCCCCAGCTCCTCCATGGAGCCGAAGCCCAGCCCCGGCACGCCCAGCGCCCCCAGGCAGAAGGGCCCCACCAGCACGCCGGCGATCAAAAACGCCGTCACGTCGGGGAATTTCAGGTGCAGATATTTGAATACACGGGTCATCATCAGCCCCGCAAACAACGCCACAGCCGTGGCCAACAAAAGGGACATAGCAAAAACTTCCTTAATTAAAATAATGTGTCGCTTCGCAACGATACACGAGTATATCACCCCTGCGGGAAATTGCAACAGTAAAAAAGCCCAATTTTTCCCGCAAAAAGCATCCCCTTCTCCATTGATTTTTCTCCCCACACCTCGTATAATAGCCCCGAAAAACCAATACGGAGTGGGAGTGATTCACTATGAAACGCGTCTTTGCAATTATGATGACCCTTGTCCTTGCCCTGACCCTTATGGCCTGCGGCAAGAGCAGCGAAAGCGCCCCCGCCCCCGGCGAGACCTGCGGCCCCGTGGAGGCGGCTCCGGAGCCCTTCCAGACCGTCCGCCACGCGGAGATCACCGTCCGCGACTACGGCACCATCTCCCTGGAGCTGGACGAGGGCACCGCCCCCATCACCGTGGCCAACTTCATCAAGCTGGCCCAGTCCGGCTTCTACGACGGCCTCACCTTCCACCGTATCATGGACGGCTTCATGATCCAGGGCGGCGACCCGGAGGGCACCGGCTACGGCGGCTCCTCGGAGACCATCAAGGGCGAATTTGAGCAAAACGGCGTCCCCAACGGTATCAGCCACGTGGAGGGCGTCATCTCCATGGCCCGGGCCAAGGACCCCGACACCGCCCGCTCCCAGTTCTTCATCACCGTGGCCGACGCCACCTTCCTGGACGGCGCCTACGCCGCCTTCGGCCGGGTCACCGACGGCCTGGACGTAGCCAAGCAGATCGCCGCCGATGCCAACCCTGTGGATAATAACGGCACCATCCTCCCCGCCGACCAGCCCGTCATCGAGTCCATCGTCATCCTGGACTGATTTGCATACGAAAAACCGGCTCCCCGCCAAAGGGAGCCGGTTCGACTATTCGCAATGCAAAATAGGGGAGAGGTCACCGTCCCCGCACCTTGTGCCAGCACCATGCCGCCACGCGGCGTGGCAGCAGCGCCAGCCGCCGCACACCGGGCCGTCCGCCCCAGAGCCACACGTAGGCCCGGTAGCCAAAGGAGGAAAAGTCCACCGTCCTGCCATCACGCACCACGCCCCGCAGCACGCCCAGCACATTCTCCTCCCGCACCGTCTCCCCGGTGAGGCAGTTGTCCCCCACGATGTAGTAGGTGCCGTCGTCGTTCACCCGCACAATCCGGTGCAGCACATAGGCGCCCCGTCCATCGACCCCGGGCCTGCGAAACAGCACCGCGTCAAACCGCCGGCACCGCTCCTCGCCCTTCTTCTCGATAATCATCAAGTCCCGGTCCTGCCGCAGCAGGGGCATCATGCTCACGCCCTTGTTGGTGTACACCAGCTTGCCGTCCCGCGCCAGCAGCGCCTCAAAGGAAATGGGCTGTTCCATCATGCGCCCTCCGTCATGCCGCGAAAGCTGACCCACGCGGCCTCATCGTCCATATTGCACCCCAGGCGGTACAGCTTCACCGCCGTGCCGATTTTGCCGATCACGTCCAGCGTTTTCAGCATCAGCTCCGGCCGGTCGCTGCGGTTGGTCTGCTGCACCAGCATCCCCATGGCCTCCGAGAAATCGATTCTCTCAATGCGGTTTCTCTCGCTGCGCTCCAAAAGGCAGATGGCGGCCAGGGGCAGCATCTCGTTGCGCCCCAGGTTCTCCTTGCCCTGCCAGGGTGTGCCGCAGGCCAGCACCTGCCCGTCCACCCACCGCAGCAGCGGTTTGTCCCCGTTGAGCACGTAGGCCCCGGGGATATTTTTCAGCCATAAATTCAAATGAGTGGTCTTGCCGGTGCCGGATTTTGCTGTAAAGGCATACGCCTTGCCATTATAGGCCACCACAGCGCTGTGGAACACCACGGCGCCCTTTTCCAGCAGCAAATCCGCCGCCTTGCGATACACCGCCAGCGTCTCCAGATAGGGCCGGGAGAAATGCCGGGGCCCGATGCCCTCCAACGCGTCCTCCCGGGCCGAGCGCTCCGCCTCGCTGTCGATGTCCGCCTCCGAAATCGTCAATGCGCACTGAGGCGCCGCGTTCGTCAGATAGCCCTGGCAAAACGCCTCTGTTCTGGGATACAGGGCCGCCACGCCCACTGCCACACCCGCCAGAGAGATGGTAAACTCCGTCACGCCCACACCTCCTTCGCCCTCAAAACTCCTCCCATTATACCCGCTCCCGCCGCCTCTTGCAAGCCACTTCCACCATTTTCCGCCAATCGAAACTTGTCATCCCCTACGGATTGTGGTAGAATAATAGCCGATCTCGCCGCAGCCGCGGCCAATGCCCATCATAGGAGGCACCTCCATGAACAACCGCCGTTTTCTCCGCGCCGCCCTGGCGCTTTCCCTGTGCCTGGCCCTGTGCCTGTGCCTTACCGGCTGCTTCGGCCGCCCCTCCGCCCAGGAGGCCAAAGATTACGTCACCACGCTGATGAGCGGCCTTTGCGGCTCGCTGCCTGCGGGCAGCACCGACGATTCCGCCGCCGAGGCGGAGGCGCTCCGCGCCCAATTGATCGACGAGGTAATCGCCGGCTTCCGGGGCCAGGGTGCCGCCCTGGATGAGGAGACGGAGGAGCTGATCCGCACCACCCTCACCGCCGCCCTTGCCGCCTGCCGCTTCACGGTGGGTGATGCGGTGAAGTCCGGCAACGGCTACGATGTCCCCGTCACCGTCAGCCCCCTGAAGCTGTTCCGGGTGGATATGGCGGCGGTGGAGGCGGAGGCTGTGGCCCAGCTTTCCGAGGACCCCGATTTGCTCACCATGTCCCAGAGCCAGGTGTCCAACAGGGTTTTCCGCATCATGCTGGCCATGATTGCCGACAATCTGGACGATCCCCAATACGGCGAGGACGTCACCGCCTCCGTCCGCTTCGAGCGCCAGAGTGACGGCGAATACGGCATCAGCCAGGACAGCGGCGCCGCCATCGGCCGCATCCTGTTCGACCTCACCCAGGAGTAAGGCGCTGCGAAAACAGAATGAAATGGTATAAATCACCTCCTGTCCGGGCATACTCCCTATGCCAAAGGCAGGAGGTGATACCATGAGTGATAAGGAGTATCAGAACACCAAGACCAACAAGAACGGTCAGAACAGCCAGCAGGATCAGAACCATTCCAAGGAAGACAAGCGCAACTGACGGTACCTCGGCCCCCTCATAAGGAGGCGCCCCACAGCCCGCCGCACCCCGCCAAAAGGGACGCGGCGGGCCGTTTTTTCATAAAAATAAAATGGTAAATACATATTTTCGCCCTGTTTCGACCATCTTAACAATGAGGTGAAACACATGGACGTATCCGACCTGCCCCGTCCCTTTGCCATGGCCCTGACCCAGAGCCGCAGCGCCATGCGCTGCTTTTCCGCCATGACGGAGGAGCAGCAGCAGGCGGTGGCAACCCTTGCCATGACGGCCGCCACCCGGGCCGAAATGCGGTCCGCCGTGGGCTGCCTTGCCCGCCGCAGCCCACCGTAACCCTTGCATTTTTCTCTCCGCCGTGCCATAATCGTACCGATATTGTATGTACGGCAAGGAGAAC
This sequence comes from Oscillospiraceae bacterium, assembly GCA_902765025.1. Classification (GTDB taxonomy): domain Bacteria; phylum Bacillota; class Clostridia; order Oscillospirales; family Oscillospiraceae; genus Vescimonas. Next base: position 23,707 of record CACWYC010000001.1, read on the forward strand.
CCCCATGACCGACCATTTTAACCCTCAACTGTCCCCCGAGGACGTGGGCGCCATCAGCTCCATCGGCCTGGCCCATATGGGCGACGCGGTGTATGAGATTTTGGTGCGCGCCTGGCTGTGCGCCCATGGCAAGGCCACCGGCAAGGGCCTCCACCGCTCCACGGTGGCGCTGGTCTGCGCCCCCCGCCAGGCGGAATTGTCCCAAATCATCCTCCCCCTGCTGACGGAGGAGGAGCAAGCCGTGTTCCGCCGGGGCCGCAATGCCAACGTCCATTCCATCCCCGCCCACGCCAGCCGCGCCCAGTACCAGCAGGCCACCGCCTTGGAGGCCCTCTTCGGCTACCTCTATTTACTGGGCCGGAAGGACCGTATCAACCAGCTTTTTGACGCTATGATGGGAGGGGAGCAGTAATGCCGCTGGACGCCATTTGCCTCTCCGCCGTGGTGGCGGAGCTGACGCCCCAACTGGTGGGCAGCCGCATCGAGAAGATTCAGCAGCCCTCCCGAGACCAGGTGATTCTGCTGCTGCGGGGCAATCGCCGCCTGCTGCTGTGCGCCAGCCCCAACCAGCCCCGCCTGCACATGACGGCCCTGCTGCGGGACAATCCCACCCAGCCCCCCATGTTCTGCATGCTGCTGCGGAAATACCTCTCCGGCGGCCGTATCACCGCCGTCGAGCAGGCGCCCCTGGAGCGTGTGGTCACGCTGCATATCGACGCCGCCAACGAGTGGGGCGAGCAGAGTAGCTATTCCCTGATTCTGGAAGCCATTGGCCGCCACGCCAACCTGATTCTCTGCGGCGGCGACGGCCGCATCATCGACTGCCTCCGCCGCGTGGATTTTGAGATGTCCGCCCAGCGCCAGGTGCTGCCCGGACTCTATTACCACCTGCCGCCCCAGCAGCCCCGTCAGGACCCCTTCGCCGTCACGGAGGAGGACTTCACCCCTCCCACAGATGGCCCGCTGGACCAGTGGCTGGTGTCCACCTTCACCGCCATCTCCCCCCTGGTGGCCCGGGAGCTGGTGTGCCGGGCAGGAGGAGCGGAGGCGGACGATGCCTCCCTGTGGGACGCCTTTTCCGCCTGGCGGGAGGCCGTCGCGGCCCGGCAATTTCTGCCTGTGGTCATCCGCCATGGTGACAAGGTAATTGACTTTACATACCAGCCTCTGTTCCAATACGGCGAGTACGCCGAGAACGTGACCTACCAGACCTTCTCCGACCTGCTGGATGGTTACTATGTCCGCCGGGAGCAGGCGGAGCGGGTGAAGCAAAAGGGCCAGGATTTGGTGAAAACCGTCACCAACGCCATCGCCCGCCTCCGCCGCAAGCTGGCCATGCAGGAAAAGGAGCTGTCCCAGACCCGTGACCGGGAGACGCTGCGGCTTCGCGGCGAGCTGATCATCGCCAACCTCTACCGTATGCAGCGGGGCATGGGCACCGTGGCCGTGGAGAACTACTATGAAGAGGGCTGCCCCACCGTCGAAATCCCCCTGGACGTGCGCCTCTCCCCCCGGGAGAACGCCGACCGGTATTTCAAGCAGTACGCCAAGGCCAAAACCGCCGAAAAAATACTGACGGAGCAGATAGAAAAGGGAAATACCGAGCTTTCCTATCTGGAAAGTGTCCGCCAGGAGATTGAACAGGCGGAGTCGGAGCAGGATTTCAACGACATCCGCGCCGAGCTGGTGGAGGGCGGTTACCTGCGTCAGGGCGGCAAAAAGGGTGGCTTCCAGCGCCAGTCCCGGCCCCGGGAGTTCCGCTCCACGGCGGGCCTCCGCATTCTGGTGGGCCGCAACAATGCCCAGAACGACAAGCTGACCCATAAGACCGCCCAGAAGTGGGATATCTGGCTCCACACCCAGAAGATTCACGGCTCCCATGTCATCCTCTGCACCGACGGCGCCCAGCCGGACGAGCAGAGCCTACTGGAGGCCGCCATGCTGGCCGCCTGGTTCTCCCAGGGCCGGGAGGGCAGCAAGGTGCCGGTGGACTATACCCCCGTCAAATATGTGAAAAAGCCGCCCCAGGCCCGCCCCGGCATGGTGATTTACACCACTTACCGCACCCTCTACGTCACCCCCGACGGTGACCTGCCCACCCGACTGGCTGTAAAGTAAATACACCTTACAATTATAAAAGGGACTGTCTCACGGCGAGACAGTCCCTTTTATAATTGCCAAAAAAGCATCGCAGATTTCGCGCCCGCAGGCGCGAACCCTTGAAATCCGAAAAAAGTGACGACATGTGCGTCACTTTTTTTCACTTCTCAGGCTACGAAGTGTGCGAATAGTGCGCCGGAGGCGTACTATTCGTGCGCGTAGTAGACTGCCATCCCATTGTCAAAAAACGGCGGAGCCGTTTTTTGACAGGCATAAAAGGGACTATCTCATGTTGAGACAGTCCCTTTTATTCGTTGCCTTACCGGCCTTCCGTGTCCCGGAACAGCAGCGTAATGCACCACAGCCCCGCGATGCCCACCAGGGAATACACGATGCGGCTGATGGCGCCCATCTGGCCTCCGAAGAGAAAGGCCACGCAGTCGAAGCCGAAAAGCCCCACGCTGCCCCAGTTCAGGGCACCCACGATGACCAGAATCAGCGCCACCTTGTCCAGTATTTTCATTGTGATACCTCCTCGCATGGATGCTGTCCCTATTCTGCCCTGTGTTCCGCCGCCTTATACGCGGCAAATTTGCTGCCCGCCATGGGGGATTTTCACAAAATGCCGTTGCAAACGGCGCCGCAATTTGGTATATTGTGAAAAAGGCGATGGCACCGGGCCATCCCACGGGAACAAGGAGGAACGGCAAATGGAAACAAAATTCGATAAGCTGGGTTTTTATCCCGCCGACATTCTGCTGCCCAAGGGGCAGGATATGACCAAGTGGGCCGTGGTGGCCTGCGACCAGTTCACCTCCGAGCCGGAGTACTGGCAGGCGGTGGAGCAGCAGGTAGGGGACGCGCCCTCCACGCTGCGCCTCATTCTGCCCGAGGCCAATCTGAAAGCCCCCAATGTGGATGAATTTATTGCGGACATCAACGCCGCCATGGCGGACTATCTGGACAAGGGCATCTTTGAGACGCTGCCCGCCTCCCTCATCTATGTGGAGCGTCAGCAGTCCGACGGCCGCATCCGCCACGGCCTGGTGGGCATGGTGGACCTGGACGCCTACGACTTCACCCCCGGCAGCGGCGCCCTCATCCGGGCCACCGAGGCCACCGTCCAGGAGCGCATCCCGCCCCGCGCCCGGGTCCGCCGCAACGCCCCCATCGAGCTGCCCCACGTCATGCTGCTTATCGACGACCCGGAGAAGACCGTCATCGAGCCCCTCACCGCCGCAGCGGACACCATGGACGTGGTCTATGATTTCGACCTGATGCAAAACGGCGGCCATATCAAGGGCTACCGCCTGTCGGAAAAGCAGATTGACGCCGTGGCCGACGCCCTTACCGGCCTGTGCGCCCCCGAGGCCCAGATGGCCAAATACCACCTCTCCGGCGCGGCGCCCCTGCTGTTCGCCGTAGGCGACGGCAACCACTCTCTGGCCACCGCCAAGGCCTGCTATGAGGAGCAGAAGAAGGGCAAGACCCCCGAGGAGTATTTGAAGCTGCCCGCCCGGTTCGCCCTGGTGGAGGTGGTGAATAACCACGACGACGCCCTGCAATTTGAACCCATCCACCGGGTCCTCTTCGGTGTAGACCCCACCCATCTGATTGCCAAGCTGAAGGAGTACTATCCCGGCACCTACGAGGGGCAGGGCGAGGGCCACTGCTTCGCCTACTGCTACGCCGGCCACTCCGGCCATCTCACCATCCCCCATCCCGCCAAGCAGCTTTGCGTGGCCTCCGTCCAGACCTTCCTGGATGACTACCTGAAGGAGTTCGGCGGTGAGGTGGACTATATCCACGGCGACGCGGTGGTGGATGAACTCAGCGCCAAGCCCGGCAACTTCGGCATCAAGCTGCCCGCCATGGGCAAGGAGCAGCTGTTCAAGACCGTGATGGCCGACGGCGTGCTGCCCCGCAAGACCTTCTCCATGGGCCACGCCCAGGATAAGCGGTACTATATCGAGGCCAGGAAGATTGTGAAATGATGACCCTTGTGGAAAAGGCCCCTGCCAAAATCAATTTGCAGCTGTCCGTAGGCCCCCGGCGGGCGGATGGGTACCATGAGCTGGCCTCCGTTATGCAGACGGTGGACGTGTGCGACACCCTTACCGTCACCGCCCACACCGGCGGCGGCATTTCCCTGACCTGTACCAATCCCACCCTTTCCACCGGGGAGGACAACCTGGTGTACCGTGCCGCCGTGCTGTTCTTTCAGCGCACCGGCATCCCCATGGACGGCGTGACCATCCATCTGCATAAAGTCATCCCCATGCAGGCGGGATTGGGCGGCGGCAGCGCCGACGCCGCCGCGGCCCTCCGGGCCCTGCGTCGTCTCTACGCCCCGGCCCTGCCGGATAGCGAGCTGGAGGCCATGGCGGCGGCTTTGGGCAGCGACGTGCCCTTCTGCGTCCGGGGCGGCACCGCCCTGGCCGCCGGGCGGGGGGAGAAGCTGTCGCCCCTGCCACCCCTGCCGAAGTGCTGGGCGGTGCTGGTGAAGCCCCATGAGGCCTACTCCACCGGCGCCATGTACCGCCGCATCGACGACTCCGCCTGCTATGACCCCCTGGACGCCACCCCCATGGTGTCCGCCCTGACAGCGGGGGACCTGCCCGGCGTCTGCGCCGCCATGACCAACACCTTCGAGAAGGTGCTCCCCCCGGACGCCGCCACCGCCGCCCTGTGCCGTCGGCTGATAGAGCGGGGTGCCATGGGCGCCATGCTGTCCGGCAGCGGCAGCGCCGTGTTCGGCCTGTTCGCCTCCCGGGAGGGGGCGGCCCAAGCGGCCGCGGCCTTGCAAACGGAACAAACTGTATCATTTTTTGGCAGTACATTGTAATTTTTTGATAGGCAAAGGTTTAAGAATATTAAATTCCGTCCATCATGGAACTGTAATTCTCCATGATGGACGGTGTTTTTATGTCAAGATTAACGATAAATCGTATAGAATTGGCGCTTTTGCTGGCCTTTGCCTTCACAGCCCTCTGGGGGGCCGGCAGCGTCCAAAAGCAGGAAAATCTGGCGGAAAAGATGGTGCGTCTCCACGTGATTGCCCGCTCCGACAGCGAAAGCGACCAGGCGGTAAAGCTGCTGGTACGTGACAATATATTATCCTTTACACAGGGCTTGATGAAAGGCGTTTCCGGCGTTGACGCGGCGGCGGAGACCATCGAAAGCCACCTGGGCGACATCCAGCGTATCGCCAACGCCACCCTGGCCGAGAGCGGCTGCGGCTATACCGCAAAAGCGGAGGTAAAAGTGACGGAATTTCCGGAAAAGACCTACGATTCCTTTGCTTTACCCGGCGGAAAGTACCTGGCTCTCCGCGTCCTGCTGGGGGAGGCCGAGGGCAAAAACTGGTGGTGCGTGGTCTATCCGCCCCTGTGCACCGCCTCGGCGGTGGAGTGGGAGGAAACGGCGGAAAAGGCGGGCCTCTCTGGGGAGGAAATCGCCCTGATGAAGCGGGAGAATACTCATTACGAAATCCGCTTCAAAGTGGTGGAATTGTGGCAAAAGCTACGCATTTATATAGGGAAATAAATAAAATAGTTACCGAATTGAAAGCGGCGGCCCATGGGCCGCCGCTGCTATTTACTTTACCGGCATTTATAAGTATAATGGTGGGTAGAAAATCGGACACTTCTTGTGCTTTAATTAGAAAAAACGAAAAAAAGGAGGGGATTTGTATGCTGCAATTATGGATCGGCCGGGCTGGGTCGGGGAAGTCCCGCCGCTGCGTGGACGCCATCGCCCAAAACCGCCGCCACCGCCGCCAGCTGCTGCTGGTGCCGGAGCATACCTCCCACGAGGCGGAGGTGGATTTGTGCCGCGCCCTGGGGGACACCGCCGGGCGGGACGCGGAGGTGCTTACCTTTCGCTCCCTTACCACTCGGGTGCTGTCCCAGACCGGGGGACTTTCCGACTTCACGCTGGATAACGGCGGCAAGATCCTCACCCTGCGGCGGTGCTTGCAGGAGCTGTCGCCCTCGCTGACGGTGTTTGCCCGGCCCTCCCGGCGCTCCGCCTTTTTGGAGCAGCTGATGACCCTGTTCGATGAGTTTGGCGCCTACGCCATCGCCCCCGATACGCTGATGGCACAGGTGGCGGATCTGGAGGGGACGGCAGGGGACAAGCTGCGGGACGTGGCGCTGCTGTACGCCGCCTACGACGCCCGGCTCCACGCCGAGGGCTTTGACCACCGCTCCCGGATGCAGAAGCTGGCGGACGCCCTGCCCGGCAGCGACTATCTGGACGGGGCCGACCTGTACGTGGACGGTTTTTCCCTTTTCAACGCCCAGGAGGAGCGGGTGCTGCGCCACGCCCTGCTTCGCTGCCACAGCGTCACCGTGACGCTGCTGGGGGACAAGTACGACGCCACCTTGTTCGGCAATGCGGTGCGGGAGCGGGAACGGCTGGTGCGATTGGCCCGGGAGGCGGGGACGGCCTGTGAAATCCAGTATCTTACCGCCCGGATGCCGGGGCCGCTGGGCCATTTGGAACAGCACCTGTTCGGGGAGGAGACGGCGTGGCCGGAGGAGACGGACGCCGTCACCATCTACCGCGCCGACACGGCGTACAGCGAGGTGGAGTGGGTGGCGGCCGCCATCCGCCGCCTGGCGATGCAGGGCGTGCGCTACCGGGATATCGGCGTGGCCTGCCGCCGAATGGAGGACTACGGGCCGCTGATTCGGGAGGTTTTCCACCGCTGTGAGATTCCCGCCTATGTCAGCGTCCGCAGCGATATATTGGAAAAGCCCGCCATTACCATGCTGACCTCGGCCCTGGACGCCGTCACCGGCGGCTTTGGCTACCAGGATATGTTCCGCTGCCTGAAAACCGGCATGGCAGGCATCACGGCAGAGGAATGTGACGTGCTGGAAAACTACGTCATCGCCTGGAACATCCGGGGCACCACCTGGATTCGGGACGAGGACTGGGCGGCCCACCCCGGTGGCTACGGCCTGGCCATGGACGACCACTACCGGGCCATGCTTGCCGCCATCAACGAGATTCGCCGCAAGGTGCGCGCCCCCTTTGCGGCGCTGCACCACGCCATGACGGAGGAGGCCACCGCCCGGGAAAAGGCGGCAGCGCTGTACCGCTTTGCCCAGCAGACCCATGTGCCGGAGACGCTGCGCTCGGCGGCGGAACAGCTGGCGGCGGCGGGCAACGCCCAGACGGCGGCGGAGTACCGCCAAATCTGGGAGATCTTCTGCGGCGTGCTGGACCAGTTCGTGGAGATATTGGGGGACACGGCGGTGGACGGCGAGGAGTTCGCCCGGCTGCTGCGCCTGGTGCTGACCCAGTACAGCGTGGGCACCATCCCCGCCACGCTGGACCAGGTGAAGGTCAGCGAAATCACCCGCAACGACCGCCACAACGTGCGCTATATGTTCCTGCTGGGGGCCAACGACAGCGTGCTGCCCCTGACAGAGCACCGCACCGGCATTCTGGACCGGGAGGACCGCCAGACGTTGCAGCAGCGGGAAATCCGGCTGTCGGACAACGATTTTGACCAGCTGGACAACGAATTGCAGAACATTTACGCCTGCCTGGTGCAGCCCACGGAGGGGCTCTTTGTCACCTATCCCACCCTGGACGAAAAGGGCGTGGCGCTGCTGCCCAGCTTCGTGGTGCGCCGGTTGGAGAAGCTGTTCCCCCGGGGCCGGCGGCTGCAGGAGGACGGCAGCTACCGGCTGGAGATGCCCGCCACGGCCCTGGAGGCGGCAGGAGAGCAGATGGGCTCGCCGCTGTGGCAGCATTTTGCTGCCGACCCCGCTTTCGAGGGGGTGTGCCGGGCCATGGAGCGCAGCAGCCGGATGGACCGGGGCAGCCTGTCGCCGGAGGCGGTGCGGGCCCTGTACGGCCGGGAGATGCCCATGTCCGCCAGCCGGATCGATAAAATCAAAGCCTGCCATTTCGCCTATTTTCTGGAGTACGGCCTGAAGGCCAGAGAGCGCAAAATCGCCGACTTTGACGCCTCTCAGGTGGGTACGTTTATCCACTTCTTGCTGGAACACGTGGCCCGCGACGCCCGGGAAAGGGGTGGCTTCGCCGCGCTGGACAGCGATGCGCTGCCCCGGATGGTGGACCGGTACATAGAGGAATACACCGCCGCAAAGGTGGGAGATCTGAGCGGCAAGAGCGCCCGGTTCCGCTACCTGTTCCTGCGGCTGCGGGACGAGGCGCTGGTCATTGTGGAGAGCCTGGTGGAGGAGCTGAGCAACTCCGACTTCCAGCCCCTGGCCTTTGAGCTGGGCTTCGGCGGCAAGGAGGGCGAGCTGCCCGCCATCCGCGTGGCGGACGGCGACACGGCGCTGTCCGTCACCGGGCAGGTAGACCGGGTGGACACCTGGGAGAAGGACGGCAAGCTGTACCTCCGTGTGGTGGATTATAAGACCGGCAAGAAGGATTTCCGCCTCACCGACGTGCGCTATGGACGGGGCATTCAGATGCTGCTGTACCTCTTTGCTCTGCAGCAGCAGGGGGAGCGGTATTTCGGCAAGCCGGTGGTGCCGGCGGGGGTGCTGTACCATCCCGCCAACGATCCGCTGGTCTCCATGGACCGCAACAGCTCCGACGAGGACATCCGTGCCGCCCGGATGAAGGAGCAGAAGCACAAGGGGCTGCTGCTCAACGACGTAATGGTGCTGGATGCCATGGAGCATGGGGCGCCTGCCTTTGCCAAGCGCCTGCCGGTGGGCATGAAGTCGGACGGCACCCTTACCGGCAGCCTGGCCACCGCCGAGCAGCTTGGCAGGCTGAGCCGCCACGTGGACAGGGTGCTGCGGGACATCGCCGGGGAGCTTCGCCGGGGCGACATCAGCGTGGACCCCTGCGTTTTCGAGAAGAATAAGGATGCCTGCACCTACTGCCCCTACCGGGCAGTGTGCTGCTTCGACGAGCAGTATGACGCAAAGCGGTATATGCAGAAAACGGACAGTAAGGCATTTTGGGAGATGCTGAAGGAAAGGGAGGAGGAAGAACATGGCCATAACGCTGACTGACCAGCAAAAAACCGCCGTGGAAAACAGCGGCGGACAGCTGCTGGTGTCCGCCGCCGCCGGCAGCGGCAAGACCAAGGTGCTGGTGGAGCGGCTGCTGCGCGGCATCCGGGAGGGCGGCAACGTGGACGACTTCCTCATCATTACCTATACCAAGGCCGCCGCCGCCGAGCTGCGGGGCAAGATCGCCAGGGAGCTGGCAGACCAGGTGGCGGCCGCTCCCGACGACCGGCACCTGCGGCAGCAGCTCTACCGGGTGTACTGCGCGGACATCAAGACGGTGGACGCCTTCTGCGCGTCGCTGCTGCGGGAGAACGTGCATCTTCTGGAGCCCATCGGCGGACGCAGCTATACGGCGGATTTCCGGGCGCTGGACGAGCAGGAGGCCGCCGTGCTGCAGCAGCACGTGCTGGAGGACACGCTGGAGCGGTTCTACCAGAACATGGACCGGCGGAAGGAGCAGCTGATGCGCACCCTGGGCCAGGGCCGGGACGACAGGAAGCTCCAGGAGCTGGTGATGGATCTCCACACCAAGATCCAGAGCCATCCCCGGCCGGAGGCGTGGCTCAAGGAGATGCGCCGGGGCTGGGAGACGTCTGTCGCCGGCCTCACCGGCAGCATCTACGGACAGGTGGTGCTGTCGGACGTGGCCATGGCGGCGGAGTACTGGGCCGGACAGATGGAGCGGGCTGTGGAGCGGATGGCAGATGCCCCGGCGGTACAGGCTGCCTACGGCGATCAGTTCCTGGAGGAGGCCCGGGCCATCCGGGCCATGAAGGGAATGCTGGGCCGGGACTGGGACACCATGTCGTGCGTCATGCCTGTTTTCCGTAAACTGAGGGCGACGAAAAGCTGCCCGGAGAGCCAGCGGGCCAAGGACATCCGCGACAAGTGCAAGAAGGAACTGAAAAAAATCGAAGCCATTTTTGACATCAAGGAGCAGGAGTACATCGACGATATGCAGGCCATGGCCCCGGCCATGCTGGCCCTGGTGGACCTGACGGCGGACTTCGCCCGGGCCTACCGGGAGGAGAAGGCGCGGCGGAACGTGATGGACTTTGCGGACATGGAGCATTTTGCCATTGCCCTGCTGCTGGACGAAAACGACGAACCCACGGAGCTGGCCCGCCACATTGCGGGGCGGTACCGGGAGATCATGGTGGACGAGTACCAGGACAGCAACGACGTGCAGGATCATATTTTTGCCGCCGTGTCCCGGGAGGGCAAAAACGTCTTCATGGTAGGCGACGTGAAGCAGAGCATCTACCGCTTCCGCATGGCCGACCCCACCATTTTCCTGCGGAAATACGACACCTTTGCCGAGGCCGCCTCCGCCGGGGAGGGTGAGCCCCGGAAGGTGCTGCTGACCCAAAACTTCCGCTCCCGGCGGGAGGTGCTGGAGACGGTGAACTTCGTGTTCTCCCGCATCCTCTCCCGGCAGGCGGGGGAGATGGAATACGGCGGCGATGAGCGGCTCTACTACGGCGCGGACTACTACCTTCCCCGCACCGGGGCGGAGACGGAGTACCACCTGGTCAGCGTGGAGGACGACGGCGAGAACAAGCGGGACAGGACGGCGGAGGAGGCCGCCTTTGTGGCGGGCCGCATCCGCGCCCTGCTGGACGAGGGCTACCCGGTGCAGGACGACGGCGCTTTCCGCCCCTGCCGGGAGGAGGACATCGTCATCCTCATGCGCTCCCCCAAGTCCCGGATGGCCGCCTTTTCCGCCGCATTGGCGGAGCGGAACATCCTGTGCAGCGGCGAGGAGAGCAGCTCACTGTTTGACACGCCGGAGGTGGCGGTGGCGTTCAGCTTTTTGCAGATCATCGACAATCCCCACCAGGACGTGCCGCTGCTGGCGGCCATGCGCTCGGCACTGGGGGGCTTCTCCCCGGACCGGCTGGCGGCGATTCGCGCAGGGCGGCGGCAGGGCGACTTTTACGAGGCCCTCTGCGCCGACGACGGGGAGGACAGCCGCGCCTTTCTGGCCCTGCTGGAGGGGCTGCGAATGGCGGCCCGGGAGCTGTCCGCCGACCAGGTGCTGTGGCAGCTTTACGACGTGGGCCACGCCCAGGCGGTGTTCGGCGCCATGCCCGGCGGGGCCAGGCGGCGGCAGAATCTCATCGCCTTTTACCGCTTTGCCTGTGAGGTGACGGCCTCCGGGCGGCGGGGGCTGTTCGACTTCGTCACCTACGTGCGGGAGATGATGGAGCAGGATAAGCTGCCCAAGCTGACCTCCGGCGGCGGGGGCGGCGTGCGCATCATGTCCATCCACAAGTCCAAGGGCCTTGAGTTTCCCATCGTGATCCTCTGCGATTTGCACAAGGCATTTAACACCGACGACCTGAAGAAGATGGTACTGGTACATCCCCAGCTGGGGCTGGGCACGGTGCGGATCGATGAGAAGCGGCGCATCCGCTACGACACCATTTCCAAAACCGCCGTGGCGGCCCTGCTGGAAAAGGAGGCCAAGGCCGAGGAGATGCGGATTCTCTACGTGGCCATGACCCGTGCCCAGGAGAAGCTGATACTGGTACAGTGCCAGCGCGCCGCCGAGAAGCTGGTGCAGGACCTGTGCGCCGTCACCGACGACCCGGTGCCGTCCCAGGCAGTGGCAGAGGCCAAGAGCATGGGGCAGTGGATTCTGCTGCCGCTGCTGCAGACGCCGGAGGCGTCGGTGCTGCGGCAGTTTGCCGGGGTGAACGATTTGCCTATGGGCGGCGGCTGCGGCTGGCAGGTGTCGCTGTGGCACAACGCACCCACGGCGGAGGCCGCGGCGGAGGGCGGCGGTGAGGACGCCGCCCTGGCCCTGACGGCGGACGCGGCGATGATGGCATGGCAGTACGGCCACGGCGCCGCCACCACGCTGCCCACCAAGGTGACGGCGACGGAGCTCAAAGGCCGGGAGTGGGATGAGGAAATCCGGGAGGAAGGAGCGCCCCGGGCCTATGGGGGCGACTTCCCGCGGCCCAAATTCCTGCAGGAGACCACCGCCCTTACCGCCACGGAAAAGGGTACCGCCATGCATCTGGTGATGCAGTATCTGGATTTTGCTGCGGGCGCGGACACGGTGGCGGCCCAGGTGGCGGACATGGCATCCAGGCGGCTGCTGACGCAGCAGCAGGCAGAGGCGGTGGACTGCGGCGCGGTGGAGCGGTTTTTGGATACGCCGCTGTGCGACCGCATTCGCCGCAGCGGGCGGGTGTTCCGGGAGCAGCGGTTCAACCTGCTGGTGGACGGCACCATTTTTGGCGCCGACGGGGCGGGGGAGGAGATTATGCTCCAGGGCGTGGTGGACTGCGCCTTTGTGGAAAAGGGCAGGTTGGTGATTGTGGACTTCAAGACCGACCATGTGACGGTGGAGACCATGCCGGGGCGGGCGGAGCACTACCGCTCGCAGCTGGAAGCCTACGCGCTGGCCCTGGGCCGGGTGCTGGATCTGCCGGTGGCGGAGAAGGTGTTGTACTTTTTCCACACAAATTCCGTGATAAATTTGTAAAAAAACACTTGCTATTCCGGGAATGATGTGGTATCATCACAGTTGCGTTTGTGGGTTTGCCCGCAGCGACGAGTGAACCAGAAAGGGGTGAACAAGAGCAATGAAGGAAGGAATCCATCCCAATTATCAGCAGACTACGATTAAATGCGCCTGCGGTAATGTGATTGAGACAGGTTCTACGAAGAAGGATATTCGCGTGGAAGTCTGCTCTAAGTGTCACCCCTTCTTCACCGGCAAGCAGAAGCTGGTGGATACCGGCGGACGTGTTGCCAAGTTCAACAAGCGCTTCGGCCTGGAGGGCTAAAAGACACGCAGAAAGACCTGTACTCGACGTGGGTACAGGTCTTTTTTTATTGCCATCGGGGTTGGGATATACTATAATGGCGAAAACGATACGCATGAGGTGACTATGGAACGCAAAACGATTGAATCCCATGACGCGGTGCGGGACTACGCCGTGCTGGTGGGGCTGCGCTCGCCGGTGCTGGGCAGCGACAGCGCCGATGAGGAGTCCCTGGCCGAGCTGGCCGCCCTGGTGGAGACCGCCGGGGGCGAGAGTGTGGGCGTGATCTTACAGGGCAGGGACAAGCCCGACCCCCACAGCTTTATCGGCGAGGGCAAGGTGGAGGAGGTCAAGCGCATGGTGGAGCAGGAAAAGGCCACCATGGTGATTTTCGACAACGACCTGTCCCCCAGCCAGATCCGGGTGCTGACGGAGCTTTTGGGCGTGCAGGTCATCGACAGGAGTGGGCTGATTCTGGACATCTTCGCCCAGCGGGCCAAGACGAAAGAGGGCTGCTTGCAGGTGGAGCTGGCGCAGTACCAGTACCTGCTGCCGCGGCTGGTGGGCATGTGGACCCACCTGGAGCGCCAGGCCGGCACCAGCGGCAAGGGGCCCATCGGCTCCAAGGGACCGGGCGAGACACAGTTGGAGACCGACCGGCGGCACATCCACCGGAAAATCGACAAGTTAAAGGAAGAACTGCAGGAGGTGCGGCGGGTGCGGGCCACCCAGCGGCAGCGGCGGCAGAAGAACGAGATTCCCGTGGTGGCCATTGTGGGCTACACCAACGCGGGGAAATCCACGCTGCTGAACACCATCACCGGCGCGGGCATCCCCGCCAACAACCGGCTGTTTGACACCCTGGACACCACCACCCGGCTTTTGACCGTCAGCGACACGCTGGACGTGGTCATCTCCGATACGGTGGGCTTTATCCGCAAGCTGCCCCACCAGCTGGTGGAGGCGTTCAAGGCCACGCTGGAGGAGCTGGAATACGCCGATTTGCTGCTGCACGTCATCGACGCCAGCAATCCACAGTGGCGGGAGCAGGCACAGATCGTGGATGATCTGATTCGGGAATTGAAGGCCGACCACATCCCCTGCATCCGGGTGTACAACAAGTCCGATTTGGCCTTTTCCGGACAGCGGGAGAAGGAGGCGGACGCGGTGTCCGTGTCGGCACTGACGGGGGAGGGCATCGACGAGCTGATGCGGGCCATCGACCGGAAGCTGGACAAGGGCACCCGGCGGGTGACGCTGCATCTGCCTTATGATAAGACGGGGCTGTTGGACGTGCTGTACCGGGAGGCCAAGGTGGAGAGCGTCAGCTACGAGGCCACGGTGGACGTGGTGGCGGTGTGCAATCCGAGGCAGCTGGGACAATTAAAGGACTACATTGAGGGCTGGGTGGAGCCAAAGGAGGAGTGGGAATGAGCGTGTACCGCGTGCCCTTCTCCGACGCGGAGAGCGAGTTCACCGAGAAGCGCTCCCGGTTTATCAGCCACATCTGGAAGATTGCCAGCGAGGAGGAGGCCCAGGAGCGCATCCGGGAGATGAAGAGCCGGTATTACGACGCGCGGCACAACTGCTGGTGCTACCGCCTGGGGGAGAACACCGCCCGGTACAGCGACGACGGCGAGCCCCAGGGCACGGCGGGCCAGCCTATGCTGAAGGTGCTGGAGCGGGAGAACGTCACCGACGCGGTGGTGGTGGTGACCCGGTATTTCGGCGGGATTCTGCTGGGGGCTGGGGGGCTGACCCGGGCCTACAGCCGGGGGGCCAAGGACGCCCTTGCCGCCGCCGGGGCCGCCACCATGGGATTGTGGGCCACGGTGGAGATCCCCTGCCCTTACGCCCTCTTTGAGCGGGTGAAGCTGGAGGTGGAGGCGCTGTCGGGCACGGTGGACGGGGCGGAATACGCCGCGGACATTACCCTCACCGTGTCGCTGCTGGCGGAGCGGGTGGAAGGGCTGCAGAAGCGGCTCACGGAGCTGTCCGCCGGGGGCATCACGCTGCGGGAGCTGGGGAGGGAATACCGCCCCGGGCCCCGGGAAGGGTTATGATGCCCTGCTGAAATTTTTCAATTTGTATTGCGTTGTGACTAAAAATTTGCTACAATGCAAGCGGTGTATTGATGCATTGCTATACTGGTTTACAATTTTGCGGAAAGGGGTTGACGGGCGATGGCGATTCGGCGGATAATTTGTCAGTCAGTCAGTCAGTCAGTCAGTCAGTCAGTCAGTCAGTCAGTCAGTCAGTCAGTCAGTTCAGTCAGTCAGTCAGTCAGTCAGTCAGTCAGTCAGTCAGTCAGTCAGTCAGTAGGTAAAGACTGCCCTTTTCGTAATACTTAAAAAATAGGCGTAGTGCGACCCTGATAGGGTGGCACTGCGCCTTTTTGCGTCCATTTCTAATTCGTAGGGGCGGAGCAGAGCCCCGCCCCTACGGCGACCGGGCGGGCCCGACAAAGGCGGGACACATAGGTCCCGCCCTACGGGGAGGAGCGCCGTTTTTTCGCGTTTTGTTATCCCTCACCGCGGAGGCGGTGTGCATAAAGATTGGAGGAAAAACACATGAAACACATCACACGCAAAACCCTTGGCGCATTGCTGGCGCTGGTGATGCTTGTCGGACTGATGCCGGGGATGGGGCTGACGGCGTATGCAGCACCTACCGAAACGCTGCTGACCACAATTACGGCAACAGGTAAGGAGCAGGCCAGCTACAATCCAGAGAATGTTGCAACCGTTTCGTTCAGTTATACATCACAAGGCTACTCTATGCACAACGCTAACTGGGGCTGGTGGGGATACGGTTGGTCGGCAACCGTAAATGCTGCCGAAGGATATACCATCACCAAATGCGTATTCTATGACGATAAAGATCGTACAGCAACAGACAGCGAAGCTCCCTTTGTAGTAGAAACCACGGAAGAGGATAAGACGCCGAAAGTAAATGGCACCCCCATTTTGGCGTATACGTCTAAGGGCATAAAAAAGATTGAGGTGTACGGCTATGCTACGCCAGCGCACACCCACAGCTTCAGCTACGCTGCCAATGGCAACGTCATTACCGCTACCTGCACCAGCACAACCGGCACCTGCGACCTGACCAACAAGCAGGCCACCCTGACGCTGAATGCACCCCTTCATACGACCTATGGTGATGGCAAGAACGCCGCCGCCACCCTTACCGGCGAAATCCCCGGCGTGAACAATCCCACCATCAACTATCGCAGAAGCGATACCCCGCTCAGTGCCGCACCTACCGACGCCGGTACCTATACCGCCTGGTGTGAGCTTGGCAACGCCACCGCCAGAGTGGAATACACCATCGGAAAGGCAGCCAACCCCGGCTGGGCGACGATGCCTCATGCAATAGAGAATCTGGTTTACACAGGCTCTGCCCAGGCACTGATTACCGCAGGTGTTGCAGGCGGCGGTAATGCGTTATATACCGTTGGCACCGATCCCGACAACGAGCCGGACGATACTGCCGGCGGCAGACCGTATACTTCCTCTGTTCCTGAGGTGACCAATGCCGGGACATATTACGTCTGGTACAAGATCGACGGCGGGAAGAACTACACCTCCATCGCCGCTCAGAAGATTGCCGTGACAATTGCCAAGGCCACCCCCACCGACCTGGCCACCCCCACCGACCTTACCGCCACCTACGGCGATACTCTGTCCTCCGTGACCCTGCCCCAGGGCTGGGCCTGGGCAGACGGCAATCAGAGCGTGGGCAACGTGGGTAGCAACACCTTTAAGGCCAGCTTCACTCCCGCCGACACCGGCAATTACAACACGGTGCAGAACGTGGACGTGACCGTTACCGTTGAGAAAGCCAACATCACCCCCACCGTCTCCATCACGGGCTGGACGGAGGGCGGCAAGGCCAACACCCCCACCGTGAACGGCAACACCGGCAACGGTGACGTGACGTTTGCCTATGCCAAGCAGGGCAGCCAGGACTTCACCGAGGAGGTGCCCACCAAGGCGGGCAAGTACACGGTAAGAGCCACTGTGGAGGCGACCGAAAATTATAACGGCGCTACCGCTACCGCGGATTTCACCATCTCCCGCCAGATTGTGGATACGACCCCTGTTTCCAGCCTGACCGTCACCTCCGATCTGGGCACCATCACCCGTGTCACCGTGGACGGTAAGACGGTGGACAGCAAGTATTACACTGTCAGCGGCAACAGCGTGGTGCTGTCCGACGAGTTCATACGGGGCCTTTCCAACGGCACCCACACCATCCGGCTCTATGACGGCAAGACTTATGCCACCGCCACCTGGACGGTGAGTGGCAACGACACCCCTGCCATCACCGCCCCCAAGACCGCCGACCCCGGCGTGGCCATTTACGGCCTGCTGGCTGTCAGCTCCGTTCTTGGCCTGGGCTACATGGGCAAGAAGCGGAAGGACGACTGAATCAGCGTCAAGGGCAACACGATATAGCCATATAGCATAAAAACACCCGGCGCAGCGGTTGCTGTGCCGGGGTTTTTGTGCTGTGTGGGTCAGGGCTGGGCTTCTTCGTGGGCGCGCCAGGCGTTGAAGGTCTCCTCGGAGATGACGTGCTCGATGCGGCAGGCGTCGGCCTCCGCCACGTCCGGGGTCACGCCGATGCGCTGGAAGAAGTCGGTGAGTACCCGGTGGCGTTCATAGATGCGTTCGGCCACCTCCTGACCGGGGGGCAGCAGGGTGATGGCGCCGTTTTCATCCACCTGGATATAGCCGCCGGCCTTCAAAAGGCCCACGGCGCGGCTTACGCTGGGCTTGGAATAGCCCATGTGCTCGCCCACGTCGATGGCGCGGACGAAGTTGGATTTTTTGGAGAGGATGAGGATGGTCTCCAGATACATTTCGCCGGATTCCTGCAAATGCATGGGATCAGCTCCTTTGCAATCATTCTACCCCACTAAAGTACCACAATTTTCCGGCAAAGGCAAGGCTTTTCGGGTAAGGCGGGGCTTACCGCATGGGGCAACGGCGGGGGATGACGCCGCCCGCGGCACGGCGCTGGGCACGGAAGGCAATCATCTCCCCGGCGATGGACACGGCGATCTCCTCCGGAGTGACGGCGCCGATAGGCAGGCCGATGGGGGTGTGGACGGTGGCGATGGCCTCATCGGAGATACCGGCCTGGCGCAGCATGGCGTTTACCGCCTCCTTTTTGCTCTTGGAGCCGATGACCCCCAGATAGGCGTAGGGCCGGCGCAGCACCTGCTCCTCCACCGTGAAGTCATTGCGGTGGCCGCTGGTCATCACCACCACGAAGTCGTCCTCTGTCAGGGTGAGATAGTCGTCGATGCGGGCAAAGTCGCCGCAGATGACCTGTTCCGCGCCGGGGAAGCGGGCGCTGTCCGCCAGGGGGGCCCGGTCATCCATGACGGTGACCCGGAAGCCCAGAGTTTGCAGCAGGGGGGACAGGGCGGCGCTGCAATGGCCGGCGCCGAAGAGAATGGCCCTGTCGCCGGGGATGACGGAAAGGGGGAAGCAGCCCTCTTTTTCCGCGTGGGGCGGGGCGAGAACAGGGGCGTCTCCGGCGAGGGACAGGAGCAGCGTGGCGCTCTCCCGGTCCGCCAGGCGCTGGAGCACGCCGGCGACGGCGTCGCGCCAGGGGGCGTTATCGGCGGGGATATACTGGAACAGCACCGTGACCGCGCCGCCGCAGACCATTTTCAATGCCCCGGCGGGGTGGAGGGCGTAGTCCTTGACCTGGGACTGTTTGGCGGCCAACCGTTTTTTGCTTTCTTTGATGGCGTCCAGCTCCACGGCGCCGCCGCCGATGGTGCCGCAGAGCAGGCCCTCCTTGCCGCACAGCATCTGGGCCCCGGCGCCCCGGGGAGCGGAGCCGTTATCGGCGATGATGGTGCAGAGAACCGTGTCGCGGCCCTCCGCCATTTCACGATTCAGGCGGGAGAAAATCGCCTCCATAGTGTCACCTCTTTCGTTTTTGGCTATTATACCCCGGCGGGGCGGCGGGGGCAAGAGGTTTTCTGCGGGTTGCTTTTCTGACATTACAATACACCGAGAAAAAGCTTGCCCATTATACAAATACTGGTTATAATACTGTCAAATTGTTACGAAAGGACTATTCCAATGGACATTGATTGGAAACTGCATTACGAACTGGCGGAATTGCGTGCGGAGATAAAGGAGCAGGTGAAGCGCACGCAGGGAAGAGCCCCCATTGTGTGCAGCGATGATGCGCTTTATCAAATGGCAGAGCTCTTTCCGAAGAAGATTTCTGACTTTGAGAGCATTGCCGGTATTGGCAGAACGTTCATTGAAAACTACGGCGAACAATTCCTTGCCGTTATTCTGAAGCATACGGAAACATCCACAGAGAAAAAGGTTGAAATAAGTGACATTGCGGCTAAAACTCTGAAGGAGCTTGAAAAGAAACTTGTCAATATCAACAGAAGAAACCGCCTCCTTTATCTAGGGAAAACCGTTAATAAATATGCTGTTGATTTATTTGGAACTGCTCCTGCCCCCCTTGCGATGATTTTCGGAAATAAGCCCGTCGTTGTCGGCGATATCACGCCGAACGAGCCGAATACATCGGCCGATGAGCAGTTAAGACAGCGCAGAAGGTTTGTCCAGCTTTTTCGTGAAGTCAATAAAGACCTTAGAGATAAAGGCCAAAATGACCTTTATCTTGGCTATCCGTTTGCAAAGGGACGTCTTCCCGGAGAGAACTTTGATGTACGTGCGCCGCTGGCATTGTTTCCCATTTCTGCAGAGGTGACTTCATCAAAGATTACGCTTCAATTTGATGAAACAAGGGACGCGATCTATAACAATACCCTTATTCTTGCGTACTATAAGTTTAATAATATCACAAAGCCGCTGCCCAATGATGTAATCGATGAAGTATCTGCGACAGATTTCATAGACAAACTTGTGTCCTTCTACAGGGACAGCGGAATAGATATTCAGGTGAATAGCACCACTCTTTGCAGGCTGACAGAGTACTATTCCGGTCAATTCCCCAAGTATAGGCCAGGCGAGATGTATCTGGAACCGTGCGCTGTGTTGGGAAAGTTCCCAATTCAATCCAGTTCCATACAAAAGGATTTCGACAAAATCATTGAGAAGAATGAAATCAACGTATTGCTCAATGACCTGCTGCTTGGAGTAAATGATATTGACTATTACTCTGACGCCTATTCCGGTGAGGAAAGAGTCATAATCAACGACCGCCCAATTAGAATATCAGAGCATGCATTAACCTATATCAACGACCTGAACAGCTCACAGGAAAATGTCCTATCGGCTATGGGGGTGTTGGATGAACTTGTTGTCCAGGGACCGCCGGGAACGGGAAAGTCGCAGACGATAACCAGCCTGATTGCTGATTTTGTAAGCAGGGATAAGACTGTGTTGATGGTCTCTGAGAAAAAGACAGCGCTGGATGTGGTTTATTCCCGGCTTGGCCCACTGTCGGCGTACGCACTTCTTATTGATGATGTAAGCAACAAGGAAGCGTTTTACAAGCAACTCTCACAAATGGTTAACTATGGAAGAGAGGGGGTTGTTGATGACAGGAAATCTGCCGCTATTTCGGATGGCATTGATGCTCTTGTAAACAGACTGGAACTTATTGCTGAAAAACTGTATACAGCTAATGAACTTGGGATAGAACCGTATAAGCTGTATCTGGAGTGCAAGCCAGCGGACATGAGTGATGTAGTCCAACGGGAAAAAGCGAAAAACATTAACAAGCAGATGGATCAGTCCTTGCTGGGGCTATCTTACGATGCGGTCAAACGAATGCATCACTTGTTTTCGGATGAGTTTATGTCGGAGAAACTCGCGCAGTTTACCGAGTTTAAAACAACGTATCCGTGGCTTGTGTCGGTTCGGGGGAACCTGTCAGAGTTTGATGTAATCAGCTTGGAAGAAGCGCTCGATGCCCTAAAATCCACCATAGATACATGGCGGAAGAGAAATCTGATTGCAAGGTTTTTCACAAAAAAATCTGTGATGGCAAGGATTCAATCCGTCTTGAGCTCTTACTTCAACGAAAACACGAAAGAGTTACAGCTTCTTTTACTGGATAAGATCGATACCGTTATCAGCGGTGCAAAGCACTACACGAAATACCAGGAACTTCGTCCGCTGTACGAGCAACTATCTGATGATGAACTTCGGTATTTCCTTTCTGTTTTGAAGATTGTGCCATACTGTGCAGACAACATCGCAGTGGCAAACGACGACCTTATGAATCAGATTTTGCTTAAGCATATTGTCATTTTTGAGGCAGATAACAGAGATTTACTTCAAAACATTGACAATTTTGACAGTATTATCCGTGCGCTGAGTGAGGCTATCGCTGAAAAGCAAAAACTGACAAGAGAAAAGCTGGAAACGATTCTGGCAAATGACATCAACATCATAAGAACTTCGAAGCGACAAGGCGAAATCCTCCGGGCGTTGGACAGCAAACGGAAATGGAGCGTAAACAAATTTGTCCGCAAATTTGATTTTGAGCTTTTCAAAGGCGTAAAAATATGGCTTTTGACACCGGAAGTCGTGTCGGAGATTGTACCGTTGGAAAAGGGACTTTTTGACCTCGTCGTATTTGACGAAGCGTCTCAGATGTATGTCGAGAAAGGCATCCCCTCGATATTGCGCGCCAAAAAGGTTGTAATTGCCGGAGATAATAAGCAACTTAGGCCGGCAAGCGTTGGCACTGGGCGCATTGACTTCGATCAGGATGAAATGCCGGAGGATGAGGAGATTCCCGCGGCCTTGGAGGAGGAAAGCCTGCTTGACCTTGCGCGGTTTAAGTATCAGCCAATTATGCTGAATTTCCACTACCGCTCCAAGTATGAAGAGCTGATTGCCTTCTCAAACTACGCTTTTTATCATGGTAGATTGTATGTGTCACCCAACATGGAAACTGCCGAGAAACCGCCCATAGAGGTGCATAAACTTGACAACGCAATGTGGACAGACCGATCCAACTATGCTGAAGCAAGATGCATTGTCGAAATGCTCAAAACGTTCTTTTCTGAACGAAAGGAGAATGAGACGATTGGCATCATTACCTTTAATGTCAACCAACGAGACCTAATCGATGACTTGATTGATGAAGAATGTGCAAAGGATCAGGAGTTTTCTATACAGATTCGCACAGAGCTTGCTCGCCGCAGAGACGGAGAAGATATCGGTCTGTTTGTCAAAAATATAGAAAGTGTGCAGGGCGATGAGCGCGATGTGATTATCTTTTCCATCGGGTACGCGAAGAATGAAAACGGCCGCTTGGTGAGGAACTTTGGATGGCTGAATCAGCGAGGCGGCGAGAACCGACTAAACGTGGCAATCAGCCGTGCAAAGAAGAAGGTACACATTGTGACGTCAATCAATCCTTTTGACCTACAGGTTGAGGATACGAAAGGCGAAGGCCCACGCATTCTGAAAAAATACCTCGAATATGCATTTGCTGTCAGCGCGGGGAACAAGGAGGTGGCAAAGCAAGTTTTGCTTTCTTTTGGAGACGATACGCAACCCGGCGAGACAATCTCCTTTGATAGTATTTTTGAAGAGCAGGTATTTGACGCATTATCACAACGCGGATACCATGTTGATACACAGGTCGGTATTGGCGGATACAGTATAGATCTGGCTATAAAGAAAGGCGATGACTACATTCTGGGAATAGAGTGCGACGGTAAACTCTATCACAGTGCCAAGTCGGCACGAGAGCGAGACTATCACCGCCAGAAATATCTGGAGAGCAGGGGATGGCGAATTCACCGCATTTGGAGTACGAACTGGTGGAAACATCCAGAGCTGGAGATTCAGAAGATTTGCCAAATTGCCGGACCACCGGGAAATGATGCGTAAAGCACACAAGGATGCTTGCGTTATCCAGGGCGGTGGGGTATGATGGATTTATCATATCAAAAGGAGGCAGATGCTATGAAAACCATTCTCGCTACGGAGAAGGCACCGGCGGCCATCGGGCCCTATGCACAGGGCATCGACTGCGGCGGCTTTGTGGTGACCTCGGGGCAGCTGGGGCTGGACCCGGAGAGCGGCGCGCTGGCCCAGGGCGTGGAGGCCCAGACCCGGCAGGCGCTGGAGAACGTGAAGGCCATTCTGGCCCAGGCGGGGCTGACCATGGACAACGTGGTGAAAACCACCGTGTTCTTGCAGCACATGAGCGACTTTGCCGCCATGAACGCGGTGTACGCGGAGTTCTTCACCGAAGGGGCGTACCCGGCGCGGTCCGCCGTGGAGGTGGCGGCGCTGCCCAAGGGCGGATTGGTGGAGATCGAGGTCATTTGCGTGCGGTGAGGCGCACACGATGAATGAATTGCGCCTTGCGGCGCATGAATTGGCGTACCGCCATGCATCGTGCCTGGGGCACATGAATTGCCCTGCGGGGCATGAGGGCGGAAAGAGATGGAAAAACCGCTGCGGCGCACTTGACGATGAAGTGTGCCGCAGCGGTTTTTATCTGCAAGGGACAGCTTTGTCCACAAAACGTGTCTTGGGGATGGGGCAATCAGTCCGGCATGGTGACGTCCAGGCCGAATTCGCTGGGGAGGAAGCGGGGGCAGACGTTCTCCGACGTGCAGATGACGGAGGCGGCCAGGCGGGTGCCAATCTCGCAGGCTTCGGCCAGGGTCTTGCCGTAGGTCAGGCCGATGGCCACGCCGGAGAAGAAGGCGTCGCCGGCACCGGTGGAGTCCTTCATGTCCACCTTTTTGGCGGGGCAGACGCCGGCCTGGCCGTCGGCGGTGGCCCAGACAGCGCCCCGGGAGCCCATGGTGACCACCATGCGGGGGAGGCGGGCCATCTGCACCTTACTGCGCAGCACGGCCACCATCTCCTCCACGGAGAGGCCGTCGTATTCCTCGGAGAACAGGATGCCCGCCTCCTGGAGATTGCAGACGAAGCAGGCGGTGGAGCGGAGGAAGTCACGGCGCTCCACGGCGATGCTCATATTGGACACCACGGCGTACACCGGCTTTTGGTACTTTTCCGCCAGCTGGAACACCCGCTTGACGATGTCCTTATCCATGTCGATCTCGATGCAGATGCTGTCGGCCTGGGAGAACAGCTCGTCGCCCCGCTTTTCCAGCACGTTCAGCAGCGGGGTCAGGTCGGGGCGCTTGGACACGGCGGCCACCACGTCGCCGTCGTTATCAAACACCGCAAGCCACGTGCCCATGCCGTCACGGGTGGGCACCATGTAGTCGGTATTCACCTTGTGATCCTGCAATTTGCGGATGACGTCGGCGCCGGCGCCGCTCTTATCCACCAGGCTCAAGAAGGTGGGGCGCAGCTCCACGTTGGCGATGTCCTCCACGATGTTGCGGCTGACGCCGCCGTGGACGTATTCCACGTACCCCGCGTTGCGCCCGCCGGGGATGAAGGTGCTGTAAGGGTAGCCCTTGATGTCCACGAACACGGCGCCGATGACCACGATGCCCATGATGTTGCCCTCCTGTGTCGATATTTGGCCTATTGTACCATACAGCGGGGAAAATGGGAAGATAAAAAGGGGGATTGGGGCGAAAAAATATGGCGCCAGCGGGGCGGAATGGGGCGTGAATGGGTGCTTGCCACGGGGCGGGATTTGTGGTAGGATAAACGAGTATGGAGGTGACGCCATGGAAATCACCATCAACAGCCATGCCAGCATCCGGGTGGCGGGGGAGCGGGTTTGCTGGTTTGACCCCTTCCAGCTGCGGGAGGCCCCCAAGGACGGGCAGATCATTTTCATCACCCACGACCATTTTGACCACTTTTCGCCGGAGGACATCGCCAAAGCGGCGGGGGAGGACCCCGTGTTCGTGGTGCCTGCGTTTATGGCGGAGAAAGTGGCGGCGCTGGGCCGGGTGGTGGGCCTTTTGCCCGGCCAGAGGGCCACGGTGGACGGCGTGGCGGTGGAGGCCGTGGCGGCCTACAACCCCCATAAGAAATTCCACCCCCGGGAGAAACAGTACCTGGGCTACGTGGTGACGCTGGAGGGACAGCGGGTGTACGTCTGCGGCGACACCGACGTGACGCCGGAAGCGCTGGCGGTGCGGTGCGACGTGGCGCTGTGCCCCGTGGGCGGCACGTACACCATGACGCCGCAGGAGGCGGCGGAGCTTTGCAACGCCATCCGGCCGCGCCTCGCCATCCCCACCCATTACGGCAGCGGCGTGGTGGGCTCGGCACAGGACGGAGAGACCTTCCGCCGCCTGGTGGACGGCGGGATTACAGTAAAACTATTAGTGGAGGACGCGAAATGAACGTATTAGTGACCGGCGGCGCCGGGTACATCGGCAGCCATACCTGCGTGGAGCTGATTGAGGCGGGGCATCAGCCCATCGCCGTGGACAACCTGGTGAATGCCAGCGCGGAGAGTTTGCGCCGGGTGGCACAGATCACCGGAAAAGAGGTGCCGTTTATCAATGGCGACGTGTGCGACGAGGCCTTGATGGAGAAGGTGTTCTCGGAAAATGAGATCGACTGCGTCATCCATTTTGCGGGACTGAAGGCGGTGGGCGAGTCGGTGGAAAAGCCGCTGGCCTATTACAGCAACAACCTGACCTCCACCATGAACCTGTGCAAGGTGATGGGCCGCCACGGCGTGAAGAAGATCATTTTCTCCTCCTCCGCCACCGTGTATGACCGGGACAACACCATGCCCCTGCGGGAGGACAGCAAAATCGGCAACTGCACCAACCCCTACGGCTGGACCAAGTTCATGTGTGAGGAGATTCTGCGGGACGTGGCCAAGGCCGACAAGGAGTGGTCGGTGGTGCTGCTGCGGTACTTCAACCCTGTGGGCGCCCATCCCAGCGGGCTCATCGGCGAGCATCCCAACGGCATCCCCAACAATCTGATGCCCTTCATCTCCCAGACCGCCATCGGCAAGCGGGAGAAGCTCAGCGTGTTCGGCAACGATTATCCCACCCCCGACGGCACCGGCGTGCGGGACTATATCCACGTGGTGGATCTGGCCCGGGGCCATGTGGCGGCTATCGACTACCTGTGCAGCCACAGCGGCGAGGCGGTGTTCAACCTGGGCACCGGCAACGGTTACAGCGTGCTGGATATGGTGAACGCCTTTGAGAAGGCCAACGGCGTGAAGGTGCCCTACGTCATCGCCCCCCGTCGCAGCGGCGACGTGGCGGTGTGCTACGCCGATCCCGCCAAGAGCGCAGAGGTGCTGGGCTGGCACGCGCAGTACAACCTGGAGGACATGTGCCGGGACACCTGGCACTGGCAGAGCATGAACCCCAACGGCTACGACAAATAAATGAAACGCCGCCCCGCCGATGTGTTTCGGCGGGGCGGCGTTAATGATGGCGCATTATGACAGGCGGCGGATGGCCCGCTCTACGGCTGCCCGCTCCTCGCCGCTGACGATGCCCCACTCCGTCTCCATCAGGCGCAGCACCTCCTGGTAGGCGGCGACGGCGCCGGGGGCGTCGCCCCGGATCTCGCAGATGTGGGCAATGCTGGTGGCGCTGTCGGTGAATTTGGGGGAGGGCTGGATGTCCTGGGCCTTGCGATACCATTGGATGGCCCGGTCATATTCCTGGCGCTGGGTGTAGATGTCGCCCAGGGTGACGGCCCAGCACCACTCCTGTCCCTCCATGGCCTCCAGGGCTCGGAGCTGTGTCTCGCTTGCCTGGGTGTCACCGGCGGCCTGGGCGATGAGGTAGCGGTACATGGGGGTGCGGAAGGTGTTGTCTATGGCGGCCAGGGCTTCCAGCCATTGGCGGGCCTCCTTAAGACGCCGGTCGTCGATGAGGTTATCCAGCAGCCACATGACAGCGGCGCGGTTATCCGGGTGGCGGCGGCAGAAGTCGCCAAACCACTGGATGAGGGCGTGGTGGTTGCGGACGCACCAGTCGGGCATATAGCTGCCCCAGGCGTTGGCCAACTCGCTGACGGCCTCCCTGTCACCGCCGGTCAGCTCCACCGCCTCCTTGCCGTTTTCCACCGCCAGCAGGCGGTACTGCTCGGATTGGTGGTTGTAGAGAAGGGTGAGGAGCAGCTTGGACTTGCCGGCATAGGCGGGGCTCTCGCCGATGGTGATAAGCTGCTGAGCGATTTGGCGGGTCTCGGATTCGCTGATAAGGCCGCTGTCATAGATATGGTTCTCGATGCGGTCCAACTGCTGGGCCGGGGTCATGGCAAACAACTGGTCGATGGAAACGCCGAAGAAGATGGCGATTTCCGGCAGAAGCTGCACGTCCGGGACGGTGGTGCCCCGCTCCCATTTGCTGACGGTCTGGGGCGTGACGTGCAGCGCGTCGGCCAATGCCTCCTGGGTAAGGCCCCGGCCGGTACGAAGGCGGCGAATCTCTTTTCCCATTTCCATGGTGTAGTCCTCCTTTTGGGTGTGAGCTTATTATAGCAGGCTGCGGGGCGGATGGCCAGCGATTGATGGGGGAGAGGAGTGTCGCGGCGGGCGAGAGGGGGGCTGGCGGATAAAGTAAAAAGCGGGAAGCTGACGCTTCCCGCTTTTTCAGGACAAGATTACTTGCCGGCGGCCACGGACTTGATCTCCTTGACCTGACGGCCGTTATAGGTACCGCACTCGGGGCACATTCTGTGGGGCAGATGCAGAGCACCGCACTTGGGGCATGCCACCAGAGCGGGAGTTGCCAGCTTCCACACGGAAGAACGTCTCTTATTGCGCCGCTGCTTGGATACTTTTCCCTTAGGGACTGCCATGTTGACACCTCCTTGGCTTTCAACTGCGGATTGCAGTAATAATTACTTCTTTATTTGTCCTGCAAAAGCTGAGCCAGCTTGGCAAGACGGGGGTCCACTTCCTTCTTGCAACGGCAGGGCGCCTCGTTGCGATTGACGCCGCAGCCGGGGCACAGACCTTTGCAGTCCGGCTTGCAGAGGAACTTTGTGTCCATGTCGAGAATGAACGCCGTACGGGCGAGGTCACCCAAATCCACCTCGTCGTGCTCCAGCAGCACGATGTCCTCATCATCGTCAAACTGGCGCTCCTCCGCGAGAACACAGGAGTAGGCAACCATTTTTTCCTCAGAGAACGGCTCGCAGCAACGGTCGCAGACACAGTGGAGCGTCGTATGCGCCGTCAAGTCGCACAACAGCACACCGGCCTTATTCCGAATCTGGCCTTCCACATTGACCGGTTCAGATACAGGGCAGGAGCCGCCGAAATCCAGATCGGACAGGTCCAGCGCAAAGCGGAAATCCTGCCGGGATTCAGGCGTGTGCAGCAGCTTGTTGACATTCAAACGCATAGTACACCTCGCAATGACACGGGTAGTATTATAGAGGATGAGGGGGAGAATGTCAAACATTATTTCACAAATATTTTGACTTTTTTTATAGATACGGGTACAATGTGGGACGAGAACGGCGAAAGGGGCGGGAATATGAGGGAGCTGACGGTGGGAAAGAACGACGCGGGGCAGAGGATTGACCGGTTTGTGGCCAAGGCGCTGCCGCTGCTGCCGGGCGCCCTTTTGCAGAAATACATCCGCCTTAAACGCATCAAGTGCAACGGCGGGCGGTGCAAGGGGGAGCAGCGG
This sequence comes from Oscillospiraceae bacterium, assembly GCA_902765025.1. Classification (GTDB taxonomy): domain Bacteria; phylum Bacillota; class Clostridia; order Oscillospirales; family Oscillospiraceae; genus Vescimonas. The sequence continues at coordinate 52,143 of CACWYC010000001.1, forward strand.
CTCCAAGAGGGGGACGTGCTGTCGCTGTACATCAACGACGAGTTCTTCGACCAGCCCAGAGAGGACAACCTGTTCCTGACGCTGTTCCGCCCCAGCCTGGACATTGTGTACGAGGACGAAAACCTGCTGATCCTCAACAAGCGGCCGGGGCTGGTGGTACACGCCGACGAGACGGAGAAGGTGAACACCCTCATCAACCACATCCAGGCGTATCTCTACCAGAAGCGGGAGTGGAGCCCCCGGTGGGAGAACGCCTTTACCCCGGCCCTGTGCAACCGCATTGACCGCAACACCGGCGGCATGGTGATTGCCGCCAAGAACGCCGAGACGCTGCGTATTATCAATGAGAAAATCCGTGACCGGGAAATCGACAAGCGGTATCTGTGCATCACGGTGGGCCATCCCCGGCCGGAGAAGGGGAAAATCGAGTGTTTTTTGGTGAAGGACGAGAAGAAAAAAGAGGTGCAGGTGTACCATAAGCCGGTGCCGGGGGGCAAGACGGCGGTGACGTACTATCAGACGCTGGAGAGCCGGGGAGAGCTGAGCCTGGTGGAGGTGGGACTGGAGACGGGCCGCACCCATCAGATCCGCGCCAGCTTTGCCGACCGGGGCTGGCCCATCAGATCCGCGCCAGCTTTGCCGACCGGGGCTGGCCCCTGCTGGGGGACGGCAAGTACGGCCGGGGCGACGTGAACCGCCGCTACGGAGAGACCCGGCAGGCGCTGTATGCCTACCGTCTTACCTTCGACTTTCCCACCGACGCCGGGATTTTGCAGTATTTGCAGGGCCGCACCTTTACGGTGGACGACGTGCCGTTCCGGGCTAAATATTTTGGATGAAAAATCGCTCCGCTTTGGGGCGATTTTTTTATGAATAGCATTGACAATTCCCGCCATTTTATATATAGTAAACGCGGCCAAATTTCAAAGAATACAATACAGGCTCGGAGGGGACGCGGCGACGTGTGCCCCATGGAGCCCCCGGTTTGACAGAGAGAAGAGGTACATTTTTTTACGAACGGGGGAGGATAAATGTCCAAAGAGTTGATTCGCCTGCACGACCTTTGATTCGCCTGCACGACCTTTGCATGGCGTTTGACGACGAGCTGGTTCTCGACCACATCAATCTATATATCAATGACTCCGAATTCCTCACACTTCTGGGCCCCAGCGGCTGTGGCAAAACCACGACGCTGAGGATTATTGGCGGTTTCACGACACCTACGTCGGGAGACGTCACCTTTGACGGTGTGAGGATTAATGATGTGCCGCCCCATAAGCGGCAGATCAACACGGTGTTCCAGAAGTACGCGCTGTTCCCGCATCTGGACGTGTTTGAAAACGTGGCCTTCGGCCTGCGCATCGCCAAGGTGCCGGAGGCGGAGGTGACGGAGCGCGTCACGGAAATGCTGGAGGTGGTGAGCCTGAAGGGCTTTGAGCGCCGCCACATTGACCAGCTCTCCGGCGGTCAGCAGCAGCGGGTGGCCATCGCCCGGGCGCTGGTGAACCGGCCCAAGGTGCTGCTGCTGGACGAGCCCCTGGGCGCACTGGACCTGCGGCTGCGCAAGGATATGCAAATCGAGCTGAAGCGCATTCAGCAGCAGATGGGCATCACGTTTATCTACGTGACCCACGACCAGGAAGAGGCGCTGACCATGTCCGACACCGTGGTGGTGATGGACAAGGGCCGCATCCAGCAAATCGGCACTCCGGAGGACATTTACAACGAGCCGAAGAACGCCTTTGTGGCGGACTTTATCGGCGAGTCCAATATTCTCAACGGCACCATGGTCCGTGACGGCGTGGTGCGGATGTACCGCAGGGAGTTCCCCTGCGTGGACGGCGGCTTTGCGCCCAACGAGCCGGTGGACGTGGTCATCCGGCCCGAGGACATCGACATCGTGCCGGTGGAGCAGGGCCAGCTGGTGGGCACCGTCACCAACGTGACCTTCAAGGGCATGCAGTATGACATTATCGTGGATCTGGGCGGCTTCAAGTGGCTGATTCAGACCACGGATCATTCGCCGGTGGGCGCGCAGGTGGGGGTGAAGATCGACCCCGAGGGCTTCCACATTATGAAGAAGAGCGAATATTCCGGTATGTTCGGCGACTATTCCTCCTACTCCGAGGAGTATGAGGAGCTGGGCGCTGCCGCGCCGGATGAGGAGGAGAGCGGGGATGAAGAATAAGCTCTCCCGGTTCGCCGTGCCCTACGTGGTGTGGATGGCCATTTTCGTGGTGGCGCCCATCGTCATCATGGTCATCTACGCCTTCCAGGATGCCGCCGGCGGCTTTACCCTGGGCAACTTCGTAAAGATGGGCGGCTACGGCGAGGTGTTCGTCCGCTCGTTTAAGCTGGCCATTATCGCCACCATTATCTGCCTGCTGGTGGGCTATCCCGTCAGCTACTGGATGAGCCGGGAGAAGGCGTCGTTCCAGCGGGTGGCCATGGTGCTGATTATGCTGCCCATGTGGATGAACTTCCTGCTGCGCACGTATAGCTGGATGACCATTCTGGAAAACAACGGCCTTTTGAACCAGTTTTTCCAGAAAATCGGCCTCATTTCCCTTTATAACAATCTGACCGGCAGCGACCTGGCCTATTTCCCCATGATGAACACCCAGGGCGCCGTGGTGCTGGGCATGGTGTACAACTACCTGCCCTTTATGATTCTGCCCATCTACTCCGTCATTGTGAAGCTGGACTACTCCCTGCTGGAGGCCGCCCGGGATCTGGGCGCCAACTCCGTGACGGTGTTCCGCAAGGTGATTCTGCCCCTGAGCCTGCCCGGCGTGCTCAGCGGCATCACCATGGTGTTCGTCCCGTCGGTGTCCACCTTTGCCATCTCCCAGATGCTGGGCGGCGGCACGGAGATGCTGCTGGGCGACCTGATTGAGCGGCAGTTCCTGGGCGGCGCCTACAACCCCCAGCTGGGCGCGGCCATCAGCCTGGTGATGATGATCATCGTGGTGGTGTGCATGCTGGTGATGAATCGCTTCGGTGAGGGCGAGGAACAGGCGGTGATGCTATGAAAAGACAGCAGCCCAACGGCTTTTTCAACCGCTTTTTGATGGCGCTGGTGGCGCTGTTCCTGTATGCGCCCATCTTTATCCTGATTATCTTCTCCTTTAACGCGGGTACCAGCTCCAGCGTGTGGAAGGGCTTCTCCCTCCACTGGTATGGACAGCTGTTCCACAACCAGATTATCATGCGCAGCGTGTACATCACGCTGCTGGTGAGCCTTCTGGCCACTGTGATCGCCACCATCGCGGGCACCTTTGCCGCCATCGGATTTTACGCCATGCGCCGCAGGCGGCGGGACGCGTTGATGGCGGTGAACAATATCCCCATGATGAACGCCGATATTGTTACCGGCGTCAGCCTGGCGCTGCTGTTTGTGGTGTTCTTCAATGGCTGGAGCAGCTTTGCCGGGTGGGTCAACTCCTGGCAGAGCGCCGTGGTGCTGCCCGAAAAGCTGTCCATGGGCTTCGGCACGCTGCTGATTGCCCACGTGATGTTCAACATCCCCTACGTCATTCTGTCCGTGGGCCCCAAGCTGCGGCAGATGGACCGGAACCTGGTGGATGCGGCCCAGGATTTGGGCTGCACCTGGATGCAGGCGTTCTGGAAGGTGATTATCCCCGAAATCAAGCCCGGCATCGTGTCCGGCGCGCTGACGGCCTTCACCATGTCCATCGACGACTTCATCATCTCCTACTTTACCGCCGGATCCAGCACGTCTACCCTGGCCATGACCATCTACGGCATGACCAAGAAGCGGGTCAGCCCGGAGATCAACGCCATTTCCACGCTGCTGTTCGTGACGGTGCTGCTGCTGCTGGCCATCGTCAACATCCGGGAGGCCAGCATGGAGCGGCAGGGCGAGCGGCGCCGCACGGCTGCCGCCGTGCCCGGCTTCACCCGTACCTCCGACGGCAAGATGCCGGTGTGGATGCGGGTGGTGGCAGGCGCTGTGGGCTGCGGACTGCTGGCGGTGCTGATCATCTCCGGCCGCAGCGCCAATGCCCGGCCGGTGGTGAACGTGTGCTCCTGGGGCGAGTATATCGACGAGGAGCTGATCACCGAGTTTGAGGAGACCACCGGCATCCACGTCAACTACCAGACCGCCGAGAGCAACGAGGCGCTGTACAGCCTGATCGCCATGGGCGGCGCCGACTTCGACGTGATCGTACCCTCCGACTATATGATTGCCCGCCTCATTGAGGAGGACCGTCTGGCGGAGCTGGACTACGACAACATCCCCAATTTCCAGCTCATCGGGGAGCAGTTCACCCATTTGAGCTACGACCCGGAGAACAAGTACACCGTGCCCTATACCTGGGGCAGCCTGGGCATCATTTACAACGAGACCATGGTGGACGAGCCCATTACCAGCTGGGACGCCATGTTTGACCCCAAGTATGCCGGACAGGTGCTGATGATCAACAACTCCCGTGACGCTCTGGCGGCGGCGCTGCTGGACCTGGGCTACGACATCAACACCACCGACGAAGCCCAGCTCACCGAGGCGTTCCAGCTGTTGAAGGACGCCAAGGACAACGGCGTGTACCAGGCCTTCGTCATGGACCAGGTGTTCCAGAAGATGGAGGGCGGCAACGCGGCCATCGCCATGTACTACGCCGGCGACTACCTCACCATGCTGGAGAACAACGAGGACCTGCGGTACGTGGTGCCGGAGGAGGGCTCCAACTGGTTTGTGGACGCCATGTGCGTGCTGAAAACCAGCCAGCACAAGCGGGAGGCCGAGGCGTGGATCAACTTCATCGCCTCCACCGAGTCCAATCTGGCCAACATGGACTACATCTGGTACGCCTCTCCCAACGCCGAGGCGCTGGAGCAGTATCCGGACTACTATCTGGAGTTGTATGAGGAGGAGCTGGACGAGGAGCTGTACAACATCATGGCCCTGCCCGACGAGGAGCGGGAGCGCTGCACGCTGTATATCAACCTGCCCCCGGAGACTCTGGCGCTGTATAACGACCTGTGGAACCGGCTGGGCGTGTAAGGAGCGAACCATGATTACCATTGGCATGAGCCATACCGTGACGCGCACCGTCACCCCCGACATGACCGCCCGGGCCGTCGGCTCCGGGGCGCTGGAGGTGCTGGGCACCCCGTTTATGCTGGGGCTGATGGAGTGCGCCGCCATGGAATGCGTCCAGGGAGAGCTGCCGCCCGAGCGGGGCACCGTGGGGGTGGAGATGACCTCCACCCACGTGGCGCCTACCCCGGTGGGCATGACCATCCGGGCCACGGCGGAGGTGACAGGCGTGTCGGAAAACGGCAAGATGATTACCTTTAAGGTGACTGCCTGGGACGATGCCGGTCTCATCGGTGAGGGCACCCACACCAGGGCCGTGATTCACAATCAGCGGTTTCTGGACAAGTGCAACGCAAAGCTGCACGGCTGAAAACAGGAAAAATCCCGCCCTTCGGGGCGGGATTTTCAGATTGTCAAAAAAGCATCGCAGATTTCGCGCCCGCAGGCGCGAACCATTGAAATCCGAAAAAAGTGACGACATGCGCGTCACTTTTTTCACTTCTCAGGCTACGAAGTGTGGCGCGCGCAGTAGACTGCAATCCCATTGTCAAAAAACGGCTATGCCGTTTTTTGACAGGCTCAATCCCGCCCTTCGGGGCGGGATTTTTTTGCTTGGCGCAAAACAGTGAAGCCGCTTTTTGAGGGCGGAGGGGTTGCCCCGGGTGGGGAGATTTGGTATAATTCATTATTATGCGTAAAAGGAGGACGATGCCATGCGGCTGCTGGCTACTATTGCGTTCTCCTTTTCCGGGGCGGTGCTGCTGTGGGCGCTGCTGCCCTTTGGCGGCTGGGAACTGTGGTGCGCTGCCGCGCTGGTGCCGGTGGGTTTGCTGTTCCTGCGGTGGCGGGAGAGGAAATGGGCCCGGTTTGTTACCGTTATCGCCCTGTCGGCCGCCGTAGGGCTGTGCTACTGCGTGGGTTACGACGCGGTGCGCTGCGCTCCGGTGCGGCAGCGCTGCGACGGCGAGGTAAAACCCTTTGCCGCCACGGTGTGCGACTGGCCCCAGGAGACGGCCTACGGCGCCAAGGTGACCGTGGTGTTAGAGGGGCAGAGGGGCGTCAAGGCCGTGTATTACGGCGACACCTCGGCACTGTTGCTGCGGCCCGGCAACCGTATCGCCGGTGACGCCCGGTGGCAGGATGCGGGGCGGATACAGGACAGCGACGTGACCACCTTTACCGCCCGGGGCGTGTTTGTGCTGCTGTACGGCAAGGGGACTATTGCCGTTTCACCCGGCTCGGAGGGCAGTTTTCGCTGGTGGCCCCAGCGGGTGGGCCGCTATTTGAAGGAGACGGTGGCCAGGGTGTGGGGCGATTCCACCGTGGCGGGACTGATTACCGGAATGCTCACCGGGGACAAGTCCGGGATTTGCGAGGCGGACTATGCCACCATGCGGGAGACGGGCATGGCCCATCTCTTTGCCGTCAGCGGGCTGCACTGCGGCTTTCTGGTGATGCTGCTGCAGCTGGTTCCGCTGCCCCGGCGGCTCCATTCCCTGGGAAATGGCGTGACCATATTGGTGCTGCTGTTCTACATGTGCATGGTGGGGCTGACGCCGTCGGTGGTGCGGGCCTGTGTGATGCAGATTTTCTTTCTCCTGGGAACCATCATCCGAAAGGACGACGACCCGCTGACCTCGCTGGCGGCGGCGCTGCTGGTGATTTTGCTTTGCAACCCTTACGCCGCGGCGTCGGTGAGCTTGCAGCTCAGCTTCGGGGCCATGCTGGGGCTTTTGAAAATCACGCCCCGGCTGTATGAGGTGATTTTGCCGCCTAAACGGGGCGCGAAATCCCGGAAATACCGCATCAAAGCCTTTTTCGTGGGCAATTTTTGCTCGGTGGTGGGCGCTACGGTGTTTACTGCGCCGCTGACGGCCCTCTATTTCGGCATGCTGTCGGTGGTGTCGCCCCTCAGCGGCGTGGTGGCGGTGCCCCTGGCGGGGTACGGCTTCGGCGCTGCGTTTGCCTCTGCTGTATTGGGTATGCTCTGGCTGCCGCTGGGACAGCTGGCGGGCAAAATCGCCGCCTTTTTGATGCTGGGCATACTGACCTTTGGGCGGCTTTTGCAGAAAATCCCCTACCACGCGGTGTATTTCACCGGGCGGCTGCTGTGGGTGTGGCTGGCGTATGTGTATGCCCTGTTCATCGGCTGCACGCTGACTCGGGAGAGGCGGCGGAAGTATGTGGCGGCCACGGCGCTGACCCTTGTGAGCCTGGCGGCGGTGGTGCTTTTGACGGCCCTGGACAGCCGCCGGGGCGACATGAACGTGACAGTGCTGGACGTGGGCCAGGGCGAGAGCGTGGCGCTGGCGTCAGGCGGCGCGGCGGCGGTGATGGACTGCGGCAGCAGCAACAGCTTCATCCGCGCCGGCGAGGTGGCGGTGCAGCAGTTGGAGAGCATGGGCATCCGGCGGCTGGACGCGGTGATCGTTTCCCATTTCCACGCCGACCACACCAACGGCTTGGAAACTCTTTTGCAGCGCGTGCCGGTGGAAACACTGTATCTGCCGGATATCGAGGACGACTACGGCGTCCGGGAGCGCCTGGAGGCGCTGGCGGAGGCGAAGGGCATCGGCGTGGTGTGGGTAGAGGAATGGCAGCGGCTTCCCTTCGGGGAGGGGACATTGACCATTTTCCCACCGGTGGGCGTGGGGGACATGAACGAACAGGGACTGTCGCTGCTGGCCAGCGCCGGGCGGTTTGACACGCTGATTACCGGCGACATGGCCGGGGCCACTGAACGGGCTTTGGCGGAAAAATACGATTTGCCGGACGTGGAGGTGCTGGTGGTGAGCCACCACGGCTCCGCCGGCAGCTCTGACGCCGACTTTTTGGCCGCCATTTCCCCGGAGACGGCGGTGATTAGCGTGGGGAAAAACGACTACGGACATCCCAGCTTCCAGGCCATGCTGCGCCTGGCAGCGGCGGGAGCGGAGATCTATCGCACGGATATAAACGGCGCCGTGCGTATCAGCGCAGAGAGAGGTGAGCCGTAAATGGCGGGCAAAAAGGAAGCGGGCTATGACGTGCTGCGGCGGGACCTGAAGGAGGGCACGCTGCAAAAGGTGTATATCTTCTACGGCGAGGAGCAGTATTTGCTGCGGACGTACCTTGCCCAGGTGCGCAAGGCGGTGGTGCAGGAGGGGTTTGAGGAGTTCAACTACCACCGCCTGGCGGGGAAGGGGCTGTCGCCTCTGGCATTACAGGAGACGGTGGAGGCCATGCCTATGATGGCCCAGAGCACCCTGGTGGAAGTGACGGACATGGACATCTTCCGCCTGGACGAGGAGGGCCGGCAGCAGCTGACGGCGCTGCTGGAGGACTTCCCGGACTACTGCACGCTGGTGTTTATCTACGACACCATCGAGTATAAGCGCAACGCGGTGATGAAGAAGCTGTGCGCCGCCATCAGCGCCCACGCGGTGGAGGTGGAGTTCTGCCGCCAGGAGAACCGGGCGCTGTACCGGTGGATTCAGCAGCATTTTGCCGCCGCGGGTCACGACATTGACAGCGCCACTATGGAGCATCTGCTCTTTACCTGCGGTACTATGATGACCAATCTGGCCCCGGAAATCGACAAAATCGCCGCCTACGCCAAGGACAGGCGCATCACCGTGGCGGATATCAACGCCGTGGCCGACCCGGTGCTGGACGCCCGGGTGTTTGACATGACCAACTGCATCACCGCCGGGAAGTACGACGACGCCGCCCGGGTGCTGGGGGACCTGCTGCGGATGCAGGAGGAGCCCATCGCCATACTGTCTGTCATCGGCCGGGAGCTGCGGCGCATCTACACCGCCCGCCTTGCCCTGGACGGCGGCAAGGACAGAATGTGGCTGAAGGAGGTATGGCACATGGCGTCGGACTATCCGGCGAAGCTCCTGATGGCGGCGGCGGCCAAGGTGGACAGAAAATGGTGCGCCAATGCGGTGCGTAAAGCGGAAGAGCTTGACAGGCGCATGAAGTCGGAGCGGAACATGGACGCCGCCCAGGAGCTGAAACTCTTTTTGATGGAATTGGCAGGGACGCGATGAAGGCGAGCGTAAAAGAAGTGATTGTGGTGGAGGGGCGGTACGACAAAAACGCCCTTTTGCAGGTGGTGGACGCCACGGTGGTGACCACCGAGGGCTTCGGCGTGTTTAACGACAGAGAAAAGCTGGCGCTGCTGCGCCGCCTGGGGGAGAAGCAGGGGCTTATCCTGCTGACGGACCCGGACGGGGCGGGGTTTGTGATACGCAACTTTTTGAAGGGCGCCATTCCACCGCAGCAGATAAAGCAGGCCTACGTCCCCGACGTGATGGGCAAGGAAAAGCGGAAAAAGACAGGCGGCAAGGAAGGCAAGCTGGGGGTAGAGGGCATGACGCCGGAGGTGCTGCTCTCGGCATTGCGGCGCTGCGGCGCCACCTTTTTAGGGGAGGCAGAGCCCCGGGAGCAGACGGAAATCACCAGGGCGGATTTGCTGGACAAGGGGCTGATGGGCCCCGGCAGCGCCGCCAAGAGGGCGGAGACCTTGCAAAAGCTGGGCCTGCCGGAGCGGATGACCACCGGGGCCATGTTGCAGGCCATGCAGCTGCTATTGACCCGGGAGGAATTTGAGACGCTGTAAGGCCTGGCCGCGGGGGCGCAAAATTGATTTACCCGGTGCGAAAAATCTTGCAATCCGGCGGAGAGTCGCGTATAATAAATTGATTTTACATGAAAGCCACAAGGAGACACGATTATGGCCGAGGAAGTGAAGATTCCCGAAGCAGAGGGAACCAAGAATTTCATTGATAACTTTGTGGAGGAGGACACCGCCCCCGGCGGCCGCGTGGCCGGGCTGCAGGTCCACACCCGTTTTCCGCCTGAGCCCAACGGCTATCTGCACATCGGACACTGCAAGGCCCTGTGCATCGACTTCGGCACGGCGGAGAAATACGGCGGCATCTGCAACCTGCGGATGGACGACACCAACCCCGCCAAGGAGGACACCGAGTACGTGGAGGCCATCCAGCAGGATATCCACTGGCTGGGCTTCGACTGGGGCGACCGCTTCTTCTACGGCTCCGACTATTTTGAGAAGGACTATGAATACGCCGTGGAGCTGATCAAGAAAGGATTGGCCTACGTGTGTGAGCTGACGCCGGAGGAATTCCGCCAGAACCGTGGCGACATCGGCGTGCCCGCCACCAGCCCCTACCGGGACCGGCCCATTGAGGAAAATCTGCGGCTGTTCGAGATGATGAAGAACGGCCAGGTGGAGGAGGGGAAGATGACCCTCCGGGCCAAAATCGACCTGGGCAGCGGTAACTTCAACCTGCGCGACCCCATCATCTACCGCGTCCGGTTCATCAACCACCACCGGCAGGGCACCAAGTGGTGCATCTTCCCCATGTACGACTTTGCCCACCCCATCCAGGACGCCCTGGAGGGCATCACCCACAGCCTTTGCACCCTGGAATTTGAGGAGCATCGGCCGCTGTATGACTGGGTGGTGAGCAACGTATCCATCCCCTACTACAAGCCCCGCCAGATCGAGTTCGCCCGGCTGGGCATCGACCACACCGTCATGTCCAAGCGGAAGCTGCGCCAGCTGGTGGAGGAGCATTACGTCTCCGGGTGGGACGACCCCCGGATGCCCACGTTGTGCGGCCTGCGCCGCCGGGGCTATACCGCCCGCTCCATCCGCAATTTCTGCGAGCGCATCGGCGTGTCCAAGGCTGCCAGCACGGTGGAATACGGCTTTTTGGAGCACTGCTTGCGGGAGGATTTGAACCTGACCGCGGAGCGCACCATGGCGGTGCTGCACCCGGTGAAGCTGACGGTGACCAACTACCCCGAGGGGCAGAGCGAGATTTTCAACGTGGAGAACAACCCCACCGACCCCAGCCAGGGTACCCACGAGATCACTTTCAGCCGCCATCTGTGGATGGAGGCCGACGACTTCCTGCCGGAGAGCGTGCCCAAGTATAAGCGGATGTACCCCGGCAACGAGGTGCGCCTCAAGGGCGCGTATCTGGTGACCTGCACCGGCTTTGTCAAGGACGAGGCGGGCAACATCACCGAGGTGCTGTGTGAGTACGATCCCCAGTCCCGGGGCGGCGACCCCGCCGACGGCCGCAAGGTGAAGGGCGCCACCATCCACTGGGTGGACGCCGACAACTGCGTGGACGCGGAGGTACGGCTCTACGACAATCTGTTCTCCGACCCCCAGCCCGATGGCCCGGACAAGAACTTCCTGGACGCCCTGAACCCCGACAGCCTGGAGGTGCTCACCGGCTGCAAGGTGGAGAAGGAGATGGTGCAGGTGGCGGAGGAATTTGACCGCCGGGAGAACCGCACCGGCACCAACGCCCCCACCTTCCAGTTCATGCGCCTGGGATACTTCTGCATGGACAACCGGGACTGCCGCGCCGACCATCTGGTGTTCAACCGCAGCGTGTCGCTGAAGGACAGCTTCAAAAAGTAAATCATTATTTCATTAAAGCGCCCTGCCGGGAAACGGCGGGGCGCTTTCAGCTTGTCAAAAAGCATCGCAGATTTCGCGCCTCGCAAGGCGCGAACCCATAAAATTGAAAAAACTGACGACATGCGCGTCAGTTTTTTCACTTCTCAGGCTACGAAGTGTGCGAATAGTGCGCCGAAAGGCACACTATTCGTGCGCGTAGTAGACTGCAATCCCATTGTCAAAAAACGGCATAGCCGTTTTTTGACAGGCGCACCGCGGGGGCGGGCGGCACATACAATGGGCATGGAGGAGGGATGATATGGATGATTATTTGCTGACGGCCAGAGCCATCACCCAGGCCCAGCGGATGGCCCAGGCGCTGGAGCGCTCGGGCATTCGAGCCAGCGTGCAGCGGCTGCCCACGGGGCTCTCCACCCAGGGCTGCGCCTACGCGGTGCGGGTGGGGGCGAAGGACTTTCCCGAGGCGGTATATGCGGCGCGGCGCTCCGGCGTGGGGCCGCTGAAAATATACGGACATGACAGCCGGGGTTACCGGGAGGTGACGGTATGATCTATCTGGACAGCGCGGCCACCACGCTGGAAAAGCCGGAGGCGGTGGCCAGGGCCATGGGCCGGGCGGTGACCACCATGGCCTCGCCGGGCCGGGGCGGCAGCGAGGCCACCCGCCGGGCGGAGGATACCGCCTTTGCCTGCCGCAGCGAGGCGGCGGCGCTGCTGGGGGTGGGGGACCCCGCCCGGGTGGTATTCACCATGAACGCCACCCATGGGCTGAACATCGCCATCCGCTCGGTGGTGCAGCCGGGCATGACGGTGGCCGTCACCGGGTATGAGCACAACGCGGTGACAAGGCCCCTCCACGCCATTCCCGGGGTGAAGCTGGCGGTGCTGGACGGGCCGCTGTACCGCCCGGAGGCCATGGTGGAGGAGCTGGATGAGGCACTGGATAAGGGCGTGGACGCGGTGGTGATGACCCAGGTATCCAACGTGTTCGGCTACGCCATGCCTGTGGAGGAGATGGCGGCGCGGTGCCGCCGGAAGGGCGTACCCTTCATTGTGGACGCCAGCCAGGGGGCCGGTGTGCTGCCCGTGGACGCTGACGGCTGGGGAGCGGCCTTTGTGGCCATGCCGGGTCACAAGGGACTGTACGGGCCCCAGGGCACCGGGCTTTTGCTGTGCGGGGCGGAGGCCCGGCCCCTGCTGTACGGCGGCACCGGCAGCCGGTCACGGGACCAGCGGATGCCGGAGGAGCTGCCCGACCGATTGGAGGCGGGCACCCACAATATGCCCGGTATCGCCGGCCTTTTGGAGGGGATTCGGTTTGTCAGGCGCACCGGGACGGACAAAATTGCCGCCCACGAAAAGCGCATGGCCCGGCAGGCGGCGGAGGCGCTGGGGAGAATCGACGGCGTGCGGGTATTCCGGCGGGACGACTTCTCCTGCCAGACCGGCGTGGTCAGCTTTATCCCCGAGGGGTACGACTGCCAGGAGGTGGCGGACGCCCTGGGCCGGCGGGGCATCGCCGTTCGCGCCGGGCTCCACTGCGCGCCGCTTTCCCATCGCACGGCGGGGACGCTGGACACCGGCACCGTCCGCATCAGCGTATCCGCCTTTACCAAACCGGAACACATTGTGCGTTTTGCCGATGCACTCCGGGGTGTTCTTTGCGAAAAAGTAACAAATTAGACACACCTTTATTGCCCTGTTTCCCTTGCAATCTTCCGACACTTCTTTTATAATAATACCATCTGTTTTTATGTGCAGAAATCCACCGTGACGCGGGAAGGATGGCGCTATGGAATCGCTAATGGCTATTATGGAGAATATCGGAAGGTACTTAAGCCTCATCCGCGTGGCGGACGTGGTGGACGTGGCCATCATTGCCTTCCTGGTGTATAAGATTCTGGGGCTGGTGTCCAGCACCAGGGCGGAGAATATCCTCAAGGGCATCGTCATGTTCCTGCTGGTGCTGTGGCTGTCCACGGCGCTGGAGCTGCGGGCGGTGAGCTATATTTTGAGCCACGTGGCGGAGCTGGGTATTCTGGCGCTGATCGTGCTGTTCCAGCCGGAGATACGCCAGCTTTTGGAAAAGCTGGGCAGCCGTAATATACGGGGCATTTTCAGAACGCTGCAGCCCAAGCAGATCCAGGGCCAGATGGAAAAGGCCATCGAGCAGACGGTCATCGCATGCAGCGAGATGTCCAAGGCCAAGACCGGCGCGCTGATGGTGTTTGAGCGGGAGATCTCCCTCAATGAGATGCTGCGCAGCGGCACCGCCTTCGACGCGGAGATCAACAGCGAGCTGGTGAAAAACATCTTCTTTATCAACGCCCCCATGCACGACGGCGCCATGATCGTCCGCAACGGGCGCATCGTGGGCGCGGGGTGCATGCTGCCCCTGTCCCGCAACGTGAACCTGAGCCGCGACCTGGGCATGCGCCACCGGGCGGGCATCGGCATGTCGGAGAACTCCGACGCGGTGGTGGTCATTGTCTCGGAGGAGACGGGCTCCATCAGCGTGGCGGTAGGCGGGATGCTCAAGCGCCATCTCATGCCGGAGACGCTGGGCAAGCTGCTGCGCAACGAGCTGCTGCCGCCGGAGGAGCCGGAGGAGAAGAAGACCGTGATGCTGTCGCTGCGGGAGCTGCTGCAGCCCAAGGAGAAGGAGGGCAGCCATGGAAAAGAGTAATCGCAGAAGAATCCTGCATGCCCTCATCGCCATCCTTACCGCGCTGGTGCTTTGGGTCTATGTGGACAACAGGAGCAGCGCCGAGAGCAAGATGACTGTCCGGGACATCCCGGTGGAATTTGTGGGCGAGGACACCAGTCTGGCGGACAAGAACCTGATGCTGCTGTCCGGCTACGATACCACTGTGGACCTGCGGCTGAAAGGGCCCCGCAAGGTGCTGTGGCAGATGGACACCGACGCCATCCGGGTGGTGGTGGATTGCAGCAGCATCACTGAGGAGGGACAGCAGTCCCTGGACTACACGGTGCGCTATCCCGACAGCGTGTCCCGGTCCAGCGTGTCGGTGGACAGCGCCAGCGTGTACACCATCACGGTGACGGTGGGCGAGCTGTACAAGAAGGAAGTGCCGGTGCAGTGCGACGTGATCGGCCAGGTGGCCGACGGCTTCTTCGCAGGCGAGTTACAGCTGGACGTGGAGACGCTGACGCTGCGGGCGCCCCGGGAGGATTTGCTGAACGTCAGCTATGCCAAGGTGTCGCTGACCGTCAGCGGCGCCACCTCCACGGTGGTGGAGGCGCTGAAATACACGCTGTATGACTACAACAACGTGCCGGTGGTCAACAGCAACATCCGCAGCTCCACCAAGCTGATCCAGGCCATTCTGCCGGTGCGCACCGTCAAGGAGGTGCCTCTGGCCATCGACCTGGTGGGCGTGCCCACCAACCTGGATGGCAGCGTGGAGTACACCATCGACCCGGAGACCGTGCAGATTATGGGCGAGGCGGAGACGCTGGAGAACGTGAGCAGCATCGTGCTGGATAAGGTTTACGTGGAGGACCTCAGCGGTTATCAGACCTTCAACTACGACATCATTCCCCCGGTGGGCACCACGCTGGTGTCTGACACCACGGTGGCTACGGTGTCCATCATCTCCGAGGGCGCCGGCGAGCTGACGCTGGAGCTGACCGACATCACCACCGAGAACGTGGCGGACGGCCTGCGGGCCAGCGTCAGCGACAGCGTGACGCTGACGCTGTGGGGTCAGAACGACCTGCTGGAGCTGGTGACGGCGGCGGACGTGATGGCCAGAGTGGATTTGTCCAACGTCACCGAGGAGGGCACCTATGTGCTGCCCCTGTCGCTGACGCTGACGGGATATGACAAGGTCACCATCAAGGGCGACTACACCGTGACCGTGGAGGTGACGGCCCGCAGCGGCGAGGAGACCGAGGAGGGCGGCACCAACAGCGGCAATACTGCCAACAGCGGAAACAACGCCAATAGCGGCAATGCCGGCAGCACCGGCGGCAACTGAGCAAAGGAAGGGATACGAGTGACCCAAATCGCAACTGTGGAGCGGCTGCTGGACGGCGGCTATGCGGAAATCTCCGTGCCCCGCAAGACGGCCTGCGGCCATGACTGCGAGGAGTGCGCCGGCTGCGGCGTGACGGGACAGGCTGTGCGCGCCAAGGCCAAGAACGACGTGGGCGCCAAGCCGGGGGAAAAAGTGGTGGTGGAGAGCAGCACCAAAAAGCTCTTCGGCGTCATCGCCCTGGTGTACGTGCTGCCCATCGTGTGTTTTCTGCTGGGCTACTTCCTGTCGGAGGGGCTGGGGGAGAACTGGCGCTACGCCATCGCCGTGGCGGCGGCGGCGCTGAGCTTGATTCCCAGCGTGGTGTATGACCGCTACGCCCGGCGCCACGACAGCCTCACCTATCAGATCCTCCGCCTGTTCTGATGTTTGGCTATGTACACGCGGCAGACGACGTGCTGCCCCAGGAGGACAGGCAGCGCTACCAAAGCGTTTACTGCGGACTGTGCCACGCCCTGGGGCGGCGGTACGGCCTGGCGGGGCGGATGATTCTGAATTTCGATTTGACGTTTCTGGCTATGCTGTTACAGGAGGGGAGCTGCGGCACCTGTGAGCAGCGGTGCCCGGCCCATCCCATCAAGGCAAGGACGTGCCAGCAGGGCAGCGACACCCTGGACACAGCGGCGGATATGAGCGTGATTCTCACCTGGTGGCAGGTGCAGGACGGCATCGCCGACCACTGCTTCTTCGGTGGCCTGAAATACCGCTTTGCGGCGCTGTTTCTCCGGCGGGCCTACCGCAAGGCCAAAGGGTATCAGCCGGATTTCGACGCCGTGACGGAGCGGCAGCTTCGTGACCTGGCGGAGATGGAGCGGCGGGGAGAGACCTCCCTGGACGCCCCTGCGGACGCCTTTGCCCGGCTGCTTGCCGCGGCGGCGGAGGGGGCAAGCGACCCCATCAAGGGCCGGGTGCTGGGGCAGATGCTGTACCACCTGGGGAGATGGATTTACCTGGTGGACGCGGCGGACGACCTGGCAAAAGACGTGAAAAGCGGCAGCTACAACCCGCTGCCCCGGCGGTACCACCTGCCGGAGGGCAAGCTGACGGACGAGGCACGGCGGGATTTATCCATGACGCTGGACAGCTCCGTTCGGGCTATGGCGGCGGCCTTTGAACTGTGGGATTTCGGTGAAAACCGGGGTATCATTGAAAACATCGTCTATCAAGGACTTTACGCGGTGGGCGGGGCTGTGCTGAACGGCACCTACCGCCGCAGAATACGCAGGAAAGGGGGACATGCCCATGCGTGATCCCTACCAGGTGCTGGGTGTGCCCAGTACGGCCAGCGACGATGAGGTGAAGAAAGCCTATCGCGATCTGGCCCGGAAATACCACCCGGACAACTACCAGGACAACCCCCTGGCCGACCTGGCCCAGGAGCGGATGAAGGAGATCAACGAGGCCTACGAGGAGGTGCAGGCCCAGCGCAAGCGGGGCGCGGCGTCCTCCTCCGGCAGCTACGGCAATCCCGGCAGCAGTTACGGCTATCAAAGCGGCACCTACGGCTACCAGAACACCGGTTACGGCGCGGCGTCCAATCGGGTGCGTGTCGCCATTCAGCAGGGCGACCTGAACCTGGCCGAGGAGCTGCTGAACGCCCAGCGGGACCACGACGCGGAGTGGAACTTCCTCAAGGGTGTGATTTGCAACCGTCGGGGCTGGATGGACGAGGCGCGGCGGTATTTCCAGACGGCGGTGCAGATGGCCCCGGACAACCCGGAGTACCAGCACGCGTTGGATAGGATGGAGGGCCGCAGCGCCAACCGCTACAACCCCTACGGCGGCACGCTGCGGACGGTGGACTGCATGGACGGGCCGTGCCGGTATCTGACACTGGCGGCCATGTGCAGCATTTGCAGCGGCGGCTCCATCTGCTGCATCTGACGGGAAACAAGGAGGAGAGAACGTGATTAAGAGCATGACAGGCTACGGCCGGGCCCGGGAGAACCGGAACGGCCGGGATATTACAGTGGAGGTGCGCAGCGTCAACAACCGGTACTTAGACTGCACCGTAAAGCTGCCCCGGGCCTACATCTTCGCCGAGGACGCGGTGAAGACCCGGGTGCAGAAGGCGGTGAGCCGGGGCAAGGTGGACGTGTTCATCACCATGGAGAGCGCCGGGTCGGATGACGCGGTGGTGACGGTGAATGAGCCATTGGCCCGGGCGTACTGCAAAGCGCTGGCACAGCTGGAGACCCTGGGCGCCAGGGGCGGCGTGACGGCGGTGGAGCTGGCAAGGTTCCCCGACGTGGTGACGGTGACCAAGGCGGAGGAGGATTTGGAGGCCATTGCCGGCGACATCTGCGCCGTGCTGGAACAGGCTTTGGCGGCCTACAACGATATGCGGGCCGTGGAGGGCCGGAAGCTGGCGGAGGACATCGTCAGCCGGGCCGGCACCATCGAGCAGTGCGTGGGCGTGGTGGAGGAGCGCTCCCCCCAGACGGTGGAGGAGTACCGCCAGAAGCTGTTTGCCAAAATGCAGGAGGTGTTGGGCTCCACCAACATCGACGAGGGCCGGATTTTGCAGGAGGCTGCCATCTACGCCGACAAGGTGGCGGTGGACGAGGAGACGGTGCGGCTGCGCAGCCACATCGCCCAGCTCCGCACCATGGTGGAGAGCGTGAAGCCGGTGGGCCGTGACATGGACTTTTTGGTGCAGGAGTTCAACCGGGAGTGCAATACCATCGGTTCCAAGTGTAAGGACTTGCGCATCACCGAAACCGTTTTGCAGATGAAGGCGGAGGTGGAGAAAATCCGCGAGCAGGTGCAGAACGTGGAGTGAGGTGGGATATGGAATTTATCCACATCGGTTTTGGCAGCCTGGTGTCCGCCGGGCGGCTGATTTCCGTGGTCAGCCCCGACAGCGCGCCCATCAAGCGCCTGGTTCAGGAGGCCAGAGACCGGGGCATGCTCATTGACGCCACCTATGGCCGAAAGACGGCGGCGGTGCTGATTATGGACTCGGATCACGTGATCCTGTCCCCATTGGCTACCGACAAGCTGGCGGCCCGGCTGGGCATGAGCGTAGCAGATTTAGCAGAGGACGAGGAGTAAGCAATGGAGAGAAAGGGAAAAGCATTTATCATTTCCGGCCCATCCGGCGTGGGCAAAAGCACGGTGCTGAAGGCGCTGTTTGAGGGGCGGAACGACCTGTATTTCTCGGTGTCCGCCACCACGCGGGACCCGCGGCCCGGCGAGGTGAACGGGCAGCATTACCACTTCATCTCCCCGGAGCAGTTTATGCAGTGGATCAACGAGGACGCTTTTTTGGAGTACGCCCAGTATGTGGGTAATTTCTACGGCACACCCATGCGCTACGTGGACGAGGCCATGGATGCGGGCAAGGACGTGATTCTGGACATCGAGGTGCAGGGCGCCATGCAGGTGATCGCCAAGCGGCCCGACACCATCCGCATTTTCATCGCGCCCCCCGACTGGGACGAGCTGGAGCGGCGCCTCACCATGCGGGGCACCGACACCCCGGAGAAGATTCAGCAGCGGCTGCTGCGGGCCAAGGTGGAGATGAAAACCGCCATGGACTATGATTACTTCGTCATTAATTCCACCGTTGAAAACGCCGTGACGGAGCTGCGGGCCATTATTCTGGCCGAGCATTGCCGCATTGACCAGCGTATGGACGAGTTGATGAACATATAATATTATTCAGAAAGGAAGACTGATTATTATGATGCTGTATCCTGCAATGAACAAACTCAACGAGTATATCCCCAACCGCTATATGATGGTGAACGTGGTGGCGCGCCGCGCCCGCCAGCTGGCTGCCGAGGCGGAGATGGCCGAGGAGCATCTCACCGAGAAGCCGGTGACCCTGGCCATCAACGAGGTGGCCGAGGGCAAGTTCGATCTCCACAACATGGAGGAGATCCGGGAGGACTGACGAAAAATGATCCGGGAAAGGGGGCGCTGATACGGTGAGTCAAGTGGCAAAAATCGCCGTGGAAGCGGCCCCTTACGCCGTGGACAAGCCCTTTTCCTACCTGGTGGGCGACACCGCCGCCAAGGTGGGCAGCCGGGTACTGGTGCCCTTCGGACGGGGCAACCGCACCAGCGAGGGCGTGGTGCTGTCCATCACCGACGAGGCAACCGAGGGGCAGCTGAAAACCATCCGCACGGTACTGGACGAGGAGCCGCTGCTGGGGGAGAAGGAGATACGGCTGGCGCTGTGGATGCACCAGCGGTATTTCTGCACCGTGTATGAGGCGGTGCGCACCATCCTGCCGGCGGCGGTGTGGTACCAGCGCAAGGAGCTGTGGCAGCGCTGCGGCGACGGATTGCCTGACGCCGGGGACGAGCCGCTTTTGGAGCGGCTTTCCGGGGATGCGGTGGCGCTGGACGCGCTGATAGCCGACTTCGGACCGGGGGTGACGGACGGGCTGCACCGGCTGGAAAAACAGGGCCTGGCCCGCCGGGACGTGCAGTCCCAGCGGAAAATCAGCGACAGGCAGCAGACCATGGCGGCCCTGCGTGTCAACGCGGAGGAGGCCATGGAGCAGGCCCGGCGCAAAGGAAAAAGCGGGCAGAAGATGGCGGACGCCATCGCCTTTTTATCCCGCAACGGGGCCACGCTGGTCCATGACCTGTGCTACTTTGCCGGGGTGTCCCGACAGACGGTGAACAGCCTGGTGAAGCACGAGCTGGTGACGCTGTGGCAGGAGGAGACGTACCGCATCCGACCCCACGGCAGCGGCGGCGAGGCGGCCCCCATTGTGCTCAACGATGAGCAGCAGCAGGTGTATGACCACGTGCTGGCCCAGACCGGGAAGGCGGGGGTGACGCTGTTGCAGGGCGTCACCGGCAGCGGCAAGACGCTGGTGTATATCCGCCTGGCCCAGACGCTGCTGGCGCAGGGCAAGTCGGTGATGATTCTGGTGCCGGAAATTGCTCTGACGCCCCAGATGATGGACCGCTTTTCCGCCTATTTCGGCGACGAGGTGGCCCTTTTACACAGCGCCCTGCCCATGACGGAGCGGTACGACCAGTGGAAGCGCATCCGCCGGGGGGAGGCCCACATTGTGCTGGGCACCCGCAGCGCCGTGTTTGCGCCGCTATCTCATATCGGTCTCATTGTGCTGGACGAGGAGCAGGAGAGCTCCTACGAGTCGGAGAACGCCCCCAGCTACCACGCCCGGGACGTGGCCAAGTTCCGCTGCGCCCAGGAGGGGGCCCGGCTGCTGCTGGGCAGCGCCACCCCTACGGTGGAGACGGCATGGCTGGCCCGCCACGGGGAGTACCGGTGGGAACAGCTCCGGCGGCGGTATAACGACAGGCGGCTGCCCCGGGTGATTATCGCCGACATGCGGCAGGAGCTGAAGCGGGGCAACGTGGGCTGCATCAGTGAGGAATTGCGGCGGGAGCTGGCGGAAAACCTGTCCCGGGGGGAG
Organism: Oscillospiraceae bacterium; assembly: GCA_902765025.1. Taxonomy (GTDB): domain Bacteria; phylum Bacillota; class Clostridia; order Oscillospirales; family Oscillospiraceae; genus Vescimonas. The sequence continues at coordinate 73,113 of CACWYC010000001.1, forward strand.
CAGAGCATTCTCTTTCTCAACCGCCGGGGCGCCAGCCGCGAGGTGGTGTGCCCGGGCTGCGGCTACGTGCCCCAGTGCCCCCGGTGCAGCGTGTATCTCACCTACCACAGCGCCAACGGGCGGATGATGTGCCACTACTGCGGCTATTCAGAGCCGGCGGAGGCGATTTGCCCTGACTGCGGCAGCGCTATGAAGCAGGTGGGCGTAGGCACCCAGAAGGCGGCGGAGGAGCTGGCGCAGCTTTTCCCCGGCGTGGCGGTGCTGCGGATGGACGCCGACACGGTGGGCAGCGGCCACGAGGCCATTCTGCGCCGCTTTGATGAGGAGAAAATCCCCATCCTTTTGGGCACCCAGATGGTGGCCAAGGGGCTGGATTTTGAAAATGTAACGCTGGTGGGTGTGCTGGCGGCGGACATGGGCCTGTATGTGGACCATTACCGCGCGGCGGAGCGCACCTTCAGCCTGCTGACCCAGGTGGTGGGCCGGGCAGGCCGGGGCGAGAAGGCGGGCAGGGCGGTCATCCAGACCTTTACGCCGGAGAATGAGGTGATTCTCTCCGCGGCGGAGCAGAATTACGACCGGTTTTATGAGGGCGAATGCCGCCTGCGGCAGATGCGCCATGAGCCGCCCTTCGCGGATTTGTTCCGGCTGACCGTCACCGGCATGGACGAGGGCCAGGTGCTGCGCGCCGCGGTGCGGCTGCGGGACAGCCTGTGCCGGGAGGTGGAAAAGCCTCTGTATGCCGGGGTGCGGGTCATCGGCCCGGCGCCCTACCCGGTGGTGCGGGTGAACATGCGCTACCGCTACCGCATTACCGTGGCGGGAAAAAACGACAAGACGCTGCGCTCGCTGATTGCCGCCTATCTGGTGGCCTTTTCGCAGCAGAAGGAAAACCGTGAACTGCATCTTTTTGCGGATTGCAATTTGATGGATTGAGGTGTGAATATGGCTTTACGAAAGATTGTTTTGCAGGGCGACGAGATTTTGAAGAAAAAATGCCGCCCGGTGACGGAGTTCAACGACCGGCTGCATACGCTGCTGGACGACATGACTGACACGCTCATCGACTCCGGCGGCGTGGGCCTGGCGGCCCCCCAGGTGGGGGTGCTGCGCCGGGTGTGCGTGGTGATGAACGAGGACGAGGAGATTTTGGAGCTGGTGAACCCGGAGATCATCTACACCGAGGGGGAGCAGACCGGCCTGGAGGGCTGCCTCAGCGTGCCCGGCAAGTACGGCGAGGTGACCCGGCCCAACTTTGTGCGGGTCCGGGCCCAGGACCGGGACGGCAACTGGTTTGAGGCCGAGGACGAGGGCCTTACCGCCCGGTGTTTTTGCCATGAAATCGAGCATCTGGACGGACACCTGTTCGTGGAGCACACCGACCATTTGCTGACCGAGGAAGAGCTGGAGGAGTATATCCGCCGGCAGGAGGAAGAGGAGAACTGATGCGTATTCTGTTTATGGGCACGCCGGACTTCGCCGTGGCCTCCCTGCGGGCGCTGGTGGAGGCGGGGCATGAGATCTGCGGCGTGTTCACCCAGCCGGACAAGCCCAAAAACCGGGGACACAAAATGACACCGCCACCTGTAAAGGAATATGCCTTGACACAGAACTTGCCCGTGTATCAGCCCTTGAAGATGAAGGACGGCACGGCGCTGGCCATCGTGCAGGAGCTTAAGCCGGAGCTGATTGTGGTGGCGGCCTACGGCCGGATTCTGCCGGAGGATATTTTGCAGGCGGCTCCCTACGGCGCCATCAACGTACACTCCTCCATTCTGCCCCGATACCGGGGCGCGGCCCCCATCAACTGGGCTATTTTGAACGGCGAGACCGTCACCGGCGACACCATTATGTATATGGCAAAAGAATTGGATGCCGGCGACATCATCCGCTGCGCCGAGACCGCCATCGACCCCGATGAGGACGCCCAGGAGCTGACGGCGCGGCTGGCGGAGCTGGGGGCCAAAACGCTGGTGGACGTGGTGGCGGATATGAGCCGGGGCACCGTGGAACGGACGCCCCAGGACCACAGCCGCAGCACCTACGCCCCCATGCTGGACAAGACCCTGTCGCCCATGGACTTCACCCGCAGCGCCCAGGCCCTCCACAACCAGGTGCGGGGGCTGATTCCGTGGCCCTGCGCCACCATGGAGCTGCAGGGCAAGACGGTGAAGGTGTTCCGCACCCAGGTGGGGGAGGAGACCGCCGCCGCGCCCGGCACCGTTGTGGCTGCCGATAAGCGGGGTATCGCCGTGGCCTGCGGCGACGGGCGGGTGCTGCGTATTACGGAGCTGCAGCCCGAGGGCGGCAAGCGGATGGCTGCCGCCGCCTACCTGGCGGGCCACCCCATTGCCCTATGAGGCGGCCGGAAAAGCCCGGCGCCCGGGATACGGCGCTGGAGGTGCTGCTGCAAATCGACCGGGCCAACGCCTGGTCCGACGGCAGCCTGAAGCGCACCATCGCCAAAAACGCTCTGGACAGCCGGGACGCCGCCCTGGCCACGCGCCTTGCCTACGGCGTCATCCAGAACCGGCTGATGCTGGACTACTACATTGGCGTGTGGTGCTCCCAGCGGCCCGGCCATCTGGAGCCGCTGATTCTCAATATTCTCCGCATGGGCGGGTATCAGATTTTATTTATGGACAAGATCCCCCACCACGCCGCCGTCAGCGAGGCGGTGGACATGACACGGCGGTGGGGACGGCCCAAGGCCGCGGGCATGGTGAACGCCGTGCTGCGGAAATTCGTCACCAACTGGCTGGACATGCCGCCCTTGCCACAGGACGACGAGGCCGCGTACCTGTCTATTCGGTACAGCCATCCCAAGTGGCTGGTGGAGCAGCTGTTGGTGCTGCTGGGCCGGGAGGAGGCGGAGGCGTTCCTTCGGTTGGACAATGAGATTGTGCCCACCACCATCCAGACCAACACCCTGTGCACCACCCCCGAGGCGCTGCAAAAGGAGCTGCACGCCGCCTCCGTGGCGGCGGAGCCCCACCCCTGGCTGCCGGGCTGCTTCACCATCAGCGGCACCGGCGATTTGGAGAGGCTGGACGCCTTTCAAAAGGGCCACTTCATGGTGCAGGACGCCGCAGCCAAGCTGGTGGCGGCGGTGGCATCGCCGGAGAGTACTGACCGAGTGCTGGACATGTGCGCCGCGCCGGGGGGCAAGTCCTTTGCGCTGGCCATGGCCATGGGGGATAAGGGCGACATTTTAAGCTGCGACATCCACCCCCATAAATTGAAATTGATGGAGAGCGGCGCCGCCCGGTTAGGCATCCATTCCATGCGCACGGCCCTGGCCGACGGCCGGGAGAACCACGCCGCCTGGGTGGGCATGGCGGACATCGTGGTGGCGGACGTGCCTTGCTCGGGCCTGGGCATCATCCGCAAGAAGCCGGATATCCGCTATAAGGACCCCAGGGAGCTGGACAAGCTGCCGGCGGTGCAGCGGGCCATTCTGGACAACGGCGCCACCTACGTGCGGCCCGGCGGTGTGCTGGTGTACTCCACCTGCACGGTGCTGCCCCAGGAGAACGACGACGTGGTGGACGCATTTTTGGCCGCCCATCCCGACTTTTGCCGGGAGCCGTTTACCCTGCCCCAGCCTCTGGGACAGTGCGACGGCAGCATTACCCTGTGGCCCCAGCGCCACGGCACCGACGGCTTTTACATCTGCCGCCTGCGGAAACGGGCGGAGTAAGAGGAACCTATGATTGACATTAAATCCCTCACAATGGAAGAAATCACCGACCTGCTGCACGGATGGGGGGAGCCCGCCTTCCGGGGCAGGCAGGTGTTTACCTGGCTCCACAGGGGCGTTACGTCCTTTGACGACATGAGCAACCTGTCCAAGCCGCTGCGGCAGAAGCTGGCGGAGGCGTGCTATATCACCGCCCCCACCGTGGCCCGGCGGCAGGAGAGCGCCCTGGACGGCACCATCAAATACCTGTGGCGGCTGGGGGACGGCAACTGCATTGAAACGGTGCTGATGCAGTATCACCACGGCAACACCGTGTGCATTTCCAGCCAGGTGGGCTGCCGCATGGGCTGTGCCTTTTGCGCCAGCACCATCGCCGGCAAGGTGCGGGATCTGACGCCCTCGGAGATGCTGGATCAGGTGCTGTTCACCCAGCTGGACAGCGGACGGGACATCTCCAACATTGTGCTGATGGGCATCGGCGAGCCCATGGACAACCGGGAAAACGTGCTGCGGTTTCTGGAGCTGGTGAACCACCCGGAGGGCATGAACATCGGCATGCGCCACATCAGCCTGTCCACCTGCGGCGTGGTGCCCGGCATCGACGCCCTGGCGGATTTGAACTTGCAGCTGACGCTGTCGGTGTCGCTCCACGCGCCGGACAGCGAGACCCGCAGCCGTATCATGCCGGTGAACAGGGCATACGATGTGGAGGAGCTGTTTGCCGCCTGCCACCGGTATTTCCAAAAGACCGGGCGGCGCATCAGCTTTGAATATGCCATGATCGACGGCGTCAACGACAACGACTGGCAGGCGGACCTGATTGCCAAGCGCATCAAGGGTATGCCGGGCCATGTGAATCTCATTCCGCTCAACGACGTGGTGGAGAGCCCGTTTAAGCCCAGCCGCCGGGTGGCGGCGTTCCAGAAACGGTTGGAGTCCCACGGCATCACCGCCACGGTGCGGCGCAGCCTGGGCGGAGACATTGACGCCAGCTGCGGCCAACTACGCCGCAAGGCGATGGAGGAGGAAGGCAAGCTATGAAAGCCTGGGGCATCACGGATACGGGTCTGGTGCGGGAGGAAAATCAGGATTCCTTTGCCATCGGCTGTGACGGCGGCTGGCAGTGGGCCGTGGTATGCGACGGCATGGGCGGCACCAGCGGCGGCCACGTGGCCAGCATGACAGCGGTATCCGCCTTTGTGGGCCAGCTCCATGAGCTGCTGCACGAGGGTATGGGCGTGAAGGAGACGCGCCACGCCATGTTCCGGGGCGTCACCATGGCCAATTTGGCCATTCGCCAGGCGGCCATTGTGGATCCGGCTCTGGAGAAGATGGGCACCACGCTGGTGGGCGTCGTGTGCGGCGAGGACAAGGTGCTTTGCTGCAACGTGGGCGACAGCCGGGCCTATCACATCACCCCCGGCGGCATCCGCCAGATTACCCGGGACCACAGCGTGGTGCAGAATATGGTGGACAGCGGCCAGATTACGGCGGCGGAGGCCAAGCACCATCCCAGCCGCAACCTGATTACCCGGGCTCTGGGGCCCGACGCCAAGGTGCGCGCCGACATTTTTGAGGAACCGTGGCAGAAGGGTGAATATATCCTGCTGTGCACCGACGGACTGGTGAACACCGTGTCGGAGCAGGAGATGCTCTTTGAGGTCATTCACAGCGAGGACGTGGAGGGCTGTTTGGAACGGCTGCTGCAAATCGCCAAGGATAACGGCGCCCCGGACAACGTCACCGTGGTGCTGCTGCAAAACTGAGGAAAGGAGAGGATAGGCAATGGAATCCTATATCGGGAAGCTGCTGGATAACCGGTATCAGCTTTTGGAGCTGATCGGCACCGGCGGCATGTCCAATGTATATAAGGGAAAGGATTTGCGGCTGAACCGTCTGGTGGCGGTGAAGACACTGAAAAGCGACCTGGCGGAAAACGCCGAGTTCCGCCGCCGGTTCCGGGACGAGTCCCTGGCGGTGGCCCAGCTCAGCCATGCCAATATCGTCTCCGTGTACGACGTGTCCTCCTTTGAGGGCATTGAATACATTGTGATGGAGCTGATTGACGGCATCACGCTGAAGCAGTATATGGAGCGCCGGGGCCAGATGGACTGGCGGGAGGCACTGCACTTCATTTTGCAGATTGCCCACGGCCTTTCCCACGCCCACAGCCGGGGCATTATCCACCGGGACATCAAGCCCCAGAATATTATGGTGCTGCGGGACGGCAGCGTAAAGGTGGCCGACTTCGGCATCGCCTGCCTGGCCGACGCCAGCAACACCCTGGCCCAGGAGGCTCTGGGCAGCGTTCACTACATCTCACCCGAGCAGGCCCGGGGCGACCGGGTGGACGAGCGCAGCGACATTTACAGCGCCGGCGTGGTGCTCTATGAGATGCTGACGGGGCGGCTGCCCTTTGAGGGCGACAACCCGGTGAGCGTGGCCATTCAGCACCTGTCCAGCATGCCCCTGAATCCCCGGGAGATCAACGCCTCCATCCCTGAGCCCATGGAGCTGATTTGCCTGAAAGCCATGAACCCGGACCTGGACAAGCGATATCCCACCGCCGACGCCATGGCGGAGGATTTGGAAAAAATCCGGAAGGACCCCCAGGTGGACCTGGACTACATCCGCTCGGAGATGAAGCCGGTGGTGGACGACGAGCCCACCATGCCGGTGCCGGTGGCCCAGATCAAACAGTCCGAGCAGAAGCAGCACACCGAGGTTGGCAAAAAAAAGCAGGGCGTGACGGCACAGCAGAAGACCGTGCTCACTGTGGTGGGCATCGCCGCGGCGGTGGCGCTGATTGTGCTGCTGTTCACCACGATTCTGGGCAGCTTCGGCGAGGGAGGGGAGAACCATTCCGGCTCCTACGAGGTGCCCAATATCCTGGGCTACACCGTGGAGGAAGCCCAGAGCCTGGAACGGATTCAGGACGTGTTTACCATCACCGTCACCGGCACACGGGAGGATGCTAACTATCTGCCGGGGCAGATTATTGCCCAGGATCCCGGCGCCGGCACCATGCGAAAAAGCAACCTGGAAATCAGGGTGGTGCTGTGCGCGGAGGTGCAGCGGACGCTGCTGCCCAACCTGGAGGGCTTGTCCTATCAGAACGCCAAAATCCAGCTCCAGAACCTGGGGCTGAACCTGAACATCCTGTCGGAGGAGTATGCCTCCAATGACTATCCCATGGGCGACGTGATTGCCTCATTCCCCGCCGCGGGAACGGAGCTCCACGAGGGCGACACCGTGACGCTGGCCGTCAGCAAGGGGCCGGATACGATTATGGTGATACCCTTTGTGGGCATGACGTTGCAGCAGGCCACCCAGACCGCCCAGCAGATGGGTCTGGTGGTGGGACGGCCGGTGTACCAGTACAGCGGCTACGCCTCTGGCCAGGTCATTGACCAGAGCATCCCCGCCGATACGGAGGTCAGCGGCGGCACGGAGATTGTGTTCACCGTCAGCGGCGATTACAGCACCCATACGGTGCTCTACCAGGTGCCGGAGACGCTGGCCGGCAAGGCGTCGGTGCGGGCGGAGTTCTACCTGGACGGCGAGCTGGTGGAGACCACGTTCCTGGAGAGCCCCAACCCGGAGGATCCCATAGGCTACGACTACACCGGTCTTGTGGACACCACGGCGAAGGCCTACGCCTCCTTTGACGGCATCCGCACGGAAGAAGTGGAGATCACCTTTTGAGCAGCGGTAGAATTGAGAAAGCCCTCAGCGGCTTCTATTACGTGAATACCGGCGAGACGGTGCTGCGGTGCCGGGCCCGGGGCAAGTTCCGCCGGGAGGGCACGAGCCCCCTGGTGGGCGACCGGGTGGAGGTGCAGGAGTTAGGCGGCGGCGAGGGCGTGGTGGAGGCGATTTTGCCCCGCACCAACGTGTTTACCCGGCCGGCTGCCGCCAACATTGACCAGTTGGTGATGATTGCCTCCGGCGCTGTCCCGGTGACGGACCCCTACCTCATCGACCGCATCAGCGCCATCGCCGCGCTGAAGGGCGCCCGGGTGCTGCTGGTGCTGAATAAGACGGATTTGGACAGGGCGGATGACCTCTATGCCGTCTATTCCCGCTCCGCCATTCCGGTGGTGCGCGTCAGCGCCGCCACGGGAGAGGGGCTGGACGGGCTGCGCGCCGCCATCCGGGGCAAGTTGAATGTGTTTACCGGCAACTCCGGCGTGGGCAAGTCCAGCATCTTAAACGCCCTGTGCCCCGATTTCGCCCTGCCCACCGGCGAGGTGAGTAAGGCCCTGGGCCGGGGCCGCCACACCACACGACACACGGAGCTGTTCCCCCTGGGGGACGACACCTGGGTCATCGACACGCCGGGTTTCTCCTCCTTTGACGCCCAGGAGGTGGATTGGGAGCTGAAATGCCATTTGCCGGAGACGTTCCCGGAGTTTGCACCCTACCTGGACGGCTGCCGCTTTGTGGGCTGCCAGCACGTGAAGGAGAAGGGCTGCGCCGTGTTGCAGGCGGTGCGGGACGGGGCCATCCCCCGGCAGCGCCACGAAAGCTATGTGCGGCTGTGGAACGAATTGAAGGATTTGAAGGACTGGCAGCAGAAATAATGGGAGAAAGGCGGGGGCGACCCCGCCTTTTCTGTGGCCGCAGACCTTCACCCCGGGGCGCTTCTCCACATAGGATGGAGTGGAAAGGGGGGCTGGGCCATGTGGCGACGAGGCGGAAACTGCTGCATCGCGGTGATGGCGGTGGCGCTGGGGGCGGGTATACTCATCGCCTGTATTTTCCCGGTGGGCTTTTTGACGGTGCTGGTCGCCCTTTTGCTGATTGCCTGCGGCATCGCCTTATTACGGGACAGGAGGTAGCGAAAATGCGTATCGTAGTCTGGAAAGCGCCCCGGCTGTTGCGGGGTGTGCTGCGCACCATCTTCGGCGTGGGCGCATAATTGGGAGCGCCGGCTCATATCTTGGCAGTACCATTACGGAATGAGAGGATACTGCTATGGAACTGGGCTTGCAATTTGAGGACATTACCTATTTCGAGAGCTTGGAGAGTCACGCCGTCACCCACGAGGAGACGTTGGAAACCGCTATCCCGGAGTATTGCCCGGATATGAGCCGCATCGTGGAGGCGGTGGGGGAGCTGTTTGTGCAGGAAAAAATCCCGGCGGAGGACCGCTACACCGTGGCCGGGACGGTGAAGGTGACGGTGCTGTACACCTCCGAGGAGTCGGCGGGACTGAAGAGCCTGACGGTGTCGGTGCCCTTTTCGGCCCGGATGGAGGAGCAGATGGGAAGCGGACGGACGGTGTTCGTCACCGGGCGGGTGCTGATGCTGGAGGCCCGGGCCATCACGTCCCGGCGGCTCCACATCCGGCTTGTGCCGGAGATTACCGCCCACACCTTCCGGCCCCAGCAGGCGTCGCTGTGCGTGGGGGTGGAGCCGGAGCCCACGCTGCGGGTGAAGCGGGAGGAGATCACCCTGCCGCTGCTCACCGGCGTGGCGGAACAGGAAATCAGCTTCACCGGCGAGGCGGCACTTCCGGCGGGCAAGGTGCCGGAGGAGCTGCTGGTGTACCATCTCTGCCCCCAGGTGCAGCAGGTACAGCGGCTGGGCGGCAAGCTGATGGTGAAGGGGGAGCTGCTGATGCGCTCGCTCTACCGCAGCGGCGATGCCCTGGCGGACTACTGGGAGGGGGTGCTGCCCTTCTCAGACGTGGTGGACGGAGCCGGACTTGCCGAGGACGGCGAGCTGGTGGTGCTGCCCACGCTGACGGCGGCGGACGCCCGGGCGCTGCGTCGGGACGGCGCGGGGGCCATCAGCGTCACGGCCCAGATCAGCCTGGCCATCCGGGCCTATCAGCGAAAGACCGTCAGCTATATGGCGGACCTGTACAGCGTGCGGTACAACACCCATTTGGAGCAGCGGCCTGTGACGGTGCATCTGGATGAGCCGGAGACGGAGCTGATGCAGGAGGCGGTGAGCCGCCTGGAGCTGGATGCCGGGGCGCCCTTTGTGTATGTGACGGCGTTGGAGTGCGCGCCGGTGACCTCCACGGTGGAGGCGGGCCGCAGCGTGCTGCGGACGGCCATCCGGTGGCAGGCGCTGTATCTGGACGAGAGCGGCAGCCCCATTACCGTGGGCCGCACCGAGGAGGTGACGGTGCCGGTGGAGGAGATGCGGGGCACGGCCTCCGCCCGGTGCTGCCCGGTGACGGTGCAGTGCAGCGGTGTGTGCCAGATTCGGGTGCCGGTGACCTTTGCCCTCACCTGGGAGGAGCGGCTCACTGTCAACGGTCTGACGGCAGTGACCATGGAGGAGACCCAGCGTGGCGGCCCCGCGCCCAGCCTGATTTTGCGGCGGATGCGGCCGGAGGAGACGCTGTGGGACGTGGCAAAGCAGTACCACACCGACATGGACGCCATCCGCCAGAACAACCAGTTGGAGGGGGACGCCACCGACCGGATGCTGCTGATTCCCCGGGTGCGGTAAACCAGAATAGCATAGCAGACGCGGCGCAGCGCAGGCTGTGCCGCGTCCGTATTTGCGCGTCCCATGATGGAACGCCGTTTTTTGACAGACGCAACAACGCCCTGCCACTATGGCAGGGCGTTGCGTATCGATGGGGGAAAATCAGAACTTGTACTCCACGTACAGCTCCCGAACGGCGTTGGGATCGGCGGCCTTGGCAGGGGCGGCAGGGGCGGCAGGCTCTGCGGGAGCGGGATTGTCCCGCTTTTGCAGGAACTTGGGGGCCACCTGGGGGAACAGAGCCAGGCTCAGCACGTCCTCATCGGACTTGGCCAAATCCTTGAACTCGGCGCGGTACTTCTCCAGCTCCGGCTCCAGCAGGTCGGCGGGGCGGCAGGTGATGACATCCTCGGGGGCGATGCCAGCTTTGGCACGCACCTCGTTGTTCACCTCGCCGGGCAGCTGACCGTACTCGCCCCGCAACATGGCCTTGGACTCCTTGGGGAAGGTCTTGTACCGCTCGCCCAGGATCACGTTCATCACGGCCTGGGTGCCCACGATCTGGGAGGAGGGGGTCACCAGGGGAGGATAGCCGAAATCCTTGCGGACACGGGGAATCTCCGCCAGCACGTCGTAATACTTGTCCTCCTTGCCCGCCTCCTTCAGCTGGGAGATCAGGTTGGACAGCATGCCGCCGGGCACCTGGTAGCGCAGGGTGTTGGTGTCCACACGCAGCACCTTGGGATTCAGATTGCCGGCATCCTGCAGCCGCTGGGCCACCTTGCGGAAGTGGACGGCGGCGTCGCTCATCTTGTCCAGGCTCAGGCCGGGGTCGCGGGCGGTGCCCTTCAGCGTGGCCACCAGGGACTCGGTGGCGGGCTGGGAGGTACCGTTGGCCAGGGGGGACAGGGCGGTGTCCACGATGTCCACGCCGGCGTAGGCCGCCATGAGATACACCATGTCGCCGGTGCCGGTGGTGTTGTGAGTGTGGAGGTGGATGGGCACCTTCACGGTCTCCTTCAGGGCTTTCACCAGGGAGTAGGCGTCCATGGGCAGCAGGAGGTTGGCCATATCCTTGATGCAGATGGAGTCGGCGCCCATCTGCTCCAATTCGCGGGCCAGCTTCACGAAGTAAGCCTCGTCATGGATGGGGGAGATGGTGTAGGACAGCGTGGCCTCCACCTGGCCGCCGTACTTCTTGGTGGACTTGATGGCCTGCTCCAGGTTGCGGACGTCGTTGAGGGCGTCGAAAATGCGGATGATGTCGATGCCGTTCTCAATGGACTTGGCGCAGAAGGCGTCCACCACGTCGTCGGCATAGTGCTTGTAGCCCAGGATGTTCTGGCCGCGGAACAGCATCTGCAGCTTGGTGTTCTTCACGTGGCTGCGGATGGTGCGCAAACGCTGCCAGGGGTCCTCATTCAGAAAGCGCATGCAGGCGTCGAAGGTGGCGCCGCCCCAGCACTCCAGAGAGTAGTAGCCGATGCTGTCCAGCAGCTCCAGGGCGGGCAGCATGTCGTCGATGGTCATGCGGGTGGCCGCCTGGGACTGGTGGGCGTCACGGAGAATGGTATCGGTGATCAGCAGGGGCTTATTAGACAAAAATTCCATTACACGATTCCTCCTTAACCGAACAGGGAGATCAGCACGCCCGCGGCGATGGCGGAGCCGATAACGCCGGCCACGTTGGGGCCCATGGCGTGCATCAGCAGGAAGTTGCCGGGATTGTACTCCTGGCCCACCTTCTGGCTGACGCGGGCGGCCATCGGCACGGCGGACACGCCGGCGGAGCCGATGAGGGGATTGATCTTTTCCTTCAGGAACAGGTTCATGAACTTAGCCAGCAGCACGCCGCCTGCGGTACCGCAGCCGAAGGCCACCACGCCCATGCACATAATGGCCAGGGTCTTGGGGCTGAGGAAGGTGGCGCCGGTGGCGGTGGCGCCAACGGACACGCCCAGGAAGATGGTGACGATGTTCATCAGCTCGTTCTGGGCCGCCTTGCTGAGACGGTCGGTGACGCCGCACTCCTTGAACAGGTTGCCCAGCATCAGGCAGGCAATCAGCGGAGCGGCGGAGGGCACCAGCAGGGCCACGAAGATGGTGACCACCACGGGGAAGAAAATCTTCTCCTTCTTGCTGACCTCACGCAGGGGCTTCATCACGATCTGGCGCTCCTTCTCGGTGGTGAGCAGCTTCATGATGGGGGGCTGAATCACCGGCACCAGGGCCATGTAGGAGTAGGCCGACACGGCGATGGGGCCCAGCAGGGCGGGGGCCAGCATGGCGGTAACGAAGATGGCGGTGGGGCCGTCAGCGCCGCCGATGATGCCCACGGAGGCAGCCTCGGCGCCGGTGAACAGGCCGCTGAGACGGCAGCCCACGTAGGTCATGAAGATACCCACCTGGGCGGCAGCGCCCAGCAGCAGGCTCTTGGGGTTGGCAATCAGCGGGCCGAAGTCGGTCATGGCGCCCACACCCATGAAGATGAGGCAGGGATAGATACCCAGCTTGATGCCTAAGTAGAGAATGTCGATCAGGCCGATGCTGATGCTCTGGCCCACCGCGACACCGCTCAAAACGGCGTCGGACACGCCAAGGGCCTGCATCTCGGAGAGGAACTCGGCGGTAATGGGTGCGCCGCCGAAGAGATCCCAGTGGACGTGGCCGCCGGCAAAGAGAATCTCGTGGTACATACCGGCGCCGGGCAGGTTGGTGACCAGCATGCCGATGGCGATAGGCACCAGCAGCAGCGGCTCAAACTTTTTCGCAATACCCAGAAACAGCAGCACGCAGGCCACCAAAATCATGATGGCCGACTTCCAGTTGTCACCCTGGAAGAACTGGAAGAAGCCGGTCTGGGCGCAGAAATTCAATATGGCTTGCATCTGTTGACCTCCTTACGGGTGAACCGTCAGGCGATCACGCACAGGGCCGCGCCGGACTCCACCGTGGCACCCTTGGTGACGGCCACGGAGACGACCTTGCCGTCCCGGGGGCACATGATCTCGTTCTCCATCTTCATGGCCTCCAGCACCATCAGCACCTGGCCCTTCTTCACGGCGTCGCCGGCCTTGACGTTGACGGCCAGGATGTTGCCGGGCATGGGGGCGTTGATGGCCTCACCGCCGGCGGGGGCGGCAGGGGCGGCAGGGGCAGCAGCGGGAGCGGGGGCGGCGGCAGGGGCGGCGGCGGCAGCAGCGCCGGTCAGTTCTTCGATCTCCACCTCATAGGCGGTGCCGTTTACATTAACTCTATACTTTTTCATGGTGTTTTCTCCTCTTTTTTTACACTTTTTTGAAAGATACGATGCGGATCGCGCTGATGTCAGTGCCCATCTCCTCGGCAATGGCGGCGGACACGGCGGCTACCATCGCGGGGGAAACCTGGTCACGGTCGGCGGCGGGAACTGCGGTCACGGCGGGGGCAGGCTGCGCCAGGGCCTTATCGGTTGCACGCACAACCGCGCTCATGGCAGACACCAGAACAATGATGCAAATCAGGCCGATAAACACCGTGCAGATACCCATCAGGCACACAAACAGATTGGAATAGTCCATGCGATTCAAATCCCTCCCATCTTAAAATCTGATTGTTAATAGTATAACAGATGTTTCCGGCAGATACAAGTCACAAATGCTACAATAAATAAGGTGTGGATTGTGCTATTTCACAGCGGTTCGGCAGATGTGGACAAAAGACCGCAAAAATACCTTTCCAAGGCGTGGCGAACATGGTAGAATAGGCGGGAAAGGGAGGGGTGACGGATGCAGTACGGACAGGTGAGGGAGGGGCGGTTCCTCTCCCGGCCCAACCGGTTTATCGCCCACGTGGCGATTGACGGCGCGGAAACGGTGGTGCACGTGAAGAACACGGGCCGGTGCCGGGAGCTGCTGGTGCCGGGGGCCACGGTGTATGTGGAGCGCAGCGCCAACCCCCAGCGGAAGACGGCCTACGATCTGATCGCCGTGGAAAAGGGCGGACGGCTCATCAACATGGACGCCCAGGCCCCCAACCGTGTGTTCAGGGAGTTTGCCGGGGTGTTTGACCCCACCGCCGAGGCGGTGCATCCCGAGTTCACCTACGGCCAGTCCCGGCTGGATTTCTGTCTCACCACGCCGGCGGGGCTCCACCTGGTGGAGGTAAAGGGCGTGACGCTGGAGGAGGGGGGTCACACCCGCTTTCCCGACGCCCCCACGGAGCGGGGCATCAAGCACCTGCGGGAGCTGGAACGGGCGGTGGCGGAGGGCCACCGGGCCGCGGTGTTCTTCGTCATCCAGATGGCGGACGTGCTGGACTTCGCCCCCAACGACGTGACCCACCCCGCCTTCGGTGAGGCGCTGCGCCATGCCGCCGCGGCAGGAGTGGAGGTGGCGGCCTACGACTGCGCCGTCACGGCGGACACGCTTTCCATCCGCCGACCTGTGCCGGTGGTGCTGTGAGTACTAATTAGGAGGAAAACGCGGTGAATATTCAGATTTTCGGCACCAATAAGTGCTTTGACACGAAAAAAGCCCAGCGCTACTTCAAGGAGCGCCGGGTGAAATTCCAGTTTATCGACCTGAAGGAAAAGGGGATGAGCCGGGGGGAGCTGACGTCGGTCTGCCAGGCGGTGAAGGGGCTGGACAAGTTGCTGGACGATGGCACCAAGGATCAGCAGACGCTGGCGTTGGTGCGGTATCTGGTGCCGGCCCAGCAGCTGGACAAGGTGCTGGAAAACCAGCAGCTTTTGAAAACCCCCATCGTCCGCAACGGCAAGCAGGCCACCGTGGGCTACTGCCCAGAGGTGTGGAAGGACTGGGAGTAATTGAAGTACACATTTATGTATATTAATCCCGCCTACAAGGCAACAAAAGCTTTGTGGACGGGATTCCTATATATTATCAGCAGAACTGTGGCAGCAGATCATCTCCAATTATTGGCAGACATGCTGCGCGGATAAGGCTGGATAATATCGGTTAATCCCAACAGATAGTCGGTGCTCGTATTATAAAGTGCAGCAAGCTGAATGAGCGCGTCTGTAGGTATATCCCGTTTTCCCAATTCATAATGAGAATAGCAAACCTGTGAACAATGCAAGTATTCAGCAATATCCTTTTGCAGTAATTCTCTATCTTCTCTCAAATCTCGAATTCTTCGGTATGCTTTCATTTGGATCATCCCCGTTTTTTGAAATCGGAAAACATACTATTCCAGACAAACGCCATCTAGTGTACGCAAGCTGAGAATAGATATGCGTCACGGATGATGCCATCTTACCGAAAACAATTTGTTATATTGACATATAAAACAAATTGTTATATAATTCTCACGAAATCCGGAGGACTTTGCACGGAGTATTCAAATAATAGTTTTGAGAGGAGCACTTTTTCAATGAAAGGTTTTTTTCGTATTTGTGGCGCAAAGATAAACGAACAGAAAAAATGGTTTACGATTTTGGCAATAGTTGAACTGTTTTTTGCGCTTCTGTTTTTTTTCCTCTTTTGCCAGTTGCCTGTGTATGCGGAATATAGTGGTGTATACTGGCTATGCTCTATTCTTACAATAGAGTCGGTCATTGCTGTATTCTATCTTCTTTCTCTGCTGGCACGCATTAGGAAATACGAGGCCTTCGGTTGCGTTTGCCCGGCCTGCGATACTGTTAATATGCGAAATACCAGATTTTGTTCCTATTGCAACGGCGACCTTTCAAATGCACCCAGCCTCATCGAGTACCGCGAGGGGAAGCCAGCAGTTACAAGGAAGGACAACGCGGTAACGAAAAACGATGCAAAAGAAGCTGAACCGGAAAACGTGGCTGGTGCAAAAAAGTTTTGCCCCGGGTGCGGAAAAGCGGTGAAATCTGATAGTGTGTTTTGCGATAACTGCGGACGGGATTTGCGAGCATGAAGAAGAACCATCTGTTTCTGCTGACGTTATTTGCTGTTGCAGCGTTGGCTGCTATATTTTTAACTTCTTTCGCCGGTAATAGACATATTAAGCTTTCGGGAAAACAGATGGACGCCATTTCTATTGTTGTGGAGAACCGCGAGCAGTGGAACGATGTTTGGTGTGGCTTTTCCCACTTTGGATTGGCAAATAGAGGTTTGATGTGGGAGAAGGACGGACAATACTATTTTTCCGGGGGCTACACAGAAGATACAGATAAACAAGAAGAAAGACTCATCGCGGGAAAAGGCCAATCCCTATCTTTCGTGACGTATTGCTTGCCTTGCTGCTACAGAATCGATTGGGAGAGTAATACATTGGTACCCATTAGATACGGAAGTAAAGACCTTCAAGAGTGGCTTATGCATGGCCAGGTTTTCGACCCGGAAACGGTTACGGAGAGTGAATTAACAGAGATTCTGGCAGAGTCCTATAAAGCGTTTCTTGAAAAAAACAATAAGAATTAGTCCGCTCACTGAATGTACACGGTAAACAGTAGGTGGGGTTAAATCCGGACGATAGCAGCAAAAAGCCGCGCTTCACAGCGCGGCATTTTGTTTGAGCGTCTCCATCAGCCACCAGGTGATGCGTGCCGTCAGGCCCCACAGGGGATAGGGGAGGCCGCGGTATAGCGGCACCTCCGTGTAGTGGGGCCGCCAGGGATAGTCGGGGCCGATGCCCGCCTCCTCCGCCGGGAAGCCCGGCAGCTCCATGGGCTGGACGTTGCGGTAAATGGTGGGCGGGTTGTCCCGCAGCCAGGGGAGGGACACCAGAAACGTGTCCGCCACCTCGGCGCAGGAGGGCCGCATTTCCGCCAGCGCGGCATCATCCAGCCGCCCCAGCACCGGGTACAGCAGTCTGTCGCCCCGGAGATAGAGATAGTCCAGCTGCCCCAGCACCTCCACGTGGGCGGGGTCGATGCCCAGCTCCTCCCGGGTCTCCCGCAGGGCGCAGTCCACAATGGACTCGCCCGCCTCCCGGTGGCCGCCGGGGAAGCACACCTCGCCGCCCTGGCGGATGGTGCTGCTGCGCACCTCGTACAGCAGGTGCCACACGCCGTCTTTTTCCACCAGCGGCACCAGCACGGCGGATTCGCCCTTGAGCTGCTGCAGCGTGGGTGTTCTATGGCCGAAGTATTCCCGCAGAGTTTTCATTTCCAAAGCCATCACCTCATTTCCGTGTCAGTATAGCACATTTTCGCCTGCACCGCCAGCAAAAAAAGCGCCCCGCCGGGGGCGGGACGCTTTTCGTTATGCCTTTAGCAGCAGCCGCAGTTGTTGTCGTTACCGCAGCAGTTGTTGCCGCAGCAGTTGTTGCAGCCGCAGTTGTTGCCGCAGCCGTTGCCGTTGCCGCAGAACAGCAGGAGGATGATCAGGATGATGATCCAGTTGTTGCCACCGAAGCAGGAATTAGAATTACACATATTCGTGACCTCCTATGAAGTTTGGCCCCGCATTGGGGTCTCATTCCATAGTATGTGACGGCCGCGAATGTGTGCCTCAGCCCCGGTGGGAGATGCGGTAGCCCAGGGTCAGCAGCGTGTCCACAAAGTGGATGTTCTCAAAGAACACATCGGGCACGGCGGTGGACAGCTCCACGTTGGTGAAGTTCCAGAAGCCCCGGATGCCCAGGTCGATCAGTTTGTCGGCCAGGGGCTGGGCCACGTTCTGGGGCACCGTCAGCACCGCCACGATGGGACGGTTCAGCTCCACGTAGCTCTCCAGCTCCGTCATGGAACGGATGGTGACGTCCCGGATGGTGGTGCCCACCAGGTCGGGGGAGATGTCGAAGGCGGAGTCCACCTGGAAGCCGGCCTTGGCAAAGTCAAAGTTTTGCAGCAGGGCGTGGCCCAGATGGCCGGCGCCCACAATGATGAGCCGGTGGCCCAGATCGATGCCCAGAATGTGAGCGATCTCGGCGCGCAGCTCCGCCACGTTGTAGCCGTAGCCCTGCTGGCCGAACTCGCCGAAGCAGCTTAAATCCTGGCGGATTTGGGAGGCGGTGATACCCATTTTATCCCCCAGGGAGTTGGAGGAGATACGCACCACGCCCTTGTTGAACAGATCGTCCAAGTAGCGGTAGTAGCGGGGCAGACGGTGAATCACCGCATCGGAGACTTTTTGCTTTTTCATATAACAGCCTGCCTTTTCTGTCGTAAAATTGGTGGCGCAGCCGCAGCCGCACCACGAGGATAACGGTAATAACATTGTGCCCATTGTACCGCAGACAGAATGACTTGTCAACTTTTTTAACAATCTTTTTTGCATCGGCTTGCGAAAGAAAAGGAAGGGACTTGCGAAAAAATTGCCCGGATTTCCCTTTACAAACGGCGCAACACCTGCTATAATAGCAGGGCTGTCGCGGAAAAGCGGCACGTATGCGCCCGTAGCTCAGTTGGATAGAGTGTCAGACTCCGACTCTGAAGGTCGCAAGTTCGAATCTTGTCGGGCGTACCAGAACCCGCCTGACCCTGTGCCAAAGTTGGCACAGGGTCAGGCGGGTTTTCTTGTTGAGATGGTGCAGGATTCTGCACCATCTCAACAATTCCTGCAAGATCCCACAGAATTTTGCGCAATCCCAGCAAAAGTGGGCATCGGGTGCCTGGCCAATGGCCAGATTTAGCGGGGATGGCGCGAAAATAGTCGGAGGCGGCGTGGCGGTGGAGAAGAAGCTGAATCCATTGTGAGAAGGGAGAACAGAGCAATCCGGAACGATGCGTTGCTTCTTAGCACGCTGGATCAAGCGCTGCAGAATCTGAAAGCAGATGGTTGAATAATGTTGCGAATACAGTGGAAATGATATAAAATCAATTCATACAGTCCGTTTTATTGGACACATTATGCACTAAACTAAAGAATAAAAAGAATAAAAAAGAAGAATAAAAAAGAATAAAAAAGCAAAGAAAGCGAATCATTTAGGAGAAGATTGAGCGGGTATTTCTCAGCGAGGCGGGATAAGAGGGGGCGAATAAGATGCAGTTGGCATACTCGGACCGCGAACGAGCATGGGCGGTATTGACGCTTCTCCCGGGGAAAAGCGGATTTGATGACGGGAAAAAGTGGCTGCCCGTCCGCGTTCACGCACTTGATACAAGAGCTGCTATGGAGCGGTTATTAAACTCGTGGGTGCCGGAGCGGATCAGGCAACTGCTTCACACCGTAGACCGGCTTTCGGACGTCTGCGCGTTTTTGGCGTTGGTCCATGACATTGGAAAGCTGACGCCTGCGTTTTTGGGCAATATCCTTCCCAATCTGCCGGAGGTGAGTGAGCGCCTTGGCGAGGCAGGACTGGCGACCGGGTATCTCAGCAGAAATTCTTTGGTTCGCCACGCTACAGCGGGCGCAGCGATTTTGGCACAGCATTCCTGTCCGGCGGGAATTGTCGCTGTGGTCGGCGCACACCACGGTAAGCCCATTTCTACGGAAGATGAACTAGATCTGTGCCACCATATGGAGATACACTCCAGAGACTATTTCGGCGCGGATGGCATAGACAGTGAGCAGGGACGCCTTTGGGCAGAGGTTCGGAGAATATGGCTCGACGAGTCGCTGCAGCGGGCGGGATTTGAATCGGTGGAAGAACTGCCGCAGCTTGACCTCCGGGCGCAGATGCTGCTGACTGGGCTTCTGATCGTGGCGGACTGGGTTGCCAGCAATCCTGACTTTTTCCCTCTGATTGACATGGAGGATGATGGCGAGCGGTTGGATCTAGAGCGCCGCGTTGCTGGGGCGTGGGAACGATTTGATCCCAGGTCGCCATGGAGTCCGCCGTATGTGCTTCCCGACGAGGGCTGGTTTAAGGATGCTTTTGGTTTTGAGCCGAATCAGGAACAACGAGCAATCACTCACGCGGCACAGAACAGTATGGAACCGGGCATCTATATTCTGGAAGCCCAGATGGGCAGGGGCAAGACAGAAGCGGCGCTGGCTGCGGCGGAGGTGCTGGCGGGAAAGCTGAACTGTGGAGGCGTGTTCTTTGGCTTGCCCACGCAGGCAACGGCGAACGGCGTTTTCCCCAGATTAAAGATATGGGGTGAACGCCAAGCGGAGGACATGGATCTGACCATTCGGCTGGCGCACGGTAACGCCGCGTTGAACAAAGAGTACTGCGCCCTCTTTGACGAAAAAGCCAACGTGGACGCGGATGGAGAAAGTGGGCTTGTGGTGCATCCGTGGTTCAGCGGGAGGAAACAGGCGCTGCTGTCGGATTTTGTCATCGGTACCATCGATCAGTTTCTGATGGCAGGATTGAAGCAGAGGCACCTGATGCTGCGGCATCTGGGACTTGCGGGAAAGGTCATCATTCTGGATGAGTGCCACGCTTACGATGCCTATATGAATCATTATCTGGATCGCGTGCTGAACTGGCTTGGCGCGTATGGCGCGCCGGTCATCATCCTGTCCGCTACACTGCCTGCCGCACGGCGGGCAGAGATGATAGACGCCTATCGAAACGTGGATCCCCATGCAGAAAAAAGTGTAGCTTGGAGGGGAAACCGTGCTTATCCGCTTCTGACCTGGACGCAGGGGGAGACAGTATATCAAGAGGTGATCACGCAGGATGCGCCATCCCGTGAGGTGGCGCTGGGACATCTGGCGGATGAGGCCTTGGTGTCGTGGCTGAGGAAGATGCTCTCACAGGGGGGCTGCGCGGGCGTGATCGTGAATACAGTTCGGCGAGCGCAGGAGGTAGCGCGGCAGCTGGAGCGCGCGTTGCCGGATAAGCAGGTGGAGCTGTTCCATTCGCAGTTCCTGATGCCTGACCGTGCCGAAAAGGAGAACCGGCTGGTCAGTCGGATTGGGAAAGGATCCACGTCAGAAACACGGAATTCCCTCATCGTAGTGGGGACGCAGGTATTGGAGCAGTCATTGGACATTGATTTTGACTGTATGGCGACAGACCTTTGCCCAATGGATCTGCTGATGCAGCGCATCGGGCGTCTGCACCGCCACCGCCGCGATGATCGCCCTAAACCTTTGCACCGACCGATTTGCATGGTGATGGGCGCGGGTGAGACGCTGGACACAGGGAGCAAGGCGGTATACGGCGAATGGCTTTTGACGCGCACAAAGGAACTACTCCCTGACCGCCTGCTCCTGCCGGACAGTATCCCAACGCTGGTACAAAGCACCTATGAAGCGCCGCGGGAGGATGAATTGGACGGAAAGCAGGACATGTGGGAGAGGTATTCGGAGCATCTTAAAATGAAAAAGGAGAGCGCAGATGCTTTCTGCCTTTGCCCACCGGACGAAACCGAAGGGTTCCCTCAGCTAAACACTATCAATGGCTGGCTGGACGCCGGCGTGACCGACAGCGACACTCGGGCGGAAGCCAGAGTACGCGATTCGGATAGCTCCCTTTCTGTCTTGCTTATGGTGCGGGACGAGGAAGGTGTTGTACGCTTTCTCCCCTGGCAGGAACACGGCTGCGCTGTGCCGGGTGACAAACCGCCGGAGGAATCCGTGGCGAGAAGCGTTGCTGCCCAACGGGTGCAGTTGCCGCGAAGTCTTTCAGTCGGCTACATGGGGGATCATGTTTTTGACGTGCTTAAAAGAGAAAAAATGAAATATTTGCCCGGCTGGCAAAGCGCCCCATGGCTGCGGGAGGAATTGGTGCTCCTGCTGCGGGAGGATTTGACCCGTGAGCTGTGTGGCTATCAGGTCACTTATGATCGAAAATGGGGATTATGCTGTCAAAAGGAGACGGACAATGGGAATGGATGAAAAAGAGTTTAATTTGATTGACGAACCGTGGATTAAGGTTAGAACGCCGACGCTGGCGGTAGAAACGGTGTCTTTGCAAGAGGCTCTGCTTCGCGCACATACTTTTGTTGACCTTGCCGGAGAGCTGCCGACACAGGATATGGCGGTTCTTCGCCTGCTGTTGGCTGTTCTACATACGGTGTTTTCAAGAGTGGACTGCGGCGGCAATCCCGCGCCGATTCAAAAGCCGGGACAGGCGCTGCTTCGCTGGAAAGAGCTGTGGGAAAATGGAATGTTTCCTGAAAAGCCGATTTGCGATTATCTGAAGAAATGGCATGAGCGATTCTGGCTGTTCCATCCCGAGAGACCGTTCTATCAGGTGCGAACGGCCGAGAATGGAACCGTGTATTCCGCTGCAAAGCTGAACGGAGAAATATCAGAGAGCACAAATAAGGCGCGACTCTTTCCAACAAGGGCGGGCGAACAGAAGGGGACGCTTACTTTTGCAGAGAGCGCACGATGGTTGCTATACGTAAATGGCTTTGATGATACATCGTCAAAACCAAAGGCGAAAGGACTGCCCCCGGTGGGTGCGGGGTGGCTCGGGAAAATCGGTCTTATTTCTGCAGTGGGAGATAATCTCTTTGAAACATTGCTGCTGAATCTTGTGCTGTTGAAGGGAAAAAATGAAATCTGGGGTGAGAGCAAGCCAACATGGGAACTGGAAGTGCCGAGACAGTCCGAGCGTACGACCATCCCTCTGCCCGACAATCAAGCGGAATTACTGACGCTGCAATCCCGGAGGATCATGCTGAAAAAGGCGGGAAACGCTGTGGAAGGGTATTCCTTGTTGGGCGGCGATGTTTTTCCCCCGGCAGATGCTTTTACAGAGCAAATGACGCTTTGGTATCCATATGAAGAACATCATCGCACCGGATTTCGACCACAAAGACACCGTGCGGAGAAATACATCTGGCAGGAGTTTTCACCATTATTATATCTCAATGAAAAAGGACGCCGCCCAGGCGTTATTACATGGATTGATACCGTAAAGAAAGCGCGCTGCCTGGATTCAAGGCGATGGATTTCATTTAGGTCAGCATCAGTTCAGTACGGAGACAAAGACTCTTTAGCTTCGGATGTTGTTGGAGATCAGATTACCTTTCATATGAATCTCATTACTGAAGCGGAAACAATTTGGCAAAGGCTGATTGAGCGGGAAATTGGGAGAATCGACGACATTGCCTCAGCCGTCGGCGGGCTGGCGGGAAATCTGGAAAAGGCAGCGGGACATGTGGAGCGGGACGGCAAGGGGGTTATCGTGCATTCCGCAAAGATGGATTGCGCCAAAACAGCAAGAGAGCAGTATTACCACAAAATCGACGTGCCATTTCGGGAATGGCTGCGAAAGCTCGACCCTTCGCAGACGGATGTGGAGCGGGACAGGCTGCGCGACGAATGGATTGCCACCGCAAAACAGATTGCATTGGGCATGGGCAAAGAACTGGTCAAGGACGCGGGAGACATCGCCATGTTGGGGCGCTTCATTGAGGATAAAAAGGGCAGCAATGGCAAAAAGCACTATTCTGCGCCGGAGGCGTCCATAGAATTTAAACACAATGTCAACAGAATCTGTAAGGAGGGATAATATGCCACTGGAAAACCAATTGGACGCGGTGTACAGATACACCGCAAAGCAGATTGCCGCGCTTTGTGCCGGACCTGACGGCCAAAAAGCCGACTTGGCGGAGCTGCGGCGGGGGCTTGGCAAAGCGCCGGGAGAGGAACCGAGACTCTGGGGTATGTTTCTCTCTGAGCTGCCGCCGGAGCTGTACGGCAGGGGCGGAGAACCCAGCCGGGGCGAATGGGCGGTCTATACCGCGCTGACATTATTCGCGCTGCATCAGCAGGGAAGAAAACCGAGCACGGAATCAGTCAATCGGCAGGGCATTCGTCTGGGCCAGGCGGTTGCTGCTCTGGTGGAATATGACGAATCAGGCAGGCGGGACGACAACTCGTGGGAGCGCATCCGGCGACGGCTCATCATTTCCGCCTCCGCGCAGGACATACGTGAGCTTGCCTATCATCTGCGCACCCTTGTCCGCATGCTGCGGGATGAGGGGCAGACTCTGGATTATCCGGCACTGGCAAAAGAGCTTTATCTGTGGCAGACGCCGCAGGGAACTGAACGAATCAAACTGGAGTGGGCGGAGGATTTTCATCGGAACTGCCCCATCGACCGCAAATCAAAGGAGGAAGCGCAATGAAAAACAATCTTTACATCGACATTCATGTTCTGCAAACCGTCCCGCCGAGCTGTGTGAACCGTGATGACACAGGCAGCCCCAAAACCGCTGTCTATGGCGGCGTCACCCGCGCCAGAGTGTCCAGCCAGGCGTGGAAGAAGGCGATTCGGGATGTTTTTCGAAATCAACCTATGGCAGATAATCCAAGCAGACGCACCAAGAGAATTGTGGATATGGTCGCCGAGAAAATCGCACAGCGGTCTCCCGAGGACGACGCGCAGAAGCTGGCAATCAAGGCGCTGATCAACGCCGGACTGAACGTGGAGGAGAAGCATCCCCAAAAGGGAACGGATGCGTTGTTTTTCATGAGCGATAGTCAGGCGGCCCAGCTTGCCAAGCTGATTTGCGAAGGAAACGAGGATAAAAAGGCGTACAAAGGAGCCTTGAAAGAAAAACCCTCTGTGGACATGGTGCTGTTTGGCCGCATGGTAGCAAGCGATCCATCCCTCAATTACGACGCTGCGGCGCAGGTGGCGCACAGCATCTCTACCCATGAGGTGCGCAACGAGTTCGACTATTTCACGGCAATCGACGATTTGAGCGACGAGGACAGCGCCGGCGCCGGCCACATCGGTACGACGGAGTTCAATTCCTCCACGCTCTACCGCTACGCTACCGTGAACGTCTGTGAGGCAGAGAAATGGCTGGCAAAGGACACACCTCGCGCCATAAGGGACTTTGTGAGCGCATTCCTCTCTTCCATGCCCACAGGGAAGCAGAACAGCTTCGCCAATCGCACCGCTCCCGACTGCGTTTATGTCACTGTCCGCAGGGATCAGCCCGTGAATTTGGTGGGCGCGTTTGAAAAGCCGATTCGTTCGCGGGATGGTTACGCCGCCGCGTCGGAAACGGCGCTGGCAAAGTATGCCGAGGAAACCTACGATCGTTTTGTGGACAAGCCCGCTCTGGCGTTCTGCGTCAGCAGGCACGGAGAGAACTGGGCAGATGCGGAACACCTGGGGCGGGACCAGCTTCTGGAACGGGTGGAGAAGGCCGTCCGGGAAGCGTGCCAGCACGGCGAGGTGGACTGATGGCTACCCTGTTGCTCCGCTTGGCGGCACCCCTGCAAAGCTGGGGAGCAGAGTCCAAGTTCGATACCCGGCGTACCGGCAGGGAACCGACCAAAAGCGGCGTGATCGGGCTTCTGGCTGCGGCGCTGGGCATCCGGCGCGACGCCGACGCAGAAATCCAAGGGCTGTCAGCCGCGCTTCGCTTCGGCGTGCGCGTGGACCGGGAGGGCGAACTGCTGCGGGACTACCATATGGTTCACAAGGATGAAAAAACAGCCTATTTGACAAATCGCTACTATCTCGCGGACGCGGTATTTCTGGTGGGACTGGAGAGCAACGATGCCGCGCTGCTGGAAAAGTTGGAATACGCGCTGCGCCATCCTGCGTTTCCGTTGTTTCTCGGCCGCCGCTCCTGCCCGCCTACGCCGCCGCTGTCCCTCGGCGTTCGTGACGGTGAACTGCTGACTGTTTTGCAGGAAGAACCGCGCATACGTTACGAAGGGAGACCGACGCATAGCGTTCGTATCGTGACGGATGGAATTGCCGGCGAACGCAATACCGGCATACAACGGGATGCGCCAATGTCGTTCGACTCGCGCCATCGGCGCTTTGCGGAACGCGCTGTGACACAGTGGGGCTTCGTGTCCCTGCCGGATGAAACCCCGTCATATTTCTTTACGGAGCACGATCCTTTGCGTGAGCTGGGAGGTGAGCAGTTATGATCCTGTCGCGTATGGAACTGGACCCCACAAAACGGGAAACAAGGCTGGCGCTGGCCGCGCCAAGCCGATTCCACGGTGCAATCGAGAGCGCCTTTCCCGGAGAACGACGCAGGCGGCTGTGGCGGCTGGATGTTCTGCACGGGACACCCTATCTTTTGATCCTCAGTGAGGACCGCCCCGATCTGACCGGCGCGGTTACGCAGTTCGGCGTGTCGGGACATGAGCCACAGTGGGAATCACGGGACTATTCGCCTCTGCTGACCCGCACTGTGGCGGGAAGCTGTTGGTATTTTCGCCTGACGGCGAATCCTACGCGCAGCAAGTCCCGAGCCGGGGAGAGGGGAAAGGTGCTGGCGCACATTACACCATACTTTCAAAGGCAATGGCTCATAGAGCAGAGCAAAAAGCGGGGCTTCGCCATCTGTGAGGACGGATTCGAGGTGGTGAGCAGCCAATGGCTGCATTTTGACAAAAGGGGACGCAACGCTGTGACACTGCTGTCCGCTACCTTCGAGGGCGTGCTGACTGTGACCGATGAGGTGCTGTTCCGCAAGACACTGACTGAGGGCATTGGCCGCGGAAAAGCCTACGGAATGGGATTACTGACGCTTATGCGCGTTTCGGAGACGAACAATGGATGAGAAACTGCCGGGCATTGAGCGCCCTCGCCTTCAGGCGTTGCCGCAGATCGGCCACCGCATGACGCCAGTTCCCGCCGCCGGCATCTCTGTCTTGCTGTGGCGCGGAGAATGTATGAAATGCGTTTTCCGGGGGAGGACGTTTCTGTCATGACAATGCAGCAGCTTCGCGGAAAAGAAGGCAGCAGAGTCCGAAAAATCTATCGTGAGGCTTCTAAGCAGTGGAACATACCGTCTATTCCCCGCGCACGCGGGGGTGATCCCTACCGACCGTATCCAGGCAGCGCGGCTGCGAACTATTCCCCGCACACGCGGGGGTGATCCCGAGGGCGTCAAGTGGACGCCGGAGCGCCAGTTCTATTCCCCGCGCACGCGGGGGTGATCCCTGCATGGGTTTTTGTTTGAGTTGCCCCAAAAGCTATTCCCCGCACACGCGAGGGTGATCCCAACGATTTCAGCGATAACACGGTGTTCAACGACTATTCCCCGCGCATGCGGGGGTGATCCCCGCCGACCGCATCCGGGCAGCACGGCTGCGAACTATTCCCCGCGCACGCGGGGGTAATCCCTGGCCCAGGACGGAGTTGCTATAATACTGCAATTATTCCCCGCGCACGCGGGGGTGATCCCATGTTGGACGCCCTCCGCAAAAAGACTGACGACTATTCCCCGCGCACGCGGGGGTGATCCCAAGCTCTTTTACGACTGCCTGCCATCCTGGGCCTATTCCCCGCGCACGCGGGGGTGATCCCACGTGTTCGCCCGCGGCGTTGATGTCCGCCAACTATTCCCCGCGCACGCGGGGATGATCCCGGCTACGGCCTGCTGTCCGACGCCGTCAGCTGCTATTCCCCGCGCACGCGGGGGTGATCCCGACACCACCACCGGCTTTTCCATAACGCCGCCCTATTCCCCGCGTACGCGGGGGTGATCCCACCCACACAGGTCAGCATCAGAATGGGGCAGCCTATTCCCCGCGCACGCGGGGGTGATCCCGAGCACCACGGCGTCAATAAGGAGCACAGACGCTATTCCCCGCGCACGCGGGGTGATACCAAGCAATTGCATTTGCGTAAGCCGTAATACATCATTATACCGTGAGACATTGCATCACGAAAGAAGATGCTATTCCCGCCGCGAGTGGATGATGCGGCAACCCCGTATAACATCAGCCCAAAGGCTGCTTTTTTTCTTCTGTGGGAAATCCCATTTTCGATTCTCTCAAACGGTTGCCAATGGGTACCAATTATGGTACAATTACCGTTGATACAAGGCGCGGTGCGCCATGGAACAGCAATATCCGGTTTCCCCATACAGCGCAGCGAAGCTGCGTAGTGATGAAAAAGGAGATATCCATTATGCCTACCAAAAAGACCGCTGAAACGAAAGAAACGGCCCCCCTGACCCCGGAGGTCAACGAGACCGCCACCAAGGCCGCGGAAAAGAAGCCCGCCGCCAGGAAGACCACGGCCAAGAAGCCGGCAGAGAAGAAGCCCGCCGCCAAAAAGGCTGCCCCCAAAAAGGAAAAGGCGGCGCAAGCCCCTGCCCAGGCAGCGGAATCATCTGTTGCGCCCGCCCAGCCTGTGGAAGCTCCCGCCCAGCCCGCCCCGGTGGAGGAGGCCCCCGCCCAGCCCGCCGCTCCCGCCATGCCGGAGCCCCGCCGCAGCGTGGCCTTTATCGGCTCGGAGTGCTATCCCTTTGTGAAGACCGGCGGTCTGGGCGACGTGATGTACGCCCTGCCCAAGGCGTTGATTGCCCAGAACTGTGACGTGAAGGTGATTCTGCCCCGGTATAAGTGCATCCCCCAGAAGTACCAGGACAAGATGGTGTTCCGGGGTGATTTCTCCATGGACCTCACCGCCGACGGACGGCGCTATTACGTGGGCATCATGGAGTACGTCTGGGACGGCGTGGTGTACGATTTCATCGACAACGAGGAGTTTTTCAGCTGGGGCAATCCCTACACCAACCTGGTGGATGATATCCCCAAGTTCTGCTACTTCGCCAAGGCGGCGCTGGCGGCGCTGAACTACATGAACTGGGTGCCCGACATCATCCACTGCCACGACTGGCAGGCCGCGCTGGTGCCTGTGTTCCAGCAGGCCATGTTCCAGGGCACGCCGGTGGCCTCCGCCAAGTCGGTGCTGACCATCCATAACCTGCGCTTCCAGGGCATTTACAACACCCAGACCATTAAATACTGGACCAATCTGCCCGACGCCCTCTTTGACTACGCCGTGCTGAAGCAGAACTGGGTGGACGCCAACATGCTCAAAGCCGGCCTCAGCTACGCCAGCATGATTACCACCGTCAGCCACACCTACGCCGCCGAGATTCAGACCCCCT
Source organism: Oscillospiraceae bacterium (assembly GCA_902765025.1). Taxonomy (GTDB): domain Bacteria; phylum Bacillota; class Clostridia; order Oscillospirales; family Oscillospiraceae; genus Vescimonas. Next base: position 101,912 of record CACWYC010000001.1, read on the forward strand.
TCTACGGCGAGGGCCTGGACGCCCATCTGCGCTACCACTCCGGCAAGCTGCGTGGCATCGTCAACGGCATCGACTGTGAGCAGTGGGACACCACCACCGACCCGCTGCTGCCGGTGAACTACGGCATCGCCGACGTGGTGGAGAAGAAAAAGGCCGACAAGCTGGCCCTGCAGGCGGCCCTGGGCCTGGAGCAGGACGAGAACAAATTCGTTATCGGCCTTATCTCCCGCCTCACCAACCAGAAGGGCCTGGACCTCATCAGCGCCATTATGCCCGCCCTCGTGGACGGCAACACCCAGGTGGTGGTGCTGGGCACCGGCGACAAGGAGTATGAGGACGCCTTCCGCTATTATGAATACGCCTACAAGGGCAGCGTCTGCTCCAACATCATGTACGACGAGGGCCGCGCCCACCAGATTTACGCCGCTGCCGACGCCCTGCTGGTGCCCAGCCTGTTCGAGCCCTGCGGCCTGACCCAGCTCATCGCCATGCGCTGCGGCACCGTGCCCATCGTCCGGGAGACCGGCGGATTGAAGGACACCGTGCAGCCCTACAACGAGTTCACCAACGAGGGTAATGGCTTCACCTTCGACCGCTATGAGGCGGGACTGCTGCTGGACGCCTGCAACCGGGCCAAAACGGTGTATTTCACCGCCCGTGACCGCTGGGACCAGATGGTGGTGCGGGACATGGCCAAGGACGTGTCCTGGGAGAACTCCGCCAAGCAGTACCGCAACCTGTATCTGGAGCTGAAGCCCTGACGGGGCGTGAGGGACATCGTGGCCCGCGTCCCGGCGCCGTCATGGCGCTGCTGCCCATACAATTATAATATATAATACAACAGCCGCCGGACGTCCCAGGACGCCCGGCGGCTGTTACAGATAGAAACTGTTATTCCTTTGCGGCGTACTGCTGCCACACCTTGTGGCCCAGCACCACCACACCTGCTGCCATCACGCCCACGATGATTTCCTCCACGATGGGGGACAGCCCCACCTGGGTCATCACCACTGTGACGGCGTCCATTACCGCGTGGAGGGCCACCGCCAGCAGATAGAGGGACGGCTTGCGCTGCTTTACCCCGAACCATACCATCACACTGAAACTCAGATGGGCCGCCACGGCGAAAATGCGCTCAACAATGCCCAGCAGGAAGTGCCATGCGGGGGTGGTGGCCAGGGCAGAGAGCTGCACCTCCAGTTGGGCCAGCTCCGCATCGCCCAGCACTGCGGTGAGGGAGCCGATACCGCCGCGGTTGATGGTGATGGCAAGGGCCAGGTTGGACAGCATGGACACCACCAGGATGGCCACCGCCTCCACGCCGCCGTGGCCCGCGCCGTACATCAGGGCGTTGGCGTCGTTGCCCATTTTGTCCTTCAGCACCGTCCGGTAGGCCACCAGACGGCCCGTCTCCTCAAAGAGACCCGGCAGCAGCCCGCCCACCAGGGCCATCAGCGCCGTGCTGGCGGCAATGCGACTGCCCACCGGGGAGGACAGCAGCAGATTCACCAAGATGGATTCCAGCCCCACGAAGATGATAAAAATGGCGCAGCCCACGAAGAACGGCAGCGTCTCCGCCTTCATTTTGCGGCGGAAAAGCAGGAACAGCCCCACCGGGATGGCCGCCCCGGCGAAACAGCTGATGGCCATACAGGTAATGGATGCGCTGGATATGTATTGCGGCATGATGCAACCCTCCATCGGAATAGTCCGTATAGTATGGGACTATTATACCGTCACCGCCGCCGTATTTCCATACCCACGGGAAAAATGTTACCGTTTTTTATCGCGGCGGCGCTTGAGAAAAATGTTCCACACAATAACAGACGCCAGCGGAACGGAGAACACAAGGGCAAAGGTCAGAGGAGGGATTCCCGCCTGCATGGCACTGGGATAGTTGAGGGCAGCCAGCAGGGAGAATTCTGACACGGCAAAGGTGATACTGGCGGCCAGAGAGCGGCGGCGCATCTCTTTGCCGGGGAGGGCAAAGTCGAAATAGACGGCCATAGCGCACTCCACCAGCCCGAAGCACAGTAAAATCGCGCCGAAGGGCTGGGGTGGGTGAAAGAGGATGGGACTGAGAGCCAGGGTCACGCCGATGAGGCCGTTGAGCATAATGAATACCTGCAGCCCCACCAGATTGCGGCTGCTGATGGTCTCCGCCAGCATCTGCTCCGACACGGTACCCCGCTCCTGCTCGTCAATACGCCGCCCCGCCAGCAGCTCTGTCAGGCTGACACCCAGCGCCTGACAGAGAGGGGAGAACAAGGCCACGTCAGGCATGCTTTTGCCCAGCTCCCATTTGGACACTGCCTTGTTGGTGACGCCCAGGCAATCCGCCAGTTCCTGTTGGGTCAAGCCTTTCTCTTTACGCAGCTCCTTGATGAAATTTCCAATCTTGTCCTGCTCCATTGCGAAATGTCGCTCCTTCCCGTGTGATCTGTAACAATCATACGCGCCAACCGAAAAAAAGGCAATCCACGGTTGGTAGAATGGGGTGAAATGGCGCTGGGTTTTCCTGCGGAATACCCGACCATGCGCAACGAACCTTCGTTTTTGGAACCACGCCACCGGGTATCCGAGCCGCCGGGGGCGTCGGCCCCTACAAATGGCCTCGCCGCCGCGTAAAAAAACACAAGACACCCAAAAGGGGAGGTCATCAAAACGGCGGGCGACGAGGCTCGCTCGGCGGCTGTCGCCGCCGACACGCACGCGCCCTTGCCAACAGTCCACCGGACTGTCGGCATCGCCGTTGCGCGGCGACCGGGCTTTTCTCGCCTCGTCGCCGCGTAAAAAAATACTGGACACCCAAAGGGTGTCCAGTATTTTTTGGAGCGGGCGACGAGGCTCGAACTCGCTACCTCGACCTTGGCAAGGTCGCGCTCTACCAGATGAGCTACGCCCGCGAATGGTGCCTCAGGCCAGGGTCGAACTGGCGACACGCGGATTTTCAGTCCGCTGCTCTACCAACTGAGCTACCGAGGCATATGGCGACCAAGATGGGGCTCGAACCCACGACCTCCAGCGTGACAGGCTGGCGTTCTAACCAACTGAACTACTTGGCCATTTTTTGGTGGGAACAACTGGACTCGAACCAGTGACCCCCTGCTTGTAAGGCAGGTGCTCTAACCAGCTGAGCTATGCTCCCAAGCGACCGCCGATTTCCGAACGGCGAGGGTTATTATACTAAACCATCCGCCGATTGTCAACAGATAATCGGAAAAAAATTTTCCTTTTTCTCATAAAAAAACCTGCCGCCCTGTGCCGGGCGGCAGGTGAGGGGAGAGGTAACGGGCGATCAATAGTTCTCCGCGTGGAGCTCGAAGTAGGATTGGGGATGGTTGCACACCGGGCACTTCTCCGGCGCCTTGGTGCCCACCACGATGTGGCCGCAGTTGCGGCACTCCCACACCTTGACCTCGCTCTTTTCAAACACCTTCTGGGCCTCCACGTTCTGCAGCAGGGCGCGGTAGCGCTCCTCGTGCATCTTCTCAATGGCACCCACGCCCCGGAACTGCTCCGCCAGCTCGTGGAAGCCCTCCTCGTCGGCCTCCCGGGCCATGCGGTCGTACATGTCGGTCCACTCGAAGTTCTCGCCGTCGGCGGCGTGGGCCAGGTTTTCAGCGGTGGTGCCCAGCTCGCCCAGGGCCTTGAACCACAGCTTGGCGTGCTCCTTCTCGTTCTCGGCGGTCTTCAGAAACAGGGCGGAAATCTGCTCATAGCCCTCTTTTTTGGCCACGGAGGCGAAGTAGGTGTACTTGTTCCGGGCCTGGGATTCCCCGGCGAAGGCCTCCCGCAGGTTGCGCTCGGTCTTGGTGCCGGCCAGCTTTTTCATATCCATTGTCAGCGCTCCTTTCAAAGATAATTCCAGTTTGTACCTCTATCGGTTTGAGTATACCGTGGGTGAAAAGGAATTGCAATACTATCCTAAAATTTTCCAATTATCCCTACCGCCGCGCCGATGGCGATGAACACGATGGGGTGCCAGTCCTTCACCTTAGGCACCCACCGGGTCAGCACCAGCACCGCCGCCGCAAGGGCGATGGCGGGCCAGTTGAAAAAAGCGGGGGAGAGGGGCAGCTCCGTATGCAGCAGCGTCAGCTGTGCCACCCCCAGGCCTGCTGCCGCCACCATGGCGGTGGAGGCGGGGCGCAGGCCGTAGAAGGCGCTGTTTACGTATTTGTTGCTGCGAAAGGCCCGCAAAAAGGCGGCGATGATAAGAATCACCACCACGCTGGGGGTCACAAGGCCCACCGTGGCTGCCAGCGCCCCCAAAGGCCCGGCGGTGGTGAAGCCCACATAGGTGGCCATGTTGACGCCGATAGGGCCGGGGGTGGATTCGCTGACCGCCAGCATATCCGCCAGCTGGGCCCGGGTAAACCAACCGGTGCGGTCCGCCATGTCGTTCAAAAAGGGGAGTGTGGCCAGGCCGCCGCCTACGGCGAACAGCCCGGTTTTGAAAAACTCATAAAACAGCTGTAACAGTATCATTTCCGGCCCTCCTGCAGCGATTGGATGACGATGCCCGCCACCGCCGATAGCAGCACGTACACCACCGGGGAAAGGCCGGCGAGCAGCGTGGCGGCCAGCACGGCGGCAAAGAGAAGAGCGCCCCACACGTCATGGACGGCACTCTTCCACAGCTTTAGCACCGCGTTGAAGATCAGCACGCACACCACCACCCGGATGCCGGCAAAGGCGTGCTGCACCCACGCCACGTGGGCGAAGTTGGTGATGAGCCCCGCCAGGGCCGTGATGATCACCAGGCTGGGGAACACCATGCCCAGCGTGGTGAAGATGCCGCCCCAGACGCCCCGCTGCTTCTGGCCGATAAAGGTGGCGGTGTTGACGGCGATGATGCCGGGGGTGCATTGGCCGATGGCGAAATAGTCCGTCAGCTCCTCATCGGTGGCCCAGCCCTTGTTCTGCACCACCTCCCGCTGCAAAATGGGCAGCATGGCCATGCCGCCGCCGAAGGTCATCACCCCCACCTTGGCAAAGGTGATAAACAGATCCCATAGTTCTCTCATACCGTAAACCTCAATCCATATAGCCGTACAGGCCCCGCACCGACACCTCGCCGCTTCGCAGCGTTTCGGTGCTGCCGTCGTCGTTGGCCACCACAAGACCGTATTGCGCATCCACCGTAAGGGCCGTGGCGGTGGTAACAGAGCCGCCTTCCAGAAGCTGCACCCGCTTGCCGGTGGTGAGGCAGCGGCTGCGATATGCCTCCAGCCATGCTTCGGGACGGAACAGCACCTCTCGGCGCAGCGTGTGAAGCTGCCGCACCATCTCCGCCGCCAGCGCCGCACGGGGGATGACGGTGGACAGCGCCATGTCCAACGACCCGGCAATGCTTTGCAGCTCCTCCGGGAAATCGTCTGGCTGCTGGCGGCAGTTGACGCCGATGCCCACCACCACGTAGTCCACCAGTCCGCTCTCCGCCTCCACGGACAGCTCCGTCAGGATGCCGCAGATTTTCCGCCCCGCCAGCACCAGGTCATTGGGCCACTTGATGCCGGGGGCCTCGCCCCCCAGCCGCTCCACTGCCCGGCTCACCGCCACGGCGCTGAGGGCCGTCAGTGGCAGCAGCGCGTCCGGGGCGCACTCGGGCCGCCACAGCACGGATAAATACAGCCCCTGTCCGGCAGGGGAGAGGAAGCTGCGGCCCCGGCGGCCCCGGCCGGCGGTCTGGTTGTCGGCAATGACCACCGTGCCGTCGGCTGTGCCTTGGGCGGCCAGCAGCTTGCAATAGTTATTGGTGGAGTCCACGGTGGACAGCACGTGGACGGGAGCGGGATACTCCCCCAGCGCGGCAGATACCAAAGCCTCGTCCAGCCTGTCACTGCTGCGCAGCCGGTAGCCCAGGCCGGAACGGGCCTCAATGTCGTACCCCTCCCGGCGGAGGGCCTCCACCGCCTTCCACACCGCCGCCCGGCTGACGCCCAGGGCCTGGCTCAAGCGCTGACCTGAGACAAATTCTCCACCCGCCTGGGCCAAAACGCGATATACCTCTGTGTACGCCATTGCCACACCGCCTTTCTGATATAGTGCCACTTTACCACGGTTGCCCACGGTTGTAAACATTTTTGCAGATACCCGTTGACAATTAAGGCCGACGGGGCTATATTGTAAACCAGATTTGTTTGGGAGGTTTACAACTATGAAGCTGCGCATGATGATATATACCGCCGTGTTCGCGGCACTTACGGCGGTGGGGGCCTTTTTGCGGCTGCCCATGTGGCCGGTGGCCATTACGCTGCAATTCCTGTTCACCGCTATGGCGGGGGTGCTGCTGGGGGCCAAGTACGGCGCATTGAGCCAGGCGGTGTACGTGGCGGTGGGCCTGGTGGGCATCCCGGTGTTCACCATGGGCGGCGGCATCGGCTACGTGTTCCAGCCCTCCTTCGGCTTTTTGCTGGGGCTGATTCCGGCGGCGGCGGTCATCGGCGGCCTGTCCGCCAGGGCCAAATCCCCCTGGCGCATCGGCCTGGCGTGTCTCGCGGGGCTGGGGGTGCTGTACCTGGTGGGCCTGCCCTACATGGCGCTGATCCTTAACGTCTATATGGACCGGGGCATGTCCGCCTGGGATATTATATATAAGGGTATGCTGCTGTTCCTGCCCGGCGATATGCTGAAAATCGTGGTGACGGCGGTGCTTTGTCCCGTTCTTCGTAAACGCCTCCTGTTGGCCCAATAAAGCCGTTGTGCAACGTGCCCAAATTCCAATGCGGAATTTGGACACATATTGGAAAAGAAAAATGTTGCAATTTGCCACACGGGCCAGTATAATAGGCGAGAAAATTGAGAGGAGGGGACACCATGACCAACGTGCGCAGACAGTTGACGATGGATCGTGGCCTCTTTGTTTCCCTTTTCACCGATAGTGTTTCTTTTTGACCGGTATTTTTACCGGTCATTTTTTTATGCTGTCGGATCAAGATTCGGTTGGCAATAGTTTAGATAGGACAAATGAAGAAAGAGAGGATTACAAGAATGAAGAAAGAGCTTGGCCAGGAGGCCATCTACGACGCCCGTGAGCTGGGCGTACCCCGCATGCTGGTGCTGGGACTGCAGCACCTGTTCGCCATGTTCGGCGCCACCGTGCTGGTGCCCATCCTGGTGTCCGGCTACGGCCTGCCCCTGTCCATCCAGACCACGCTGCTGATGGCGGGTCTCGGCACGCTGCTGTTCCACATCTGCACCAAGCTGAAGGTGCCCGCCTTCCTGGGCTCCTCCTTCGCCTATCTGGGCGGCTTTGAGGCTGTGGCCCAGCTCAACTCCGGCAAGTACGCCGACATGAGCGGCGACGAGAAGCTGGCCTACGCCCTGGGTGGCGTGGTCGTCGCCGGCGCGCTGTACCTGGTGCTGGCCCTGCTGTTCAAGGTGGTGGGCGCCAAGAAGGTCATGCGCTACTTCCCGCCCATCGTCACCGGCCCCATGATCATCATGATCGGCCTGAACCTGGCGGGCTCCGCCATCAACAACGCCCAGACCAACTGGTGGCTGGCACTGGTGGCCATCGCGGTCATCATCGTGGCCAACATCTGGGGCAAGGGCATGATCAAGATCATCCCCATCCTGCTGGGCGTGGTGGTGAGCTACATCGTGGCTCTCATCTTCGGCCAGGTGGATTTCACCGCCGTGTCCCAGGCCAACATCGTGGGCCTGCAGAAGTTCACCATTGCCAAGTTTGACCTGACTTCCATCCTGGTGATGGCCCCCATCGCCATCGCCGCCATGATGGAGCACATCGGCGACGTGTCCGCCATCTCCTCCACCACCGGCCGCAACTTCATCGAGGATCCCGGCCTGCACCGCACCCTGATGGGCGACGGCCTGGCCACCGCCTTCGCCGCCCTGTTCGGCGGCCCCGCCAACACCACCTACGGTGAGAACACCGGCGTGCTGGCCCTGAGCCGGGTGTACGATCCCCGGGTCATCCGCCTGGCTGCCGTGTACGCCATCATCCTCAGCTTCTCCCCCAAGTTTGACGCTCTGGTCAACTCCATTCCCGCGGCCATCGTGGGCGGCGTCAGCTTCATCCTGTACGGCATGATCTCCGCCGTGGGCGTGCGCAACATCGTGGAGAACCGGGTGGACCTCACCAAGAGCCGCAACCTGATTATCGCCGCCGTCATGTTCGTCAGCGGCCTGGGCTTCAGCGCTGTGGGCGGCATCACCTTCATGGTGGGCGACGCGGCCATCACCCTCACCGGCCTGGCCATCGCGGCCCTTGCCGGTGTGGCCCTCAACGCCGTCCTGCCCGGCAACGACTACGAGTTCGGCGCCAACCCCGCTGCCGACAAGTCCGCCGACATGGGCAGCTATTGATTGGTAAACGGCATCGTTTTCCATAATTACAGATTATTTCCCTTGCCATAATGCGTGCTGCGTCTGCGGCACGCATTTTGGCTTTCCAAGTCCTTCCCTCAGACGGCAAATTGTGCTGAATATCGTCTTGACAGGCCGATTTTGCTGTGTTACACATAAAAAAGTGTAAGGTAAAATGGGTTAAAGGGGGCTGCATGATGAAGCGCTGGGAGCGGATAAAAGATGACGGTCTGCCAATGCTGGTGGTCAATCGGGTGATGCTGGGCGTTGTGATTCTGATTTCCGTATTCCTGATTGTCACCATGCTGCAGACGTACCACCAGTTCCTGGACCTCTCCCAGGCCACGGAGCAGTATATTGATTTGCAACAGGCGGCCAATAGCCTGCGGGATGCCTCAGACTATCTCACCGAGAAGGTGCAGCGCTTCACCGCCACCGGCGACAGAACCCAGATGGACGACTATTTTGAAGAGGTATTCACCACCCGCCGCCGGGAGAACGCCGTAGCGGTCATGGAGCAGGGGCAGCCCGACAGCGCCGCCCTTGCCGACTTGCGGAACGCCATGCGGGAATCTGTGGCGCTGACAGAGCGGGAGTATTACGCCATGCGCCTGGTGGTGGAGGCCACGGGGATGAAGGACTACCCGGCGGCGCTGGATGAGGTGACGCTGTCCGCCGCAGACGCAGCCCTCCGCCCTACCCAGATGTGTGAGCTGGCCCGGGATATGGTACATGATGACACGTATTTCCTGGCTAAGGAGGAGATTTGGCGGAGCATGGAGCGCAGCGTGATGGCCCTGGAGGACGCCACCCACCAGGTGTGGCGGGATGCCATCGTGAAATTGCGGCGCCATATCCGCACCGTTTTCATCCTCATCCTTGCGCAGGTGGTGCAAATCGTGGCTATGGTGATGATGACGGTGCGTCTGGGCATCCGCCCGGTGCTGACGGCGGCCCGCCGTATCCGGGAGGACAGTCCCATTCCCGTGTCCGGCGCCCTGGAATTCCGGGTTCTGGCCAAGAGCTACAACAAGATGTATGACGCCTACAAGCGCAGTATTGAGAATCTGAATTTCAAGGCGTCCCACGACGCCCTGACCCATGTGTATAACCGTGAGGGCTATGACTTGATCCTGTCCACGCTGGATCTGCACTCCACCACCATGCTGCTGGTGGATGCCGACCATTTTAAGAAGATTAACGACACCTACGGCCACGAGACCGGCGACAAGGTGTTGCAGCGCATCGCCACCGCCCTCCGCCGCTGCTTCCGCTCTGACGACTACGTCTGCCGCCTGGGCGGTGACGAGCTTGCGGTGCTGATGGTGCATGCTGACAGCTCCCTGGATCAGCTGATTACCCAAAAGGTGGGGCGTGTCAACGAAATGCTGGCCGACAGCAGCGACGGTATGCCTGCCGTTTCCGTCAGCGTGGGCGTGGCCCACGGCGGCGATGCCCGGGACGCCGCGGAGCTGTACCGCCACGCCGACATGGCGCTGTACGAGACCAAGGAGAATGGCCGCGCCGGCTGCTCGTTTTACCAGAACACCGTCGCGTGAATTACCGGCAACAACTAACTGCAACAAGGCTGTTCTCCCCGGAGAACAGCCTTGTTTCTTGACTTTTTCGCCAAAATGGGTATAATGTCCTTTCGATGGGCCCGATGGGCCCTCCCATTTTTGGCACGAAAGGGGCGGACAGCCGTGGAAAAGAAAAAAGCACCGTGGATTTACTATGTAGTGCGGTGGCTGGTGTGGCTGTTCTCCCCTAAATTCCGCATTGTGGGGCAGGAAAACCTGCCGGAGGGCGCCTGCGTCATCGTGGGCAACCACTGCCACGCCTACGGCCCCATCGCCGCGGAGATCTACACCCCCGGCCTCCATTACACCTGGTGCACCGGCGAGATGATGGAGCGCGGCGAGGTAGCGGACTACGCTTTTCGGGATTTCTGGTCCATGAAGCCCAAGTGGACGCTGTGGTTTTTCCGCCTGCTGAGCCACGCCATTGTTCCATTGTCGCTGCTGGTGTTCCGCAACGCCTACACCATCCCCGTCTACCACGACAGCCGCATTCTCACCACCTTCCGCCAGACGGGGCAGCACCTTGCCGAGGGCGCGCGCATCACCATCTTTCCGGAGACGTACACGCCCCACAATAACATTGTGTATCAATTCCAGTATCGGTTTCTCGACCTGGGCAGGATGTACCGAAAGAAGGTGGGGCGGGATTTGCCCTTTGTGCCTATGTACCTGGCCCCCAAGCTGAAAACCGTGTATTACGGCAAGCCCATCTATTTCGACCCCGACGCCCCTCTGGATGAGGAGCGGCAGCGGGTGTGCCGCGCCCTGATGGACGCGGTGACGGATATGGCGGTGGCGCTGCCCAGGCATAAGGTGGTGCCCTATCCCAACGTGTCCGCCCGCCACTTCCGCTACAACACTCCCCTTGAGGTATATGACCATGACCAAAACGCTCTATGACTACCGGGGTTTTTCGCTGCGCAAGCTGAACGAGCCCCGCTTTGCCCACGCCAAGCTGCTGCTGGGTTGGGTGGTGTATTTCTGCCTGTATTTCATCACGGAGAATCTGATTCCCGTTTCTCGCTGCCACGTGGTTCACTCCGCCCTGGACGATAGGATCCCCTTCAATGAGTGGTTTGCCATTTTCTATGTGGGCTGGTTTTTCTTCGTGTTCGGCGCCCTGGCTTTCACGTTATTCTACGACGTGCCCCGGTTCCGGAAGATTCAGCTCTTCATTATGGGTACCCAGGCCATCGCCATGGTGTGCTATATCGTCTATCCCACGGTGCAGGATCTGCGTCCGGCGGCGTTCCCCCGGGAAAATCTGCTGACCTGGGTCATGGGCATCATCTACGCCTTCGACACCCCCACCGGCGTGTGCCCCTCCCTCCATGTGGGATACTCCATCGGCATATTGTCCACCGTGTTGAAGGACAGGGACCTGCCCGCCTGGCTGCGGTGCGCCGCCACGGTGTTCGTGGTGATGGTGTGCCTGGCGGTGTGCTTCGTCAAGCAGCATTCTACCATCGATGTGCTGGCGGCGATGCCCATGTGCCTCGTCGTAGAAGCGGCGGTGTACGGCAAGGACTACTGGCTGCCCAGATTCCGGCACAAAACCGTATAAATTAAAAGCGTTTCCCACATCGGGAAACGCTTTTTGACGTTATAAGATACCTATTTCCACCAAATCGGGCACCTGGCTTTCGCCGTATACGATGACGCCGTTTTGCCGCAGCAGCTCCGCCGTCACGCCCCAGCCGTCGGTTAGCGTGTGGGTAAAGGTGCCGTCATAGATCTGCCCGCTGCCGCAGGCAGGGCTCCGCTCCTTCAAAATGGCCATTTTTGCGCCGTAGAGGCCCGCAAGCCGCGCCACCTCCGCCGCGCCCCGGCGGTATTCCGCCGTCACGTCCTGCCCGGCAGCGTTGATTACCCTGTCGTCCCGGCGCTCCGAGGGGATGCGGGGCGTGGGCAGGCCGCCCATCGCCTCGCCGCAGACGGGAATCAGCGTGTGGCGCCCCAGCAGCGCCAGAACGGCATCGTGGGGCTTGCTCTCGCCGTCGTAGCGGCACCCCACCCCCAGGAGACAGGCGCTTACCAGAATGATCACAGCGCCAGCTCCTTTCCGTTCAGTGCGGCGTAGGTCAGCGTGTCGCCGGCGTATTGCAGTTTCAGCGAAAAGAAGGGGGAGGGGTCGTGGATGAGCCGGAGGAAGATTTTGTCCCCCTCCCACTGGGGCAGGGCCGCCAAATCGTCCTTGTGGAGCCATTCCAACACGCCCTCGTCGCATTCCCGCACCGTGCCGGTGAAGCCGGTGGCGGTAAAAAGGTGCATATATTCCCCCTCCCAGACGTCGCTGACAAAGGTGACGATGCCCCGGTATTGGTAGTCTGTCAGCGTCAGGCCAGTTTCCTCCTGCACCTCCCGCAGCAAGCACTCTTCCGGGCTTTCCCCCTCCTCGCACTTGCCGCCCACGCCGATCCACTTGTCGTGGTTCAGGTCGTTTTCCTTTTTTACCCGGTGCAGCATCAGATATTCGCCCCGGTTGTTTTCAATATAGCAAAGGGTGGTGTTCTTCATGGCCCGTCCTCCCAAAATTTTTTTGCTATTATACCATAGGTTTTGCCTTTTGCCCAGCCCTGTGGTAAAATAGGGAGAAAAGGAGGGGATTGCATGGAGGAAATCAGACCCGGGCGCTACCGCCATTTCAAGGGGAACGAATACCGCGTGCTGGGCATGGCCCGCCACTCGGAGACCATGGAGCCCATGGTGGTGTACCAGGCGCTGTACGGCGAGGGCGGCCTTTGGGTGCGTCCGGCGGCTATGTGGAACGAGCGGGTTGTCCGGGACGGCTACGACGGCCCCCGGTTCACATTCATCGAGCCATGACCTACCGGCTCATCCGCTCCCGCCGCCGCACGGTGGCCCTGGAGATCACCCGGGAGGGGGAAGTGGTGGTGCGTGCGCCGCTGCGGATGCCCCAGCGGGACATTGACGCTTTTGTATCGTCCAAGGAACGGTGGCTGGCGGAGCATTTGGCCCGGCAGCAATCGTACCGGCAGGCCCATCCGCCCTTGACCGAGGAGGAAAAGGAGACGCTGCGCCGCCGGGCCAAGGCGTATCTGCCCCCGCGGGTGGACTACTACGCCGCCCTCATGGGGGTGACGCCCACGGCGGTGCATATCACCTCCGCCCGCACCCGGTTCGGAAGCTGCTCGGGGAAGAACAGCATCAGCTTTTCGCTGTACCTCATGCAGTACCCCGACGAGGCCATCGACTATGTGGTGGTACACGAGCTGGCCCACATCCGCCACCATGACCACAGCCCCGCGTTCTACGCCGAGGTGGCAAAGGTGATGCCAGACTACCGGCAGCGTCAGGCCCTGCTGCGGCCGTAAATCATGAAATTCCGGGCCAATACCCGGGAATGAATACATAAGGAGAACAAACGAAACGATGAAAAGGATTTTTGCTTTACTGTTGGCTTTAACACTGGTATTGTTGATGACTGCCTGCGGCGGAAACGCCCCTGCCACCGCCCCGGAGACCGAGCCGGAAACGGTGAGCGAACCCCAGGGCACAGACGTGAACATCTACGTGCTGTCCGGCCCCACCGGCATCGGAGCCATGAATCTCTGGGCCCGCTCCGACGCAGGGGAGACCGCCAACACCTACCATTTTACCATGCCCGGCGCCAACGATGAGGTGGTGGCGGCGGTATCCGGCGGCCAGGTGGACATCGCCTGCGTGGCCACCAACCTGGCGGCGACGCTGTACAACAAGACCCAGGGCGGCGTGTCCGTGCTGGCGGTGAACACGTTGGGCGTGCTGTCCATCCTGGCCCCCGGTGAGGCCCCTGCCGCCATTGGCGACCTGAAGGGCCGCACCATCTATTCCCCCGGCCAGGGGGCCAACCCGGAGTACGTTCTCCGTTACGTCCTCACCGGCAACGGACTTGACCCCGACAGCGACGTGGACATTCACTTCGTGGGCGAGGGCAGCGAGCTGATGACCGTCTGGCAGAGCGACCCGGAGGCCCTCATCATGGCGCCCCAGCCGGTGGCCACCAGCCTTATGATGCAGACAAAGGACAGCGAGCTGCCCGCTGTAAAGGCGTTTGACATGACAGAGGAGTGGGACAAGATTGCCGGTGGCGACAGCACCTTGATGATGGGCTGCGTTATCGTCAACAATCAGTTCCTGGCGGAGCATCCCGATGCGGTGGCCCTCTTCCTGGACGAGTACGCCGCCTCTATTGAGACCTCCCAGACCGACGTGGAGGGCACGGCAGCCCTGTGCGAGCAATACGGCCTCATTCCCAAGGCGGCCCTGGCGGCCAAGGCCATCCCCCAGTGCGGCTTGACGTTCCTCACCGGCGATGCGATGAAGGCGGGCCTTTCCGGCTACCTGCAGGTGATGTTCGACGCCAATCCCAAGAGCGTAGGCGGCGCCATGCCGGCGGACGACTTCTACTATGGGACGTAACGGCTGGCGATACGCTGCTGCGGCGGTGTTTTGGCTGGCGGTGTGGCAATTTGCCGCCGCAGCCGCCAACCGGACGCTGCTGATCCCCATCCCCACGCCGCTGGATACGGCGGCGGCCCTGTGGCGCTTTGCAGGGCAGGGCAGCTTCTATCTGACGGTGGGGGCCTCACTGCTGCGGATTCTGGCGGGGTTTCTCTTGGCCCTTATCGTAGGCACGGTGTGCGCCGTGCTATCCGCAAAATGGGAGTGGTTCCGGGTACTCACGGCCCCGGTGCTGAGCCTGATTCGGGCCATCCCGGTGGCCAGCTTTACCATTCTGGTGTTTCTCTGGGTCAGCCGGGGCCGCATCCCCAGCGCCATCAGCTTTTTCACCGTGCTGCCCATTGTGTGGGCCGATGTGGAGAGCGGCATCCGCACGGCGGACAGGCAGCTTTCCGAGATGGCCCGGGTGTTCGGCATGGGCCGCTGGCAGATTCTGCGGCGCATCACGCTGCCGGAGGCGGCGCCCTTCTTTCGCACCGCCGTGGCCGGGGGCCTGGGCTTTGCCTGGAAATCCGGCGTGGCGGCAGAGGTGATCTGCCGCAGCCAAACGTCCATCGGCAACCTGCTGTGGGCGGGCAAAACCTCCGTCAGCTATGACGAGGTGTTTGCCGTCACGCTGGTGATTGTGCTGCTCAGCGCCGCTCTCCAATGGGTGGCCCGGCGGATTCTGAAAGGGGGCGGCGAACCGTGATTACCCTGGAAAACGTGACCTTCGGCTACACGCCCCGTCGGATGCTCATAGAAAACCTGTCCCTGACGGCAGCACCCGGGCAGCCTGTCTGCCTGTGGGGCCCCTCCGGCTGCGGCAAGACCACGGTGCTGCGCCTGGTGATGGGGCTGGAAAAGCCCCGCTCGGGTCAAATCATCCGCCCGGAGGGATTGCGGATATCGGCGGTGTTCCAGGAGGACAGGCTGATTCGCACCAAAACCGCCCTGGAAAACGTGACCCTCTTTGCCCCGGAAACCGCAGCGGAGGAAATGCTGCGCCGCCTGGGACTGGGCGATGGGCTCCACCAGCGCCCGGCGGCCCTGTCCGGCGGTATGCGGCGGCGGGTGGCCCTGGCCCGGGCGTTGGCCCACCCCTTCGAGGCGCTGGTGCTGGACGAGGCCCTCACCGGCCTGGATGACGACACCAAGGCCGTCTGTCTGGAGGCCATCCGTGAGGCGGCGGCAGGGAAATACCTGCTGCTGGCCACCCACGACAGGGCCGAGGCGGAAGCCCTGGGCGCCACCATTGTCAGACTATAAAATAAAAGAGAGGCGCAAACAGCGTCTCTCTTTTACTTCGTCAGAATAATTTTTGAGGAGGTTGACTGTCAGCAACTGCGCGGAGCGACCCGCGCAGCTGCGGCAGCCTTTGAGGATAGAAAGGAAAAGCAATTCAGTAATGAATTACAATGCGTACATTACACCATAAGGAAAAAATTATAAAGCGACAATATATCATTCTACCATGACAAAATGTAATGTATGTACCGAAAACGGGTATTTGACGGGCTGCCTGTTCATAATTTGCCCAAATATAGGTGAATTGCTGTGAATTCAGAAAGATAACTTGCATTTATCGTAGCCATATAGTATACTCATCGATGAAATTATGTCATGGGGAGGCGGGCCATGGACAGCAAAAAACTGGAAGCGCTGGTGACAGCGGTGGAGCTGGGCAGCTTTACCCAGGCGGCGGCCCAACTTGGCTACACCCAGTCCGGCATGACCCACATGATGAACAGCCTGGAAAAGGAGCTGGGCTTTGCGGTGCTGGTGCGCTCCCGCAGCGGCGTGCATCTCACGGCGGCAGGGGAGCGGGTGTTCCCTTTGGTCAAGGACTGCCTGCGGTCCCACCGGATGTTGGAGCGGGAAATCCGCATGGTCAACAGCCGCAAGGAGGATGCCATCCGGGTGGCCGCCTATGGCAGCATTGCCACCCATTGGCTGCCGGCAGTAATACGGCAGTTTCGCGCCGAGCACAAAGAAATCAGCGTGGATTTGCGTGTTGGCCCCGTAGAGGAGGTGTTCCGTGCCGTCCGGGAGGGCAGGGCAGACGTGGCCTTTGCCAGCCGCCGCGACAGCAGTGACCTGGGCTGGCTCCCGCTGAAGGACGACCCGCTTCTGGCGGTGCTGCCCCAGGACTATGACGTGCAGGGGGCGGACAGCTTTCCCATGGAGGCCTTTTCCGGCAAGGATTTTTTCCTGCCTGCCATGGGCTTTGAGGTGGACATTCTGCCCCCTTTAAGCCGCCGGGGCGTCACCCCCAATATCCAGAATACCCAGGTCAGCGACAGCGCCGTCATCTCCCTGGTGGAGCAGGGCCTGGGGCTCAGCATCCTGTCGGAGCTGGTGCTGACAGGCCGCCGCGACGCCGTCCAGGCACTGCCCCTAATGCCGCCTGCGGTTCGGGAGCTGGGCATCGCCTACCGCAGCAACGAGCCCCTCTCTCCCTTGATCCGCCAATTCATGCGCGTGGCCCAGGAGGCCATACAAAATCTTTAAGCAACGAGGAATGTTATGTTACAGTTTCATCCGCTGGAGCAGCGGGATATCCCCCATTTGAGAGCATATTACGCCCGGTGCAGCTACCGCCTGTGTGAGTACGCCGTGGGCACCAAATATATGTGGCGCGGTTATCTCCACCCGGCCTGGGCGGAGGAGGCGGGCTGCCTCATCATCCGCAACACCATCGAGGGCAAGGTGCAGTTTGACTATCCCATTCCCGGCGAGAACGGCGACGAGGACGCCGCCCTCACCGCCATAGAGCGTTACTGTACCGCCCAGGGCATCCAGCCGGTGCTGTCGGTGGTGCCGGAGGTGAAAGCGCCCCTTTTGACCGCCCGCTATCCCCGGGTGGAGGTGGTGAATCTCCGTGTGTGGAAGGATTATATCTATCGCGCCCAGGATTTGATTTCCTTCGCCGGACGCCATTACAGCGGCCAGCGCAACCATATTCACCGCTTCCGCCGGGAACATCCCGACGCCTTTTTCCGTCCTATTACGGAAGAGGACGGCGCGCTGCTGGCCCGGTTCTGGGAGGATTACGACGCAGAGTTCAGCAAGGAGGACAAGCTGGCCCAGTGGGAACTGGAGGAGGCCCGGGAGATGTTCGCCCAGCTGGGCACCGGGGCCTTTATCGCCGGCGGCATGATGGACGGCGACAGGCTCATCGCCGTGTGCCTGGCGGAGAAGTGCGGCGATACGCTGGTGGACCACATCGAAAAGGCGCTGTACTCCTACGACGGCGTCTACCCCACCATGGTGCAGGAATTCGCCGCCCACTACGCCGCCGACTGCCAGTGGATCAACCGGGAGGACGACGCCCGGGACAAGGGGCTGCGCACCTCCAAGCTGCAATATCTCCCGGCGGAGCTGGGCAGCAAGTACTACTTCTCCGTGGGCAACGAGCTGGAGCTGCTGCCCGCCATCCCCACCCTCCACACCGACCGCCTGACCCTGGACGCCCTGATAGAGGGGGACAAGACCGCCTACAACGCCCTGTGTCTGGACGATGACCGCAACCGCTGGTGGGGCTACGATTATCGCACCGACCTCCAAGGCCCATTGACAGAGGACTATTTCCTGGACGTGACCCGGGAGGACTTCTCCCGCCGCCGGGCTGTGAATTTCGCCCTGCGGCTGGACGGACAGTGCATCGGCGAGGCGGTGCTGTATAACTGCGACTGGCGGGGCGGCATGGAGCTGGGCTGCCGCGTGGCTCCGGCCCATGCTGGCCACGGCTACGGCACGGAGGCCTTTGCTGCCGTGGCGGAGTGGGCGCTGTACCGCCTGGGGCTTGCCAAAGTGGTGGCAAAGTGCTATCGTGAAAACGAGGCATCCTTCCGCATGCTGTCATCCTGTATGCGCAAGATGGGGGAGGACGACACCTTCTTCTATTTTGAGAAAACAGTATAAATCCCCAATTCACAGAGAAAGGGGGGATAGCCGGTGGCTGTCAAAAGAAAGAGAAAGCGCTACCGCGGCAGACGTCTGCGGCCCCAATTTATTCTATTTTGCGCCGTAATGGTGGCGCTGGTGTGTGGCTTGGTGCTTCTGCTGCGCCGGGCTCCCGTGTTTCGCCATGACAATGCCACGGCTGTCCCAAGCGGCGATCCTGTGGCGGGGGAGGTATCCACTATTCCGGCGGGCTATATCTCGGCAGAGGGCGACATCCACAGCGGCTCGCTGATTCTGGTGAGCAACGACCACCCCTACACCTTCCCGGCGGAGGTGGAGCTGGTGACCACGTTGGAGCAGAATATCAGCGGCTACATGGCCCGGGACTACACGGTGAAGCAGGAAAAAGCGGCCTTTACCGCCTTTGACAGCCTGTTTCGCGCCTTTGCCGCCGCCACCGGCAAGCAGGACGTGAATATTTCCTCCGCCTACCGCAGCTACGATGAGCAGCAGGAGGTGTACGCCGCCTCCGCCGCGGAGAATGGGCGGGATCACGCCGACAGTTACGTGACCCAGCCGGGCTGCAGCGAGCACCACACCGGCCTGGCGGTGGATTTGACCCGCTACGATGTGCGGACGGGGCATTCCTACGACTTCACCGGCGATGGGGAGTATGGATGGATTCACACCCATGGCCCGGAGTACGGCATCGTCATGCGCTACGCCGCGGATAAGGAACCCATCACCGGCATTGCCGAGGAGAGCTGGCACTTGCGGTACGTGGGCGTACCCCACGCCGCCTACATGGCGGAGCACAACCTGTGCCTGGAGGAATATTTAGACCTGCTGCGGGACTACCCGGTGTCCAATCCGCTGCGGTACAACGGTTTCTACATGTACTTCTGCCCGGATGGACAGCTCCTGGTGCCGGAGAGCGGCGATTATACCGTTTCCGGCAACAACGTGGACGGCTTTATCGTCACGGTACAATAATGCAGTAACATCACCGGCGGATGATTTCGCCGGTGATGTTTTGCCCATTACAGGAATTGCCGCATCTCCATACCCAGCTGCTCCTCCACCGCCACCAGTGTGCGGCACAGCGCCCGGGCGGGCACCTCGGCCCCCTTGTACTGGTCCAGATACCCCCGCAGCGACTTGGCGCCCATGTGGCACCCGTCGGAAATCAGGGACGCCACCGATTTGTCGCTGTGGTCTACGGTGAGATGGGCGGCGGTTTTCATCTCCGCCATCTTCCGGGCCACGGGATGGGGCTCCTTCTCGTTGCCGCCGCACTTTTCCAGCATGGTCTGTACCTCCCGGCCAATCCATTCGTGCTGTTGGCGGCTGGTGTTCAGCAGCGCTTTCAGGGCCGGGGCCTGGGCGTGCTCCCGCACGCCGTCCAGGGAGTCGGTGGCCATCTTCACCCCGGCGTCGCACTCCTTCAGCAGATGCAGTGTATCGTTGTTGGTCATCATGTGCCCTCCTTAAAAAGCCTGGGGGCGGTCCTCAAAGGAGAGATTTTCCGCCTCCCGCTGTAAATCGTCCATGGTGCGGATGCCCAGCCCCCACAGCTTTTCCTGGGCCTGGGGCGACAGGGCATAAAAGTACTCATAGGCGGCGGCGTCGCCGTTCAAAAGATCGTTCAAATCCGTATTCTGCCACATAAAAAACACCTCCGCGCCTATTATGCGCGAAGGTGCCTCTTTTATACGGCGTTTACCGCTGATATTCAAACTCCAAGTCGTACATGGACACGATGTCGCCGTCCTGGATGCCCATGGCCTCCAACTGGTCGAACAGGCCGGATTGGCGGAGCATCTTATCGAAATACATACGGCTTTCGTAGTCGGAAAAATTGATGTTGCCCATAAGCCGTTGCAGCCAGGGGCCCTCCACCAGCCAGGTGTTGTCCTCCCGCTCAATGTGGAGCGGCTCGCTGGTGTCCACCTGGGGCGGACGGGGCACGTACTCCGGCTCGTACACCGTGACGGGGGGCAGCTCCTGGAGCCGCTGGCCGATGAGCTGCACCAGCTCCCGGGTGCCCTGGTGGGTGGCGGCAGACATGGCCAGCACCGGGTAGCCCAAGGCGGCCACATGGGCCCGGAAGTCCTCCAAAAGCTGGGGGTCGGACAACAAATCCGTCTTGTTGGCCACCACGATCTGGGGCCGGGTGGCCAGGTCGGGGGAGTACTGCTTCAGCTCCTCGTTGATGGCGTCAAAGTCGGCGATGGGGTCCCGGCCCTCGCTGCCGCTGACGTCCACCAGATGCACCAGCAGCCGGCAGCGGTCAATGTGCCGCAGGAAGTCGTGGCCCAGGCCGGCGCCCTCGCTGGCGCCCTCGATGATGCCCGGAATGTCCGCCATCACGAAGCTGACGCCGTCGTCCACATACACCACGCCCAGATTGGGGTAGAGAGTGGTGAAGTGGTAGTTGGCGATTTTGGGATGGGCCTTGCTTACCACGGACAGGAGGGTGGATTTGCCCACGTTGGGGAAGCCCACCAGCCCCACGTCCGCCAGCAGCTTCAGCTCCAGCACCACGTCGTGGGCCTCGCCGGGCAGGCCCGCCTTGGCGAACCGGGGCACCTGCCGGGTGGGGGTGGCGAAATGCTGGTTGCCCCAGCCGCCCCGGCCGCCCTTGCACAGCACGAAGGGCTCGTCGGTGGACATATCCTTGATGATCTCATTTGTCTCCGCGTCGCGGACAAGGGTGCCCCGGGGCACCCGGATGGTGAGATTCTCGCCGTCCCGGCCGCTCTTGCGTCCGCCGGCGCCGTCCACACCATTTGACGCCACATATTTGCGCTTGTAGCGGAAGTCCATCAGCGTGGACATGTGGTCGTCCACCACCAGGATGATGGAGCCGCCGTCACCGCCGTCACCGCCGTCGGGGCCGCCGGCGGCCACGTATTTCTCCCGGTGGAAGGCCACCGCGCCGTTGCCGCCGTTGCCGGCCCGGCAGGTGATGCGGGCCTTATCAATAAAACCAGTTGCCATAGTGAAATACCTCAAATTCAGTGTACCATTTTCCGACCCATTTTATCCGAAATGCCGCCATCCGTCAAGAGGCGGTGGGGAGAGCGTTTTATCAGAAGAAAAAAAGTTCCCAGCCATCGGGCTGGGAACTTTGCACATCAATTACTCGGCGGGGTAAACAGAGACCTTCTTACGATCCTTGCCCAGACGCTCGAAACGGACTACGCCGTCAGCGGTGGCAAACAGAGTGTCGTCGGTACCGATGCCCACGTTGGTGCCGGGATGAATGTGGGTGCCGCGCTGGCGCACCAGAATGTTGCCAGCCAGAACGAACTGACCGTCAGCCCGCTTGGGCCCAAGACGCTTGGACTCAGAGTCACGGCCGTTCTTGGTGGAGCCCATACCTTTTTTATGGGCGAAGAACTGCAGACCAATGTTCAACATCATTCAGTACATCCTTTCTATAAGATGATCGGGGAGAAGGGGGCTTACGCCTCCATCACTTCGATATGTTCCGGATACTCGTCGTGAAGCTCCGTCAGGTAGACCATGAGGCCCGCCAGCAGATTCTGACAGGTGGACTCAGCCGTCTGCCCCAGGCCCCCGGGAAGCCGGAGGGCGATGGTGGCGGTGTCTTCATTGACTTTCACCGAGGCGCACAGCCCCATCACGTCGTTGATGGTGGCGTTCACCAGGCGCACGGCGCTGGTGATGGCGGCGCAGACGATATCCTCGCCCGCCTCGCCGTAGCCGCTGTGGCCCACTGCATCAAATCCGATGATGCGGCGTTCCTCTGTGAGGAATGTTACGGTCGTCATGCCTTAGAAAGAAATCTTGCCGATTTCCACCTTGGTGTAAGGCTGACGATGACCCTGGCGTTTACGATAGCCCTTCTTGGGGGTGTACTTGAAGATACGAATCTTCTTGCCCTTGCCGTTCTTCACGACCTTGGCGTCCACCTTCGCGCCCTCCACCACGGGAGTGCCGAACTTGGTGTTCTCACCATCGACGATGGCCAGAACCTGATCGAAAACCACGCTGTCACCAGCCTCAACGGGCAGCTTCTCGATGAACAGAGTGTCACCCTCGCTGACGTTGTACTGCTTACCACCGGTTACGATAATAGCCTGCATTTGTGTGTTGCACCTACCTTTCCTTTATGACGGACTCGCTGTCGGGGGCGTCCGGAGCCATGTCCGGCTCTTATGACCCATTCAAAGCGGCTTTCCTATTATAGCGATGTAACTGCCTTTTGTCAACAAATTTCCGGGATATTTTTTATCTATTTCGCTGAAATGTTACGCCTCGGGGTAGGCAAGCTGCCCCTCCGTCCAATGGGCGATGACGCCACCATACCAGCGGCAGCATTCCCGGCCCAGGTCCACGTCAAGATTCACGTAGTTGCCGCATTCCCGGGGGCTTTTGCCGGGCATGGGGCCGCTGTATTCCGCCGCCTGGGCGAACACACGCTGCACCAGGGCGATGGCCTGGCCGTCGGTGAGGCGGGCGCTGTCAAAGAGGAAGTAGAAGCCCGTCTGGCAGCCCATGGGGCCGAAGTAGATGACGGCGTCCTTCTCCGGGCTGTTGCGCAAAAAGGTGGCGATGAGATGCTCCACCGAGTGCATCTGGGCGTTGGTCAGTAAATCGCCGGTATTGGGCTTCTTAAACCGCAGGTCGAAGGTGGTGACGCTGCCGTCCCGGCGGCTGAGATACAGCCCCGGCACCAGCACGTCATGATTGACAGTAAAGCTGGCAATGCGCTCCATCATTACACCTCCAGATGATCCAGGAAGGCCATAACGGCCTCGTTGAGCTGGGCCATAGCGGTGGGGAAATTGAAGAAATAATCCTGCTTCACCACCAGACAGTCGGACACCGACTTGATGGCCATACACTTCACGCCGTTGCGGTAGCACACCTGGGCCACGGCGCAGCCCTCCATCTCGCACAGCAGGGGGTGGAAGTTGTCCCGGATGAAGTCCACCCGCTGCCCCGGCACGGCAAACCAGTCGCCGGTGGCCACAAGGCCGGTGCGGTACTGGAGCCCGGCGGCCTCCATGGCGGCCCGGGCCTTCTCCTGGTAGGCGGTGGGCAGCACCTTGCGATTTACGGTGGCAATCAGCCCCAAAGCGTCGGGGCCGTCCACGGCGCTGGTGTCAAAATCGTGCTGCATAAAGCCCTCCGCCAGCACCAGCGTGCCGATGGGCACCTCCTCAAAGCAGCCTGCCACACCGGCGTTGAGGATCAGGTCGGGGTGGAAGCGGTCGATGCAGAGCTGGGCGGCCATGGCGGCGTTCACCTTGCCCACGCCGCCGCAGCAGGCGATGACGTTCTGGCGGATATGGTAGAATTTCACCCCCGCCACCTCGTCCATAGGGGCGGCGTCCCCCACCAGGCTGGCGATTTCCGAGGGCATGGCGTAAAAGAGCGCAATTTTCACTGGATATTCCTCCCGACTTCATATCAGCCACTATATTAAAATGCCACCCTGCCAATGTCAAGTTGCAAATCGGGCGTATATCCGTTAAAATAGGAGAAAAGAGAGGGGAGGCGAGGGACGTGTCCGTATGGGGCGTGGTATGTGAGTTCAATCCGTTTCACAATGGGCATGGGGCGCTGCTGTCGGCGCTGCGCAGCCGGGGCGCGGAAACCATCGTTTGCGCCATGTCCGGCAACTTCGTCCAGCGGGGCGAGCCGGCCATCGTGTCCAAGCTGGCCCGGGCGGAGATGGCCGTACGGGGCGGGGCGGATCTGGTGCTGGAGCTGCCTACCCCCTGGGCCACCGATACGGCGGAGCGCTTTGCCCGGGGCGGCGTGGCGGTGCTGGCTATGGCGGGCTGCGACGCCATCGCCTTCGGCAGCGAGAGCGGCGACACGGCGGCGCTGCATAAGGCGGCGGAAATCACCGCTGCCCGGGACTTCCCCCGGCTGGTAACGGAGCGCATGACGGACGGCACGCCCTACGCCGCGGCCCGCCAGCAGGCGGCAGAGACCCTGGGCGTGGCACAGGGCCTTTTGCGCTGTCCCAACGACATTTTGGCGGTGGAATACTTGAAGGCGGCGGCAGACGTTGGAGTTTACATAACACCAATCGCCATCCCCCGCATCGGCCCGGCCCACGACGGCGGGGCTGTGGAGAACATCGCGTCGGCATCCTTTATCCGACAGCTGTTTTACGAAATGGATGACAAGGCATTCTCCTTTATACCGCATCACGGGGCGGAAATACTGCGCCGGGAGAGGGAAAAGGGCACATTTCCGGTTGACATAATCAATGCAGAGCGGGCCGTACTGGACCGCCTGCGGCGGATGACGGAGGCGGACTTTGCCCGCTACGACAGCGGGGGAGAGGGGCTGTATCGGCGGCTGCATCATGCCGCGGGCGAGGCGGTATCTTTGGCCGAGCTGCTGGAAGCCGTCAAAACCCGCCGCTATCCCACCGCCCGGCTCCGGCGGATGATACTGCGCTGCTACCTGGGCTTATCGTCCACGCCGGAGCGGGTGCCCTATCTCCGGGTACTGGCGGCCAATGAGGCGGGGCGGCGCCATCTGCGCAAGCTGCGCCACGCCGGCGCGCCGGTGCTGACCAAGGCGGCGGACGTGGCGGCCCTGGGCGCCGAGGCGGAGGCGCTGCTGCGGCAGGAGGCGATGTACACAGATTTGTACGCCCTGTGCTGCCCGGCGGTACAGCGGCCCGGCGGCGAGTGGCGCATCACCCCCTATATGACCCCGTGACAACCGGAAGTTGACAAAAAAGGCGGGAGGGCAACGCCAGGTTGCTTTACAATCCCCTCCATTTGTGCTACCATACCACCGCATGAAAGGAGAGACATACCATGTTAAATGTATCTCACGTTACCAAGAATTACGGCAAGGTGCTGGCGTGTAACGACGTTAGTTTCACCCTGGACGACGGCAGCGTCACGGTACTGCTGGGGCCCAACGGCGCCGGTAAGAGCACCATTATGAAGGCCATCATCGGCTTCTTGCGCTATAAGGGCGAGATTACCGTTGACGATATTCCCAATAAGTCCGTCCGCGCCCGGCGGATTCTGGGTTACATCCCGGAGCTGCCCTCCCTGTACCCCAACCTGACGGTGGCGGAGCACATGGAATTTCTGGCCCGGGCCTACCGCCTGGAGAATTACAAGGGCCGCATTGACCAGCTGCTGGAGCGTTTCGAGCTGGCGGATAAGCGGAAAAAGTTCGGCGATGAGCTGAGCAAGGGCATGCAGCAGAAGCTGAATCTCTGCCTGGGCCTGCTGCCCCAGCCCCAGGTGCTGCTGCTGGATGAGCCCATGATCGGCCTGGATCCCCACGCCATCAAGGAGCTGAAATCCGCCATTGAGGAGATGCGGCAGGAGGGGCGGACGCTGCTGGTCAGCACCCACATCATCGACAGCGTGGATATGCTGTGGGACCGCACCCTCATCATGCAGGGCGGCACCATCCGCGCCAACATGCAGCGCCATGAGCTGGCGCAGGACGGCCGCACGCTGGAGCAGCTGTTCTTCGACGTCACCGAGGGCGTGGAGCGCAGCCATATGACCGGGGAGGCGGCGGAATGAAGCTGTTTTTCTACTATGCCTTCCACTCCTTTGTCAACCAGATTCGCAAGGTGCTGAAAACATGGGTGGCGGTGTTCTTCCTGGTGTGCATCGTCATCGGCGCCGCCATCGGCTTTGGCGCCGCGAAAATCAGTGACTTGAAGGACGCCCAGGACGCCATCGACGCCCAGACGGAGATGGTGGACGATGTGGAGCTGCCGCCAGAGCTGGAGGAATTCAGCGAGGGCGCCACCATGGAGGAAACCCTGGGCATCAACCGCCATCAACTGGTGGAGCTGATTGCCGGGGCGGTGATTCTGGCGGTGTTCGTCATCGAAATCGCCGGGGCCGATAAGAACGGCAGCAAAATCTTCCTCCCCGCCGACGTGACGCTGCTGTTTGCCGCCCCCATGCGGCCCCAGTCGGTGCTGCTGTTCCGGCTGATGACCCAGCTGGGCATGGCGCTGCTGGGCAGCGTGTATCTGCTGTTCCAGCTGCCCAACCTGACCCTGAACCTGGGCCTTTCCACCGCGGCGGCATTGAGCATCATCCTCACCTGGTTTGCCACCATCTTCACCGCCAAGCTGACCCAGGTGCTGCTGTACCTGCTGTGCTCGTCCCATGAAAAGCTGAAGGCCAATCTGCGCCGCATTCTCATCGCCGTGCTGGCGGTGGTGCTGGCGGGCTATCTGGCCTTCTGGCAGTCTTCCGGCCTTGCCCCGGCGGCAGCGGCGGCCCAGCTGTTCTGCGCCCCCTGGACCCGGTTTATCCCCCTGTGGGGCTGGCTGAAGGGCGTGGCCATCTTCGCCGCCGAAGGCCCCCTGTGGGCGGCGGTTGTGTGCCTTATCGCCACGGCCCTGGGCTGCGTGGGGCTGATGGCTCTGTCGCTGCACCTGAACGTGGACTTCTACGAGGACGCCATGGCCCAGTCGGAGCAGACGGCGGAGCGCATGGCCCGCATCCAGGCCGAGCAGCCCTCCCGGGTACTGCTGCGGCGGAAAAAGGACCGCAGCGACCGGCTGCGCCGGGACGGCCTCAACCACGGCCGGGGCGCCAACGTGTTCTTCTTCAAGACCATGTATAACCGTTTCCGCTTCGCCCATCTGGGCTTTCTGACCAAGACCACCGAGACGTATCTGGCGGCGGCCATCGCCGTGGCGGTGTTTTGCCGCATGGCACTGGATGTGTACAGCATCCTGCCGGTGGCGCTGGTGCTGTCGGCCTGCGCGTTCTTCCGGGCCCTGGGCGACCCGCTGCCCGAGGACGTGGAAAACGACTACTTCCGCCTGGTGCCGGAGCAGACCGGCACCAAGCTGTGGTACTCGCTGCTGGGTGGCGCGGCCTGCTGCGCGCTGGACGTGCTGCCGGCCATGGTGGTGGGCGGCATCGTGATGAAGGCCCAGCCCTGGCAGATGCTGGCCTGGACGGCCTTTGCCGTGTCGGTGGACTTCTTCTCCTCCACGGTGGGCACCTTCATCAGCGTGTCGCTGCCCGCCTCCATGGATAAGACGGTGCGGCAGGTGATCATGATCATGTTCGTTTACTTCGGTCTGGTGCCCAATGCGGGCATCATGGTGCTGGGCATCGTGCTGCACCACGTCACCGCCGCCGCCATCATCGCCGCCGGGGTCAACGTGGGCCTGGGCCTTATCTTCTTCGCCCTGTCGCCCCTGTTTTTGCCGCCACAAGGCGGGAAATAAATCATCAAAAAAGGACTGTTTCCGCAGAAACAGTCCTTTTTCTTTCACAAAAATATGCTTACCGCCGCAGCAGCTCCAGCCGCTCCAACGCCTCGTCGTACAGGTCCTCCAGCTCCTCGTGGCGCTCGGCCCAGTCGGCAAAAGCGTCGCTGTCCTCGTCGGCGGGCTCGTTTTCGTCCATCTCGGCCCGACGCTCGGCCAGGAAGGACAGGTATTCCACCAGCTCCTCCGCGTTCATCTCGTCAATATCGGCGTCCCAAAACACGGCAATCTCCCCCTTTTTTCCTGAAAATTTTTCCACAGTATATCCCATTATGTACCATAATGCAAGGCCATCCCGCCATTAAAAATGAACTAGCGATAATATGCGCTGCGGCAGTTGCTTTTTCTATGGAAAGAGTGTAGAACGAAATGTCATTTGATAATAGGTGGCTTATGCCATTTTTTCGCCCCAGCGGGCGGATAGAGAGGAATTGCACCCATGAGACATACTTTTACTGCGAACTGGATAAAGCGCCTTTGCTGCGCGGCGCTGTGTGCGCTGACGCTGCTTGCCGTGCTGCCCCGCAGCGCCGCTGCGGCCGACGATCTGGCGCTGCACCGCATCGCCGCGCTGACCGAGGATTTGCTGGCGGAGAATGACGGCTACGACGCCGTGCTGTACGACAACACCAGCGGCCTGCCCACCTCCGAGGCCAACGACATCGTGGAGACGGCGGAGGGCTTCATCTGGATTGGCAGCTACAGCGGCCTCATTCGCTACGACGGTCTTAACTTCGAGCGGGTGGACTCCACCGCCGGCATCGCCAGCGTGGTGAGTCTTTTCGTGGACAGCCACCAGCGTCTGTGGATCGGCAGCAACGACAGCGGCGTGGCGGTGATGGACAAGGGCGAAATCCGCACCTATACCCGCGCCGACGGCCTGCTGTCCAACTCCGTGCGCTCCATTGTGGAGGACTCCACCGGCACCGTGTACATCGCCACCACCGAGGGCATGGTCATGGTGGGAGAGGACATGGTGCTGCGGCAGATAGAGGACCCGCTGATTCTTGGGGAATACCTGCGGGAGGTGGTCATTAGCCGCAACGATGTGATTTACGGCGTGGGCCTGAGCAACACCGTCTACACCATCAAGGGCGGCAAGGTGCTGGACGCCTTCCAGGGCGGTGACGAGGCCATCATGTCCCTGCTGCCCGACCCGGACCACCAGGGCTACGTCTACCTGGGCACCGACCAGTCCGTCATTTATTACGGTGACATCAGGGCCGGCCTCCACGGCGAAAAGCGCATTGACGTGTCCCCTCTGGAGCACATCAACGATATGTGCCTCGTCAACGATATACTTTGGGTCTGCGCCGACAACGGCATCGGCCTGGTGACGGAGGACGGCTTCCATCTCCTGCAAAACCTGCCCATGGATAACTCGATTGACCATATTATGGTGGACTATGAGGGCAACCTCTGGTTTACCTCCTCCCGCCAGGGCGTGATGAAGATTGTGCCCAACCAGTTTGTGGATTTGTTCGCCCGGTTTGACCTGCCCGCGGCGGTGGTGAACTCCACCTGCCGCTACGGCGACATGCTCTTTATCGGCACCGACACCGGCCCCCTGGCCCTCACCGCAGACGGCGAGGTGAATGCCGTGCCCATCGCCGGCGCCCGCACCGCCTCCGGCGAGGATTTAGAAGAGACGGATTTACTGGCGCTGCTGGCCCAGTGCCGCATCCGCTCCGTGATTTCCGACAGCCGGGGCAACGTGTGGTTCTCCACCTACAGCAAGCGGGGCCTGGTACGCTATGACGGCCATGAGGCGGTGTGCTTCACCAGTGCCGACGGCCTGCCCTCCGACCGTATCCGCGCCGTGTACGAGCGGCAAAACGGCACCATCATGGCGGCCTGCCGCGGCGGCGTGGCCATCATCGAGGGCGACGCGGTGACGGCGGTGTACGGCGAGGAGAGCGGCATCGTCAACACGGAGATTCTCACCGTGGCGGAGACGGCGGCGGGAGAGATGCTGCTGGGCTCCGACGGCGATGGCATCTACGTGCTGACCGACGGCGAGAAGGCCCGCCATATCAGCACGGATGACGGCCTGGCCTCCGACATCGTCATGCGTATCAAGCCCGATTGCACCCAGGATGTGTGCTGGATTGTCACCAGTAATTCCCTGGCCTACATGACCGCCGACGGCGCCGTCACCACGGTGAGCCGCTTCCCCTATTCCAATAACTTTGACCTCTATGAGAACAGCCGCGGCCAGATCTGGGTGCTGAGCAGTAACGGCATCTACGTGGTGGACGCCGCCGAGCTGCTGGCAAACGGCGACATTAACCCCACCTATTACGGCCGCAATAACGGCTGCTCCGTCATCACCACCGCCAACTCCTACAGTGACCTGACGGCGGAGGGGGAGCTGTATATCGCCGGCACCACCGGCGTGGCCCGGGTGAACATCGAGACGCCCTTTGACGTGGACGCCCACACCAAAATGGCGGTGCCCTATGTCAGCGTGGGCGGACAGTATTTCTATGCCGATGAGAACGGCGTCATCAACGTGCCCGCCGGCAACGCCAAGCTGACGGTGTACGGCTACGTATACACCTATTCGCTGCTGGACCCCCAGATTATCTATTGCCTGGAGGGGCTGGACAGCCAGTACACCACCGTCAACCGCAGCGCTATGACGCCCATTGACTACACCAATCTCCCCGGCGGCACCTACCGCTTTGTCATGCGCCTCCAGGACCAGACCGGTCTGGCGGACAGCGAGGCGTCGGTGACCATCGTCAAGCAGATGGAGCTGCGGGAGCACCTGTGGTATCGCATCGGCCGCGCGCTGCTGGGCATGGCTGTCATCGCCGCCGCGGTGCTGATTTACACCCGCCGCAAAACCCGCCTTTTGGAGCAGAAGCAGAAGGAAAACCGGGTCTTCATCCGGGAGATGACAGAGGCATTCGCCAAGACCATCGATATGAAGGACAAGTATACCAACGGCCACTCCATCCGCGTGGCCCACTATACCGCCATGCTCACCCGGGAGCTGGGCTACGATGAGGAGACGGTGGAGAAGTATTACAACATCGCCCTCCTCCACGACATCGGTAAAATCGGTATTCCTGAAGAGGTGCTGAATAAGCCCGGCAAGCTGACGGACGAGGAGTATCACATCATCCAGTCTCACGCCCAGCTGGGCTACAACGTGCTCAAGGACATCAGCATCATGCCGGAGCTGGCCATCGGCGCCGGCGCCCACCATGAGCGGCCCGATGGCAAGGGCTATCCCCAGGGCCTCAAGCAGGATGAAATCCCCCGTGTGGCCCAGATTATCGCCGTGGCCGACACCTTCGACGCCATGTATTCCAACCGCCCCTACCGCCCCCGCATGAACTTCGACAAGGTGGTGGAGATTATCCGGGGCGCCGCCGGCACCCAGCTCACCCCCGACGTGGTGGACGCCTTCCTGCGTCTGGCCGAGCAAGGCAAGCTGCGGGCCAAAAACGACACCGAGGGCAGCGGCAGCTTCGAGGAGATCGACAATCTGAACCGTGGCAGCCAGAGCGAAAAGCAAGACAAAACCGAATAAGGCAAAAGCCCCGCCGGACCGGCGGGGCTTTTGCCTGTGTCAACACGCAGTTGCGCAGAAACTCGGCATGGCAACCACAAGTTGCTGGACAAAGGAATCATTAGGGGGTATACTCACGGTAACAACGGCGCCATCTCGGCGCCTTTTGAGAGGAGAGACAGGATATGCAAGACAAACCCATGCTGGAAATCCGCCATTTTTCCAAGTCCTACGGCGGGGGAAAGAAGGCGGTGGACGACCTTTCCCTCCAGGTGATGCCCGGCGATATCTATGGCTTCATCGGCCACAACGGCGCCGGTAAATCCACCACCATTCGCGCGGTGGTGGGTGTGCTGGATTTCAAGGAGGGGGAGATTTTCATCGGCGGCCACTCCGCCAAAACGGAGCCCCTTGCCTGCAAGCAAATCACCGCCTACATTCCCGACAACCCCGACCTGTATGAAAACCTCACCGGCATCCAATACCTGAACTTTATTGCGGACGTGTTCGCCATCGGCGCCCGGGAGCGGGAGGAGCGCATCCGCCGCTACGCCGACGCCTTTGAGATGACCGCCGACCTGGGCAATCTCATCAGCGCCTATTCCCACGGCATGAAGCAGAAGCTGGCCATCATCTCCGCGCTGATTCACGAGCCCCGCCTGCTGGTGCTGGATGAGCCCTTTGTGGGCCTGGACCCCAAGGCGACCTTTACCTTGAAGGAAATCATGCACCAAATGTGCGACCGGGGCACCGCCATTTTCTTCTCCACCCATGTGCTGGACGTGGCGGAAAAGCTGTGCAACAAGGTGGCCATTATCAAGCATGGCCGCCTCATCGCCGCCGGCCCCATGGCCGAGCTGACCGAGGGTCACTCCCTGGAGGAGGCATTCTTGGAGGTGGACGGCGATGAGAGGTAGCCTTCTGCTGCTGCAAACCATGCTCCGGGCCACCGGCCGTTGGAATATATATCGCCACACTGCCGACGAAAAGCTGCGGCGGAAAATCGTGATGGGCTGCGTGGGTCTGGTGGTGCTGTACGCCATGCTGGTGTTTTACAGTGGCGCCATGGCTTTCGGCTACGGCGAGATCGGCCTCCAGGACGTGGTGCCGGGGGTGTGCGCGCTGACGATCAGCGCCCTGGCGTTCATCATGACTATCTTCCGCACCAACGGCTATCTCTTCCGCTTCCGGGAGTATGACATGGTGATGTCCCTGCCCTTTTCCGCCAGGACGGTGGCCCTCAGCAAATTTCTGCTGATGTATATGCGTCTGCTGCCCTGGTATCTCAGCCTGTCGCTGCCCATGCTGGTGGGTTACGGCGTATACGCCCGGGCGGGTCTGTGGGTGTACCCTGTTTGGGTGGTGCTGACGCTGGCGCTGCCCATCATCCCCATGGTGGCGGCGTCCTTTGTGGGCTTTCTCATCGCCCGCGTCAGCGCCGGCTTCCGCAAGACCAACATCGTCCAGACCGTTCTCACCTTCCTCTTCGTGCTGCTTTGCTTCTCGCTGCGGTTTATCATTGAGGACATTTTCCGTGATGACGCCGTGGACACGGTGCTGACCCAGGCGGCGGAGGCCTTGGACGGTGTGGTGTCCAACTATCCGCCGGCGGCCTGGTTTACCGGCGCCGTGACGGGGGAGAACTGGCTGGGCGGGCCGCTGCTGCTCCTTGCCAGCGCCGCGCTGCTGGCTCTGGTGTTCTGGATTGTGGGCGGCGCCTACCGCAACATCAACTCCGCCCTCCAATCCCATGCCGCCGGTAAGCGGTTTTCCATGAAGGCGCAGCATCAGCGCAGCGTCGAGGCAGCCATCGCCTACAAGGAGCTTCGCCGTCTGCTGGGCTCCACCAGCTATATGGTCAACGGTGCCATGGGCGAGGTGCTGGCGGCGCTGCTGGGCGTGGCCACGCTGGTAGTCGGCTTCGACAAAATCGTGGCCCTGGTCACCAACAACGCCCCCTTCGACCCGGCCATTCTGCATCCCGCCATTCCCTTTATCGTCTATTTCCTCATCGGCATGATGGCCACCACCGCCTGCTCACCGTCGCTGGAGGGCAAAAACTTCTGGATTCTCCAGAGCCTGCCCCTGTCCATGCAGACGGTGTACCGGGGCAAAATGCTGTTCAATATGGCGCTGACGGTGCCCTTCATGGCCTTTGCCACTCTCTGCCTGTGTCTGTCGGCCCACGTCAGCGCAGCCCATACGGCGCTGTATCTGCTGCTGGGGCTGGCGCTGTGTGCCTTCTCCACCTCTTGGGGCTGCGTGTGCGGCGTTCGGTTCCGCAAGCTGGACTGGGTCAACGAGATGGAGGTCATCAAGCAGGGTACGGGGGTGGCGCTGTACCTGCTGCCTAATATGTTCGTGGTCATGGGCCTCACGGTGCTGGTGGTGGTGCTGGGCCGCAGGATGGACCACGCTGTGCTGGCCCTGCTCTTTACGGCCATCGCCGCGGTGCTGGCGCTGTTGAGCTATCTTCGGGTGATGAAGCTGGCGGAGAAGGAGTAAACGTTTTGACGAAAAAAGTGCCTGTGGATACGGCGAAACCGTATCCACAGGCACTTTTATATTGCCATTACATTACAGCAGCATGACGCCCGCCTTTTCGCAGGTGTCTACGGTGTCCTTATCCCACAGGCTCACCTGCACCTCGCCGATGTGGCAGGTGCCGATCATCAGCATGCACAGGCGGCTCTGGCCGATGCCACCGCCGATGGTGAGGGGCAGCTCCCCAGCCAGCAGCATCTTGTGGAAGGGCAGGGCCCGCCGGTCGTCGCAGCCCCGAATGCGGAGCTGGCTGTCCATGGAGGCCTCGTCCACCCGGATGCCCATGGAGGAGATTTCAAAGCTGCGCTCCAATACCGGGTTCCAGAACAGAATGTCGCCGTTCAGCGACCAGTCGTCGTAGTCGGGGGCCCGGCCGTCGTGGGGCTTGCCGGAGCGCTTCAGCGCACCGCCGATCTGCATGAGGAACACGGTGTGGTGCTCCCGGCAGATGGCGTCCTCCCGCTGCTTGGGGGTTAGGTCGGGCCAGCGGTCCTCCAGCTCCTGGGTGGACACGAAGTACACCTCCCGTTCCAGCTTGGTGTGCAGGGAGGGGAAGGCAATTTGCAGCGCATCGTTGGTCTCGCAGATGGCGGCCACGATGGCCCGTACCGTCTGGCGCAGGTAGTATTCCGTCCGATCCTCCCGGCTGATGACCTTCTCCCAGTCCCACTGGTCCACGTAGATGGAGTGGGTGTTGTCCACCTCCTCGTCCCGCCTGATGGCGTCCATGTCGGTGAACAGCCCCTTGCCCTCCTTGAAGCCGTACCGCTTCAAGGCCAGACGCTTCCACTTGGCCAGGGAATGTACCACCTGCCCGTTGACGCCCACGTCGGGAATATCAAAGGAGACAGGGCGCTCCACGCCGTTCAGATTATCGTTCAAGCCGGAATTCTCGTCCACAAAGAGGGGGGCGGATACCCGGCGCAGATTCAGCGCCTGGCCCAGGTTGACCTGGAAGTTGCTCTTGATGAA
This sequence comes from Oscillospiraceae bacterium, assembly GCA_902765025.1. GTDB lineage: Bacteria > Bacillota > Clostridia > Oscillospirales > Oscillospiraceae > Vescimonas. Next base: position 136,479 of record CACWYC010000001.1, read on the forward strand.
CTCGATGGCGCGCTGCATCTCATAGGTATTCAGCGGCGTATTGTATCCTGCGGGAACGTAAACCTTGCTCATGCGTCAGCACCTCTTTTTTATAAAATATGGATATCATTATAGGCTTCGGCCCATAGGTTTGCAAGTGTAAAAATATCTAAATCAAATGCATTTTTATGGCCTGATTTTGGCGCATAGCCGCCAAACTGGGTATAATTATCGATTTAGAAGATGGGCATACGGCGGCTCAGCACGCTGCCCAGGGCGATGGAGGCGTGCTTGGCAAAGGCGTTGTCGGATCGGGACACCAGGATGACCGGCACCTTGGCGCCCAGAATAATACCGGCGTTGCGGGCGCCGCCGAACAGCGTGGCGGCCTTGCCGATGCCGTTGCCCACCTGGTAGTCGGGCACAAAGAGGATGTCGGCCCGTCCGCCGCCGGGGGCGGTGTAGTGCTTGTGGCGGCAGGCGTCCTCACTGACAGCCAAATCCAGCGCCGCAGGACCGAACACCGTCATGTTGTAGGGCGCCCAGCGGTCGGTCATCTTGGAGAGCTGGTCAGCCTCCACGGTGTCCCGCACCTTGGGGTTAATCTGCTCGGCGCCACAGACGCAGGCGGTGATGATGGAGGGGTAGCCCAGGGATTGGAGACACATGGCGGCGTTTTCCAGAATGTGTACCTTGGTCTCCAGGTCGGGGAAGGTGTTGACGGCGGCATCGGTGATGACAATCATGCGCTTCAGGGCGGGGATCTCGTAGAACATGCAGTGGCTGATGCGGCGGCCTGTGCGGAGGTTGGCATCCTTATTCAGCACGGCCCGCAGCAGATCGGCAGTGTTCACAATGCCCTTCATCAGCATGCCGGCCCGGCCCTGGGAGCAGACCTCCACCGCCTTGGCGGCGCAGTCCTTCTCATCTCCGGCGGGGATGATTTCATAGTCGTCGGAGTCCTCGCCCATATCCTCCAGCAGGTTGCGGATGCCGTCCTTGTGGCCCACCAGAATGGGGGTGGCGATGTTCTCCCGCTTGGCCTTGACCACGGCCTCAATGACGGCCACGTCGTGGGCGGCGGCTACGGACACCACGCAGTTGGGCTCGCTCTTGGCGGCGGCAATCATGCCATCGATGGTATTAATCATGGTGAATCCCTCCGTAATCGGTCGCTATTTCGTTCTCTATCCTATCTATTATATCCCATGGACGGCGCCGCGTCAATGCGAGAATGCACCGTGGAGGGGCGGGAGAGGGGAGACCTTGACGGCGGCGGGAAAATCCCCTACAATAGAACGGAAAAGCGAGGTGTATCCGCATGAAAGAAATGGGGCCCGTTCGTCTGGCCTTTACCTATATCGGCTGTTTCCTGGGGGCCGGCTTCGTGTCCGGCCAGGAGCTGTGGCAGTTCTTCGGCGCCTTCGGCGTGTGGGGCTACGTGGGCTTTGCGCTGGCGGCAGCGCTGTTTGTGGTGTTTGGCATCATTCTCATGCGTTTGAACCGGATGACCGGCATCCGGGAGCTGGACAGGCTGATGGTGCCCTGGGAGGGCTGGGCGTGGCTTCGCAAGCTGTCCGGGGCGGTGACGGCACTGTTCCTCTTCGGCGTGGTGGTGGTCATGTCCGCCGGCGTGGGCGCCCTGGGGCAGCAGCTCTTCGGCGTCCCGGCGTGGCTGGGCAGCGCCGTGTTCACGCTGGTGGTGTGCGTGATGGCCCTGTTCGGCGTCACCGGCATGGTGAACGCCTTTACGGCCCTGATCCCCGTGCTGGTGGTGGCCACGCTGCTGTTTGCCGTTGCCGCCTGGGGACGGTTTGACACCGGCAACATTCTCCGCATTGTGAAAACCAGCGACAACGCCCTCATGCCCACCTGGTGGGTGGCGTCGCTGACCTTCGTGGCCTATAATCTGCTGGGCGGTATTGGCATCATGCTGCCGGTGGGGCCCATGATCCGCAAAAACAGCACCATCTGGCTGGGCATGGCGCTGTCCGGCCTGGGGCTGGCCGTCGTGGCGGGGGCCATTTTGACCTCCGTGGCGTCCTATATCCCCGCCGCCCAGACCCAGCTGCCCATGGTGGCGGTGGCCAGCGCGTTGAGCCCGGTGCTGGGCGGCGTGTACGGCGTGCTGCTGTTCCTGGGCATGTTCTGCAACTCCCTGGCCTCCCTGGTGGCCCTGGTGACCCATCTCAACCAGCGCATTCCGGTGGTGGCCCGGCATAACCGCCTCTTCCTGACGGTGATGGCCCTGGTGGTGTGGGGCGGCAGCCTGTTCGGCTTTGCGGACATCATCGGCGTGGTGTTCCCGGTGTTCGGGTATTTGAGCATCGTGTTTATGGCGACCATGGCGGTGCATTTCATTCAGTGTAAAAGGCGAATAACGGAATAAGAAAAACGCACCGCGAAAGCGGTGCGTTTTACTATGTAGGGGTATTAAACGGAGAATAGTATTTCCGCATAGGTGGGGTAGGGCCAGAAGCCGGCGTCGGTGAGGGCTTCCATCTGGTTGATAAGCTCCCCGGCCTGGCTGACGACCACGGCCACATGGTCCCGGTAATACTCCGCCGTGCGCAAATCGCCCTCGGCGGGGGGCGCCTTGTGGAGATGCAGGTCAATGACCTCGCACAGGTCGTACAGCTTGTCATTCAGCAGGCTCAGTTTCCGCAGCGTGGCCTGCTCCATCCGGGCTCCGGCGACGACGCCACAGCCGCTCTTGTGGAACACGGCCTGGGCCAGATAGTCGGTGTACCGGCTGACGGCGGGCAGAATGTGGCGCCGGGCCATATCCAACAGCGTCCTGGCCTCGATGGCGGTCACCTTGCAGTAGTTTTCCAGGTGGATTTCGCACCGGGCGGCCATCTCCGCCTGGGTGAGAATACCGTGGCGGGTAAAGAGGGCCATATTCTTGGGATTGATGTAGGCGGGCAGGGCATCCACGCTGTCCCGCAGGTTGGCAAGTCCCCGGCTCTGAGCCTCCCGGAGCCACTCCTTGCCGTAGCCGTTGCCGTTGAAGATGATGCGATGATGCTCCGTAAAGCTGCGGCGCAGCAGGTCGCGCAGGGCGGCGGGGAAGTCGTCGGCCTTTTCCAGCGTGTCGGCGAACTGACACAGGGCGTCGGCCACCATGGTGTTCAGCACCACCGTGGGGCTGGCGATGGACTGGCTGGCGCCGCACATGCGGAACTCGAACTTGTTGCCGGTAAAGGCCAGGGGGGAGGTGCGGTTGCGGTCGGTGGTGTCCTGAGGAATCTCGGGCAGCAGATCCACGCCGATTTCCAGCTTCCGCTTGGTTACGTCCACGTACTCCTCGCCGGTGATAATGGCGTGGAGAATGGCGGTCAACTCATCGCCTAAAAACACCGACACCACCGCCGGAGGGGCCTCGTTGCCGCCCAGGCGGAAGTCGTTGCCGGGATAGGCGACGCAGCAGCGCAGCATCTCCTGGTACTCGTCGGCGCCCTGCAAAAAGGCGGCCAGAAACAGCAGGAACTGGGCGTTCTGACTGGGGGTCTTGCCGGGCTTCAACAGGTTTTCGCCCTTGTCGGTGGATATGGACCAGTTGTTGTGTTTGCCGCTGCCGTTGACGCCGGCAAAGGGCTTTTCGTGGAGCAAACACACCAGATCGTGGCGGTCGGCCACCTTTTTCAGCAGCTCCATGGTGAGTTGGTTGTGGTCGCAGGCGGAGTTGGCGTCGGAGTACACCGGGGCCAGCTCGTGCTGGGAGGGGGCGGCCTCGTTGTGCTCCGTCTTGGCCAGCACGCCCACCTGCCACAGCTCCCGGTCCAGCTCGTGCATAAACGCGGCCACCCGGGGCTTAATGGCGCCGTAATAGTGGTCGTCCAGCTCCTGGCCCTTGGGGGGCATGGCGCCGAAGAGGGTGCGCCCGCACAGCATCAGATCCTCCCGCTGCCGGTAGTGCTTTTTGTCGATGAGGAAATACTCCTGCTCCGCCCCCACCTGAGCGGTGACGTGCTGCACCGTCTTGTTGCCGAACAGGCGCAGGATCCGGACACACTGGTGATCCAGCACCGCCATGGACCGCAGCAGCGGCGTCTTTTTATCCAGTGTTTCGCCGCTGTAGGAGCAGAAAATGGTGGGAATATACAGGGTGTTGTCCTTAATAAAGGCGTAGCTGCTGGGGTCCCAGGCGGTGTAGCCCCTGGCCTCAAAGGTGGCCCGCAGCCCACCGGAGGGGAAGGAGGAGGCGTCGGCCTCGCCCCGGGTCAGTTCCTTGGCGGACAGCTCCATGAGTATGCCGCCGTGCCCGTCGGGAACGATAAAGCTGTCGTGCTTCTCGGCGGTGAAGCCTGTCATGGGCTGGAACCAGTGGGTGTAATGAGTGGCCCCCATCTCAATGGCCCAGTCCTTCATGGCCCCGGCGATCTCCACCGCCAGGTGCTTATCCAGCGACCGGCCCTGGCGGAGGCACTCCTGCCAGGCTTCAAAGGCGGCTGCGCTAAGGCGCTGTCGCATCTTGTCCTCCGTGAAAACCATACTGCCGAACAATGCGGGGATTTCGTTGGTGCGCTCGCTCATCGCGCATACCTCCTTTTCCGAAATTTCGGCGTCAATAGCCGTTTTAACCCATAAAATGGGCCAGAATCAAGGGCGTAACGTAGGCCTCAATCACCGCCGCGATGGCCGTCAGCGGCAGAACGTTCAGCACCAGCACCCGGCACACGTTCAGCACCGCATTTTTCACGGTGCCATTGCGGTTGAAGCGGACGTAATCGGTGATGGCACGGCATAGGTACAGCCCGCAGCTCAACGCCAGCACCAGGGCCGGCAGCTCGAAGATGCCGTGGGGCAGAATGCCCATGAGATACACCAGCAGGGACTGACCGTTCGTTACATAAAACGCGGCAAAAAGGCCCAGAATGGCGCCGTTGAGGGCCAGGCTCACCACCGGAAGGAACACAAAGGGGATAAAGCCGTAGCAGGCCGTCACCACAAAGGCCCGGATGTTGTTGCCGAAGATGCCCAATGCGCTGAACGCGCCTTTGTCATCCACCAGCCCGGCGTCCTTGATCATGTTGGCAAAATACTGTATGGCACCCGCCGCGATGGAGGGCCGCACCATGCCCAGGATAAAGGACAGCACAATCATGACGCAAAAGGCCACCGTGGCGATGAACAGATGGTAGCTCAGCTCGCCCCGGTAAAACTGCCGCAGTTTGGTCAATTGCTCTTTCATCACGCCTCCAGCTTGGCAAGCCCCAGCCGCAGCCGCCGCAGTGTCTCGTCCTTGCCCAGAATCTGGCAGATTTCCACAGCGCCGCCGGGGGTCACCAGCTTGCCGGCGGCGGCGATGCGCACGGGCCACATCAGCGTGGCGTTCTTCACGCCCAGGGATTCCGCCAGGCCCACCAGCGCGTCGTGAATGGCCTCCTGGCTCCAGGGCGTCAGGGCCTCCAGGGCGGGGATGGCGGCTTGCAGCATGGCGGTGCACACAGCGCTGTCGGTCTTGGACTTCTTGTTGGTAAAGAATGCAATGTCATATTCCGGCAGGGCGTCGAAGAAGTCCACCTTCTCGGGGATGTCGGTGAGCTTTTCGCACCGGGCCTGGAGCAGGCCTGCGATGGCGGCTATGTCAAAGTCGCCCTTGACGCTCTGGCGGATGTAGGGCTCGGCCACCTTGGCGAAGGCCTCGGGGGTCATGGCGCGGAGATAGACGGCGTTGAAGTGGTCCAGCTTGGCAATGTCGAAGATGGCGGGGGACTTGGAGATGCCGGTCATGTCAAAAATCTCCGCCAGCTTTTCCAGGGAGAAGATCTCCTCCTCGGCGTACTCGCCCCGGGGGCTCCAGCCCAGCAGGGCCACGTAGTTCAAAATGGCCTCGGTGAGGTAGCCCCGCTCCTTCAGATCCTCGTAGCTGGGGTCGCCGTGGCGCTTGCTCATCTTGTTTTGGGCGTCCCGCATCACAGGGGAGCAGTGGACGTAGGTGGGGATCTCCCAGCCGAAGGACTGGTAGAGCAGATTATATTTGGGGGCGGAGGACAGGTACTCGCTGCCGCGGACCACATGGGTAATGCCCATCAGGTGGTCGTCGATCACGTTGGCGAAGTTGTAGGTGGGCAGGCCGTCCCGCTTCAGCAGCACCTGGTCGTCCAGCGTCTTGTTCTCCACGGTGATGTCGCCGAAAATGGCGTCGTGGAAGGTGGTGGTGCCCTCGTGGGGGATGCGCTGGCGGATGACGTAGGGCTCGCCGGCGTCTACACGGCGCTGTGCCTCCTCGGGGGACAGGCTGCGGCAGGGGTCGTCAGCCCGGTCAAACTCGCCGCTGTCCTCCTCCGACTCCGCCTTTTCGCAGAAGCAGTAGTAGGCGCCGCCCTTTTCCACCAGCAGCCGGGCGTACTTGCCGTAGGTGTCCCGCCGCTGAGACTGGATGTAGGGGGCCACGGGGCCGCCCACGTCGGGGCCCTCGTCGTGGCCCAGGCCGCACTCCGCCATGGTGCGGTAAATCACATCCGTGGCGCCCTCCACCAGGCGGCCCTGGTCGGTGTCCTCAATGCGGAGGATGAAGGTGCCCTGGTTGGCCCGGGCAATCAGCCAGGTGTACAGCGCCGTGCGCAGGTTGCCCACGTGCATATAGCCGGTGGGGGAGGGGGCAAAGCGGGTGCGCACCTTGCCGTGGGGGATCTTGGCCTCCATCTCGTTGAAATACGTCATATCCATAGCCATGGTAGTTCCTCCTGTATTGCTGAGAAAATGCAATAGAATAACAGTATAATTATAGTGATGTGGGCCGAAAAGTCAATGATTATCCTTGTCATCGGGCGTAAAACATGGTAGAATGACCAAAATGCCGTTTTGGGCGGTTTCGCCCGGCGGGAGAAAGTGAGGCCTTCACTATGGATGAGAGAAAAAAGAGAATATTCAGCGGCATTCAGCCCTCCGGCGAGCTGACGTTGGGTTCCTATATGGGCGCCATCAAGAACTGGGTGGCCCTGCAGGAGGAATATGACTGCGTGTACTGCATCGTGGATATGCACGCCATCACCGTGCGCCAGGACCCGGCCCTGCTGCGCCGCCGCAGCGTCAACCAGCTGGCCCAGTACATCGCCTGCGGCCTGGACCCGGAGAAGAACATCATGTTCATCCAGTCCCACGTGCCCCAGCATGCGGAGCTGGCGTGGGTGCTGGGCTGCTACACCCAGTTCGGCGAGCTGAGCCGCATGACCCAGTTTAAGATGAAGTCCCAGCAGCACGCCGACAACATCACCGCCGGCCTTTTCACCTACCCGGTGCTGATGGCGGCGGACATTCTGCTGTATCAGGCCGATCTGGTGCCGGTGGGGGAGGATCAGCGGCAGCACGTGGAGCTGACAAGGGACATCGCCCAGCGCTTCAACGGCGTGTACAGCGACACCTTCACCCTGCCCGAGGCCTTCATCCCCAAGATGGGCGCCAGGGTCATGAGCCTGGACGACCCCACTACCAAGATGAGCAAATCCCTGCCCGACGGCTGCGTCAATCTGATGGACGCCCCGGAGGTCATCATGAAGAAGTTCAAGCGGGCCGTCACCGACTGTGAGACGGCGGTGAAGTTCGACAAGGAGAACAAGCCCGGCATCTCCAACCTGCTGACCATCTACTGCGCCGCCACCGGTAAGACCATGGACCAGGCGGAGCAGGACTTCGCCGGTCAGGGCTACGGCGTGTTCAAGCCCGCCGTGGGCGAGGCGGTGGTGGAGCTGCTGCGCCCCATCCGGGAGGAGTCGGAGCGCATCATGGCCGACAAGGCGTATCTGGAGAGCGTGTACCGCACCGGCGCGGAGCGCGCGTCCTACCTTGCCAACAAGACCCTGTCCAAGGTCTACCGCAAGGTGGGCTTTGTGGGCCGTTAATTACTAATCTATAATGAAAAGCAGCGGGCGCAAGCCCGCTGCTTTTGCATTATTCGATACCCATTTATGCCGCGGTTTTCTCGGCGGCCAGCTTCTTTTGCAGCCAGTCCTTGCCGTCCACGAACCGGGACACGATGTAGCTCACCACGTAGTCGCCGGAGGCGTTGATCATGGTGGCGGGGGGATCCACCAGGTTGCCGATCATCACCAGGATGGGGAAGGCCAGCTCCATTTGGTTGGGGAAGAAGATGGAGCAGATGATATACTCGCCGATGTAGCCGCCGCCGGGAACGCCGGACATACCCACGCTGGACAGCACCGCCACCAGAATGATAGGGATCAGCTTATCCCAGGTCAGGCTCTGGCCGAACACGCCCCAGACGAAAGCGATCTTCAGCACGCAGGAGAAGCAGGAGCCGTCCATGTGCATGGTGGCGCCCAGGGGGATCACCATATCGGCCACGTCCTTGCTGATGCCGGTGGCCTCCGCCTCTTCCAGATTGGTGGGGATGGTGGCCACGGACGAGCAGGTGCCCAGAGACACCACGGCGGGCTTCACAATATGGCGGAACATGGTCTTGACCGCGCCCTTGCCGCCGCCGAAACGGGCGAACAGGGGGAAGGCGGTGAACACGTACAGCAGGCACAGGGGGTAGTACACCAGCATGGCCCGGCCGTAGGCGGCGGTGATCTGGGAGCCGTAGGAGGCCACCAGGTCAGCGAAGATGGCGAAGAAGGCCACGGGGGCGTAATAGGTGATGATCTTGACGAACTTCAGCATCACGTTGGTCAGGTCGTTGAGCCACTTGGCCACCAGGGTCTCGGGGCCGCCGTTCAGGTTCACGGCGAAGCCGAACAGCAGGGAGAACACGATGAGGGGCAGCATGGCCCGGCGGCTCAGTAGGCCGGTGAAGTCGCTGACGGTGAAGAAGTTAACGATCATGTCGGGGATGGAGGCGTAGTCGCCCATCTCCTCGCTGGGCACGGTCTCCCATGCGGTGAGCACCGGGGGGAAGATCTTCATCAGCACGAACATGATGAGGGCGGCGATGGCGCCGGTGACCACAAAGGTGGCCACGGTGGTGCCCAAAATCTTGCCGGCACGCTTGCGGGAGCGCATATTGGCCACGGACCCTGCGATGGAGGAGAATACCAGCGGTACCACCACGCAGAACATCATGTTGATGAAGATTTTGCCCAAGAAGGCGATACTGTTGCCGAAGGCGGGGGCCGCAAAGCCCACCACACAGCCCAGGATCATGGCGCACAGCATGATCGCCAGGAAGCGGTAATTCTTTACCACGTCTTTTTTGTTCATGTTTTCTCTTCCTCCTACAAAATGGATCAAAGATATGTTATGAAGCAATGCCTGCTTTCATACGGGGTTATCGGGGCAGGGCCTCGTCGGTCAGCTCCCCCTTGGCCACCACGTTGGTGGGGCCGGTGAGGTAGAGGGCGTCGATATGCCCGCCGGTGTGGCACACGTCCATGATCAGTGTACCGCCTCGGGTGGTGAAGGACACCTGCCTTCCGCTGACGGTGCCTTCCAGCGTCAGCACGGCGGCAACGCTGCCGGTGCCGGTGCCGCAGGCGTAGGTGAAATCCTCCACGCCCCGCTCCCAGGTACGCTCGAACACGGCGTCGGGCCCGGTCAGCTCATAGAAGTTGACGTTGGCGCCCTTGGGGAAGGCGGGGTGGTAACGCAGCTTGCGGCCCAAATCGAACAGCCACTGGGGATCGGCGTCCCGCAGGTGGGGGATGGGCACCACGGCGTGGGGGATGCCGGGATCGCCCAGTTCCACGTAGGTGCAGCGGTAGGTGATGCCGTCCACCGCCACGTCACGGCGCTCCAGCACGGAGGGATCGTTGAGACGGATGCGGTAGAGGCTGGGGTCAATACGCTGTCCGGTGACGATGCCGGCGGTGGTCTCGATGGTCTGGGTGTGGCCGGCAAGACCGTTTTCATAGCCGTAGCGGCAGATGCACCGGGCGCCGTTGCCGCACATCTCGCCCATGCTGCCGTCGGAGTTGAAGAACAGCATGCGGAAGTCGGCCTTGTCCGACGGCTCCACCACCATGACGCCGTCAGCGCCCAAAGACAGGTGACGCTCGCAGATGATGCGGACGATGCCGGGGAGGGCGTCGTGGGAGAGGGCGCCGTCCAGATTGTTGAGGATAATGAAGTCGTTGCCGGCTCCGTTCATCTTCCAAAAGCGCATGGGACGAGGCCACCTCTTTTCGGCGCAGTATGGCGGGCAGGGCGGCAAAAGCTGCCATTGCCTACGGTTACACCCAGTATATATGGTTATCTTTTGCCCGTCAACCACAGGAAATGCCCATCTATTTGCAAATACTGCTATTCAAATGGGAATTTGACGAAAGGGGAGGGGCGGAAAATCTCGGATTGACAGGGGGGCGCTTTTTATTTATAATGTGTGGCGCGAGTTGGTCGGACAGCCGCGGGGGTCAAGCGAAAGCTGGCCCATGAGGAAAGTCCGGGCTCCACAGGGCAAGGATAACGGGTAACGCCCGCCGAAGGCGACTTCAGGAAAAGTGCAACAGAGAGATACCGCCCTGCCGCATGGCGGGGTAAGGGTGGAAAGGCGAGGTAAGAGCTCACCCGTCGGCTGGAGACAGTCCGATGCTGTAAACTCTATCCGGAGCAACACCGCTATGGGGACATGAGGCTGGCCCGGCCGTCCCCGAGGTGGCTGGAGCGTATCGGCAACGATGCGCCTAGATAGATGGCTGTCAAGACAGAACCCGGCTTACAGACCATCTCGCAACAGATACGGCAGCGCCTGCGTAAACCGCCGGCGCTGCCTGCGTCTGTCAAAAAACGGCCATGCCGTTTTTTGACAATGGGATTGCAGTCTACTACGCGCACGAATAGTGCACCAAAGGCGCACTATTCGTACACTTCGTAGCCTGAGAAGTGAAAAAACTGACGCGCGCCAGCGACACGCCGCGAAGAATGAGCGGTATGTGGAGCCAGTGCCCTTGGGGTACATGTCGTCAGTTTTTTCGATTATGGGTTCGCGCCTCTGGCGCGAAATCTGCGATGCTTTTTTGAGGGGCGGCGGCAGTACTACCGCCGCCCATTTTGTTTAACTTCCACAATTTCCCGCTCTGTATCTCGTTGCGAATCATCATATTCACATCTTTACATTAGCGTGATAAAGTGTTAAAGTAATAGCGTAATAAATCACAGCGACCCATTCCGCGATTTTAATGGAGGATTACGATGATGAAAAGAGTATTTGCATTTGTGCTGGCCCTGGCCATGGTGTGTTGCCTGGCGGCATGCGGCAGCAAGGATAACGCCTCGTCCGTGGACGAGGAAAAGGTGACTTTCACCATGGGCGTTGACCCGGAGTATCCCCCCTTCAGCTACCTGGGGGACAACGGGCAGTACACCGGCTTTGACGTAGAGGTCTGCGCCGCCGCCTGCGAATTGTTGGGCTGGGACTTCCAGGTGTTCGCCGTCAACTGGGACGAGAAGCTGATTCAGCTGGACGCCGGTGAGTGCGACTGCGTCTGGTCCGGCATGACCATTCTGGACAGCATGAAGGAAGCGGGCTATGTGATCTCCGAGCCCTACTACGACAACACCCAGGTGCTGCTTGTGAAAGAGGGCAGCGACATCACCTCCTCCGCCGACCTGGCGGGCAAGCGGGTGGCCGTCATGCTGGGCACCTCCGGCGAGGCCATGCTGGCGGACGACCTGGCGGATCTGGCCGCCTCCTTTGACGATTTGATTATCTGCAACAGCTTTTTAAGCTGCTTCACTGAGCTGGGCGGCGGCAGCGTGGACGCCGTGTTCGTAGACCTGCCTGTGGCAGCCGCCTATGCCGCCCAGAACCCCGGCTTCAACGTCATCAACGAGGCCCTGGGCGCCGAGCAGTACGGCATCGCCTTCCGCAGCGGCGACCAGGCCCTGTGCGACGCCATCGAGGGCGCCGTGGCGGAGCTGGTGAGCAACGGCACCTACGCCGAAATCGCCGCTAAATATCCCGATATCAGCCCCGACAACCTGGTGTTCCTTAACAAGTAAGGGAACGCCCCATCTGAATACCGACAACACCTTCCGGGTGACGCTGCGGCGCTGCCCGGAAGGCGCTGCCCTGCTTTGTGAGGAACGTACATGACACTGCTGACCATGATTGTGAAGCTGGCCGAGGGCCTGGGCAAGACCTGCGCCATTTTCTTTCTGACGCTGCTGTTCTCCCTGCCCCTGGGCATGGTGGTGGCGCTGCTGCGCATGAGCAAAAACCGCATCGTCTCCGGCGTGACCCGGTTTATCATTTCCATTCTCCGCGGCACGCCCCTGATGCTGCAATTACTGGCCGTCACCTACGGCCCCTATTATCTCTTCGGCGCCGGGGTGGCCCGGAATAAGCTGATCCCCGTAGTGGTGGCCTTCGCCATCAACTACGCCGCCTATTTCGCCGAGATTTACCGCGGCGGCATCGAGTCCATCCCCGTGGGCCAGTATGAGGCAGCGGAGGTGCTGGGCTACACCAGGCTCCAGACCTTTGTCCGCATCATCCTGCCCCAGGTCATCAAGCGCATCCTGCCCAGCATCACTAACGAGGTGGTGACCCTGGTGAAGGACACCTCCATGGCCTTCACCGTGTCTTACCAGGAGATGTTCACCATCGGCAAGCAGATTGCCAACTCCCAGACCAGCTTCACCCCCTTCCTGGTGGCGGGCGTGTTCTACTACGTGTTCAACGGCGTGGTGGACTTCGCCATGGGCAGAATCGAGAAGCGGCTGAACTACTATCAATAAGGAGGCACCGGCATGAAAATCATGGAACTGACCCACGTCAAAAAGAGCTTTGCCGATGCCACCCTCCACGTTTTGAAGGACATCAGTCTCAGCGTGGAGAAAGGGGAGGTGGTGGCCATCATCGGCCCCTCCGGCTCCGGCAAATCCACCCTTTTGCGCTGTGCCACCCTATTGACCGACATGGACGCCGGGGAGCTGTGCTACGACGGCATCTTCGCGGCCAAGAATGACGAAAACGGCCGCGCCGTCTATGCCGACAAGGCCACCTTGAAGCAGGTGCGGGGCAAATTCGGCCTGGTTTTCCAGAATTTCAACCTGTTTCCCCACTATTCGGTGCTGAAAAATCTCACCGACGCCCAGATCCACGTGTTGGGCCGCAGTAAGGAGGAAGCGGAGCACCGGGCCCGGGCGCTGCTGGACAAAATGGGCCTGGGCGACCGTGGCAGCGCCTATCCCTGCGAGCTGTCCGGCGGACAGCAGCAGCGGGTGGCCATCGCCCGCGCCTTGGCCATGGACCCGGAGATTCTCTTCTTCGACGAGCCCACCTCCGCCCTGGACCCTGAGCTGACCGGCGAGATTTTGAAGGTCATCCGCGCCCTGGCCGACGAGCATATGACCATGGTCATCGTCACCCATGAGATGGCCTTCGCCCGGGAGGTGGCCGACCGGGTCATCTTCATGAGCGGCGGCGTCATCGTAGAGGAGGGCCCCGCCCGCCAGGTGATGGACGACCCCAAGGAGGAGCGCACCCGCCAGTTTTTGAGGAATTATCAACGATGAAAACGGTTCAGGTAGTCCGGGCCGACCCGGCGGGCAATATCACCGCTCTGGTGCTGTCCGACGTGCCGAAAGAGGAGCGCCCGGCCCTTGTGGCGAAATTGATGGCCCTGCCGGACTGGGGCGTGGAGCAGGTGGGCTTCGTCCACCGGGGCCCTCCCGGCGTCCACGGTGTGCTGGAGATGATGGGCGGCGAGTTTTGCGGCAACGCCACCCGTGCCTACGGCATGCTGCTGGCCCGGCAGAGTCTGCTGATAGGGCGGCAGGAGCTGCTGCTGCGGGTCAGCGGCTGCCGCAGCCTGGTGCAGGTGGTGGCCGATACCTACGTGGGCACCGCCAGCGCCGCCATGCCCCTGCCCCGGAAGATGATAGACGTGACGGTGGGGGACACCCCCGCCACGCTGGTGGACCTGGATGGCATTGCCCATCTGGTGGTGCATGACGTGGCGCCCAGCCGTGATTTCTTCGCCGCCGCCGAGCCGATTTTCCAATCCTACCGTGCGCTGGATGCCTATGGTGTCTGCTTTGTAAAGGGAGATACCTTAACACCACTTGTGAAGGTGGTAGACACCGATACCCTGGTTTTTGAGGGCAGCTGCGGCAGCGGTGCCATGGCGGCGGCCTTCGCAGCCTCCCGCGGGGAGGGGGACGGCAAGTTCACCTACCGCCTCCGCCAGAGCGCCGGCACGGTGGAGGCCACCGTAGTCCGGGACAGCGGTATGTGGATCGATGCCTCCATCGGCGGCCCCGTCACCGTGGGGGACGTCACGGAAATCACATTGTAACACCTAAGCCCTGCACCCAACCGGTGCAGGGCTTTTCCCGCCCCACCTCACCGTTGCATATTTTCCGCCGATGGGATATAATACTTGGTTAGAGTATGGAGAATAAGGAGCGTCTTTTATGACCTTACATGAATACGTGGCATCTTTACGGGGCCGCACCGTGGCGGTGGTGGGCATCGGCGTCAGCAATACGCCGCTGCTGCACCTGTTGCTGGACAATGGCATTTCCGTCACCGCCTGCGATAAGCGCAGCCGGGAGCAGCTGGGCGACCTGGCGGAGGAATTGGAGCGCAAGGGCTGCCGCCTGCGGCTGGGAGAGGACTATTTAGAGGGCATCCACGAGGATGTAATTTTCCGCACGCCGGGCCTGCGGCCCGATGTGGCGCCCATCCGTCAGGCGGTGGAGCAGGGCAGCGAGCTGACCTCGGAGATGGAGGTTTTCTTTAAGGTCTGCCCCTGTCCCATCATCGCCGTCACCGGCTCCGACGGTAAGACCACTACCACCACCATCATCGCTGAGCTGTTAAAGGCGGCGGGCTATCGCGTCCACGTGGGCGGCAACATCGGCCACCCCCTGCTGTGCGAGGCCGACGACATGCTGCCCACGGACTACGCCGTGTTGGAGCTCAGCAGCTTCCAGCTCATGACCATGACCCAGAGCCCCCACATCGCCGTGGTCACCAACCTGGCCCCCAACCATCTGGATATGCACCACGGCATGGAAGAGTACGTCTCCGCCAAGGAGAACATCTTCCGCCATCAAAGTAAGGACGACGTAGCTATCTTCAACCTGGATAACGATATTACCCGGGAGCAGGCCACCCGCGCTGTGGGCCGGGCCCGGTATTTCAGCCGCCAGTCCCAGGTGGAGGACGGCGTGTTCCTCCGGGGCGAGGACATTATGGTGCGCCGGGGCGGCAACCAGCGCCGCATCATGGCGACCTCCGACATCAAGATTCCCGGCGTCCACAACGTGGAGAACTACATGGCAGCCATCGCCGCCGTGGACGGCCTGGTGGACGATGATACCATCGCCCGTTTCGCCCGTACCTTCGGAGGTGTGGAGCACCGCATCGAGCTGGTGCGCACCTGGCGGGGCGTCCGGTTTTATAACGACTCCATTGCCTCCAGCCCCAGCCGCTGCATCGCCGGCCTCCGATCCTTTAAGGAAAAGGTCATCCTCATCGCCGGCGGCTACGATAAGCACATTCCCTTCGACGTTCTCGGTCCGGAGATTGTGGCCCACGTGAAGACATTGGTGCTGTGCGGCGCCACGGCGGACAAGATTCGCGCCGCGGTGGAAAACGCCCCCGGCTACGCCCCCGGCCACCCCGCCATTGTGGAGGCATCCCCCTTCCAAAAGGCGGTGGAGACTGCCCGCGACGCCGCCGAGCGTGGCGACGTGGTGACCCTTTCTCCCGCCTGCGCCGCCTTCGACCAGTTCCCCAACTTCATGGTGCGGGGCAGGACGTATAAGGAAATCGTCAACGGCTGGGCGGAATAAGGATAAGCCATAGCCGCATACCCTCCCGTAAGGGGGGATGGGCATGGGCTATTTCCGCACGGTGGGCGTCAGCCCCCGGCAGCGCCGGATTTTCTGGCTGACGGCTACGCTGCTTGCGTTGACGGTATTGACCGCTGTGGCCCTGGTGCAGATGAAGCCCATTCTCACCCGTCTGGCTACGGCCCGGGTGTCCAACACGGTGAATCGCATCGTGGTGGCGGCGGTGAACGAGGCCATCGCCACCGGGGACATCGATTATGATAATCTGGTGTCGTTTGAAAAGGATTTCGACGGCCGTATCACCGCCCTGCGCAGCAACATGGCGGAGGTAAACCGCCTGCAAAACAAGATTGCCGACGACGTTCTGGTGCGCCTGTCCGAGGTGTCCACCAGCGAGCTCTCCATCCCCCTGGGCACCCTCACCGGCTCTGCGCTGCTGGCGGGCCGGGGGCCGTCGCTGAAAGTGCGGATGCAGACCGTGGGCACCACCACCGCCGCCTTCCGCGACGCCTTTACCGCCGCCGGCATCAACCAGACCCGCCACCGCATCGTCTTGCAGGTGGACGCCTATATGAGCATCCTTCTGCCGGGCTTCAGCACCTATACCAAGGTCAGCAACGAGATCACCGTGGCAGAAACGGTGATTGTGGGCGGCGTGCCGGAGAGCTATACCTACTTCCAGGGTCAGCGGGAGACCACCGACGAGTACGCCGAAGAATATATTATGAACATCGGATAAGAGGTAGCATTATGGACGAGATTTTGGAGATTCAGCAGCTTCGGCAGCAGCTCAACGAGGCCGCCCGGCTGTATTACACCCTGGACGCGCCCACCATGCCGGACTATGAATATGACCGCCTGTACCGCCGCTTGCAGGACCTGGAGGCGGCCCACCCCGAGGCTGTCACCCCCGATTCCCCCACCCAGCGGGTGGGTGACAGGCTGCTGAACGACTTTGCCGAGGTGGCCCATCCCGTGCCCCTGGAGAGCCTGGAGGACGTGTTCAACGAGGACGAGGTCCGCGCCTTTTTGGAGCGTGTGGCCGGGGAACTGCCCGCCGCGCGCTATAGTGTGGAGCCTAAGGTGGACGGCCTCAGCGTGGCGGTGGAGTACCGGGACGGCGTGTTCTACCGGGGCGCCACCCGAGGCGACGGCCGGGTGGGGGAGGACGTAACGGAGAATATCCGCACCATTGCCGCCTTGCCCAAGACGCTGCCGGACAAGCTGCCCCGGCTCATCGTCCGGGGCGAGGTCTACATGGCCCGCACGGTGTTCGAGGAGATTAACGCCGCCCTGGAGATCGAGGGCAAGCCCTTAATGGCCAACCCCCGCAACGCCGCCGCCGGCTCCCTGCGGCAAAAAGATCCCCGCATCGCCGCCAAACGGCGGCTGGACATCGCCGTTTTCAATCTGCAACTGGCAGAGGGCAAGACCTTCACCACCCACGGCGAGACCATTGACTACCTGGCCTCCCAGGGCTTCCCTGTTATCCCCCACGCCGTGCTGGGCGATGACACCGCCATCCTGGCGGAGATTGCCCGTCTGGGGGAGGAGCGTATGGCGTTCCCCTTTGACATCGACGGCGCCGTGGTAAAGCTCAACGACCTGGCCGACCGGGCCGTCCTGGGCAGCACCGCCAAATGCCCCCGCTGGGCGGTGGCCTATAAGTATCCCCCGGAGAAAAAGGAAACGCTCTTAAAGGACATCGTGGTGCAGGTGGGCCGCACCGGTGTGCTGACGCCCAAGGCGGTGCTCTCACCCGTGCGCCTGGCGGGCACCACCGTCACCTACGCCACCCTCCACAACCAGGACTTCATCACCCAGAAGGATATCCGCATCGGCGATACGGTGGTGGTGCAGAAGGCGGGGGAGATCATCCCAGAAGTACTGGGCGTTGTAAAGGAAAAACGCCTTACAGTGCTTGCACCCTATTTCCTGCCGGACATCTGCCCGGTGTGCGGCGCGCCGGTGAGCCGTGATGAGGACGGCGCCGCCATCCGCTGCACCGGGGCGGAGTGCCCCGCCCAGCTGCTGCGGAATCTCACTCATTTTGCCAGCCGCAACGCCATGGACATCGACGGCCTGGGCCCGGCGGTGATGCAGCTTTTGGTGGACAACCATCTGGTGAAAACGGCGGCGGATTTATATGACCTGACGGTGGACGACCTGAAGGATTTGGACAGAATGGGCCAAAAATCGGCGGAAAACGCCGTAAATGCCATTGCCAAGTCCCGGGAAAACGACCTGTGGCGGCTTATCAACGCCCTGGGCATCCGACAGGTGGGGGACAAGGCCGCCAAGGTGCTGGCCTCCCATTTCGGCACCTTCGACGCCTTTGCCGCCGCCTCGGAGGAGGACTTGACCGCCATCGACGACATCGGCGGCATCACGGCCCGGTATATCCGCCAGTGGCTCCAAAGCCCCCAGTCCCAGGATTTGGTGGCCCGTCTGCGGCGGGCCGGGGTGAATATGACCTGTAAAGAGGAAAAGCTTGACAGCCGTTTTGCCGGCATGACCTTCGTCATGACCGGGGCGCTGACCCGGTTCACCCGGGACCAGGCCCAGGACATGGTGACGAAGCGGGGCGGCAAGGCCAGCGGCTCCGTGTCCAAAAAGACCACCTACGTGGTGGCGGGGGAGGCCGCCGGCAGCAAGCTGCAAAAGGCCCGTGAGCTGGGCATTCCCGTGCTGACGGAGGACGAATTCCTTGCCCTGTGCGAGGAATGATAAATGATAAAGAAACTGCGGGCTACGGCCCGCTTTCTTTATTGCCTGCGGCGGCAATTTGTGGTAAAATGTCTCATTGAAATGAGGGATGCTTATGCGTAAATTCCTTGCCCTGCTGCTGTCGGCGCTGTTGCTGCTGTCCCTGGCGGCCTGCGGCACCACACCTGCCCCGGTGGCGGAGGATATTCCCATCGCCGACCTGCCCCTGGTGGACACAGCGGAGGACGCCGCGGCGGAAGCGCCGATCGAGGATACGCCCCAGCTGGACGAGAACGGCACCTACGACAGCCGGGACGACGTGGCGCTGTATCTCCATCTGTACGGCGCCCTGCCCCAGAACTACATCACCAAGCGCCAGGCCCAGGACCTGGGCTGGAGCGGCGGCTCGGTGGAGGTCTACGCCCCCGGCTGCTGCATCGGCGGCGACCGTTTTGGCAACTATGAAGGGCTGCTGCCGGAGGCGGCGGGCCGCACCTATTATGAGTGCGACATCGACACATTGGGCGCCTCCTCCCGTGGCGCCAAGCGCATCATCTATTCCAGCGACGGTCTGATTTACTACACCGAGGACCACTACGCCAGCTTTACGCTGCTGTATGGGGAGGTATCGCCATGACGCTGACACTGCGGGGCGACCAATTCGGCAACGCCAGTCAACTCCACAATTATCTCTGCAACCAGCTCCGTTTCCCCACTTGGTACGGGCGGAATCTGGACGCCCTCTACGACTGCCTCACCTCCCGGGGCGAGGATGTCACCCTCTGCCTTGAAAACTGGCCGGAGAGCGGCTTCGCCGCAGGCTTTTTGCGCGTGTTTCAGGACGCGGCAGCGGAGAACCCCCGCGTTCATATTGAGCGCCGACAGTAAGGAATCATTATGGAAAAAGAAGAGAAAAAAGTAGAGTATTTAGAGCTGATATATGACCTGATTTTCGTCTATATCATCGGCCGTAACAACTCCCTGCTCCACCATGTGGAGGGGGGCTTTGTCAGCACCAACACCTTTTTGGCCTACATCCTGTGCAGCCTGGCCATTATCCAAATCTGGAATTTCTCCACGTTTTACATCAATATGCACGGCCGCAACGGCCTCCGGGATCATATCGCCCTGGTGCTGAATATGTACCTTTTGTACTACATCGGCGAGGGCACCAGGCTCCACTGGGAGACCTTCCACACCCAGTATCACATAGCCTGGGCGCTGATTCTGCTGAATATCGGCGCGCAGTATGCCATTGAGCTGCGGCACCACCGGGGCGCGGCCCACGAGGTACGCTCCATCCGCAACATGATGACCGTCCTCTTCGGCGAAGCGCTGCTGGTGCTGCTGGTGATCCCGGTGTATCACCGCACCGGCCTGGCCCTGTCCGCCGTGCCCATCGTGTTCGGCATGGTGCTGACCCGCCTCCTGGCGGACGAGAGCCGGGCGGAGCTCATCGACTTTCCCCATCTCTCCGAGCGGGCCATGCTGTACGTGGTGTTCACTTTCGGCGAGATGATTATCGCCATCGCCTCCTATTTCGAGGGGGATTTCACCTGGCGCAGTGTCTACTTCTCCGGCATGAGCTTTCTCATCGTGGTGGGTCTGCTCTGCTGCTACGAGCTGCTCTATGACAAAATCATCGACCGGGAGCGGCGCACCACCGGCATCAACTATATGCTGATTCACATTTTCCTGATTTTCGGCCTGAATCTCATGACCACGGCCCTGGAATTTATGCGGGATGAATCGGTGGCGCTGCTGCCCAAAACCCTGTTTCTGCTGGCGGCGTTTCTGCTGTATTTCCTGTGCCTCTTTGCCCTCCAGACCTTCGCCAAGCCCCACATGGAGATAACCGCCCGCTTCCTGGCGCCCATCCTCGCCATGACGGCGGTGTTCGTGGCGCTGATGGTGGTGCTGCGAGGGCTGATGGTGCCCAATATTCTGCTGTCCGTCGTGTATGTGTTCGCCGTATTTTTCATGCTGTGGCGCTTCAGCCGGCAGGAGGAACTAAAATGATGGTCATTCATCTCTTTTATACCGGCGCGGGGGACAATGCCCGCCGCTTCGCGGAGGAAATGGAGTCCTCCGGCCTGGCCGATGCCATTCGCAGCCGGGAGGGCAACCTGGGCTATGACTACTACTATCCCGCCGCCCGGCCCGACACGGTGCTGCTCATCGACCGCTGGCGCGACCAGGCGGCTCTGGACGCCCACCACGCCTCGCCCATCATGGGGCAAATCGCCGCTCTGCGGGAGAAATACGACCTCCACATGCAGGTGGAGCGGTTCATTTCCCGGGAAACGGAGGCCGACGACCCGGACCAACGGTTTATCCGAAAATAAAAACACACCCGGCAGGCGGTATATCCTGCCGGGTGTCGCTATTCTATTCCGCCTCCAAATCAGCCAAAATGTCTTCAAACAGTCCCCACGGCGTGCCCTGTGGCAGGGCGGATACCGCCATGCGCTCCCCGCTTTGCGGGTGGGTGAAGGCCATGCGGCGGCACCACAGGGCAATGGAGCCTGCATCTCTGGCCGTGCCGTATTTGCCGTCGCCCCACACCGGCCAGCCCCGGGAGGCGAACTGCACGCGGATCTGATGGGTGCGCCCCGTCTCCAGCTGGATACTGACAAGGGAAAATCCATTACACCTCCCCAAAACACTATATCTCAGCGCCGCCTGGCGCACGTCCTTGCCGGGGGTGGGGGAGACGTAGGTGACGTGCCTTGCGCTGTCCCGGCCCAGCAGGTCGGTGAGTCGTCCCTCGGCGGGGGGCTCCCCCTCCACTACGGCCAGATATTCCTTCTCCACGGCCCTGTTTTGTATCTGCTCTCCCAGCAGCGAGGCGGCCTTTGCGCTGCGCCCCAGTACCATCACGCCGCCCACTTGGCCGTCCAGCCGGTGTACGGTGCGAAAGCAGTCCGTGCCCATCTGCTGTCGCAGCAGCGCCGGCACCTGGTCAGACAGCACCCCCACCGGCTTCACCACGGCGATGACACGGCTGTCCGCGTATAAAACCTCCATCCGCGCCGCCTCCTTTCTCACCGGCAGTATACCACAGATGGTGTCCCCCGGCAAAATAAATTCTGGGATTTTGTGATTTTGGGCTATACAAAGGGGGAGAATTATTGTAGAATAGGGTAGACAACAAGGGGGTTATTTTGCCATGGATAAACCGAAATATAAGCGCGTACTTCTGAAGATCAGCGGCGAGGCGCTGGCCGGCGACAAGCATTTCGGCCTGGATTTCCAGGTGATGGGCCGGGTGGCCGACGTCATCAAAGAATGTGTCAACATGGGCGTGCAGGTGGGCATCGTCATCGGCGGCGGCAACTTCTGGCGCGGCGTCAAGAACGGCGAGGGCTACATGGAGCGCACCCGTGCCGACCACATGGGCATGCTGGCCACCGCTATGAACTGCATGGCTATGGCCGATGTGCTGGAGCAGAAGGGCGTGGACGTCCGTGTCCAGACCGCCCTGGAGATCCGCACCGTGGCCGAGCCCTACGTCCGTGCCCGAGCCATCCGCCATCTGGAAAAGGGCCGGGTGGTCATCTTCGGCTGCGGCATCGGCAGCCCCTTCTTCTCCACGGATACGGCGGCCGTCCTCCGTGCGGCGGAGATTGGCGCAGACGTGATTCTGCTGGCCAAGAATATCGACGGCGTCTACGACAGCGACCCGGCCAAGAACGCCGCCGCCGTCAAGTTCGACAGCATCACCTATGAGGACGTGTTGGCCCGCCACCTCCAGGTGATGGACACCACCGCCACCAGCCTTTCCATGGACAACAACATTCCCGTGCTGGTGTTTGCGCTGAAGGACCCGGAGAACATTCTCCGTGCGCTGCGGGGCGAGAAGATCGGCACCATCGTAGGCGAACATTGAGAGAAACACACCACCGAATAAAAGGAGATGTCAGTTATGTTGAAGGACGAGTACAAAGTATTTGAAGAGAAGATGAAGAAGAGCATCGAGTCCGTGGCCAGCGACTTCGCCGCCGTGCGCGCCGGCCGCGCCAACGCCTCCGTGCTCAACCGCATCAGCGTGGACTACTACGGCACCCCCACCCCCATCAACCAGTTGGCCTCCATCGCCTCTCCCGACCCCCGCACCCTGGTGATTACCCCCTGGGACGGCGGCGCCCTCAAAGGCATTGAGAAGGCCATCCAGGAGTCCGACCTGGGTATCAACCCCCAGAACGACGGCAAGAGCATCCGCCTGGGCTTCCCCCAGCTGACGGAGGAGCGCCGCAAGGAGCTGGTCAAGCAGATTCATAAGTATGCCGAAAACGGCAAGGTGGCCGTGCGCAACATCCGCCGCGACGCCATCGACACCTTCAAGAAGCAGCAGAAGAACTCCGAGATCACCGAGGACGAGATGAAGATGGTGGAAAAGGACATGCAGAAGCTGACCGACGACAGCTGCAAGGAGCTGGATAAGCTGCTGGAGAACAAGGAAAAGGAGCTGCTGAGCGTCTGATGGCGCAGCGCAAGCAACTATATCAAACGGCGGGGCAGGTGGACATGAGCCGCCTTCCCCGCCATATCGCTATCATTATGGACGGCAACGGTCGTTGGGCGAAGAAGCGCGGCCTTCCTCGCACTGCCGGCCATAAGGTTGGCGCGGAGACCTTCCGCAAGGTGGCCAAGTACTGCAAGCGCCTGGGCGTGCCGTACCTGACGGTCTACGCCTTCTCTACGGAGAACTGGCGCCGCCCCAAGGAGGAAGTGGACACCATCATGGGCCTTCTGGAGCGCTATCTCCACGAGGCCATCGATTCCATGGCCCGGGAGAATATCAAGCTGTGCTTTCTGGGCGACCTCTCCGCCATCCCCGCCCCGCTGCGGGCGCTGATCGACAAGGCGGAGGCCATTTCCCGGGAGCTGGACAGCCCCTACCAGGCCAATATCTGCCTCAATTACGGCGGGCGCGATGAGATTCTCCACGCCGCCCGGGCCATAGCCGAGGCAGGGGAGAGCTTCACCGAGGAGAATTTGCAGCGCCACCTGTACAGCGCCGCCATCCCCGACCCGGACCTGCTGATCCGGCCCGGCGGCGAGCAGCGCATCAGCAACTTCCTGCTGTGGCAGGCGGCGTACAGCGAGTTTTATTTCTGCGATACGCTGTGGCCCGATTTTGACGAGGCCGAGCTGGACCGCGCCATCATCGCCTATCAATCCCGCGACCGCCGGTTCGGCGGCGTGAAGTAAGGGGAGAGTACCGATGTTACAGAGAATACTTGTGGCCGTGGTGGGCATCCCCGCGCTGCTGTTTATCCTGTGCTGGCTGCCCCACTGGGCCACCGCCGCACTGCTCTCGGCCCTGTGTGTGGTGGCGGCCCACGAGCTGCTGTCCGCCGCCTGCGCCAAGCCCATCGCCTCCCGGTGGTTCGGCATCGCCGCCATTTTGGGCGTGCTGCTCACCTTTTCGCCCTATTGGGCCACCCATAGCGACACCGCCATGGTGCTGATGCCCTGGCTGTTCGCCGCCTTTTTGGTGCTGCTGTTTGTGGCGCTGGTGGTGGAGCACGGCAAAAAGGACGGCCTACGGTTTTTTGACGTGTGCGTCATTCTGACAGCCGGTGTGGCCATCCCCCTGGCCCTGGGCTGCTTGCTGCGGCTGCGGCTGCTGGAATACGGCGCCGGCATGGTGCTGATTCCCCTGGTGGCCGCCTTCTCCTCCGACACCATGGCCCTTTTCACCGGCATGGCCCTGGGTAAGCACAAGCTGGCCCCCCGCGTCAGCCCCAACAAGACCCGTGAGGGCTCTCTCGGCGGCATCGCCGGCGGCATGGTGGGCATGGTGCTGTTCCGCATCATTTTCTTCCTGGTGACGGAGGTGCAGCTCCACATTCTGTGGTGCATCCTGCTGGGCCTGGTGGGCGCCGTCATGGGGCAGTTGGGCGACCTGGTGTTCTCCTGCATCAAGCGGGAGTACGGCATCAAGGACTATGGCCGCCTGCTGCCGGGTCACGGCGGTGTGCTGGACCGTTTCGACAGCGTGATTTTCGCCGCGCCCGCCATCTGGATGCTGCTGCGATATATTCCTTTGTATTAAGGAGCGAATCATGACAAAAACCATCTCCCTGCTGGGCTCCACCGGCTCCATCGGCCGGCAGACGCTGCAGGTGGTGCAGGAATTGGGCCTGCATGTGGCCGCGCTGACGGCCAATGAAAACGTGGATTTGATGGAGCAGCAGGTGCGGCAGTTTCGGCCGCGCCTTGCTGTGCTTTATCGGCAGGACGCCGCTGACGTGCTGCGCCGGCGAGTGTCCGACGTGGACGTGGAAATCGCCTGGGGCATGGAGGGCCTGGTGAAGGCCGCCTCCCTGGACGAGGCCGACACGGTGGTGACGGCGGTGGTGGGCAGCGTGGGCTTGCAGCCCACCCTGGCGGCCATCGCCAAGGGCAAGCGCATCGCCCTGGCCAACAAGGAGACGCTGGTGTGCGCCGGTGAACTGGTGATGGACGAGGCGGACCGCTGCGGCGCGGAGATTATCCCTGTGGACAGCGAGCATTCCGCCATCTTCCAGAGCCTTCGGGGCTGTCGGAGCAAAAAGGAGATCCGCCGCCTGATTCTCACCTGCAGCGGCGGCCCCTTCTTCGGCAAAACCTATGAGGAATTGGAATCCATGGGCCCCGGGGACGCCTTAAAGCACCCCAACTGGTCCATGGGCGCCAAAATCACCATCGACAGCGCCACGCTGATGAATAAGGGCCTGGAGATTATCGAGGCCATGCGGCTCTACCGCCTGCCCCTTTCACAGGTGGATGCGGTGATTCACCGCCAGAGCATCGTCCACTCCCTGGTGGAGTACGTGGACGGCGCCATGATTGCCCAGCTGGGCACGCCGGACATGAAGCTGCCCATCCGCTACGCCTTCACCTATCCCCACCGCGCTCCCACGCCGGAGCCGCCGTTGGATTTGCTGCAATGCGGCAGCCTGACCTTCCACAAGCCGGACGAGGACGCCTTCCGCTGCTTGAAAATCGCCCGGCAGTGCGCCGCCCAGGGCGGCACCGCCACCACCATTATGAACAGCGCCAACGAGGAGGCGGTCATGCAGTTCCTCCGTGGCGAAATCGGTTTCAACGACATCCACCGCCGTGTGGAATCGGCCCTTGACGCCGTGGCGGTGAAATATCAGCCAAGCCTGGCGGATATACTGGAAGCAGACCGTCTTGCCCGGCAAGCGGTACTCCATGCTTAAATAAGGACGGAAGCTATGACGATTGTATATATTCTGGCCGCCATTTTGATTTTCGGCTTTTTGGTGGCCATCCATGAGCTGGGCCACTTTACGGCGGCCAAAGCCTGCGGCGTGCGGGTCAATGAGTACTCCATCGGCATGGGCCCCGCCATTTGGCAGAAGCAAAAAGGGGAGACGCTGTACTCCCTGCGGCTCATCCCCGCCGGCGGCTACTGCGCCATGGAGGGGGAGGAGGAGAGCTCCGACGACCCCCGGGCGCTGAACAATAAGGGCTTCTGGGCCAAGCTGCTGGTGTTTGTGGCGGGCTCCGCCACCAACTTCATCGCCGGTTTTTTGATGATTCTGCTGCTCTACGCCGGGGCCCAGGGCTTTTACACCTCCCGCATCGTGGCCTTTGCCACGGATTGCCCTCTGGAGCAGGCGGGCGGATTGCAGGTAGGCGACCGTATCCTGTCCATCGACGGCGAGCGGGTCTACGTGTACAGCGATGTCAGCCTGCTGCTGGGCATGAATACCGACGGCACTTTCGACCTGGTGCTGGACCGTGACGGCCGGCGCGTCACCCTCCGGGATTTCCCCATGGAGCGCCGGGAATACCTGGACCAGAACGGCAACCCCTATACCGGCTTCGGCCTCCATTTCGGCGCCGAGCCCGCCAACTTCGGCGCCCGGGTGGCCTTTAGCTGGAACAATGCCATCGACTTTGCCCGCATGGTGCGCCTGTCGCTGAAGATGATGGTCACCGGCCAGGCCAGCGTCCGGGATATGAGCGGCCCCGTGGGTATCGTCAACACCATGACCGAGGTGGGCAAGCAGTCCGCCTCCACCGCCGAGGCCATTGAAAACATCGTCTATATCGGTGCTCTGCTGGCGGTCAACCTGGCGGTGATGAACATGCTGCCCATCCCCGGTCTGGACGGCGGCAAGGTGCTGTTTTTGGTGATAAATGCCGTTTCCATGGCCCTTTTCCGCCGCCAGGTGCCGGAAAAGTTCGAGAATTATATCCACCTGGGCGGTCTGGCGCTGATGCTCTTGCTGATGGCGCTGGTGACGTTCAGCGACGTGTGGAAGCTGTTTCAGAGGTAAAATGATATGAGCAAGCAAATTCTGGTGGGCGGTGTGCCCGTGGGCGGCGGCGCCCCGGTGGCCATCCAGTCCATGTGCAATACAAAGACGGAGGACGTAGCCGCCACCGTGGCCCAGATTCACGCCCTGGAGGACGCGGGCTGCGAGATTATCCGCGTGGCGGTGCCCACCATGGAGGCCGCCCGGTCCATCGGCGCCATCCGCCGGCAGATTCATATCCCCCTGGTGGCCGACATCCATTTCGACTACCGCCTGGCCCTGGAATGTGCCCGGCAGGGGGTGGATAAAATCCGCATCAACCCCGGCAACATCGGCGGCCAGGACCGCGTGCGGGCTGTGGCGGACGAGTGCCGCAGCCGCCATATCCCCATCCGCATCGGTGTCAACGGCGGCTCTTTGGAAAAAGATCTGCTGCAACAATACGGCGGCGTTACCGCCCAGGCGCTGGTGGACAGCGCCCTGCACCATGTACAGCTATTGAACGACGCCGACTTTGACGATATCTGTATCTCCGTCAAGTGCAGCAACGTGGCGGTGAATATGGAGGCCTATACCATGCTCTCCGCCCAGACGGACTACCCCCTGCATCTGGGCGTCACCGAGGCCGGCACCCCCACCATGGGCGTCATCAAGTCCGCCATCGGCATCGGCGGCCTGCTGTGCCGCGGCATCGGCGACACCATCCGCGTCAGCCTCACCGCCGACCCGGTGGAGGAGGTCTATGCCGCCAAGCGCATCCTGTCTGCCGCCGGGGTGCGGCAGATGGGGCCCAACCTTATCGCCTGCCCCACCTGCGGCCGCACCAAGTACGACATGATTCCCATTGCCAACGAGGTGGAGCGGCGGCTGCAAAACTGCCGCAAGAATATCACCGTAGCTGTTATGGGCTGCGTGGTCAACGGCCCCGGCGAGGCCCGGGGCGCCGATGTGGGCATCGCCGGCGGCGACGGCGAGGGCCTGGTATTCCGTAAAGGCGAAATCCTTTACAAAGTGCCGCAAGACAAGCTTGTGGACGCCCTCATGGAGGAGATTGACAAGCTGTAAACCGCAGAAAGACGGAAAGAGATATGTGCGATAGTAAACCGTTTTTTACATTCTTTGAGAGCTTTGTGCCGCCCCGTGAGGTGCGGCTGCTGCTCCACGATGCCCGGGTGATGGGCGGCGTCATCGACGCCGAAAGCCGCACCATGGAGCTGGAGATTGCCGCCGGGGAGGACATCCCCGTGGCCGCTCAGTCCACCATCCGCCACCTGCTGATGGACCACTACCAGATTAAGCAGCTTCGCCTGACCTTCCGCACCGCCGCCCAGGAGAAGGCCGCCAAGGGCGGCGACATCATCATGGGCAAGGAGATTAAGGGTAAGGCCGTGCCCATGGAGGGCGACAATCTGAAGGTGGGCGGCATCGTGGTGGAGGGAAAGGTCTTCGCTGTGGAGAGCTACGAGACCCGCCGACCGGGGCTGTGGTGCCTCACCTTCGACATGACCGACTACCACGGCTCCGTCTCCGCCCGGCTCTACACCCAGGAGAAGGAGGCTCAGGCCCTGGGCAGCGCCCTTTCCGTAGGCATGTGGATTCGGGTGCAGGGCTATCTGGAATTGAGCCGTGACGGCAAGGACGTGCAGCTTCGCCCCCAGAATATCGTGAAAATCACCCACGAGGCCCGAAAGGACGACTATCCAGAGAAGCGCGTGGAGCTGCACCTCCATACCCAGATGAGCAATATGGACGCCCTTACCAATACCGCCAGCGTCATCAAGCAGGCCGTGTCCTGGGGCCATCCCGCCATCGCCATCACCGACCACGGCGTGTGCCAATCCTTCCCGGATGCCTGGCATACCGCCAAGGGTAAAATAAAAATACTTTACGGCATTGAGGGCTACTTCGTCAACAATCTGGACGACAGGATCGTGGTCCACGGCACCCAGGACCAGCCCTTCGAGGACGAGATTGTCTGCTTCGACATTGAGACCACCGGCCTGGACGTCACCGCCGAGGCCATCACCGAGATCGGCGCCGTGGTGCTGAAAAACGGGGAGATTACCGACCGCTTCCAGACCTTTGTGAACCCCGGCCGCCGCCTGACGCCGGAGATCATCGGCCTTACCGGCATCACCGACGCCATGCTCGCCGACGCCCCTCAGCCCGCCGAGGCTCTCCGCAGCTTCCTGGACTTCGTGGCCGGTCGTCCCCTGGCTGCCCATAATGCGGAGTTCGACATCGGCTTCATCCGGGCCGGCTGCCGCGAGGCAGGCCTTGAGTTCCATCCCACCTACGTGGACTCCCTGATCCTTGCCCAGAATCTGCTGCCGGAGCTGGGCAAATACAAGCTGGACATCGTGGCGGAGCATCTTGATCTGCCCGCCTTCAACCACCACCGTGCCAGCGACGACGCCGGCATGGTGGGCTATATGCTCATCCCGTTCTTCCAGCGCATGCGGGACGAGCTGGGCATCGACCATTTACAGCAAATCAATGAAAAGATGCTGGCCCTGCGTCCCCAGGGCAGCAAGACCCATCGTTTCCCCAAGCACATTATCATCCTGGCCAAGAACAAGCTGGGCCTCAAGCACCTCTATCAGCTTGTCACCGCGTCCAACCTGAAGTACTTCCGCCGGGTGCCCATCATCCCCAAGACGGAGC
Source organism: Oscillospiraceae bacterium (assembly GCA_902765025.1). Taxonomy (GTDB): domain Bacteria; phylum Bacillota; class Clostridia; order Oscillospirales; family Oscillospiraceae; genus Vescimonas. Next base: position 165,812 of record CACWYC010000001.1, read on the forward strand.
TGATAGCCCACCGGGAGGGTCTGATCATCGGCTCTGCCTGTGAAGCGGGAGAGCTTTACAGAGCTATTGCCGACCATAAGGACTGGGATGAGCTGAAACGCATCGCCTCTTTCTACGACTATCTGGAGATCCAGCCGGTGTGCAACAATATGTTCATGGTGCGCCACGGCGACGTGCCCGATGTGGAGGCCCTGCGGGAGAATAACCGCCTCATCGTCCGCCTGGGCGAGGAGCTGGGCAAGCCCGTCTGCGCCACCGGCGACGTCCATTTCCAGGAGCCGGAGGACGAGATTTACCGCCACATTCTGCTGGCCAGCAAAAAGTTCGACGACGCTGACGAGAGCCTGCCCATCTACTTCAAGACCACCGCCGAGATGATGGAGGAGTTTGCCTACCTGGGCGAGCAAAAGGCCCACGAGGTGGTCATCGACAACCCCCGGAACATCGCCGACCAGATAGAGGAGATCGAGCTGCTGCCCGCCGGCACGTTGTTCCCGCCCCGGCTGGAGAACTCCGAGCAGGAGCTAAACCAGCGTGTCTGGGACAAGTGCCATGAGCTGTACGGCGAAAACCCGCCCCAGCTCATTATCGACCGGCTTGACGTGGAGCTGAAAAGCATCCTGGGCAAATACGACGTGGTGTACATGTCGGCTCAGAAGCTGGTGCAGCGCAGCCTGGAGAACGGCTATCTGGTAGGCTCCCGAGGCAGCGTGGGCTCGTCGCTGGTGGCCTATATGTCGGGCATCACGGAGGTCAACTCCCTGCCCGCCCACTACCGCTGCCCCCAGTGCCGCTACGTGGAGTTCAACCAGGACCCCCAGTACGGCTGCGGCGCCGACATGCCGGATAAGAACTGCCCCCACTGCGGCACCAAGCTGGTGAAGGACGGCTTCGACATCCCCTTTGAGACCTTCCTGGGCTACGGCGGCGGCAAGGTGCCCGATATCGACCTGAACTTCTCCGGCGAATACCAGTCCCGGGCCCACCGCCACGCCATTGAGATGTTCGGCGAGACCCAGGTGTTCCGCGCCGGCACCATCGGCACCCTGGCAGATAAAACGGCCATCGGCTACGTGCTGAAATACAAGGAGGAACGGGGCCTGGAGTTCGGCAACGCGGAGCTGAAGCGGCTGGCCACCGGCTGCGTAGGCGTCCGCCGCACCACCGGCCAGCACCCCGGCGGCCTGGTGGTGGTCCCCGACGACATGGACGTAGAGGATTTCACCGCCGTGCAGCATCCCGCCGACGACCCCAAGTCCGACCAGTGCACCACCCATTTTGAATACCACTGCATGGAGGACAACCTCTTAAAGCTGGACATGCTGGGCCACGATGACCCCACCATGATCAAGTATCTGGAGGAGTACACCGGGGTCAACGCCCGCACCATCCCCCTGGACGATGCAGACACCATGAGCATCTTCACCTCCTCCAAGGTGCTGGGCTATGAGCATGACGAGATTCTGGGCGAGACCGGCGCCGTGGCCATCCCGGAGTTCAACACCCGCTTCACCCGCGGCATGCTGATGGACACCAAGCCCACCAATTTCAACACCCTGGTGCGTTTGTCCGGCTTCAGCCATGGCACCGACGTGTGGATGGGCAATGCCCGTGAGCTGATCGTCAGCGGCACCGCCTCCGTTTTGGAGACGGTGGGCTGCCGTGATGACATTATGCTCTATCTCATTTCCATGGGCCTTGACCCCAAGATGTCCTTCAAAATCATGGAGGCCGTCCGTAAGGGCAAGGTGAAAAAGGGCGGCTTCCAGGACGGCTGGGAGGAGGCCATGCGGGAGCACAACGTGCCCGATTGGTACATCGGCTCCCTGGCCAAAATCGGCTATCTGTTCCCCAAGGCCCACGCCGTGGCCTACGTGATGATGGCCTTCCGTATCGCCTGGTTCAAGGTGCATCGCCCCCTGGCGTTCTACGCCGTGTTCTTTTCCATCCGCGCCAAGGCCTTCGACGCCGAGTATTGCTGCGCCGGCCTGGACGCGGTGAAGCGGAAAATCAAGGAGATTGAGAACAACAAGGACGCCACCGACGTGGAGCAGAACCTGATGGTGACGCTGGAGGTGTGCTACGAGTTCTATCTCCGGGGCTTCCACTTCGACACCATCGACATCATGCACTCCGACGCCACCATGTTCAAAATCACGGAAAACGGCCTGCTGCCGCCCTTCGTCACTGTTCACGGCCTGGGCGAGGCGGCGGCGCTGGACACGGTGGCCAAGCGGGAAGGGAAGACCTTCATCTCCATCGAGGAGTTCTCCACCTGCTGCAACAAGCTGTCCAAGACCCACATCGAGCAGTTGAAAAATCTGGGCGCCTTCGCCGGCATGGCGGATACCTCCCAGGTCAGTCTGTTCTAAAATAGTACATAGAAGAAGCGCCCCGGCACAGCCGGGGCGCTTTTTCTATGCAAAAATCACATGTTTTCAGCGTTTTTCTTCTTAATGGGGAATTCCAACTGGGCCAGAATCACCGCGATGAACATGATAACGCAGCCCGCGTACTCCCGGGGCGTCATCTTCTGATGGAGAATCAGCGCCCCTGCAATCACGGCGAACACGCTCTCCAGGCTCAGCAGAATGGTGACCACCGTGGGGTTGGAGTCCTTCTGGGCCAGGATCTGCAGCGTGTAGGCCACGCCGCTGGAGAACACGCCCACGAACAAAATGGGCACCGCGCATTCCCACACGGCGTTCCAATCGGGGTGGCTGAACAGCACCATACCGAGGGCGGACACCACGCCGCACACGAAGAACTGGGCGCAGGACAGCTTGATGCCGTCCACCGTGGCGGTAAAGTGGTCAATGATAAGAATATGTGCGGCGAATACCACCGCGCAGCAGAGAATCAGCAGGTCGCCGGGGGTCAGGGAGAAGTCCCCCTTGATGCACAGCAAGTACAGCGCCACCACCGAAAGACCCACCGCAATCCACACCGGCAGGCTCACCTTCCGCTTGAAGAAGAGGCCGAAAACCGGCACCAGCACCACGTACAGCGCCGTGATGAACCCGGCCTTGCCCGCGTCCGTTCCGGCGCCGATACCCGCCTGCTGGAAGTTGGAGGCCACGCCCAGCGCCAGGCCGCACCACAGGCCGCCCCACAAAAGCTGCCTGCGGTCCTGCTTTTTCTCCGCCTCGGTGCGCTGGGGCTTATCCTTGCTGAAGCGGTCAAAAATCCGGATGATAATCAGCAGCACCACCACCGCCACCGCGCTGCGCAGTGCGTTAAAGGTGAAGGCGTCGATCCTGTCCGCCACCACGTCCTGGGCCACGAAGGCCGTGCCCCAGATGAGGGCGGCCAGCACCGGGAACACCACCTGCCGCACCTGGTTCGTCTTTTTCATGGGTTATGCCTCGTCTTTCTTGTCGTCGGGGGTGACGGGATTCACGTGCCATTTGAACTTATTCTCCGTGCCATGGAGCAGCCGCACGATGTTCTCCCGGTGGCAAAAGACCACCAGCGCCGCCATAAAGAAGGCCAGCGCCGTGTACACCCAATTGTGCCCCAGGAAGAAGTACACCGTAATAGGCAGGCTCACCGCCGCCACCAGGGAGCCCAGCGACACGTACCGCGTCAGCCCCCACAGCAGCATGAACACGCCCCAGGCCACCAATGCCACCTTCCAGCCCAGCAGGATGGCCAGCATACTGCCCGAGAGAATACCTTTGCCGCCCTTGAAGCCGAAAAACACCGGGAACACATGGCCCAGCTCGCAGCCCAGGCCCCCCAGCAGCACGCCCAACGTCCAGTCGCCGAAGAGATGGGAGAACATGAAGCCGCCGATGAGGCAGGCCACCACCGTCTTGCCCATGTCCAGGCCGATGACCATCAGGGCGTATTTGGCGCCGTAGGTGCGGTAGAAGTTGGTAAGGCCGGCGTTGCCGCTGCCGTGCTTGCGTACATCATCCTTGATGATAAAGTGAGAGGTCATCACAGAGCCGTTGATGCAGCCCAGCAGATAGGACACCAGCACGATCACACAGGTGACGAATACCCGAAACATGGTTTATTCCTCCTCGCCCTTTTGACGGATGCTCATGATGATGGGCGTACCCTCCAGGCCGAATACGCCGCGGATCTGGTTCTCCAAATAGCGCTTGTAGGAGAAGTGGAACAGCTGCTTGTCGTTGCAGAATACCACGAAGTGGGGCGGCTTCACGCCCACCTGGGTCATGTAGTAGATTTTCAGCCGCCTTCCCTTGTCGGTAGGGGGCTGCACCCGGGTCTGGGCGTCCGCCAGCACGGAGTTGAGCATGCCGGTGGTGATGCGTGTGGCGGACTGGTCGTTGACGTAGTTGATCAGCTCAAACAGCCGGTTCACCCGCTGCCCCGTGGCGGCGGAGATGAACAGGATGGGGGCGTAGGTCATAAAGCTGAGATCCCGGCGGATGTCCTCCCGCATGTGGTCCATGGTCTTGTCGTCCTTCTCCACCAGATCCCATTTGTTCACCACGATGATGCACGCCTTGCCCGCCTCGTGGGCCAGGCCCGCCACCTTGGTGTCCTGCTCCGTCACGCCCTCCTGGGCGTCGATGAGGATGAGGCACACGTCGCTGCGCTCAATGGCCATGGTGGCCCGCAGCACGGAATACTTCTCAATATTGTCCTCCACACGGGACTTTTTCCGCATACCGGCGGTGTCAATGAAGTTGTATTTGCCAAAGCTGTTTTCAAAATAGCTGTCGATGGCGTCCCGGGTAGTACCCGCCACGTTGCTGACGATCACCCGCTCCTGGCCCAGGATACGATTGGTCAGGCTGGATTTGCCCACGTTGGGCTTGCCGATAATGGCCACCTGCACCACGTCGGATTCGTCCTCCCCCTCGTCCTCAGGCGGGAAGTATTGCAGGCAGGCGTCCAGCAGATCGCCGGTGCCGTGGCCGTGGACGGCGGACACCGCAATGGGGTCGCCCAGGCCCAGGTTGTAGAATTCGTAGATTTCCGGGTCCACGGTGCCGGTGCCGTCCACCTTGTTCACCGCCAGCACAATGGGCTTGCCGGAGCGCTGCAGCATGTTGGCCACCTCCTGGTCGGAGGCGGTCATGCCGGTTTTGATGTCGGTGACGAACACGATCACCGTGGCGTTGTCGATAGCGATTTGGGCCTGCTCCCGCATAAAGGCCAGAATTTGGTTGTCGGTGTTGGGCTCAATGCCGCCGGTGTCCACCAGCGTGAACTTTCGCCCGCACCACTCGCTCTCGCCGTAAATGCGGTCCCGGGTCACGCCGGGGGTATCCTCCACGATGCTCAGCCGCTGGCCGATCAGCTTGTTAAACAGCATGGACTTGCCTACGTTGGGCCGGCCCACAATGGCAATCATAGGTTTTGACATGGTATCACTCACTTTCTGTCATGGCGTCCAGCAGATCTCCGCCGTCCAGCCCCACCACCTGCACCGCGGCGTCCAATTCCCGCCCCAGGCGCTCGGTGGTGTAATCATCTAAAAATACGGTTTCGCCGTGGCGCAGCATGTGCAGCGGAATCAGCAGCCGCCGCCCCAGCATCTGGCCCTTGAGCTGCGCGGCGATGTCCTGCCCTGTCAGCAGCCCCGCCACGTCGATGGTGTGGCCGAAGAAATCGTTCTCCACCGCCACCACCTTGCCCTGTATGGCAGGGAACTGCGCCTGGGCCCGCCGAAGCAGCTCCGTAAGAAACGGCGCCGCCGACACGCCGGTGGCAATGGTAAACGGGGCGGGGGAGGCAGGCACATCGGCAACCCGCAGCGCCGCCATAAACTCCTGCTCCAGCGACCGCAGCAGCCCCACGCCGTTTTCCAGCTGCCGGTACTCCTCGTAGTAGTCGTCCTCCGGCAGGGGCAGCTCCCCTTTGAGATACAGCTCGTCGGCGCAGAAGAACATCCGCGTGCCCTTTTCCCGCAGGCACTTTTCGCCAAACTCGTCGGCGATGGCGATAATTTCCCGGGCGGTGTCCCGCGTCACCGGAGCCAACTTGGCAAGGCCCCGGCGGTGCCTGGTGATGCCCACCGGCACCACCGAGCAGCTGTAAAAGCCAATCTCCATCAGGTCGGACATGGTGCGCCGCAGCTGGTCGCCGTCGTTCCATCCCGGGCAAACCACAATCTGCCCGTTCATCTGTATGCCCGCCACGCCGAAGCGCCGCATGTAGTCCAGCGAGACGTCGGCGTGCTTGTTGCCCAGCATGGTGCAGCGCAGCCGTGGGTTGGTGGTGTGCACCGACACATTGATAGGGGAGATGTGCAGGTCGATGATCCGCTGGGCCTCCCGCTCACTTAAATTGGTCAGCGTGGTGTAGTTCCCCAGCAGGAAGGAAAGCCGCTCGTCGTCGTCCTTCACGTACAGGCTCTCCCGCATCCCGGGGGGCATCTGGTCCACGAAGCAGAACACGCAGTGGTTGGCGCACTGGTGCATGGTGTCCATCAGGTACGTCTCGAAGTTCAGCCCCAGGTCGCGCCCCTCTGCCTTGCGGATATGCACTTGTCGTGTCTGGCCCTTCTCCTCCAAAACCACGTCGCATTCCGCGTCGTAGCCGTAGAATCGGTAATCCAGCACGTCTACCACCGTGTGACCGTTGATAGCCGTGAGCCGTTCGCCGACCCGAATCCCGGCGCGCTCCGCCGGGGAGTGGGGGTCGATGGCAGTAATGATGGTGGACAAAGCGGTTTTCCTCCGTCTGCGCCATAGCGCGCATATAAAATCAATTTAGTATATCGGAATTTGCACCAAAATGCAAGGCGTTTTCGTCATTCCCCCAAAGGAAAACGGCGCAGCCGTCGCCGCGCCGTTGCATCTTATGCCTTTTCCAGAATCATAGGCTCGCCCCGGCAGGACACGTACCCCAGCACCACGTCCGCCGTCTCGCCGGAGAGCAGCTCCCGGTACGTCCCATCTGCCACGCCCAGACTGCCCACCTCCACGGCGCCGCACTGGCCCCGCAGGCTGAAAACGCCCGCCATTTGTGGCTCTGCCCCGTTCTCCGGGGTGTAGGTACACACCATGAAATCCAGGGGCCGGGCCGCTGCGTGGTACCGCCCCGCGGCGAAGATTTCCCGCTGCTTGATGGCGTAGAGCTGCCGCATCATCGGCGCAAGGTCATATTCTCCCTGCCACGCCACGGTGTCCCTGTCAAACAGGGAGGGGAGATGGCGGCAGCCCGCCTCCTGCCCGGCGTACACAAGGGCAGTCCCCTTCTGGAAGTACTGCAGCGCCGTCCAGTTCCGCAGCAGCCGTCCCTCCGGCAGCAAAAAGGCGGCCCGTGGCTTGTCGTGGTTTTCCAGAAACCGGGCCTTCACGTAGTTGGCGGGGTATGTAGCCTCCTGGCGGTTGATGGCCTCGGCGTAGCCCTCCGCCGTTCCCGCCCCGGTGACGCAGTCCCGGTACACCGGATAGATGTCGTAGTCATAGCACAGGTCAAAGGCGGTATACAGCGCCGTATCGTCGGCAAACTCCACCCCCACGCTGCGGCAGTATCGCTCAAATTCCGGGTCGCCGGACTCGGCAAGCCACAGGCATCCGGGTCGCACCTGGGCCACCTCCGCCCTGGCCCGCTGCCAGAAGGCGATGGGCACCAGCGGCGCCACGTCGCAGCGGAAGCCGTCCACATACCGCGCCCAGTATCGCAGCGTCTCGATCTGGTAGTCCCACAGCGCCGCCTGGCGGTAATCCAGGTCAATCACGTCCCACCAGTCGCCGATGCGGTTGCCGAAGCTGCCGTCAGGCCGATGATAATACCACTCCGGGTGTGCCTGACGCAGCACCGCGTCATGGGCGGTGTGGTTGTACACCACGTCGATGATGCACTGCATGCCCCGCTGGTGAATGGCATCCACCAGGGCGATAAAGTCCTCCATGGTGCCGTACTCCGGGTTGACGGCCCGGTAGTCGGCAATGGCGTAGGGGGAACCCAGACTACCCTTGCGATGCACCTTGCCAATGGGGTGAATGGGTATCAGCCAGATGATGTCCACCCCCAGGTCCCGAATGCGGTCCAAATCCCGCCGCACCCCGTCAAAGGTGCCGCTTTCGCTGTAATTCCGCACAAATACGGAATAAATCACCTTGTTTCGCAGTGTAACAGCCGTATCCAGTGCCATACCCGTTCCTCCTCGCAAATGGTTTTACAGTGCCGCTTAAAGTGCCACCACGCCCCGCCAGCCCCGGACGCCGTAATAGGAGTCGGCGCCATTGTGGAACGTGAACACGGCGTCATACCGCCGCTCGCAGAACAGCGCCCCGCCCAGGCGGCGGATGTCCTCCGGCGTGGCGATCCAGCTGGAGGTTTTCAGGTCGTAGGCGTCCTTTTCCTGCATGGCGCGGTATTGCGCCTCGGTGAGCAGAGCGATACCGTGGGCCGCGGCCTGCTCCAGGGCGCTGTCCTCCGGGGCGTTTTTCTTCCGCCCCAGCCGCGCCGCCTGGTCGTAGCACAGGCTCCGCCGCCCGGCAGGGGACTCCGCCGCGCAGTCGGCAAAGAGGATCCGCCCGCCCTCCACGCCGATCACGTCCGGCTCGCCGCCGGTCTCTTCCATCCATTGCAGGGCCGCCACCGCTTCGGGAGATGCGGCCAGCCGCGCCGCCACGTCCTCCCACCGGAGGCCCTCATGCCGCCAGGGGTGCTTTTCAAACCGCTGATGCAAAATGTCCATCATATCATTTCCCTCCGTCACATCGACTATAACCGCAGTACTGCCCCGCGTTTGTCGTTATGACCGCAGTATACCATATATTACCTGCGTATACAATGAAAACAGGATTGCCGCTTTTCAAAAGACAGCAATCCTTCACTTGGCTTTTTTGGGTTTCCTTTCAGGCAGCTCTGCGTACATGCCCGAGAGCAATTCTGCAATCAAGCCCGCATCCTCAAATCGGTCAAATACGCGCATCAGCGTCTTTGACCCCTCGTAAGGATAGCGCAGTTCTGCGTCGGCAAGAAGCCTGTCCGACGTGGGCGTTCTCTTTAAAAACAGCTCTTTGTCGCCAATGTCTCCGATCAGCTTACCGTTAAGGTACACAAGATAGCCACCCATCATGGGTTTTATGGCAATATGGCCGCCTGGGGATAAACACTCGCGTACATATTCGTTAAAATCATTCACCGTGCTTTCCTCCACAACGCTCGACGAATCGGCACAATTATAACAGACAGCGCACAATTTGTGAAGAAGAAAAGGGACTCTGATTATGATGCAATCAGAGTCCCTTCCTGGTCGGAGTGGCGGGACTTGAACCCGCGGCCTCTTGGTCCCGAACCAAGCGCGCTACCAGCTGCGCTACACCCCGTCAGCCGTTTCATTATAGTGACTTTATCCCGCCCTGTCAAGTGGTAATTCCCCTTCTAAACGCCCTGCCACCTGCATACCCTGTGTCACAAAGGAGGAATCGCCATGTCCGATTATCACACCGCCGGCCGCCGGGTGGACCGTGACCACGTCCCCTTTCGCCAGCAGTTTGAATCCAGCCGCCATTCCCAGGGCAAGCGGGAAGAAGAGCCCCGGCCAAACAGCCGCTGGATGCGCCAGCTCCTGGCCAGCGCCCTGCTGTTCGCCCTGTTGGTGGGTGTCAAGGTGGCCTATCCCGACGTGGCGGAGCAATACAGCCGCCGCGCCCGTGCGCTTCTCAGCAATGAAACGGATTTCGCCGCCGCCTTTTCCGCCGTGGGACGGGCTGTGGGCGGGGAGGAGATGGGCCAGGCCATCAACGACGCCTATGTGGCGGTGTTCGGCCCTACCGATGACGCCGCCGCCGTGCCCGTCATGGCCAATGACCGCACCGCCCTGGCCTACACCGAGGACAACATCCCGCCCCAGGCGGAGCTTCTCCAATCCGTCCTGGGCTTCGACTATGCCGACCCGGTGGACGGCACCCTGTCCTCCGCCTTCGGCTACCGCGCCCACCCCATTGGCGGCGACCAGCGGTTCCACTACGGCCTGGATATCGCCGCCGAAAGCAGCGCCATCATCCGCAGCTTTGCCGACGGCACCGTGCTGGCGGTAGGGGAGAGCAGCGACCTGGGTAAATACGTGGAGGTGGCTCACGCCAATGGCTACACCACCCTCTACGCCCATTGCAGCAAAATCACCGCCTCCTCCGGCCAGAGCGTCCGCCTGGGCGACCCCATCGCGGAGGTAGGCGAGTCCGGCGAGACCACCGGCCCCCATCTCCATTTTGAAATCCACCGTGACACACAATATCTCAATCCCATCTACTATGTCACCTATTGACCTTCATGTGGCCCCGCTGACCTGGGCGTTCGCCCTGGCGGTGGCCGTCCTTGCCGAGCCTCGTCTCACGGCGGCGCTGTTGTGCGCCGCTGCCCTCCACGAGCTGGGCCACATCGCCGTTTTACGTTTATTTAATGGCACATTAAAGGGGTTATCCTTTACACCGTTCGGCGCGGAAATCCGCTTCACCCACGTCATGAGTTACGGCGCGGAGGCCATCATCACCGCCGCAGGCCCGGCGGTGAACCTGCTGTGTGCCGCCGCCTTTGCCGCCCTGGGCCGCCGCTGGGAGGGCGCCTACCTCCACGCCGGCGTCCATACAGTGCTTGGTCTCTATAATCTGCTGCCCGTACGCCCCTTGGACGGCGAGCGCCTTATGTGGATTGCCCTGGCCTGGTCCCTTGGCCCCTATGCCGCGGACCGGGTTTGCGCCGCGCTGTCCCTTGCTGTGTCGGCTGCATTGACGGCCCTGGCGGCGTGGCTGCTGTTCCGCTTGGGCGGCACGCCTTTTTTCCTCCTGGCCGCCGGGGCCCTTTTCTGGCGCTCGCTGCGTGAAATAGGACTTGTCAAAACAGCGGAAATTCGGTAAAATAATTCGTCAAGTCTGCACAGTGCAAAGGAGAACCACCGTGGATCAGCGATTGGAACGCATTTTACCCCGCGTGCAAAAGCCCGCCCGCTACGTAGGCGGCGAGTATAACGCGGTCATCAAAGATAAAAAAGATGTGGACACCCGCGTCGCCTTCTGCTTCCCCGACACCTACGAAATCGGCATGTCCAACCTGGGCATGCGCATTCTCTATGGCGTCATGAACGAGATGGACGGCGTGTGGTGCGAGCGGGTGTTCGCCCCCTGGGGCGACATGGAGGAGGAGATGCGCCGGGCGCAGATGCCCCTCTTTGCCCTGGAGTCCGGCGACCCTATCACCGATTTTGACATCGTGGCCTTTTCCGTTGGCTATGAGATGGCTTTCACCGCCATTCTCAATATGCTGGATCTGGCGGGCATCCCCCTCCACAGCGCCGACCGGCCCGATTTGACGCCTCTTGTCATCGCCGGCGGCACCGCCATGTATAACGCCGAGCCCGTGGCGGATTTTATTGACATCGTCTCCCTGGGCGAGGGGGAGGACGTGACGCCGGAGCTGATCGAGCTCCACCGCAGGGCCCGCCGGGAGGGGTGGGACAAGCATCGCTTCCTGGTGGCCGCCGCCCAGCTGGACGGCATCTATGTGCCTTCTTTATATGACGTGACCTACCACGACGACGGCACCGTGGCCGCCATCACCCCCCGTGACGGCGCGCCGCAGCGGGTGGTCAAGCGCATTGTCCGCGACCTGGACAAGTCCTTTTTTCCCACCCGCACCATCGTCCCCAGCACGGAGATCGTCCAGGACCGGGTGATGCTGGAGCTGTTCCGGGGCTGCATCCGGGGCTGCCGCTTCTGCCAGGCGGGGTACGTCTATCGCCCTGTCCGCAACCGCAGCCGTGACCTGTGCGCCCAGTACTGCCTGGAGGCCTGCAACGATTCGGGCTACCAGGAGGTCACCCTCTCGTCCCTGTCCACCAGCGACTATCCGCCTCTGACGGAGCTGTGTGACGGTTTGGAGGACTTCTGCCAGCAGCGGCACGTGAATCTCTCTCTGCCCAGCCTGCGGGCGGACAACTTCTCCATGTCGCTGATGCAGCGTCTGGCCAAGGGCCGCAAAACCGGCCTCACCTTCGCCCCCGAGGCGGGCACCCAGCGTCTGCGTGATGTCATTAATAAAAATGTAACCCTGGACGACCTGCTCCAAAGCTGCCACACCGCCTTTGCCGGCGGATACAGCGCCGTGAAGCTGTATTTCATGCTGGGCCTGCCCACGGAGACCGATGAGGATGTGCTGGGCATCGCCGACGTGGCCGCCCGGGTGATGCACGCCTGGCGTGAGTCCGCCGCCAACAAGCAGCGTGGCGTCCGTATCACGGTTTCCACCTCTTACTTTGTCCCCAAGCCCCACACCGCCTTCCAGTGGGAGCCCCAGATTACCCGGGAGGAATACGAGCGCCGGGTGAAGCTGCTGCGGGAGGCCATCAACACCAAAACCGTCACCTATAACTGGCATGACGGCGACACCAGCTTTTTGGAGGCGGTGTTGGCCCGGGGCGACCGCCGCCTGGGCAAGGTGCTGGAATGCGCCTGGCGCAAGGGCGCCAAGCTGGACGCCTGGGAGGACTATTTCTCCCTGGCGCGGTGGCAGGAGGCATTTGCCGAGTGCGGCGTGGACCCCGCTTTCTACGCCTACCGCCGCCGGGAAAAGGACGAGATCATGCCCTGGAGCATGATTTCCAGCGGCGTCACCGAGAATTATCTCTGGCGGGAGTATGAAAACGCCAAAGCCGGCGTCACCACGCCGGACTGCCGCACCCGCTGCAACGGCTGCGGCGCCAATCGTCTGGTAGGGGGGAAGTGCGATGTCTAAGCTGCGTCTTCTGTTTGTCAAGGAGGCCCAGGCGTCCTATATCTCCCATCTGGATCTGATGCGCACCTTCCAGCGGGTCTTTCCCCGCACGGAGCTGGAGATCAAGCACACCCAGGGCTATCACCCCCATCCCATCCTGTCCATCGTCCTGCCCCTGCCGGTAGGCCAGCAGAGCGACTGCGAGCTGCTGGACTTCGAGGTGACCCAGCACAGCGACGGCCGGGGCATCGCCGAGAAGCTGAATACCGGCATGCCCACCGGCATCCGTGTGCTGGACTGCTACGAGGCCACGCGGCCCATCCGGGAATTGGCGTTTCTCCAGGCCGATATGGAGCTGCTCTATGACGGCGGCGTGCCCCAAGGCGCGGTGGAGGCGCTGCAGGCCCTGTTTGCCCGGGAGGAGCTTATCATCGAAAAGCGCACCAAGCGCAAGGAGCTGGCCCAGGTGGATATCGCGCCCATGCTGCAATCTGTGGACTTGCGGGCAGGGGAGAAGGCCATTTACGCCACCGTGGTGGTGCAGGCCCAGAACCCCGGCCTCAACCCCCAGCTGTTGGAGAAGGCCATCGCCGCCCATCTGCCGGCCCTGACGCCCGACTTCGTCCGTGTCCGCCGCCGCCGCATTATGGATGAAAACGGCGAGGATTTCCGATAATTCCCCATTTTTTCAAAAAAACACTTGCATTTCCCTCCACCTTATGGTATTCTATCATGGCGTTAAAAGGGTGGTCCTCTGTTGCCGGCGCTCCGAAAAGGATGAGCGCCGCTGAAATGGCAGCATGAACGCCTATAATATAGGAGGATAATATCCATGGATCTCATGAAGGCATTCAACGAAAAGCAGCTGACCAAAGAGGCTCCCGCAGTGGAGGTGGGCGATACCGTCCGCGTGCACGTCAAGGTCAAGGAAGGCTCCCGCGAGCGTATCCAGGTCTTTGAGGGCATCGTCATTGCCAAGAAGCACGGCGGCATCGAGGAGACCATCACCGTCCGTCGTATCTCTTACGGCGTGGGCGTGGAGAAGGTTTTCCCCCTGCACTCTCCCTCTATCGATCATATCGAGACTGTGCGTCACGGTTATGTGCGCCGCGCCAAGCTGTACTATCTGCGCGATCGCGTCGGCAAGGCCGCCAAGATCCGCGAGAAGCTGTAAGCCATTCGAGAAAAGAGAAACCGCCTGCCTTCACCGGCAGACGGTTTTTTCTTTCCTTTTTTATAAAAGTATGGTATACTATACTGTAATTTTTTGGAGGTGATCTTTTGCAGATCGACAGCCTGAGCTGGTTCCCCGGCCACATGACAAAAACAAAGCGGATGATCACCGCCGAAATCGGCAACATGGACGCCGTGTGCGAGATCGTGGACGCCCGCATCCCCCTGTCCTCCCGCAACCCCGACGTGGACGAAATGGTGGGGGCAAAGCCCCGCATGATCGTCCTCAACCGGGTGGACCAGGCCGACCCCCGTGAGACGAAGCGTTGGGCCGCTTACTTCCGGGAGAAGGGCTACGCCGTGTTGGAGGCCAACGCCAAGGGCGGCGGCGGCACCAATCAGTTCCCCGCCGCCGTGCGAGCGCTGCTTAAGGATAAAATCGCCGCCTGGGAGGCCAAGGGCCAGGTGGGCCGCACCGTCCGCGTCATGGTGCTGGGCATCCCCAACGTGGGCAAGTCCACCTTTATCAATAAGGTGGCCCACCGTAAAACCGCCAAGGCGGAGGACCGCCCCGGCGTTACCCGCACCAAGCAGTGGGTGCCGGTGGACCAGACGTTGGAGCTGCTGGACACCCCCGGCATCCTGTGGCCCAAGTTCGACGATAAAAACGTGGGATTGCGCCTGGCCTTTACCGGCGCCATCAAGGACGATGTCATGGACATCGAAGAGCTGGCCTGCGCCCTGATGGAGTACCTGGCCGCCCACTATGCCGACACCGTCACCGAGCGGTATAAAATCACCATTGAAGAAGGCGACAGCGGCTATGACCTGCTGACCAAGGCGGGCCGGAAGCGGGGCTTCCTCATGCGGGGCGCCGAGGTGGACACCGAGCGGATGGCCCGGATTCTGCTGGATGAATTCCGGGGTGGCAAGCTGGGCACCTTTACATTGGAAACAGTGGAGGACGCACAATGAGTGAGATGACGCACCCCTGGGCCATAGAGGACGAGTGCTTTGCCCAGGGCGCAACGTGGGTCTGCGGCTGCGATGAAGCCGGCGCCGGCCCGCTGATGGGCCCGGTGTATGCCGCGGCGGTAATTCTGCCCCGCGGCTGGACGGCCCCAGGCCTCAACGACTCCAAGAAGCTGACGGAAAAGCGCCGTGAGCAGCTCTATGCCGAGATCACCGCCCACGCCGTGGCCTGGTCGGTGGCCCGCGTAGAGGCCGCCGAGATCGACGCCACGGATATTTTGAGCGCCCGCATGAAGGCCATGCAGATGGCCATCGACGGTCTTTCCCAGCCGGCGGATATGGCCCTCATCGACGGCAACCGGGACAAGGGCAAGTCCGCCGCCGTCACTACGCCCCACCGCCTGGTGGTAGGCGGCGACGGCAAAAGCGCCAGCATCGCCGCGGCCTCCATTCTGGCCAAGGTCAGCCGTGACCGCTACGTCTGCGACGTGCTGGATAAAAAATATCCCCAGTACCAGTTTGCAAAGCATAAGGGCTACGGCACCAAGCTGCACTACGCCATGCTGGCCGAGTTTGGCCCCTGCCCGGAACACCGCCTGTCGTTTCTGAAAGAGTGGGAGGCGCCCCATGGCCAATAACGGACGCTGGGGCGAGGCCCAGGTGGCCAATTATCTCCGGGAAAAGGGCTACCGCCTGGAGGCCTCCGGCTATCATTGCCGCTTCGGTGAGCTTGACATCATCGCCTGGGACGGCCCCATGCTGTGTTTCGTGGAGGTCAAAACCCGCACCAACGTGGACATGGCCCTGCCCCGGGAGTATGTGACGAAGAAGAAGCAGGCCAAGCTGAAAAAGACGGCCCTTTTCTTCCTGGCCGACAACGATCTGGACTGCCCCTGCCGCTTCGACGTGGCGGAGGTCTACGCTGAAAACCCCGACGTGCCGCCCCGCATCGTCTATCTGGAGGACGCATTTCAGTAAAATGTATTGAGGTGAGCGGATGATTCCCTATTTTGATGCCCATTGTGACACCATTTACCGCCTGGATGACCTGTCCCGCCGGGGCAGGGAAGAGACCCTGCGGGAAAACACCGGCCATGTGGATTTACAGCGCAACGCCGCTTTCTCTCCCCGTGCCCAGTTTTTCGCCCTCTACGGCGACGCCGCCCAAATCCCCGCCGGACAACACTGGAAATTTTGCCAACGGCTCCATGACCGCTATTGCCGGGAAGTGGAGGAAAACCGCGACTTGGTGACCCATTGCGCCACAGGCGCGGAGGTGGACGCGGCAGTGGCGGCAGGCAAATCCGCCGCGCTACTGTCCATCGAGGGGGCGGATTTGCTGGACTGTGACGCCCGCCGCATCCCGGAGGTGGCAGCCTGGGGCGTCCGCCTGCTCAACCCGGTGTGGAATCGGGCCAATGTTTTGAGCGGTACCAATTGCGAGGACCCCGACCGTGGCCTGTCAGAGTCGGGCCGTGATTTCGTCCGCGTGCTGGAGGAGCACCAAATCTATCCCGACGTGTCCCACCTGTCCGACCCCGGCTTCTGGGACTTGATGAAGACAGCCCGCCGCCCGGTGGTGGCCAGCCACTCCAACAGCCGCGCCCTGTGTGCCCACCGCCGCAATCTCACCGACGATATGTTCAAGGCCATCCGAGACAGCGGCGGCGTGGTGGGCATCAATCTCTATACCGACTTCGTGGGCCCCGGGGAGGCCGGACAGACTAACAAAACAGATCAGATTTTGCGACACATTGAACATTTTTTGTTACTGGATGGAGAGAAAACGATCTGCTTTGGCGGCGATTTAGATGGCTGTGAAAGGCTGGCCGGAGGTATGACCGGCGTGCAGGACATCCCGGAACTCTACGCCGCCATGGCTCGCCGCGGCTATGACAAGGGCCTTTTGTACGACATTTTCTGGGGAAATCTCCGCCGTATTCTGTAAGGAAAAGGGGTAAAGGAATGGCACTTTACACCATAGGTGATCTACACCTTTCGCTGAATTCTGATAAGTCCATGGACGTGTTCGGCCCCGGCTGGGCCAACTACGTGGAGCGCATCCGGGAGGGCTTCTCCGCCCTCACCGAGGACGACACCACCGTCCTGTGCGGCGACCTGAGCTGGGGGATGAGCCTGGAGGAGTCTCTGGAGGATTTGAAATTCATAAATTCCCTGCCCGGACGGAAGATTTTGCTGAAAGGAAACCACGATTACTGGTGGAACACCGCCCGGAAAATGGAGAACTTTTTTAAGGAAAACAGCCTGGATTCTCTGGAAATATTGCATAATAACTGCCAATATTACGGTGATATTGCCTTGTGTGGCACCCGGGGCTGGTTCTACGAACTGGACAGCGAGGGCACCCACAACGGCAAGATGATGGCCCGGGAGGTGGGCCGTCTGGAAGCGTCCTTGCAAGCCGCCGGGGAGGCGGAAAAGCTGTGTTTTCTCCACTATCCGCCCCTCTACACCGGCTACCGCTGCCCGGAAATCCTGGCATTATTGCAGAAATACGGCGTAAAACGGTGTTTTTACGGCCATCTCCACGGCGCCAGCCACAAGCGGCGCATCGAGGGAGACTGCGGCGGAACGGATTTCGCCCTGGTGGCGGCGGACTATTTGGGCTTCACACCGCTGAAAATTTGTGATTAAGCCAAAAAGTGATGAAATAACGATTGAAATTTTCATTTCAATATGGTATCATATCAAACTGCATTATGGAAAATTATGACCGCATTCCCATTCGGTCACATTAAACTGGAGGATCAACAACCATGAATGTCAAGAGCTGCGAGAAGGTAGAGAAGAGCAGAGTGGCACTGACCATTTCCGTCGGCGCCGAGGAGTTTGAGGCCGCTGTCAACAAGGCGTATCTGAAGATGCGCGGCAAGATCAACGTGCCCGGCTTCCGTGCCGGCAAGGCGCCCCGCAAGATTATCGAAAAGATGTACGGCGCCGAGGCCTTTTATGAGGAAGCCGTGAATATCGTGCTGCCCGACGCCTATGAGGCCGCCGTGGCAGAGCAGAAGCTGGACGTGGTGGGCTATCCCGAGGTGGAGCTGGAGGGCGTGAACGCCGAGGGCTGCACCTTCAAGTGCACCGTGCCCGTGTACCCCGAGGTGAAGCTGGGCCAGTATAAGGGCCTGGAGGCTCCCAAGGCGGAGGTCAAGGTGATGGCCGCCGACGTGAACACCCGCCTGAGCGAGATGGCCGACCGCAACAGCCGCCTGGTGAGCGTGGATCGCGCCGCCAAGAAGGGCGACACCGCCAACATCGACTTCGAGGGCTTTGACAATGGCGTGCCCTTTGACGGCGGCAAGGGCGAGAGCCACGATCTGGAGCTGGGCTCCGGCAGCTTCGTGCCCGGCTTCGAGGATCAGGTCATCGGCATGAAGGCCGGCGAGGAGAAGGATATCGACATCACCTTCCCCCAGGATTACACCCCCGAGCTGGCCGGCAAGGCCGTGGTCTTCCACGTGAAGGTCAACGAGGTGAAGGTGAAGGAAGTGCCCGCCCTGGACGACGAGTTCGCCAAGGACGTGTCCGAGTTCGACACCCTGAAGGATCTGAAGGCCGACATCAAGAAGAAGCTGACCGAGGAGCGCAATACCGCCGCCCAGCGGGCCTTTGAGGACGTGCTGATGCAGAAGGTGGCCGACGGCATCGAGGCTGACATTCCCGACGCCATGGTGGACGCCCAGGCCGAGCAGATGGTGAATAACTTCAAGCAGCAGATGGCTGCCCAGGGCATCCCCTTTGAGCAGTATCTGAAGATGACCAACACCTCCGAGGCCGACTTCAAGGCCCAGGCCCAGGCTCCCGCTCTGGGTCAGGTGCGGATGGATCTGGCCCTGGCCGCCATCGTGAAGGAGGAGAAGCTGGAGGCCTCCGACGCTGAGGTGGACGCCGAGATGGAGAAGGTGGCCCAGCAGTACGGCATGGATCTTGAGACCGTGAAGAAGTATCTCCGCGCCGACGAGGTGAAGGAGCAGGTGCTCCGCGAGAAGGCCATCAAGGTAGTGGCCGACAGCGCCAAGGCCGTGGCCCCCGAGGCTGCCGAGGCCGCTGAGGAGGAGAAACCCGCCAAGAAGAGCGCCGCCAAGAAGACCGCCAAGAAGGCGGAGGACGGCGAGGAGAAGCCCACCAAGAAGCCCGCTGCCAAGAAAACCGCCAAGAAGGCCGAGGACAAGGCGGAGTAAGAGAGATTAAATGACATAAGGGCGGGGTATAATTCAACTGTCTTTACAGGAGGTATTGTTATGAGTTTGGTTCCCTATGTTGTCGAGCAGACCAACCGGGGCGAGCGTTCCTACGACATTTTCTCCCGGCTGCTGAACGACCGCATCATCATCCTGGGCGAAGAGGTGAATGATACTACTGCCAGCCTGGTGGTGGCACAGCTGCTGTATCTGGAATCCGTTGACCCGGACAAAGATATTCAGCTCTACATCAACAGCCCCGGCGGCTCTGTCACCGCCGGTATGGCCATCTACGACACCATGCAGTATATCAAGTGCGACGTGTCCACCATCTGCGTGGGCATGGCCGCCAGCATGGGCGCATTCCTGCTTTCCAGCGGCGCCAAGGGCAAGCGCATCGCCCTGCCCAACGCCGAGATCATGATCCACCAGCCCTCTGCTGGTACCCAGGGCAAGGTGACGGATATGGAGATCGACGTGGAGCATTTCCTGAAGATCAAGGAGCGCCTGAATAAAATCCTGGCCGAGAATACCGGCAAGACTCCCCAGCAGGTGAAGGCGGATTCTGAGCGGGATCACTGGCTCACCGCCGAGGAGGCCAAGGACTACGGCCTGGTGGATAAGGTTATTTACAAGAGGTAACATCCCATGGCAGACGAGAAGAAAACGCTGCGCTGCTCCTTCTGCGGCAAGCCGGAGCGGCAGGTACACCGGATGATCCAAGGCCCCGGCGTGCGGATTTGCGACGAGTGCGTGAATCTGTGCATGTCCATCCTGGACGACGGGTACAATGCCGCAGAATCCGTGGCCCGGACCGCGCTGGACGAGCTGCCCACGCCCCGGGAGATCAAGGACGTGCTGGACCAGTACGTCATCGGCCAGGAGAGCGCCAAGGTGGCGCTGAGCGTGTCGGTGTACAACCACTACAAGCGCATCATGTTCGGCGACGACCAGGACGTGGAGCTGCAAAAGAGCAACATTCTGATGATTGGCCCCACCGGCAGCGGCAAGACGCTGTTTGCGCAGACGCTGGCCAAGACGCTGAAGGTGCCCTTTGCCATCGCCGACGCCACCACACTGACCGAGGCCGGCTACGTGGGCGACGACGTGGAGAACATTCTGCTGCGGCTTTTGCAGGCGGCGGACTTCGACGTGGAGCTGGCGGAGCGGGGCATCATCTACGTGGACGAGATCGACAAGATCGCCCGCAAGAGCGAGAATACGTCCATCACCCGGGACGTCAGCGGCGAGGGCGTGCAGCAGGCGCTGCTGAAAATCCTGGAGGGCACCGTGGCCAACGTGCCGCCCCAGGGCGGGCGCAAGCACCCCCAGCAGGAGTTCATCCAGGTGGACACCCACAACATTCTGTTCATCTGCGGCGGCGCCTTCGACGGCCTGGAAAAGATCATCGAGCGGCGCACCGACCGCAAGGGCATCGGCTTTGACGCGGTGGTGGAGAGCAAGGCGCAGCGCCGCAGCGGCGAGCTGCTGAAAGAGGTGCAGCCCCACGACCTGCTGAAGTTCGGCATCATCCCCGAGCTGGTGGGCCGGCTGCCGGTGATCGCGCCTTTGGACGGCTTGAGCCGTGATGATTTGGTACGCATCCTCACCGAGCCGAAGAACGCTCTGGTGAAGCAGTATTGCAAGCTGCTGGACTACGATAAGGTGGACTTGCAGTTTACGCCGGAGGCGCTGGGCGCGGTGGCGGACAAGGCCATTGAGCGCAACATCGGCGCCCGAGGGCTGCGGGCCGTCATGGAGGGTGTATTGATGCCCATCATGTATGAGATTCCCTCCGACCCCACCATCTCCAAGGTGACGGTGACGGAGGCGTGTATCCGCGACGGCGCTGCGCCGGAGGTGGAGCACGATGGCTCCCGCACCCGGGAGCTGCCGGGCAGCTCTGCGAAGACGCTGGATTCCCCGGCATCGTAACAAGCAAGAGAGGAGCGACGGAATCGCCGCTCCTCTTTCCCCATTTACTATCCTTGCACAAGGAGAATCCTATGGAAGATAATACGAGAATGAATATTCCGGTGGTAGCCCTGCGGGGACTCACCGTTTTTCCCAATCAGACTTTGAGCTTTGACGTGGAGCGGGAAATCAGCATTTTTGCCCTGGACCACGCCATGGAGTCGGATCGCCGTGTGTTTTTGGTGACCCAGCGGGAGATTTCCACCGCCAAGCCCACGGAGAACGATTTATATGCCATCGGCACTATCTGCCATATTTTGCAGATCATTAAGACCTCCGAGACCACCCTGCGGGTGGTGGTGGAAGGGGAGACAAGGGCCAGAATGCGGCGGATGTGGCAGTCCAAGCCCTTCTTGCAGGCCAACGTGGAGCTGCTGGAGGAGGAATTCCCCGGCAGGGTCACGGCCCGGATGGAGGCGCTGCTGCGGCAGACCTATACCCTCATCGGGGAGTATAAGGACGTGGTCAGCAATCTGGACGACGACTTTTTTGCCGCCGTGCTGGATATGCGGGACCCCGGCGCCCTGGCGGACTTTATTGCCCAGAATGTGACGCTGCGCCACGATGACCGCCAGCGGATTCTGGAGGAGCTGCATCCCACCCGGCGCCTACAAAAGGTGAACGATATTCTGGCCCATGAGCTGGAAGTGCTGACCCTGGAGATGGAGCTGGACCAGAAGGTGCGCCAGCGGGTGGGCCAGGTGCAGAAGGACATGATTCTGCGGGAGCAGATGAAGGTGCTGCAACACGAGCTGGGGGACGACAAAGACGAGGAAATTGAGGAATACGAGGCAAAAATCCGGCAGTTGAAGCTGCCGGAGGAGGTGCAGCAGCGGCTGCTGAAAGAGGTGGACCGCCTCAGCAAGCAGCCCTTCGGCAGCGCCGAGTCCTCGGTGATCCGCAACTACCTGGACGTGTGCCTGGATATGCCCTGGAACAAGAAGACCCGGGACCGGGCGGACGTGGCAAAGACCCGGGAGATTCTGGACCGGGATCACTGCGGCCTGGACAAGGTGAAGGAGCGGATTCTGGAATACGTAGCGGTGCGGCAGATCCATCCGGAGACCAAGGGGCAGATCATCTGCCTGGTGGGCCCTCCGGGGGTGGGCAAGACATCTATCGCCGTCTCTGTGGCCAAGGCCATGAACCGCAAACTGGCCCGGCTGAGTCTGGGCGGCGTGCGGGATGAGGCGGACATCCGGGGCCATCGGAAGACGTACATCGGCGCCATGCCGGGCCGCATTATCGACGCGCTGATTCACAGCGGATCCATGAATCCGCTGATGGTGCTGGACGAGATTGACAAATTGGCCAGCGATATGCGGGGCGACCCCGCCAGCGCGCTGCTGGAGGTGCTGGACAGCGAGCAGAATTATGCATTCCGGGATCATTTCCTGGAGATCCCTGTGGATTTGAGCAACGTGATGTTCATCACCACCGCCAACACCACATCCACCATCCCCCGGCCACTGCTGGACCGCATGGAGGTCATCGAGCTCACCAGCTACACCGACGAGGAGAAGGTGCAGATTGCCAAGCATCACCTCATCCCCAAGCAGCTCAAGGCCCACGGCCTCACGTCCCAGAAGCTGCGCATCAGCGACGGCGTGCTGCGGCTGATGATCAGCGGCTACACCCGGGAATCCGGCGTGCGCCTGCTGGAACGGGAGATTCAAAAACTGTGCCGAAAGGCGGCAATGCGGCTTGTCACCGGCGATGTAAAGTCAGTTGGCATTACAGAGAAAAACCTGAAGGATTACCTGGGTGTGGTGAAGTTTACCGACTCCATCCACAGCACCAAGGACCAGGTGGGCGTGGTGAACGGCCTGGCCTGGACCGAGGTGGGCGGCGAAATCCTGGAGGTGGAGGTCAACGTGATGGAGGGCGCCGGCAAGCTGGAGCTGACCGGCAACCTGGGGAACGTGATGCAGGAGAGCGCCAAAGCTGCGCTGTCCTGCCTGCGGAGCCGCTGGGAGACCCTGGGCATCGAAAAGGATTTTTACAAGACGAAGGATATCCACATTCATTTCCCGGAGGGGGCTGTGCCCAAGGACGGGCCCAGCGCCGGTATCGCGATCACCACCGCCATGCTGTCGGCGCTGACCGGCAGGCAGGTGCGGGGCACGGTGGCCATGACCGGCGAGGTGACGCTGCGGGGCCGGGTGCTGCCCATCGGCGGCTTGAAGGAGAAGACCATGGCCGCGCTGCGCAATGGTATGCGCATGGTGATTATCCCCAAGGACAACGAGAAGGATTTGGAGGAGATTGACCAGACGGTGCGCAAGGCGCTGCGGTTTGTGCCGGTGGAGACGGTGGAGCAGGTGTTTGCTGCCGCGCTGGTGCCCCAGAGCAAGGCCGACGCCGTGGATCACCTGACCATTCTGGCCAAGGATGCGGACAAGGGGGTGCGCCGTGGTCGTCAACTATAACCAGGCGGAGTTCCGCCTCTCTGCTGTAAAGCCCCAGAGTTTTGTGCGGGACGGGCGGCCCCAGGTCACCTTTGCGGGGCGCTCCAATGTGGGCAAATCCTCGGTGATTAACCGCCTCTTGAACCGTAAAAACTTTGCCCGGGTGGGGGCTACCCCCGGCAAAACCAGCCAGATCAACTACTTCCTCATTGACAAGAAGATTTACTTTACAGACCTGCCGGGATATGGCTATGCCAAGGTTTCCCAGGCGGAGAAGGAGCGGTGGGGCAAGCTGATGGAGGCCTACTTTGCCGAGGAGGGACTCATCACGCTGGGGGTGCTGATTGTGGACGCCCGGCACAAGCCCACCGCCGACGACGTGACCATGCGGGAGTGGTTCCGGGGGGCGGAATGCCCGTTGATCGTGGTGGCCAACAAGCTGGACAAGCTGAAAAAGAGCGAGGTGGAGCCCAATCTGGCGGTGATTCGTCAGACGCTGGACCTGGGGGAGGCGGATTTACTGATTCCGTTTTCCGCCGAGAAGTGCACTGGGAAAACCGAGCTTTTGAGCGCTATTTCGCAGCTTTGCTGAATCTGAGCCTTCCGCCCGCAAGGGCGGAAGGCTTTTTCTATTTTTTGAAAATAGTAGTAGCTTTTTGGAAAGAAGTATGATATAATTCTAACAATCTCATATAAGGGAAGTTTCGGCTCCCCAAAGATAGTATCATAGGAGGTATTCCCATGGAAACTTACGGTCTGGAAAAGATGGGCATTATCAATGCCAAGGCTGTGTATCGCAATCTGACTCCCGCCCAGCTCACCGAGCACGCCCTGCGCCGCGGCGAGGGCACCCTGAGCAACACCGGCGCACTGGTGGTGAAGACCGGCAAATATACCGGCCGCAGCGCCAACGACAAGTTCATCGTTGACACCCCCAGCGTTCACGACGACATTGCCTGGGGCAAGGTGAACCGCCCCATCGACAAGGCACGCTACGAGGCCATTAAGGCCAAGGTGGTGGCCTATCTGCAGGGCAAAGAGGTGTTCATTTTCGACGGTTTTGCCGGCGCCGACCCCAAGTACACCAAGGCGTTCCGCATCATCAACGAGCTGGCCTCCCAGAACCTGTTTATCCATCAGCTGCTGCGCCGTCCCAGCGCCGAGCAGCTGGCCGCGTTCAAAGAGGACTACACCATCATCGCCGCTCCCGGCTTCAAGTGCATCCCCGAGATCGACGGCACCCGCAGCGAGGCCGCCATTCTGGTGGACTATGAGGCCCACGAGGTGGTGATCTGCGGCACCCAGTACGCCGGCGAGATCAAGAAGTCCGTGTTCTCCGTGATGAACTTCGTGCTGCCCAAGATGGGCGTGTTCCCCATGCACTGCTCCGCCAACATCGGCAAGAACGGCGACAGCGCCGTGTTCTTCGGCCTCAGCGGCACCGGCAAGACCACCCTGTCCGCCGACCCCAACCGCATGCTCATCGGCGACGACGAGCACGGCTGGGCTGACGACTCCGTGTTCAACTTCGAGGGCGGCTGCTATGCCAAGTGCATCAACCTGAGCCCCGAGGGAGAGCCCGAGATTTACAACGCCATCAAGTTCGGCTCCCTGGTGGAGAACGTGGTGATGGATCCCGAGACCCGCGAGTTTGATTTCGACGACGACTCCCTGGCCGTCAACTCCCGCGTGGGTTATCCCGTGGAGTACATCCCCAATGCCGAGCTGTCCGGCATGAGCCCCAGCGTGCCCAAGACCGTTATCTTCCTGACCGCCGACGCCTACGGCGTGCTGCCCCCCATCAGCAAGCTGAATAAGAACCAGGCTATGTACTACTTCGTGTCCGGCTTCACCTCCAAGGTGGCCGGCACCGAGATCGGCATCACCGAGCCCGTGCCCACCTTCTCCACCTGCTTCGGCGAGCCCTTCCTGCCCCTGGATCCCTCTGTGTACGCCGGTATGCTGGCGGACAAGGTGGAGAAGTCCGGCGCCAACGTGTACCTGGTCAACACCGGCTGGAACGGCACCGGCAAGCGCATGAAGCTGAGCTACACCCGCGCCATGGTCACCGCCGCCCTCACCGGCGAGATCGAGAAGTCCCAGTTCGTCACCGACCCCGTGTTCGGCGTGCAGGTGCCCACCTCCATCGAGGGCGTGCCCAGCGAGCTGCTGATCCCCGAGAACACCTGGGAGGACAAGGCCGCTTACAAGGCCTCCTGCAAGAAGCTGGCTGACAGCTTTGTGGAGAACTTCAAGAAGTACACCCACATGAGCGACGAGGTCGTGGCCGCCGGCCCCAAGGCGTAAGTCTTTTGGGATTGCGGACTGTATCTGCTGAATAGAAAATGCCGCAGGTGAAAGCCTGCGGCATTTTTGCGGTGCGCCCGGCGAGCGCACGTTCTACAGGGTGAAAGTCCCGAGACCGCCCGGCAGCGGGAAGGTCATAGCCAAAGCCAAGGGTGTCCGTCGTGAGG
>CACWYC010000002.1 GCA_902765025.1 Oscillospiraceae bacterium
TTGTCAAGCTTTTTCTTCTATTTTTCTCAGAAAAAATACCCCGCACCTTCTTTGGGTACGAGGTATCTTTCCTGTCATCTTATCTTAATGACATTGGCCCACCGGGCGGCCTTTTTTATCTGCGTCTTCCCCCTCGAGGGGGAGGCTGCGGAATGTTATTCCTTCCATCACCAACAGAGCCACATGGGATAATCGCCGCGTGGTTTGCGGCGCGCCGAGGTCGTCGCGCCCTACGAAATACTGTGACCGCTCGCAACCGATGATACCTTTCCGCAGCCCCGCCGCCGCACAGCCGGGCGCTTCATGAAGCGCCCCTACAGAAGAACCGCCACCTGCGTTCTCGCCGTAGGGGCCGCCGCCTACCCCAAGGGCACTGGTTCCGGCAGCCGCTCGTACCTCGCGGGCCGTCACTGGCGCCCGGCGGCCCGGACACGGTAACGCCCTCCAAAACGGCCGGATGGATGGCAGGCGGCGTCAAATCCCGCCGTAGGGCGCGACGACCTCGGCGCGCCGTGACCCGGTAACAATCACTACCAATGGCGGGTGAATGGCACACGGAAACATAAACCACCCCGCCTTCCCCGCACCCCCCGCTGAAAGAACGTCAAACGGCATCGCACCCCCGTAGAGGCGGGGCTTACCCCAAGGGCACTGGCTCCACAGGCCGCTCATGCTTCGCGGTGTGTCGCTGGCGCTGCTCCGCCCTAACCTGCCGGCAACGCCCGCCAACCCCGGTTGAATGGTACACGCCACCGCCACCTCCGTAGGGGCGGACGACCTACCCCAAGGGCACTGGCTCCACAATCCGCTCGTACCTCGCGGTGTGTCGCTGGCGCTGTCCGCCCCACCCCGCAACAACAACCCGTACCGAAAATGCGTACCCCCGTAGGGCGGGACCTATGTGTCCCACCCACTCCCCCTCTCCCTCCCCCTCCCCACAATTCCTCCAAAAATATGACATTTGCACCTTTTCTTTCCCCGCCCTTTATGGTATACTGTCACCGTATTCCGGGGGCCCCGGGGCCCCGCCGTTCCCCATTCTACGATATAAAATAAAATGGAGGGTTTTACTATGAAAAAGTGGGTATGTTCCGTTTGCGGTTATGTGCACGAGGGTGACACCGCCCCCGCCCAGTGCCCCATCTGCCATGTGAGCGGCGACAAGTTCGTGGAGCAGTCCGCCGGCCTGAGCTGGGCTTCCGAGCATGTGGTGGGCGTGGGCAAGTCCTTCGGCTCTGACGTTCCTGCCGAGGTGCAGGAGGAGATCATTGCGGGCCTGCGCTCCAACTTCCAGGGTGAGTGCAGCGAGGTGGGCATGTACCTGGCCATGGGCCGCGTGGCCGCCCGTGAGGGGTATCCCGAGATCGCCCTGTACTGGGAGAAGGCCGCCCTGGAGGAGGCCGAGCACGCCGCCAAGTTCGCAGAGCTGCTGGGCGAGGTGCTGACCGATTCCACCAAGAAGAACCTGCAGATGCGCGTGGACGCCGAGAACGGCGCCACCCAGGGCAAGACCGACCTTGCCAAGCTGTGCAAGAAGTACAATCTGGATGCCCTGCATGACACCATCCACGAGATGGCCCGTGACGAGGCCCGTCACGGCAAGGCTTTCGAGGGCCTGCTCAAGCGCTATTTCTAAGCCGTGAAATACGTCTATAAGGTGGATTCCTTCAACTGCACCTTCGCCAGCCGCAATAAGTTCAACGCCCAGTTCCAGGCGGTGGTGGACTACTACGCCGCCGATGGCTGGCGGCTCCACAGCTTCCAGGTGGTGGAGGGCCAGACGTGCATGATGGTGTTTGAAAAACCCGCCGAGGAATAATGTAAATGAAAAAGTGGACGGAGACCCCGGTCTCCGTCTATTTTTTTCGTGAAAATCGCCACAAAGCCCCTTCCAAATTCTGCCGTTTTCGTCAAAAATCATCGAAACCGCTTGCGAAACGGTATCGGCTATGCTACAATCCCGGTATAGACCGAGCCTCACGGCGTGCCATCGGTGCCGTGCTGTGCCGACCAAATGCTGCAACGAGAAAGGAACGATACTATGGGTAAGTTTGTCATCAAAGAGACCAAGACCGGTTATGTGTTCAATCTCAAGGCCGGTAACGGCGAAGTCATCGCCGTCAGCGAAGTGTATTCCACCGAGGCCGCCTGTCTCAAGGGCGTGGAGTCCGTGCGCCGCAACGCCGTGGATGCCAAGCTGGAAGACCAGACCGTGGAGAACTTCGAGAAGGTCACCAACCCCAAGTTTGAGGTTTATAACGACAAGGCCGGTGAGTTCCGCTTCCGCCTGAAGGCCCGCAACGGCGAGATTATCGCCACCGGCGAGAGCTACAAGGCCAAGCCCTCCTGCCTCAACGGCATCGAGTCCATCCGCCGCAACGCCCCCGAGGCCGAGGTGGTCAAGCAGCCCAAGGAATAATTGCGTAAAAAGCAGCCGCAGTCCTCTGCGGCTGCTTTGTTTTATCAAAATACGCTTTGCCCTGTTCCGGCGGCTGCGTCTGGGGCAAAGTGGCCGCCCTGCTCTTGCCTTTGCCGCCCCATCGTGGTACAATCGGGGCGTCAGACATCCCTATTATATAAAGGAGTACCAATTACTATGGAACTGCAAAAGATTCTGTCCACCGTGGACCACACCCTCCTGAGCCAGACCGCCACCTGGGACGAGATTCGCGCCATCTGCGACGACGGCATCAAGTACGGCTGCGCCAGCGTGTGCATCCCCGCCAGCTACGTCAAGCAGGCCGCCGACTACGTCAAGGGCGCCGTCAAGGTCTGCACCGTCATCGGCTTCCCCAACGGCTACGATACCACCGCCGTCAAGTGCTGCGCCGCTGCCGACGCGGTGAAAAACGGCGCCTCCGAGGTGGACATGGTCATCAACCTGGGCTGGGTCAAGGATGGCCGCTATGACCTGGTGCTGGACGAGATCCGCCAGATCAAGGCCGCCTGCGACGGCCGCCTTTTGAAGGTCATCGTGGAGACCTGCATGCTCACCGAGGCCGAGAAGATTGAGATGTGCCGCGTGGTGTCCGAGTCCGGCGCGGAGTATATCAAGACCTCCACCGGCTTCGGCGGCGGCGGCGCCACCCGCGAGGACGTGGCCCTGTTCAAGGCCCATGTGGCCCCCCACCTGAAGATCAAAGCCTCCGGCGGCATCGCCAATCTGCAGGACGCCGAGGACTTCCTGGCCCTGGGCGCCGACCGCCTGGGCACCAGCCGTATCGTCAAGGCCGTCAAGGCCATGGAAAAGTAAGGAGAGAAAACGATGGCTACCCCTCATAATAACGCCAAAATGGGCGATTTCGCCAAAACCGTCTTGATGCCCGGCGACCCCCTGCGCGCCAAGTTCATCGCCGAGACCTTCCTCACGGAGCCCCGCCTGGTCAACAACGTCCGGGGCGTCCAGGGCTACACCGGCACCTATAAGGGCGTTCCCGTCAGCGTCATGGCCTCCGGCATGGGCATCCCCTCCATCGCCATCTATTCCCATGAGCTCTACACCCAGTACGGCGTGGAGAACATCATCCGCGTGGGCTCCGCCGGCGCCACCCGGGCCGACCTGGCCCTGGGCAGCGTGGTGGCCGGCATGGGCGCCTGCACCAACTCCAATTTTGCCGACCAGTTCGAGCTGGGCGGCACCTTCGCCCCCATCTGCGACTTCGACCTGCTGATGGCCGCCGTGGAGTCCGCCCGTGAGCTGGGCGTCACCATGCCTGTGGGCAACCTCTATTCCAGCGACACCTTCTATGACGCCGCCGCCCGCAACATGCGCTTTGCCAAGATGGGCGTCATGGCCATCGAGATGGAGGCCGCCGGTCTCTACTGCACCGCCGCCCGCAACGGCAAGCGGGCCCTGGCCATCTGCTCCATCTCCGATAACCTGGTCACCGGCGAGGAGCTGGATGCCGACGCCCGCCAGACCACCTTCACCAACATGATGAAGATTGGCCTGGAAATCGCCGTAAAAATGAACAATAAGTGAACGAACTGTAAAACATCGTCCCTTTGTGTGCAATCAATACACACTTGTCCTCCGCAAGCGGAATATCAGGCAAAATGGGGCTTGCATACCGAAGGACAAACTGATATAATGACGGGACGATGCAGGAAGTAAAGGATGCTTCCGCGACATCACGTTTTTCCCGCCGATACGGCGCGAAAAATAAATTAAAAGAAAGGTAGATTACATCATGAAAAAGTTTCTTGCACTGATGCTGGCTCTGGTTATGGTGCTGTCTCTGGCCGCCTGCGGCGGTAACACCAACACCGAGACCACCGAGCCCGCGACCGAGGGCGGCGAGGAAGTCGCCGAGGTCGCCATGAAGGTCGCCATGATCACCGACTACGGCGATATCACCGACCAGTCCTTCAACCAGACCACCTACGAGGCCGCCAAGGCCTGGTCCGAGGCCAACGGCGTGGAGTTCAACTACTTCAAGCCCGCCTCCGACTCCGATGATGACCGTGTGGCCATGATCGAGAAGGCCATCGACGAGGGCTTCAACGTCATCGTGATGCCCGGCTACGCCTTCGCTCCCGCCATTGCCAAGACCGCTCCCGAGTACAGCGATGTCACCTTCGTGGCTCTGGACGTGTCCGAGTATGACCTGACCTCTTCCGGTCTGAAGACCCTGCCCGCCAACCTGTACTCCGCTGTGTACCAGGAAGAGCTGGCCGGTTACATGGCCGGTTACGCCGCTGTGAAGCTGGGCTACACCAAGCTGGGCTTCCTGGGCGGCATGGCTGTTCCCGCCGTGCAGCGTTACGGCTACGGCTTCGTGCAGGGCGCTGACGCCGCTGCTGCTGCCGACGGCAAGACCGATGTGGCCATCAAGTATGCTTACGGCAACCAGTTCTACGGCGATGCTGATATCACCGCTGCTATGGATACCTGGTATGCTGACGGCATCGAGGTAGTGTTCGCCTGCGGCGGCGGTATCTTCACCTCCGCCGGTGAGGCTGCTGCCAAGGTCGAGGGCGCCAAGGTCATCGGCGTGGACGTTGACCAGGCTGCCACCATCGATGGTCTGTATGGCGAGGGCATGACTGTTACCTCCGCCATGAAGGGCCTGGCTGCCACCGTGAACACCCTGCTCACCCAGATCAAGGACGGCTCCTTCCAGGGCGGCCGTGTGGAGAACCTGGGCCTGGTGTCCAACGATGTGGAGGCCAACTACGTCCAGCTGCCCGTTGCTTCCACTCAGTGGGGCGAGGGCTTCACTCAGGCTGACTACGAGGCCCTGGTGGCTTCCCTGTTCGCTGGCGACATCACTGTTGACAACGACATCACCAAGGCTGCCGGTGACTTCGCCACCGTCGTGGCCGTGGAGGATCTGGGCAACATCAAGTAAGTCCATACTTACGCAGCATAAAAGTGCGGCCTTCGGGCCGCACTTTTTTATCGCCTTCCCCCTGGGGGGGCTGCGCCCGAAGCGCCGCCGGCGCTGTCCGCCCAACCCCGGCAACGATCATCGCCTGCCGCGGTTGAATGGTAAACGGCATCATTCCCCTCCGTAGGGCGGGACCTATGTGTCCCGCCAGGCACGGGACAACAAGCGCCGGAACTGTTTGAGTGGCAAACGGTATCGTTCCCGTTCGTAGGGGCGGACGACTCTGCCCGCCCCAAACCGGCAACGATCACCATCCGCTGCGGCTGAATGCCACCCGGCACCATTCCCCTCCGTAGGGCGGGACCTGCGTGTCCCGCCATCTCCGCCCCTTTTCCCCCCACCCCGCCCCCTCGACAGAAATCCCAAACAAATTCGCAAATTTCTTTTGCTTTATCCGCGGATATATTGTATAATATCCCCAATAGACAACCACCAAAGGAGGGGTCACATTTGGAAACGCCGTACGCAATCGAAATGCTGCACATCACCAAGCGCTTTCCCGGCATCATCGCCAACGATGACATTACCCTCCAGCTCAAGCGTGGAGAGATCCACGCCCTGCTGGGGGAGAATGGCGCCGGCAAGTCCACGCTGATGAGCGTGCTCTTCGGCCTGTACCAGGCAGAGGAGGGCGTCATCAAAAAGGATGGCAAAGAGGTCACCATCCACGATCCCAACGATGCCAACGACCTGGGCATCGGCATGGTCCACCAGCACTTTAAGCTGGTGGAGTGCTTCACCGTGCTGGACAACATCATCCTGGGCGTGGAGCCGACGAAGCACGGCTTCCTGCAAAAGGACGAGGCCCGCAAGAAGGTGCTGGCCCTGTCGGAGAAGTACGGATTGCAGGTGGACCCCGATGCCATCGTCGAGGACATCACCGTGGGTATGCAGCAGCGCACCGAGATTTTGAAGATGCTCTACCGCGACAATGAGATCCTCATCTTCGACGAGCCCACCGCCGTGCTCACCCCCCAGGAGATCGACGAGCTGATGAAGATCATGAAGAACCTGGCTGCCGAGGGCAAGTCCATCCTCTTCATCTCCCACAAGCTGGCCGAGATCATGGCGGTGGCCGACCGCTGCACCGTGCTGCGCAAGGGCAAGTACGTGGGCACCGTGGAGACCGCCAAATCCTCCCCCGAGGAGCTGTCGGCCATGATGGTGGGCCGCAACGTCAACTTCCACGTGGACAAGAAGCCCGCCCATGTGGGCGACGTGGTGCTGGACATCCAGCACATGACCGTGGCCTCCAAGACCCATAAGAAGGACGCCGTCCACGACGTATCCATGAAGGTCCGCCGGGGCGAGATCGTCTGCATCGCCGGCATCGACGGCAACGGCCAGTCCGAGTTCGTCTACGGCCTCACCGGCCTGGAGCCCCTCAAGAGCGGCACCATCACCCTGAACGGCAAGGACATCTCCAAGGCCTCCATCCGCCAGCGCAGCACCTCCGGCATGAGCCACATCCCCGAGGACCGTCATAAGTACGGCCTGGTGCTGGACTACTCCCTGGAGGACAACCTGGTGCTCCAGCGCTATTTCGAGCAGAAGTTCACCGACCGCATCGGCTTCCTCCGCCGGGACAACATCCGCAAGTACGCCGACCGCCTCATCGACGAGTACGACGTTCGCTCCGGCCAGGGCCCCGTCACCGCAGCCCGGGCCATGTCCGGCGGCAACCAGCAGAAGGCCATCATCGCCCGCGAGGTGGATAAGGACCCCGAGCTGCTGGTAGCCGTGCAGCCCACCCGCGGCCTGGACGTGGGCGCCATCGAGTTCGTCCACCGCAAGCTGGTGGAGCAGCGCGACGCCGGCAAGGCAGTGCTGCTCATTTCCCTGGAGCTGGACGAGGTCATGGACGTGCCCGACCGCATCCTTGTGATGTACGAGGGTGAAATCGTGGGCGAGCTGGATCCCAAGACCACCACCCAGGAGGAGCTGGGCCTGTACATGGCCGGCGCCAAGAGAGACGAGGTGAAGGCATGAAAAAGAATCTGCTGAAAAACGCCGCCGTGCAGTCCCTGATCGCGTCGCTGCTGTGCATCGTGCTGGGCCTGCTGCTGGGCTTCATCGTGCTGCTGTTCATCAATCCCAGCGGCGCCGGCGAGGCCATCCTGGCGGTGGTGAAAAACTTCTGGAACTATTCCCGGGCCAACCTCCAGGCCAAGAACTTCGGCAACACCCTGGTAAAGACGGCCCCCCTGCTGATGTGCTCTTTGAGCGTGCTGTTCGCCTATAAGGTGGGCCTGTTCAACATCGGCGCCGCCGGCCAGTACGTGGTGGGCTCCTGCGCCTGCCTGTACGCGGCCCTGGCCTGGCACTGGAGCTGGCTGCCCTGCCTGCTGCTGTCCATCGTGGTGGGCGGCGTCTACGGCGCCATCGTGGGTCTGCTGAAGGCCTACTGCAACGTCAACGAGGTCATCTCCGGCATCATGCTCAACTGGATCGGCCTGTATACCACCAATATGCTGCTGGCCACCGTCAAGGAGCCCACCAGCCCCTATACCCTGCACCTGAAGACCGACGCCACCCAGGCCATGCTGCCCACCCTGGGCCTTGGCAAGCTGTTCAGCGACAACGGCAACGTCACCATCGCCATCCCCCTGGCGGTGCTCATTGCCATCGCCATTATGGTGCTGCTGGATAAGACCCGCCTGGGCTACGAGCTGAAGGCCACCGGCAACAATAAGAACGCCGCCAAGTACGCCGGCATGGCGGAAAAGCGCAACATCATCCTCACCCTCATCATCGGCGGTGCGCTGGCAGCCATGGGCGGCGCCTTCCTGTACCTCACCGACTTTGAGCAGTGGTCCGTCACCCAGTCCTCCGTCCCCGGCATGGGCTTCAACGGCATCGCCGCCGCCTTCCTGGGCGGCCTGAATCCCATCGGCACCATCTTCGCCTCCTACTTCATCCAGCACATCACCTCCGGCGGTGCCTTTGTGGACCTGTCCAAGTACTCCTCCCAGATTTCCGATCTGATTTCCTCCCTCATCATCTACCTGTGCGGCTTCGTGCTGTTCATCAAGTACGCCATCAACATGGGTATTGCCAAGAGTGAGGAAAAGGCCAAGCAAAAGGCCGCCGCGGCCGATGAGAAAGGGGGCGCCAAGTAATGTTACTGCTGGTACAATACACCCTGATTTTCGCCTCCGTGCTGATGCTGGTGGCCCTGGGCGGCTGCTTCTCCGAGCATTCCGGCGTCATCAACTTAGGGCTCGAGGGCATCATGGTCATCGGCGCCCTGGGCGGCGCGCTGATGATGCGCGCCCTGCCCAACTCCTGGGCCGCCCTGCCCACCATTCTGGTGGTGCTGCTGGGGGCCGTGGTGTTTGCCGTGGCCTATTCCGCCCTGCTGGGCGTGGCCTGCATCAACTTCAAGGCCGACCAGACCATCGTAGGCACGGCGCTGAACATGCTGGGCGTAGCCGCCGCCACGGTGCTGGTGAAGGCCATCAACACCGCCGCCGACCCCAACAACGTCTCCTCCGAGATCCAGTACGTGGAGGCCAAGAAGAAGTTCCTGGTGAATATCGCCGGCTTCGAGTTCAACTGGTTCATGCTCATCGCCATCATCATGTTGGTGGTGGCCTACGTGGTGCTGTATAAGACCCGCTTCGGTCTGCGCCTCATGGCCTGCGGCGAGCATCCCCAGGCGGCGGACAGCGTGGGCATCAACGTCTATAAGATGCGCTGGGCCGGCGTGCTCATCTCCGGCGTCTACGGCGGCATGGGCGGCATCTGCTACATCCTGGCCGGCGTGTCCCTCTGGAAGTTTGAAAACGGCGTGGCCGGCTTCGGCTTCCTGGCCCTGGCGGTGATGATCTTCGGCCAGTGGAAGCCCACCCGCATCGCCCTGGCGGCGCTGCTCTTCGGCCTGTTCCGGGCCCTCAGCAACGTCTACTTCGGCTTCCCCTTCCTCGTGGCGCTGAACATCCCCGGCTCCGTCTACAACATGATGCCCTACCTGATTTCCTTGGTGGTGCTGGCCTTCACGTCCAAGAAGTCCCGCGCCCCCAAGGCCGAGGGCATCCCCTACGACAAGGGCCAGCGGTAATTCCCCACTCCATAAAAAAGAGACGGCGCAAGCCGTCTCTTTTTTGAGCCTGTCAAAAAACGGCATAGCCGTTTTTTGACAGGTTTATTCCGCCCCGTCAATCAGTGCCGCCAGCTTGTCCCTGTCCCAGAGCAGCGTCCTCGTCCGCCGTGCCGCCTCCCGTGCCCCGGCGGTAAAGCCCCGGTTGGTCATCACCACGCCCACGTGGCAGTCGTAAATCTCCTTCCCCGCGTGGATTTCCTGCACCGGCGTGTTGCCCAGGTCGCCCTCGTAGCACTTGCACTGAAAGGCGTAGCGTATCTCGTCCTTCTGGGCCAGAATGTCCACGCCCTGGTCGCCGCTGCCGGCGGTCACGTCCACGTCGGTAAAGCCGTTACGCCGCAGCAGATCGGCGCAGAAGTATTCAAACTCCCGCCCGTCCATCCTGTCCGCCCAGGCCAGCTTTTCCGCCACGGCGGCGCTGCGCGACCCCTCCCCGGGCCGCGGCGCCGGGGTAAAGGGGGCGCACCGCTCAAAGCCCGCCCCGGCGGCGCGGTAGATCTCCTCCATGGCGCCGTCGGCAAACCGTGCCGTCTCCGGCGAGAACAGGTGGCTCACGCCCTCCCAGTCCTCCGCCAGGGCACCGTAGATGGCCGCCTTGTGCTCGGTGCTGTTGCGGTAGGTGGTTTTCACCTCGTGGAGAGCCCTGTCCTTCTGCCGCTCCATGGCGTCCCGCAGCCACCACTGGTAGTTCTCCCGCAGCTGTGCCACCCGCTGCCGCCCGGCAGCCAGGTCGATGCTCCTGTCCCACAGCCGGATGCGGCCCTGCCAGGCGGCAATGGCCTCCGCGTCGTCCTCCATCTGCTGCCACAGCCCGGCGTACTCCGCCGCCGTCTCCGCCGTCCGCAGCTGCTCCATACACACGTTCATCCTGTCGGCCAGGTCGCCGATTTGGCGGCATACCCGCCGCTGCCTGGCGTACAGCAGGAAGAAAATCGCCAGCGCCACCGCCGCGGCCCCCAGCGCCGCCGTCATCACCGTCTCCCGGGGCAGGGAGGTCAAAAAGTCGTTCATAGGGTCACCCTCTCTGGGGGAATCCCATTCCCCCGGTCATCATACCCCCATCATACACGCTTTTGTGACCAAAAGAAAGGACACTCCATTTATTTTGCCAAAATCATCCCCACAAAAAAGGCGCCACCGCCCCGGCCACCGCCGCCGAAGCCACGGCCTGCGCCCCCTTCGCCGCCAGATACCGCCCCATGGGCACCCCGGTGCCCTCCAGCACCGCCGCCGTCTGGCAGTGGACGCTGACGCCGCCCCAGCCCAGCAGCGCCGCCGCCGTGACAAATCCCACCGGGCTGTCGCTCAGCCGTGCCACGCCGCAGGTCAGCTCCACCGCCCCCAGCACCGGCGGCGAGGGGATGACCCGCCCCAGCAGCGCCGTTACCACCGAGAACAGCACCACAAAGCCCCCGATGTTTACCATGGCCCCGGCCCCGCGGCCCACCGCAGCCACAAAGGCAGCAGGGAAGGAGGGGGTTGGCTCCACCACGGCCCGCCGTCCGCCGCCGCCCCGGCCCAGCAGCAAAAAAAGCCCCGCCGCCGTCAAAAGATGGATACACCACAGCGCCCAGCCGCAGCCCCGTGGGGAGAACACCGCCCCCGCCACCCCCAGGATAAAGGCGGGCCCGGCGTTGTTGCAGCAGCCCAGCAGCGATGCCGCCTCGTCCTGGGTCAGCGCCCCCTCCCGGCAGAGCTGCCCCACCGTGGCCGCCCCCATGGGGTAGCCCCCCAGCGCCCCCAATAAAAAGGCGCACCACCGGGGCGGCAGCAGCGCCCCCATGCCCAGGGCTACCGCCAGCGTCACCGCCACGTAGAACGGGAACAGCGCCGGCACCACCGTTCCCGCCCACAGCGCCAGCCCCTGCTGCACCGCCTGTCCCACCGGCCCCCGCTGCATCAGCAGCACCGCCATCATCACCAGTATGGCCCCGTCCGCCGCCGCCTGTCCCACCGTGGGCCGCCAACCCTTTGCCATCCGTCTCACCTCGCTATACAGGGTATGTCCCGCCCGCCGCCGCCATGCAAGTTTTTGCGTCGCGCCGCATAGGGTGAGGGGAAAGGAAGGTGATGGGCATGGCGCAAAAACGCCGCATCCCCTGGAGCGAAAAGACGGCCCAGGCCATGGACCGGCTGGACCTGCCCCAATCCCTGGCGGCGGATCAGCCCCGCATGGAGCTGTCCGGCAATCGTGGCTTTTACATGGACCGCCACAAGGGGGTGCTCAGCTATTCCACCTCCGCCATCGATGTCAACGGTGGCAGCGTGGTGGTGCGGCTGTGGGGCAGCGGCTTGCAGATCGTGGCCATGACGGACGATGAGCTGCGCATTGACGGCCTTATCGAGAAAGTGGAGCTGGTGGAATAGATGCTGCAAAAGCTGCTGAATTTTCTCCGGGGCAGCGTCCTTGTGGCGGTGGAGTGCAGCGCCCCGGAGCGGATCATCAACCTCTGCGCCGTCCACGATATCCCCTTTTGGGACGTGACCTGGCGTGACGCCACCCACTTCGCCCTCCGCACCACCCGATGGGGTTTCGTGCGCCTTCGCGCCGTGTCGGACCAGGTGGCCGCCACGCTGACCATCCGCCGGGAAAAGGGGGCCCCGGTGGTGCTGCGCCGGTTCCGGCGGCGGTACGTGCTGCTGGGGGCGGCTGTCCTGTTCTGCGCCGCCGTCTGGATGGGCAATACCTTCATCTGGGACTTCACCGTCACCGGCAATACCACCGTTCCCGACGAGGTGATTCTCCGTGCCCTGGAGCGCCAGGGCGTCACCATCGGCACCCGGGCCCTGGCCATTAACCAGGAGGATTTGCGCAACCATATCCTGCTGGAATTGAAGGACATCTCCTGGCTGGCGGTGAACGTGTCCGGCTGCACCGCCCACGTCCAGGTGGTGGAGCGCCACCGCCCGCCTGCGCTCCACTCCGACAGCGACGCCGCCAACGTCATCGCCGCCCGCGACGGCCTGGTGACCAAGGTGGAGGCCCTGGACGGCCGTGCCATGGTGCAAAAGGGGGACACCGTCACCGCCGGCCAGCTCCTCATCTCCGGCGTGGTGGACAGCCCCAAGTCCGGCGTGCGGCTGCTCCACGGCCTGGGCCGGGTGGAGGGCCGCACCTGGTATACCCTCACCGCCGCCGTGCCCCTTACGGCGGAGGAATACGGCGAGGCCGAGGCCCGCCTGCCCCGCGTGGCTCTGATTTTGGGAAAACACCGGATAAATTTCCCGGGAAAGGGTAGCGTATTAGGGCCCTCTTGTGATAAAATAACCTCGTATCATTCTGTGACCCTGCCCTTCTCCTTCCGCCTGCCCGTCACCGTGGTGACGGAGCGGACGATTGACCACGCCAGCCACACCGCAGAGCGCACTGTGGCCCAGGCCCGGCAGGAGGGGGAAGCGTCGCTGCTGCGGCGACTGCGGCAGGAGATGACCGAGGGCGGCCAGGTGGTGTCCACCGCCTTTTCCGCCCGGGAGCAAAACGGTTACCTGCTGGTCACCCTCCGGGCCGAGTGTTTGGAGCAGATCGGCCGCAGCGTGCCCGTCACCTGATATTTTACCCTTTTACAAAGGAGATTGTGTATGGAACAGCGCATCGGTATCGAGCGTATGGAGGAGGCCATCGACGTATTCGGCTCCTTCGATGAAAACATCCGCCTGTTGGAGCAGGAGTTTGCCGTGTCCATCGTCAACCGGGGCGGCGAAATCGTCCTCTCCGGCGATGCGGAGGGCGTCATGCTGGCGGAAAAGGCGGTGCAGGCCCTGCTGACCCTGTCCAAAAAGGGGGAGGCCATCACCGAGCAGCACGTGCGCTACGTCATCGGCCTGTGCCGCTCCGGCCAGAGCGAAAAAATCGCCGAGCTGACCCAGGACGTGATTTGCATCACCTCCAAGGGCCGCCCGGTGAAGCCCAAGACCATCGGCCAGAAGGACTATGTGGACAGCATCCTCCACAATACCGTCACCATCGGCGTGGGCCCCGCCGGCACCGGCAAGACGTACCTGGCGGTGGCCGCCGCCGTGGCCGCCTTCCGGGATAAGCAGGTCAACCGCATCATCCTCACCCGCCCGGCGGTGGAGGCCGGCGAGCGCCTGGGCTTCCTGCCCGGCGATTTGCAGAGCAAGGTGGACCCCTACCTGCGCCCCCTGTACGACGCCCTTTTCGATATGCTGGGCGCCGAGACGTACCAGAAGTACCTGGAGCGGGGCAACATCGAGGTGGCCCCCCTGGCCTATATGCGCGGCCGCACCCTGGACGACAGCTTCATCATTCTCGATGAGGCCCAGAACACCAGCCGCGAGCAGATGAAAATGTTCCTCACCCGCATGGGCTTCGGCTCCAAGGTGGTCATCACCGGCGACGTCACCCAGATCGACCTGCCCGGGGACAAGCCCAGCGGCCTGAAGGAGGCCATGAAGGTCTTAAAGGGCGTGGAGGGCATCGGCATCATGGAGCTGACCCAGGAGGACGTGGTGCGCCATGTAATGGTGCAGCGCATCATCGAGGCCTACGCCCGGTACGAGGAGGAAAAGCACGCCGATTTCCGCCCGGATAACCGCTATGGAAAGGGGAGACGCTGATATGGCCAAGACCCATCGCATCCCCGTCACCGCCACCGTGGAGGGGGCGGCGGACAAGACCACCGTGGCCCTCATCCGCAAGGCCATCCGCACAGCCCTCACCTGCGAGGGCGTGGCCACCCCCTGCGAGGTGGACGTGCTGCTCACCGACGACGCCGGCATCCACGAAATCAATCGGGATATGCGTGGCGTGGACGCCCCCACCGACGTCCTCAGCTTCCCCGCCTTCACCTACGCCCCCGGTGAGCCCCCCACGGACGACGCCGACGCCGACCCCATGACCGGCCTCACCCCCTTAGGCGACATGGCCATCTCCCTGGAGCGGGTAAAGGCCCAGGCGGCGGAGTTCGGCCACTCGGAAAAGCGGGAGCTGTGCTACCTGGTGGTCCACTCCGTGCTCCACCTGCTGGGCTACGACCACCTGGACGAAGGCCCCCAGAAAAAGCAAATGCGCGCCAGGGAAGAATCCATCATGGACACCCTGGGCATCAAGCGATAATAACAGCCTTCCCCCCGGGGGGAAGGTGGCCCGAAGGGCCGGATGAGGGGGCGACAAAGCACCCCACCCTCAAAAAAGACCCGGCACCCCCCAAAAAAGCTCACTACCAAAGAAAGTGGAGGATCACCTACCTATGTCAACCATCACCAAAACCGCCATGATCACCGTCTGCGGCCGCCCCAACGTGGGCAAGTCCAGCCTGACCAACGCCCTGGTGGGCGAGAAAATCGCCATCGTCTCCGACAAGCCCCAAACCACCCGCAACCGCATCTACGGCGTGGTGAACCGCGGCGACACCCAGTTCGTCCTGCTGGACACCCCCGGCCTCCACAAGCCCCGCTCCCGCCTGGGCGACTATATGGTCAAGGTGGTGCGGGAGAGCCTCAGCGCCGTGGAGTGCGCGGTGCTGCTGGTGGAGCCCATTGCCAAGGTGGGCACCCCCGAGCAGGTGCTTTTGCAGCGCATCCAAGAGGAGCATCTCCCCGCGGTTTTGTGCATCAATAAGATCGACACCGTGGAGAAGAAAGAGGATCTCCTGGCGGTGATCGCCGCCTACAATGCCGCCTACGGCGATTTCGACGCCATCATCCCCATCTCCGCCAAGACCGGCGACGGCCTGGACCAGCTTCTCGCCCAGCTGGACAAATACGCCCAGCCCGGCCCCCAGCTCTTCCCCGACGGCATGACCACCGACCAGCCCGACGCCCAGGTGTGCGCCGAGATTTTGCGGGAAAAAATGCTGCGGTGTCTGGAAAAGGAGATTCCCCACGGCACCGCCGTGGAGGTCACCCGCTTCACCGAGCGTGACAGCGGCATCATCGACCTGGACATGACCATCTACTGCGAAAAGGCCAGCCACAAGGGCATCATCATCGGCAAGCACGGCGATATGCTCAAGCGCATCAGCTCCCAGGCCCGCCAGGACATCGAGCGCTTCATGGGCACCCAGGTCTACCTTCAAACCTGGGTCAAGGTGAAGGAAAACTGGCGGGATAACGTGAATTTCATCCGCTCCCAGGGCTACACCGAGGACTGATTTCCCGCACATTTCCACCCATATTCTCCACCCCGCCCGGCCACACTGTACCGTGAGGTGATTTGTGTGGATTACTGGCAATTATTCTCCGCCACCGGCGCGCCGGAGTGGTACGTCATGTACCGTCAGGAGGCCCCATGCAACAAGAGAGAATCGTCACCGCCGGCCTCGTCCTGCGTGACACCGTCACAAAGGAGAGCGACAAAATCCTCACCGTCCTGACGGCGGATTTGGGCCGTATCTCCGTCATCGCCAAGGGCGCCCGCAGCCGCCGCAGCAAATATACCGCCGCCTGCCAGCTTCTTTGTTACAGCGACATGACCCTCTCCCCCAAGGGGGATTGGTACTATCTGGCGGAGGCCAACACTATCGAGCTGTTCGACGGCCTCCGCCGTGACATCGTAAAGCTGGCCCTGGGGGCCTACTTTGCCGACCTCACCGAGGCGGTGTGCACCCCCGTCCCCGAGCCGGAGCTGCTGCGGCTGCTGCTCAACGCCCTCTATGCCCTGTCCGCCCTGGATAAGCCCGCCGCCCTGGTGAAGCCCGCCTTCACCTGGCGTCTCATGGAGCTGGGCGGCTTCGCCCCCCTCATCGACGGCTGCGCCGTCTGCGGCAAGGAGCCGCCGGAGCGCCCTGTGCTGGACGTGGTTCACGGCCTGGTCCACTGCGCCGCCTGTAAAACCGACGGCTTCAACCTGCCCCTTACCGACAGCGCTCTCCGGGCCCTGCGCCACATTCTCTACGGCGACGCAAAGAAGCTCTATTCCTTCTCTCTGGACGACGCCGGCCTCCGGCTGCTGGACCAGGCCGCCGAGGCCTTCTCCGCCGCCCAGCTGGAGCGCAGCTTCCGCACATTGGATTACTATAAAGGAATCGCAAGCTATGAGTGAACTGTTTGAAAAATCCATCCGCACGCTGGAATTGCCCGCCGTGCTGGACATGCTTTCCCGCCACGCCGTCAGTGCGGCGGCCAAGGAGCGGTGCCAAAAGCTATTTCCCTCCACCGACCCTGCCGAAGTGTCGCTGCTGCTGGACCAGACCGACGCCGCCCGTGCCCGTCTGGGCCTCCACGGCAGCCCCAACTTCTCCGGTGTCAAGGACGTAGCCGCCGCCCTCTACCGGGCCGACCAGGGCGGCATGCTCAACACCCGCGAGCTGCTGGACGTGGCCGGGGTGCTGACGGCCTCCCGCCGTGTCAGCGAGTATGACCATGACCGCACCGGCGACCCTACCGCCATCGACCGCTTCTTCTCCGGCCTCCATACCAACAAGTACTTAGAGGAGAAGATCCGCTCC
Source organism: Oscillospiraceae bacterium (assembly GCA_902765025.1). Taxonomy (GTDB): domain Bacteria; phylum Bacillota; class Clostridia; order Oscillospirales; family Oscillospiraceae; genus Vescimonas. The sequence continues at coordinate 16,902 of CACWYC010000002.1, forward strand.
GCTATCTTAGACGAGGAGACCATCGCCGACACCGCCAGCGCCGAGCTGGGGGACATCCGCCGCAAGCTGCGCCAGGCCGCCGCCAAGGGCCGCTCCATTTTGCAGCGCATCATCTCCTCCCCCTCCTACGCCAAGGTCTTGCAGGAGGCGCTGATTACCCAGCGTGACGGCCGCTTCGTGGTGCCCGTCAAGGCGGAGTGCAAGGGCAGCCTGCCCGGCCTTGTCCACGACGTGTCCTCCTCCGGGGCCACGCTGTTCGTGGAGCCCATGGGCGTGGTGCAGGCCAACAACGAGTGCAAGGAGCTGGAAGCCAGAGAGCAAAAGGAGATTGAGCGCATCTTGCGCGCCCTCTCCGCCGAATGTGCCTCCTTCCGGGAGGACATTCTCTACGATTATGACCTGCTGGTGCAGCTGGACGTGATTTTTGCCCGTGCCCAGCTCAGCTATCAGCTGGACGCCAGCCGCCCCGAGGTCCGCAAAAAGGGCGGCGTGGTGCTGCGCCGTGCCCGCCATCCCCTGCTGGACAGCGCCAAGGCCGTGCCCATCGACCTGACGCTGGGCGTGGACTACGACACCCTCGTCATCACCGGCCCCAACACCGGCGGCAAGACCGTCACGTTGAAAACCCTGGGCCTTCTCTGCCTCATGGCCCAGTGCGGCCTCCACATCCCCGCCCAGAGCGGCAGCGCCGTCCGGGTGTTTGACCGGGTGCTGGCCGACGTGGGCGACGAGCAGAGCATCGAGCAGAGCCTGTCCACCTTCTCCGCCCACATGTCCAATCAGGTGGCCATTCTGGACCAGGCCGACGACCACAGCCTCCTGCTGTTTGACGAGCTGGGCGCCGGCACCGACCCTGTGGAGGGCGCGGCCCTGGCCATCGCCATCATTCAGCACGCCCGTCGCTGCGGCGCCCTCACCGCCGCCACCACCCACTATGCCGAGCTGAAAACCTTTGCCATGACCACCGCCGGCGTGGAGAACGCCAGCTGCGAGTTTGACGTGGCCACCCTGCGGCCCACCTACCGCCTGCTCATCGGCATCCCCGGCAAGTCCAACGCCTTCGCCATCGCCGCCCGCCTGGGCCTGCCCCAGGCCATCATCGACGAGGCCAAGGCCCAGATGGACAGCGAGAGCGTCCGCTTTGAGGACGTGCTCACCCAGCTGGAGGAAAAGCGCCAGCGCCTGGAAAAGGCCCAGACCGAGGCCGACCGCCTGTGGCGCGCCCGGGAGGAGGACGCCCGCAAGGCCCGGACGTTCCGTGAGCAGATGGAGCGCGCCAAGGACAACGCCCGCCAAAAGGGGGAGGCGGAGGCCCGGCGCATTGTCCGCCAGGCGGAGGAGCAGACCCAGGCCATCTTCGACGAGCTGGACGACCTGCGCCGCCGCCAGCAAAAGGCGGTGGATGTCCAGGCCGTCAACGACGCCAAGGCCGCCGCCCGCCATAAGCTCAACGAGGTCAATGACCTGCTCCACACCCGGGAGGAGGAGCCCCAGCCCATGGCCCCCAGCCGTCCCATCGCGGCGGGGGACACGGTGGAGCTGCCCGGCGTCCGCACAGGGGCCACCGTGCTCCACGTCAACCAGGACGGCACGCTGCTGCTGCAAGCCGGCAAGATGAAGATGACCGTCAAATCCGCCCAGGTCCGGCTGCTGGAAACGGCGGAGGAGATTGAAAAGAAGAATAAGCAGCGTGTCATCTCCGCCGCGGCCGCCCCCCAGGTGCGCCTGGCGGCCCGCGCCGCCTCGGAGCTGGACATCCGCGGCATGGAGACGTTGGAGGCCGAGGGCGTGGTGGAGAACTATATCGACGCCGCCGTCATGGGCAAGCTGGGCACCGTCACCATCATCCACGGCAAGGGCACCGGCGCCCTTCGCAAGGCCGTCCATGAATGGCTCAAGCGCAATAAGGCCGTCAAGAGCTTCCGCCTGGGCCGCTATGGCGAGGGCGAAGCGGGCGTTACCGTGGTGGAATTGAAGTGACATTGTCAAATTACCCAAATTTCCTCCACGACATCCCCAAAATATGCACATAAAAATAGGAAAAAAACCTATTGCAATCCCGTTTTATTTCAGTATAATGTAGGGGAATGAGTTTTTTGACTCCATAGACACATTTGATGGGATAAAAGGAGAGCTATTATATGTATACACAGGAAATCGTTGTTAAAAATGAGGTCGGCCTGCATGCCAGACCTGCCACCTACTTTATCCAGAAGGCCAACGAGTTCAAGTCCGGCATCTGGGTGGAAAAAGACGAGCGCCGCGTCAACGCCAAGAGCCTGCTGGGCGTGCTGAGCCTGGGTATCGTCAAGGGCACCACCATCACCCTCATCGCTGATGGTTCCGATGAGAAGGAAGCCGTTGCCGCCCTGGCCGCTCTGATCGAGAACAACTTCGGCGAGTAATCCGGTCCATACGCAAATTTCCCTCACCCTTCGGGTGAGGGAAATTTTTTATGCTTCTTCACCTTTGTCTTTCTCGTGGAACCGGGCGTACACGTTTTCCGCCACGTTCCGGGGCAGCACCGCCGCCAGCTCCTCCACGGTGGCCTGGGAGATGGCCCTCACCGTGCCGAAATGCTTCCGCACCTCCGCCTTGCGCTTCTCCCCCAGGCCGGGGATGTTGTCCAGCCGGCTGCGGTAGGCGCTCTTGCGGTGTTTCTCCCGGTGGAAGGTGATGGCGAAGCGGTGCACCTCCTCCTGCACCCTGCCCAGCATGGCGAACAGGGGCGGGTTGTTCTGTATGCCCAGCTCCTGCCCCTCCAGCGTTACCAGGGTACGGGTGCGGTGGCGGTCGTCCTTCACCATGCCCAGGATGGGCACGTCCAGCCCCAGGGCGGACACCGCCTCCCAGGCGGCGTGGGCGTGGCCAAGGCCGCCGTCGATGAGCAGCACGTCCGGCAGCGGGGCGAACTTGGGGTCGCCGTCCAAATACCGGGTAAACCGCCGGGTCAGCACCTCCTGCATGGCGGCGTAGTCGTTGGGGGCGGTCAGCGTCTTGATGGCGAACTTCCGGTAGTCCCGCTTCAGGGGCTTTCCGTCCTGAAACACCACCATGCTGGCCACCATGTCGTCGCTGCCGGTGTTGGAGATGTCGTAGCTCTCCATCCGGTGGGGGAACCGGGGCAGCGCCGCCAGGGCTTCCAGGCTTTGCAGCGTGCGGTTGGTGCGCTCGAAGTCGGTGGTGATGCGCTCCACCTCCTCCCGGGCGTTCCGCTCCGCCATCTCCACCAGGTCGGCCCGCTGGCCCCGCTGGGGGGCGTGGATGATGACCTTCCGCCCGGCGTTGGCGGTGAGCAGTGCGGCAAAGGTGTCGCTGCCCTCCCAGAGAAAGGGCACCATGATCTCCCTGGGCAGCAGGGGCCTGCCTAAATAGTACTGGCTCAGCACGGCGGCAAGCACGTCCTCGCCGCCCTCCTCCGCCCCGGTGGGGAATACCTGCACCTCCCGGGACAGGAGATCGCCGTTTTCGATGTGCAGCACCGCCGCCCCGGTGCGCACCTGCCCGGTGAACAGGCCCCAGATGTCGGTGTCGGCGCAGATGCCGGCGATGACCTGCTGCTGCTTTGTCAGCACCGCCAGCGCCCGCATCTGGTCCCGCAGCGCCGCCGCCTTTTCAAAGGCCAGGGCCTCGGCGGCCTCGTTCATCTCGCTCTCCAGCTGCCGCCGGAGCTGGGGCAGCTTGCCCTCAAAGAGGCTGGCCCCCCGGGCAATCCGCCGGGCGTATTCCTCCGCCCCCGGCCCCTCGGGGAGACACCAGCCGTCGCATTTGCCGATGTGGTAGTTCAGGCAGGGCCGCTCCTTGCCAATGTCCCGGGGGAAGCGGCGGGAGCAGGTGGGCAGCTTTAACAGGTTGCATACCGCGTCAATGGCGCCGTGGGTCTCGTGCCGCCCGCCAAAGGGGCCGTAGTAGGCGGTGCCGTCGTCCCCCGGCTTGCTCACCAGCGTAAACCGGGGATAGGGCTCGTTTTTGTTCAGCCGCACAAAAGGGTACCCCTTGTCGTCCTTTAAGAGAATGTTGTAATGGGGCTGATGGCGCTTGATGAGGGAGTTTTCCAGTATCAGCGCCTCAAACTCCGTCCGCACCACAATGGTGTCGAAGTGGTCCACCGAGGCCACCATGGCCCGGGTCTTCTCGTTGTGTCCCCGCCCGGCCTGGAAATACTGGCTCACCCGGTTTTTCAGCTTTTTGGCCTTGCCCACATAGATGACCTGGCCCGTCTTGTCCATCATGATGTATACGCCCGGCTCCAGGGGCAGGCTGTCCGCCTTTTTCAAAAGCTCTGCTTTCGTCACTTCTCTCACCTCGCTTATCTTTCAGTATACCACGCCCAAGGCCCCACAGGCAAGGTTGCGTTTTTGCCCCCGGCGGATTATACTGTAAAAAAACCGTGAAAAGAGGCCATCCCCATGATGATACAGGACATCGCCCCCCACCGCTACGACCACACCTACGTCACCCGCCCCGCCGCTCCCGGCGACGCCGCCCTGTGCTACGACCGCCGTGGCGTGGTGCTGCGCCGGGAGGGGGAGTGCTACGCCCTGCCCCGGTTCCATGACGGCATCCCCACCGCTGGGGCACGCCACCTCTTTGCCATCGACGGCGTGGCCTGTTTTTTGGCCGCCCCGCCTGCCGCCCTGCCCCAGGGGTGCGAGTGGGTGGACTTCACCGCCCTCCGCGCCGTCCGCCCGTTGGAGACGGCCTTTGCCGCCGTCACCGGGGCCCATCTCTACCGCTGGTATCGTGACCGCCGCTTCTGCCCCCGCTGCGGCACCCCCATGGCCCCCGGCACCGCCGAGCGCAGTATGGTCTGCCCCGACTGCGGCCTCACCGACTATCCCAAAATCTGCCCCGCGGTGATCGTGGCGGTGAAAAACGGCGATAAGCTGCTCCTGACCCGGTACGCCGACCGCCCCTACCGCGGCCCCGCCCTCATCGCCGGCTACGTGGAGATCGGCGAGACGCCGGAGGACACCGTCCGCCGGGAGGTGATGGAGGAGGTGGGCCTGCGGGTGAAAAACCTGCGGTACTATAAGAGCCAGCCCTGGGGCTTTACCGACACGCTGCTCATGGGCTTTTACTGCGACCTGGACGGCGACGACGCCATATGCCTGGACGAGACGGAGCTGAGCCGGGGCGAATGGCTTTCCCGTGACGAAATCCCCTCCCGGGAAAACGAAATCAGCCTCACCGGCGAGATGATAGAGCGGTTCCGGCTGGGCTTGGAATAATCATAAAAAACGCATCCGGGCGGTCATTCCTCCCCGGATGCGTTCTCCTTGTGCTCCGCCGGGGCGTCTCTCCGCCCGGCTTTTTTCTTTTTGATGCTCTCTTTCAGCTTCTCCCCCATCTCCCGCAGCACCCCCAGGGTCTGCTGGTCCTGGGGGAACAGCCACCGCAGCAGCGCCATGGCGATGGCCACCGTGGCCAGCTTCTCCGGCGACACCGGCAGCCACAGAAAGGCCAGGTACGCCCCGCCCACCGACACCATCCACGGGATGCTCCGCCAGGTGCCCAACGCGAAGAGGACATAGCTCCACCCGTTGGTGATCATCCACGCCACCGCCAGACACAGCAGCAACCGTGGATTGGCGATAAAACGGATGATTTTTTGCAACAGAATTTTCAGCTTTTGATTCAATTTAAAGCCTCCGCGTTCATTGTGAACAGCTCCGCAATCCGCCCTTTCAGCTTCCTGTGGGAAAGGTCGGACAGGGTGGGGTCGGCTTTCAGCAGCGCCCGGGCGGCGGACTGGGCCTCGTCCAGCAGCCGCATGTCGCAGCTCAAATCCGCCACCTTCAGCCCCGGCAGGCCGTGCTGCCGCTGGCCGAAGAAGTCGCCGGGCCCCCGCAGCTTCAAGTCCTCCTCGGCGATTTTGAAGCCGTCGTTGGTGTCCGTCAGGGCCTTCAGCCGGGCCTTGCCCGTGTCCGTGGCGTCCTGGGACACCAGGATGCAGTAGGACTTGTGGCTGCCCCGGCCCACCCGGCCCCGGAGTTGGTGGAGCTGGGAGAGGCCGAACAGCTCTGCGTTTTCCACCACCATCAGCGTGGCGTTGGGCACGTCCACCCCTACCTCGATTACCGTGGTGGACACCAAAATGTCCGTCTCCCCGGCCACAAAGGCCGCCATCACCGCGTCCTTTTCCTTGGGCTTCATCTTGCCGTGGAGCACCGCGATCCGCAGCTCCGGGAATACCTCGTTTTGCAGCCGCTCTGCGTACTCCGTGGCGGCCTTCCGCTCGTCGGGCAGGTTGTCGCCGTCCCCCACCAGGGGGCACACGATGAACACCTGCCGCCCCTCGCCCACCTGCTTGCGGATAAAGCCGTTGAGCCGCTGGCGATACCGCTCGTCCACGGCGAAGGTATCTACCTTCTGCCGCCCCGGGGGGAGCTGGTCGATAATGGACACGTCCAGATCGCCGTAAATAATCAGCCCCAGCGTCCGGGGGATGGGGGTGGCGGAGAGCACCATCAGGTGGGGGTCGTCCCCCTTTTTGCCCAGGGCGGAGCGCTGGTTCACACCGAAGCGGTGCTGCTCGTCGGTGATGACAAGGCCCAGACGGGCATACTGCACGTCCTCCGTCAGCAGGGCGTGGGTGCCGACGCAAAGGTCGATCTGCCCCAGGGCCAGCCCCTCCAATACGGCCCGCCGCTCCCTGGCCTTGGTGGACCCGGTGAGCAGGGCCACGTGGAGGCCGAAGGCGGCGAACAGGGGCGATAAATTGTCGTAATGCTGCCGGGCCAAAATCTCCGTGGGGGCCATCAGCGCCGACTGCCAGCCGTTTTGGGCGGCAAACCAGATACACGCCGCCGCCACCATGGTCTTGCCGCTGCCCACGTCGCCCTGCACCAGCCGGTTCATGGGCCGGCCCCGGGTCATGTCACCGATGGCGTCGTCAATGGCCCGGCGCTGTGCCTCCGTGAGGGGGAAGGGGAGGACGCTGTAAAAACCGTCCATATCCACCGCATGGCACGCCGGCCCCGCCACGTCCTGCCGCCGGTGGCGCAGCAGCTGCAGGCCGCAGGTCAGCAAAAACAGCTCCTCAAACACCAGCCGCCGCCGCGCCACCTCCAGCGCCTCAAAGGAGGCGGGGAAGTGGATGTTCTCGTATGCGAAGTTTACATAACACAGCTTGTGCTGCTGCCGCACGTGGTCGGGCAGCACGTCCTCCAACAGCTCCCGGCACGCGTCCAGCCCCTGGCGGACGGCCTGGCCCAGCATCAGCTGGCTGACGCCGTGGGTCAGGGGGTACACCGGCATAATCCGCCCGGTGAGCCGCTGGTTTTCCTGGCGCTCCATCAGCGGGTTCACCATCTGCCGCCGCCGCGCCGTGCCCTCGGCCTTGCCGTAGAAGATATAGGTCTCCCCGGTGTGGAGGGAGGACTTGCGGTATTCCTGGTTGAAAAACGTCACGTCCAGCACGCCGCTCTCGTCCACCGCCCGGAGGCGCACCATGGAGCGCCCGCCGGTGATGCGCCGGCCTACCGGCTCCGCGGCAATCATGGCCACGCAGCAGGCCTCCTCCCCCTCGGGGAGCTGGGCGATGGGGTAGAGCCGGGTCCTGTCCTCATAGGAGCGGGGGAAGTAGCCAATCAGCTCCCGCAGTGTGGTGACGCCCACCCGGGCCAAAGCCTTGGCCCGCTGCTCGCCGATGCCCTTGATATACCGCACGTCGGTCTGTAAATCCGCCATTTTCCCCGCCTCCTTTTTGTTATACTGCCGCCATTATAGCAGAATTATCCCGCCGCCGCAACACGGCCATGGGCACAAAACAAGGGAGGGCAACCGCCCTCCCTGCTCATGCAGCATCATCGCCTTACATAGTGGATAAATTGATACCGGACGCCGCCCTCCTCATGGACGGGGCTTGCGTAGCATTTTTTCCACGCCGGGTCGCTGTCCAGATCGGGGAAATAGGCGTCGGCCTCCGCCGAGGCGAAAATTTTGGTGACGTACACCTTTTGGCAATACGGCAGCAGCGCCCGGTAGGTCTGGGCTCCACCGATGCAGAAGTCCTCCGCCCCGGCGGTCTCCGCCGCCTGGGCCACGGTGTGTACCGCTTCCGCCCCGTTGGGGGCATAGTCTCGCCGGGCCGTCAGCACCACGTTCCGCCGCCCGGGCAGGCCCCGGCCCCCCGGCAGACTCTCCAACGTTTTGCGGCCCATCACCACCGTGCGGCCCAGGGTCAGACGGCGAAACCGCTGCAAGTCGCCCTTGATGTGAAACAGCAGCTTGCCGTCCCGGCCGATGCCCCAGTGCTCCGTCACTGCCACAATGGCCTGCATACCGCGTCCCCCTTAAATGGCCACCGGGATTTTGTCCTCAAAGGGATGGGGATCGTACCCCTCCAGCGAGAAGCTGTCCCGGGTAAAGGCGTAGAAGTCAGTCACCGACTTGTCCATCACGAATTTCGGCGCCGGACGGGGCTCCAGGTCCAGCAGCTTTTCCACAATGGGCACGTGGCGGTCGTAGATGTGGGCGTCGGCGATGACGTGTACCAGCTCCCCCGGCACCAGGCCGGACGCCTGGGCCATCATGTGTACCAGCACGCTGTACTGCACCACGTTCCAGTTGTTGGCCGCCAGCATATCCTGGGACCGCTGGTTCAAGATGGCGTTCAGGGTGTTGCCGGACACGTTGAAGGTCATGGAGTAGGCGCAGGGGTAGAGGGCCATCTCGTGGAGGTCCTGGAAGTTGTAGATATTGGTCAAAATCCGGCGGGAGGCGGGGTTGTGCTTCAGGTCGTACAGCACCCGGTCCACCTGGTCCATGTCCCCCTCGGGGTAGTGGTGCTTCACGGAGAGCTGGTAGCCGTAGGCCTTGCCGATGGAGCCGTTCTCGTCGGCCCAGCTATCCCAGATGTGGCCCCGCAGGTCGTGGATGTTGTTGCTCTTCTGCTGCCAGATCCACAGCAGCTCGTCGATGCAGGTCTTGAAATAGGTGCGCCGGATGGTGAGGATGGGGAACTCCTCCTGTAAATTGTACCGGTTGACGATGCCAAACCGCTTCACCGTGTGGGCGGGGGCGCCGTCGTCCCAATGGGGGCGCACGTCCCGGTCGGTGTCCCACACGCCGCGTGTGAGAATCTCCCGGCAGTTTTCCTGAAATACCCGGTCAGCGTAGCTCATGGGGGGTTCCTCCTTTATCGCCCCAGAGGGGGCGTCTCGTTTCCATTATTCTACCATTCCCGGCCCGCCCCCGCAAGGGGCAATCGCATGATACCTGCCATAAGCAAAAAAAGACTTGTTTTTGCCTTCATAAGCAAGTATAATGAATCGGCTTGAGAAAACGACAGGAGGTACATCCTATGACATACGACGTGCTGATCATCGGCGGCGGCCCCGGCGGCATCTACACCGCCTACGAGCTGCTGGAAAAGCGGCCCGAGCTGAAAATCGCCCTCTTTGAGACGGGCCATACCCTCTCCCGCCGCCACTGCCCCATCGACGGCGTGAAGGTGAAGAGCTGCATCAAGTGCCCCACCTGCGCCATTATGAACGGCTTCGGAGGCGCCGGCGCCTTCTCCGATGGCAAGTATAACATCACCAACCAGTTCGGCGGCACCCTCCATGAGTACATCGGCAAGGCAGCGTCCCTGGAACTGATGGAATACGTGGACAAAATCAACATGGAAAACGGCGGCCAGGGCACAAAGCTGTACTCCACCGGCAACACCAAGGTGAAAAAACTGTGCCTGGAAAATGACCTCCACCTGCTGGACGCCTCCGTCCGCCACCTGGGCACCGACATCAACTATGTGGTGCTGGAAAATCTGTACCGCAAGCTGGAAAAGGGCGTGGAACTGTATTTCGACACCCCGGTGGACACGGTGGAGAAGGTGGAGGGCGGCTACCGCGTCACCACCAAGGCCGGGGCCTTCGAGGGCCGGGCCTGCGTCATCTCCGTGGGCCGCAGCGGCAGCAAGTGGATGGAGAGCGTGTGCCGCGACCTGCACATCGAGACCAAATCCAACCGGGTGGACATCGGCGTCCGGGTGGAGCTGCCCTACCAGGTGTTCGCCCACCTCACCGACGAGCTGTATGAGAGCAAAATCGTGTACCGCACCAAGACGTACCAGGACCGGGTGCGCACGTTCTGCATGAATCCCCACGGCGTGGTGGTCAACGAGAACACCAACGGCATCATCACCGTCAACGGCCACAGCTATGAGGACCCCGCCCTCCACACCGACAACACCAATTTCGCCCTGCTGGTGGCCAAGCATTTCTCCGAGCCCTTCAAGGACTCCAACGGCTACGGCGAGAGCATCGCCCGGCTCAGCAATATGCTGGGCGGCGGCGTCATCGTCCAGCGGTTCGGCGACCTGATCCGGGGCCAGCGCAGCACGGAGAAGCGGCTTTCCGAGAGCTTCGTCACCCCCACCCTGGCCGCCACGGCAGGGGATTTGAGCCTGGTGATGCCCAAGCGGATTCTGGACGGCATCATCGAGATGATCTACGCTCTGGATAAAATCGCCCCCGGCACCGCCAACGACGACACCCTGCTCTACGGCGTGGAGGTGAAGTTCTACAACATGGAGGTGGCTCTGGACGAGAACCTCCAGACCTGCCATGAAAACCTGTTCGTCATCGGCGACGGCAGCGGCGTCACCCACTCCCTGAGCCACGCCAGCGCCAGCGGCGTGTATGTGGCCCGGCACCTGGCGGAAAAGCTGGGGTAAAGGGTTATAATAGGAAAAAAGCGGGCGCAAGCCCGCTTTTTTGCGTGGAGAGGGAAAAGGGCGGAGCAGCGCCCCGCCCCTACGGATGCAATAGCCTTCCCCCACGGGGGGAAGGTGGCACGGCCCAACGGGCCGTGACGGATGAGGGGGCGATTTTGCGGAAAGTTGCCGGTAGACGCCCCCTCATCCCCCCCAGTGTGCGCACTGGGGTACCTTCCCCCCAAGGGGAAGGCGGGGCGGGATTTTGTTACTGCTCACTATCCACCCGGCCTGGGTGGGTATCGTTACCTGGGCGGCGGGCGATTCGTGAATCGCCCCTACGGTGTAATCACGGCGGCATCGGTTTTTCCGTAGGGGCGCTTCATGAAGCGCCCGTTTGCCGGTTGGCGGGGTTGCGGAATGGCAGGGGGCTGCGTAGGGCGCGACGACTCGGCGCGCCGTTGCCTTCCCCCCAAGGGGGAAGGTGGCGCGGCCTGTAAAGGCCGTGACGGATGAGGGGGCGATTTTGCAGCGACTTACGGTAGGCGGGCGGTCATCGCCCCCTCATCCGCTTCGCTTCGCTCAGCACCTTCCCCCCAAGGGGAAGGCGGGGCGGGAGTGGCCGCCGTGTGCCATACAATCCACCCCGGCGGTTTTGCCTTGCCGGGCAGGGGGCGGACAGCGCCAGCGACACCCCGCGAAGAATGAGCGGATGGTGGAGCCAGTGCCCTTGGGGTAAGTCGTCCGCCCCTACGACGGGGATTGCCGCAAAAAAAGCGGGCGCAAGCCCGCTTTTTTGTGTTCAGTCCTCCAGCTCCACGGTGATGTTGTCGGTGCCGTGGCGCTCGAACTCGCCCATGTACTCCTCCATCCGGGCCTGGATTTCCTCGTAATTCTCCGCCGTGATGGGGGGATCGTCCAGATCCCGCAGAGCCATTTCCTGGGCCAGAATTTCGAAAAACGTCTCGTCCTCATAGGCCATGATGGCCTCGTGGATGCCGCCCTCGGCGAAGGCCCGGGAGGGGATGATCTCCCCCTGGTACACCTCCGTCAGCCGGGCCATGCCGTGCTCCAGACAGTGGGAGAACACCAGGCTCTCCACCTCGTCGTACTCGGTGATCCTGTCGTCGCCCCGGGTGGAGTTCATCACCCAGTTGCCGATATACACCAGGTCCAGCAGCCGCCGGAACTGCTTTTGCGTCAGCTTGATTTCCATACGCCACCTCCTGTGGGGTAAAGTGTACTTTGGCCATCATTATAGCACCATGTTCATTTGATTTCCACTGAAAAAACAGGGCGTTCCCCCAATTTTTCCCTTGTGAATGGCGTCCATTCAGTGTATAATTAATCAGTTAATGAAAAAATGAGGAGTCATTGCATGGATAATCGTCCCATCGGGGTGTTCGACTCCGGCCTGGGCGGGCTCACCGCCGTGTCGGAGATTCGGCGCATCCTGCCCTCTGAGAACATTATATACTTCGGCGACACGTCCCGTGTGCCCTACGGCGGACGCAGCCGGGAGACGCTGCTGAAATACGCCCGGCAGGACGTGCGTTTTCTCCGCTCGTTCGACATCAAGGCCATTGTGGTGGCCTGCGGCACCGTGTCCACCAACGCCCTCACAGAGCTGCGGCAGGAGAACGACCTGCCCATCCTGGGGGTGGTGGACCCCGCCTGCGCCCGGGCCGTGAAGGTGTCCAAGGGCGGGCGCATCGGCCTTATCGCCACCGCCGCCTCCGTCCGCTCCGGGGCCTACGAGCGGCAGATTCTGGCCCTGAAGCCCGACGCCGCCGTCCTCTCCAAGCCCTGCCCGCTGTTCGTGCCCCTGGTGGAGAACGGGCGGTATCACCGGGGCGACACCGTGGTGGAGACGGTGGCCCGGGAGTATTTGGCGCCGCTAAAGGACGCCGGGGTGGACACGCTGATTCTGGGCTGCACCCACTACCCGCTGCTGACGGACGTGATTGCGGACGTGATGGGCAGCGGCGTGGCCCTTATCAACACCGGCGGCGAGGCCGCCTGGGAGCTCAAGCGCACCTTGACCGCCTCGGGCGCCCTGGCGGAGCCGCGGCAGGGGGGCGAGGCGTTTTACGCCAGCGACATCAGCGGCGATTTCTCCGCCATCGCCCGGGAGTTCCTCCACGAGGACATCCCCCACGTCCACAGCGTGGAGATCGAGCGGTATTGATATGGAGCGGTTTGCCTTTACCCTTGTGAGCGTCACCTCCGCCGGGGGGATAAGCGACACCCTGCGCTTCACCGGCAGCGGCAAAATGAAAAAGACCCCGGACGGATGGCTGCTGCGGTACACGGGCAGCGACGGGGCCGGGAACGGCGTCACGTCGTCCCTGAAACTGTGGGACGACGGCCGCCGGGCCGTCATCATCAACGACGCCTACCATCTGACCCTGGACGCCGAGGCGGAGGTGGACCTGGTGCTGCCCGCCCCCGGCGGCGCGCTGACCCTCACCGCCGTCACCCGCCGGCTTTTCTGGCGGATGGGGGAGCGCGATGGGGAGATTACACTGGACTATACACTGTGCCAGGGCGGCAGCCCCGCTGCGGACATGCACCTGACCATGGATTTGGAAGAGGAGAGAGATACGATATGAACATGATGCAAAGCGCCAAGGAGCAGATTCTGCACCTGACGGAAAACGCCTACCGCGCCGCGGTGGCGGAGGGCCTGCTGCCCGAGGGCGTCACGGTGGTGCCCGCGGTGGAGGTGCCCAAGGACGTGCGCAACGGCGACTTTACCACCACCTACTGCCTGGCCGCCGCCAAGGCCATGAAGAAGAACCCCCGGGAGGTGGCCGCCATCCTCACCGACAAGATGGATTTGGCGGGCAGCTATTTCACCGAGGTGTCCATCGCCGGCCCTGGCTTTCTGAATTTCCGCCTGGGCAGCCGCTGGTACGGCGACACCGTGGCCGCCATTGAGGCGGAGGGCATGGACTATGGTACCAATGACAGCCTGAAAGGGCAGAAGATCATGGTGGAGTTCGTGTCCGCCAACCCCACCGGCCCCATGCACATGGGCAACGCCCGGGGCGGCGTGCTGGGCGACACCCTGGCCTCCGTGCTGGCCAAGAACGGCGCCCACGTGTGGCGGGAGTTCTACGTCAACGACGCCGGCAACCAGATCGAGAAGTTTGCCAAGAGCCTGGAGGCCCGGTATCTCCAGATCATTCTGGGCGAGGACGCCGTGGCCTTCCCCGAGGACGGCTACCAGGGCGAGGACATCCGCGACCTGGCCCGGGCCTTTTACGATATCCACGGCGACGCCTACGTGAGCGTGGACGAGGCCAAGCGCCACGCCGACCTGGCCCGCTTCGGCCTGGACCGCAACATCCCCAAGATGAAAACCGACCTGGAGCGCTACGGCATCCGGTACGACCAGTGGTTCTTCGAGTCCACCCTCCACGACAGCGGCTATGTGGCCGACTCCGTCCGGGCCCTCACCGACCGGGGTTATACCTACGAAAAGGACGGCGCATTGTGGCTGGCCACCTCCCGGATTCTCTCCGACGCCCTGCGGGCCCAGGGCAAGAGCGAAGAGGACATCGCCCGCCTGGAGCTGAAGGACGACGTGCTGCGCCGGGCCAACGGCTTCTACACCTATTTTGCCGCCGATATCGCCTACCACCGCAATAAATTTGCCGTTCGGGGCTTCGACAAGGTCATCAACGTCTGGGGCGCCGATCACCACGGCCATGTGGCCCGCCTCAAGGGCGCCATGGACGCCCTGGGCCTGGACGGCGAGCACCGGCTGGACATCGTGCTGATGCAGCTGGTGAAGCTGGTGGAGAACGGCGAGGTGGTGCGCATGTCCAAGCGCACCGGCAAGGCCGTCAGCCTTACCGATTTGCTGGACATGGTGCCGGTGGACGCCTGCCGCTACTTCTTCAACGCCAAGCCGGAGACCCAGATGGAGTTCGATTTGGGTCTGGCCGTCCGCCAGGACAGCGAAAACCCGGTGTACTACGTTCAGTACGCCCACGCCCGCATCTGCACGCTGCTGAAAAATCTGGCCGCCGAGGGCTGCGCCGTCCCCGCCGCGGCGGAGGTGGACTTCTCCCTGCTCAATGCCCCGGAGGAGCTGGCCCTCATCAAGGAGCTGGGCCGGTATGGCGACGTGGTGGCCCTGGCGGCCCGGAATTACGACCCCAGCTTCATCAACCGCTATCTCACGGAGCTGGCCGCCGCCTTCCACAAGTTCTACAACGCCTGCCGCATCAAGGGCGAGGCGGCAAATATTCTGTCCGCCCGGCTGAAGCTGGCGGACACCACCCGCTCCGTGCTGCGGAACGCCATGACCCTCATCGGCTGCGCCGCCCCGGAGAAGATGTAAAATATCTGGCGAAAAACGAAAAAAGGGCCGCCAGTCGGCGGCTCTTTTCCATACGACGGAGGAAAGGAGGGACGCGCCATGGCGCAGGATTGCCTTTGGCCCGGCGGGCCGGTGTACTACTACGGCGAGGGCGTGTTCCGCCCCTCCACCGACTCCTTTTTGCTGGGCGGCTTCGCCCCTGTCCGCCGCTTTGACCGGGTGTGCGACCTGGGGGCGGGCATGGGCCTTTTGGGCCTGCTGGTGTGGGCCCGGGAGCCCTCCGTATCGGTGACTGCGGTGGAGCTGTCGCAGGCGGGGTGCGAACTTTGCCGCCGCATGGCAGACCATAACGGCATGGATATGACGGTGGTGGAGGCGGACTTCCGTGACCGGGCCGCCCTGCCCATGGGCAGGCACGATCTGGTGGTGTGCAACCCGCCCTACTTTTCCCTGCCCTCCGGGGCCACCGCGGAGACCCGGCCGGGGGAGGCCCGGTCCGAGGTGACGGCCACGCTGGACGATGTGCTGTCCGCCGCCGCCTGGCTGCTGCCCACCGGCGGGCGCCTGGCCATGGTGTACCGCCCGGAACGGCTGACGGATCTGCTCTGCGCCGCCCGGAGCCACGGCCTGGAGCCCAAACGGCTGCGGCTGGTGCAGCATGACACCCGCTCCGCCCCCTCCATGGTGCTGTTGGAATGCCGCCGTGGGGGCCGCCCCGGCCTTACGGTGGAAGCGCCGCTGCTGCTGCGCCATAGCGACGGGCAGGAGACGGAGGACGTACAATCCGCCTATTTTCGACACAGGGAGGAACCATAAATGGCCGGAACGCTCTATCTGGTGGCCACGCCCATCGGCAACCTGGGGGACTTCTCCCCCCGGGCCGTGGAGACGCTGCGCCAAGCCGACTTCATCGCCGCCGAGGATACCCGGGTCAGCGTGAAGCTCTTAAATCATTTTGACATCAAAAAGCCCCTGGTATCCTACCATGAGCACAATAAAGCCGCCGCCGGCCCCGCTGTACTGGAACGGATTCTGGCGGGGGAGACCTGCGCTCTGGTGACGGACGCCGGTATGCCCGCCATCTCCGACCCCGGCGAGGATCTGGTGCGCCTGTGCGCCGAAAACGGCGTCACCGTCCAGGCCATCCCCGGCTGCTGCGCCGCCGTCAGCGCCCTGGCGGTGTCCGGCCTGCCCACGGGCCGCTTCACCTTTGAGGGCTTCCTGTCGGCCCGCCCCCAGGAGCGGCGGGAGCAGCTCAAGGCCCTCAGCGGCGAGACGCGCACCATGGTGTTCCACGAGGCGCCCCACAAGCTGCGGCCCACCCTGGCGGACATGGCAGCCATCCTGGGCCCGGAGCGGCCCATCGCGCTGTGCCGGGAGCTGACCAAGCTCCATGAGGACACCATGCGCACCACCCTGGGCCAGGCGGCGGCCTACTACGACGCCAACGAGCCCCGGGGCGAATACGTGCTGGTGGTGGCGGGCCGCACCGCCGGCGACGCCCCCGCGCTGACGCTGGAGGAGGGCGTGGCCCGTGTGCTGGCCCTCCGGGCAGGGGGCATGAAGATGAAGGAGGCCGTCCGCGTCACGGCGGACGACACGGGCCTGAACCGCAATGAGCTCTATCAGGCTGCACTAAACGCCCAGTGAATTGACGAGATATCGTTATCCTGCCCGACCGGCTCGACTTGCCCCGTGATGCAGCATAAATAATCCCCGCCCATCTCCGGGCGGGGATTTTTATGCAGGATAGCGTTACTGATTCTTCAGCTCTTTCAGACATTTGGGGCAGATGTTCTTGCCCTTAAAGTTGATAATGTCCTTGCTGCCGTCACAGAAAATGCAGGTGGGACGGTACTTTTTCAGCACAATGGCCGAGCCGTCCACGTAAATCTCCAGGGGGTCCTTTTCCGCGATGTCCAGGGTGCGGCGCAGCTCAATGGGCAGCACGATACGGCCCAGCTCGTCCACCTTGCGTACGATGCCAATTGATTTCACTTTCTATCTCCTCTATCTCTCAAAAACATCCTTGCCGAAACGAAAAATCGTCAGCATATCTTGTTCCTTGCATATTGTGACACAATTTGCGTGGTTTGTCAACTATGGAACGGCAAAAATGATAATTATTTCACAAATAATCGCTACTTTTTCGGCATAATGTAGAGGGAGAGAGGGGGGGGAGTGGTCATGGCGATGGACGCAGTGTGGACCGTTTTGACGGTGACGGCGGTGGTGTGGGCCGCCGCCACGGGGCGGATGGGCCAGGTGAGCGCGGCGGCGCTGGAGGGGGCGGCGGCAGGGGTGCAGCTGTGCCTGTCCCTGGCGGGGGCGGTGTGCCTGTGGTCGGGGGTGATGGAGGTGCTGCGGCGGTGCGGCCTGGCGGAAAAGCTGGCGGGGCTGCTGCGGCCGGTGTTGGGGCGGCTGCTGCCCAAGGCGTCGGCAAACCCGGACACCCTGGCGGCCCTCAGCGGCAATATGTCCGCCAATTTGCTGGGGCTGGGCAACGCCGCCACGCCCCTGGGCATGGAGGCGGCCTGCGCCATGGCGGAAGGCTGCGGCGGCAGGGCGTCGGATGAGCTGGTGCGATTGGTGGTGCTGAACACCGCCTCCATCCAGCTCCTGCCCACCACGGCGGCCTCCCTGCGGGCGGCCCTGGGCAGCGCCGCGCCGCTGGATATCCTGCCCTGCGTGTGGGTCAGCTCGGCGCTGTCGGTGGCGGCAGGCTTGCTGGCGGCGCGGCTGCTGGAGGGGGTGTGGCGGTGAGCGACTACGTGGTGCCGGTGCTGCTGGCGGGGGCGGCGCTGTACGCTCTGGCCCGGCGAGCCGACGTGTACGCCGCCCTTACCGACGGCGCGGCGGAGGGGCTGAAAACCGTGTGGCGCATCTTCCCCTCCCTGGTGGCGCTGCTGACGGCGGTATATATGTTCCGCGCCAGCGGGGCGCTGGACAGCCTGACGGCGTGGTGCGCCCCGGCGTTGGGGTGGCTGGGTGTGCCGCCGGAGACGGCTGGCATCATGCTGGTGCGGCCCGTCAGCGGCAGCGCCGCTCTGGCGGTGGCGGGGGAGATCATGGCCGCCCACGGCCCCGACAGCGCCATCGGCCGCACGGCGGCGGTGATGCTGGGGTGCAGCGAGACCACGTTCTACACCGTGGCGGTGTATTTCGGCGCCGCGAAAATCCGTCGCACCCGCCACACCATCCCCGCCGCCCTGGTGGCCGACGCGGTGGGCTTTTTGGCGGCGGCGTGGACGGTGCGGCTGTTCTTCCCCTGAACATAAAAATTCCGCCGGACAAACGTCCGGCGGAATTCTTTTTCTCACATGTACCGGTGATTATTCAGCGGGGCTGATAGCACCGTTGGGACATGTATCGGCGCAAGTACCGCAGTCCAGGCAGGAATTGGCGTCGATCACATAGCGATCATCACCCTGGGAAATCGCACCCACGGGACATACGTCCGCGCAAGCGCCGCAGCTGACGCAAGCAGAACCGATCTGATAAGCCATAACAGCACCTCCTATTAAGATTGGTACAGTCATTGTACCATGAAAATGAAAAAATGCAATACCCATGTTTCGGCAAAATCCTTTCCCCTTGTGCAAATTGACAGCCCTCCGCCCCCTATGGTACAATCGGGAAAATACAATACGAGGAGGCATCGTCATGGCGTATACCTATGGGTTTTATGAAGAAAGCGCCGCCTACGTCCGCTCCCGCTGGCCCCATGAGGCGGAAATCGGCCTTGTGCTGGGCAGCGGCTGCGGCCCGCTGGCCGACAGCATCACCGACCGGGTGGAGATACCCTATGAGGACATCCCCAACTTCCTGCGCTCCACCGTGTCCACCCACGCCGGCAAGCTGATTCTGGGCACGCTGTCGGGCAAAAAGGTGGCCTGTATGTCCGGCCGCTTCCACTCCTACGAGGGCTACGACTTTGAGCAGCTGGCCGCCCCGGTGCGGCTGTTCCGGCTGCTGGGCTGCCGCTGCGTGGTGCTGACCAACGCCGCCGGCGGCGTCAACCTCCACTACCGGCCCGGCGACGTGATGATGATTGCCGACCATATCAAGCTCATGGGCCACAGCCCCCTGCGGGGCCCCAACGTGGAGGAATTCGGCCCCCGGTTCTTCGACGTGGGCAAGATGTACACCCCGGAGCTGCGGCGCATCGCCCGGGAGTGCGCCGCGGACAGCGGCCTCACCGTCCACGAGGGCGTCTACTTCTTCATGCCCGGCCCCCAGTTTGAGACCCCCGCCGAGATTCGGGCCATCCGGGCCCTGGGCGGCGACGCCGTGGGCATGTCCACCGTCACCGAGGCCCTCACCGCCGCCCACTGCGGCATGCCCTGCCTGGCTTTCAGCGTCATCACCAACATGGCCGCCGGTATTCTGGATCAGCCCCTGTCCGACGAGGAGGTCAACCAGGTGGGCCATAAGATCGCCGGGGCTTTCAGCGCGTATCTTGGAAAGGTGGTAGAGCGGTTGTGAGCCGGCTGCTGCTGAAAAACGGCCTGCTGTACACCCCGGAGGGGGTCGTCAGCGGGTATCTGGCGGTGGAGGGCAGGGCCATCACCTACGTGGGCACCGCCCGCCCGGCGGGGGACTTCGACAGCGAGAAGGACCTGTCCGGCAAGCTGGTGCTGCCCGGTCTTGTCAACGGCCACACCCACACCGCCATGACGCTGCTGCGGGGCGTGGGCAGTGACCTGCCCCTGCAAAGCTGGCTTTTCGACAGGGTTTTCCCCGTGGAGGCCCGGCTGACGGCGGAGGACATCGCCGCCGGCACCGCCCTGGCGCTGTTGGAGATGATCGGCTGCGGCACCACCTCCTTCACCGATATGTATTTCCACCCCCAGGTGGCGGCGGAGCTGGTGGCAAAGAGCGGCATGAAGGCCAATCTCTGCTACCCCGTCCAAGCCTTTGACCCCGGGGAGACGTATGAAAAGAACCCATCCGCCCGGGCGCTGGAAGCCCTGTGGCGGGACTGCCACGGCATGGCGGAGGGCCGGGTCCTGGTGGACGGCTGCCTCCACGCCGAGTATACCTGCAACGATGACGTGGCCGCCGGTGTGGCCGCCTTTGCCAAAGAAAAGGGGCTGCACATGCACGTCCACCTCAGCGAGACGGACAGCGAGCACCGCCAGTGCCTGGCCCGCCACGGCTGCACCCCCGCCGCCTGGATGGAGGGCCGGGGCGTGTTCGACGTGCCCTGCTCCGCCGCCCACTGCGTGTGGGTCACGCCGGAGGACAGGGCCATTTTCCGCCGCAGGGGCGTCAGCGTCATCCACAACCCCAGCAGCAACATGAAGCTGGGCAGCGGCTTCGCCCCGGTGCCGGAGCTGTTGGCGGAGGGGGTCAACGTGGCCCTGGGCACCGACGGCGCCGCCAGCAACAACAATCTGGACATGGTGGAGGAGCTGCACCTGGCGGCCATCCTCCACAAGGGCCGCCGCCACGACGCCGCCGCGGTGCCCTGCAACCCCGCCATCGCCATGGCCACCCGGGGCGGCGCCGTGGCCCAGGGCCGGGCCGACTGCGGCATACTGGCCCCGGGCATGCGGGCCGATCTGATGGCCATTGACCTGGACCGGCCTCATCTCACACCCTGCCTGGACGCCGCCGCCCTGGTGACATACAGCGCCCAGAGCGCCGACGTGTGCCTCACCATGGCGGATGGCGAAATCCTCTATGAAAACGGGGACTATCTGACGCTGGACAGGGAGAAAATCCTCTTTGAGGCCCGGGCCGCCGCCCGGCGGATCTACGGATAAGGAGCGCGCAATGGAGAGAGCCGACAAAGACCTGGCATTTATGCTGCAATATGAAAACGTGGCCTGGTATGACCACGGCGCCGTCCGGATTCTGGACCGCCGGGTGTACCCCCGGCAGGTGTCCTTCGTCACCTGCCGCAGCCATCAGGAGGTGGCCGCCGCCATCGCCGCCATGGTCACCCAGTCCACCGGGCCCTACACCGCCGCCGCCATGGGCATGGCGCTGGCGGCCTGGGAGTGCCGGGGCGAGGCCGCGGAGGCCCAGCGGGCCCATCTCCGCGCCGCCGCCTACACCATCTCCCACGCCCGGCCCACCACCGTGGGACGGATGGAGCGCATCACCGGCGGATGCCTGCGCTGGGCGGAGGAGGCCCTGGACAGGGGGGAGAGCGACCTGGCCGACGGCATCCGGGACTACACCGTGGCCGTGAACAACGTGCGCTACGGCAAGGTGGAGCGGATGGCGGGGTATCTGGCGGAGCAGTTTCCCGACCACGGCACGGTGATGACCCAGTGCTTCGGCGAGACCATCGTGGGCATGATGCTGCGCCAGTGCCGCCGGCAGGGGAAGGACATTCGTCTCTTCTGCCCCGAGACCCGGCCCTTCTTCCAGGGGGCCCGGCTCACCGCCACCGTCTGCCGGGACATGGGGTTTGACGTCACCGTCATCACCGACAATATGCCCGCCTGGGTCATGCGGCAGGAGAAGGTGGACGTGTTCACCTGCGCCGCCGACGCCATCTGCTGTGACGGCCACATCGTCAACAAGGTGGGCACCTTTCAAATCGCCATCGCCGCGGGCTACATGGGCGTCCCCGTCTACGTCAGCGGCATCCCCGACGCGGGCCACCCCACCGTGGACACGGTGAAAATCGAGCTGCGCAACGGCGGGGAGACGCTGGAGGCCATGGGGGTGAAAACCGCCGCCGACGGCGTGAAGGGCTATTATCCCGCCTTCGACATCACCCCGCCGGAGCTGGTGCGGGGCGTGGTGACGGATTTGGGCATCTATTCGCCCTACGACCTGCCGAAATATCTGGAAAAAGCGGACATCGGGCCCTACGAGCTGGTGATTTGAAAGTGTACTTATAAAAGAAAAAGGCGCCCCGCGGGGCGCCTTTTTTGCGTCTGCATTAGAATAGCCACATGGCGAGAATGCCCGCCATCTCGCGGCACCAGTAGCCCGGCCCCAGATACCAGGGGCTGGGGCAGGCGGCGGCCCAGGCCACCAGACCGTTTTGCTTCGCGTAGGCGGCGCAGCGGTATTGGTGGAAGCCGTCGGTGGCGATGACCACCTGCCGGGGCAGGCGGTTTTCCGCAATGACGGCGGCGCTGAAAGCCATGTTCTCCGCCGTGGAGGTGGACTTGTCCTCCCGGTAGAGCCGCCGGGGGTCGATGCCCATGGCGGTGAGGGTATGGGCGATGCAGTCCGCCTCGGTGACGGTCTCGGCGTCGTCCCTACCGCCGCTGCACACGCAGGCTGCTTCCGGGTGGGCGGCCAGATAGCCGTAGGCGGCGTCGATGCGGCGCCGGAGCATGACGCTGGGCCGGCCGTCGTACACCTGGCACCCGGCCACGATGACGGTGCAGGGTTCATCGGCCGGGGGCACACGCAGCGCCGCGGCGGCCATCACCACCGCCAGCACCGCCGCCAGGGTAAGCCCTGCCGCCATGACGCCGTTCCCCAGCCGCCGCAGCCACCGGGGCAGCCGCCCCATTTTGCCGGGCAGCAGCAGCCATGCGGCGCAGTAGAGCAGCACCGCGGCGGGCCACACCATGCCGATGTGGAAAATGCCCCACGCCGCCGGGAAGAGGAAATACCCCGCCCCCGCCAGGCACAGGACACCCAAGGCGCGCTTCACGTCAGTTCTCCGCAATGTGATTGGCGATGCGCTGCATGATCATGTCCAGGGCCACCAGGTTCCGGCCGCCCTCCAGCACGATGATGTCGGCGTATTTCCGGGTGGGCTCCACGAACTGCTCGTGCATGGGCTTGACGGTGGTGAGATACTGGTTCACCACGCTCTCCAGGCTGCGGCCCCGCTCCTCCACGTCCCGCAGGGCCCGGCGGAGGATGCGCACGTCGGCGTCGGTCTCCACGAAGATTTTGATGTCCAGCAGGTCCCGCAGGGCCTTGTTCTGGAAGATGAGGATGCCCTCCACCAGCACCACCTTGGTGGGCTGCACCTCCACGGTCTTGTCGGTGCGGTTGTGGATGGTGTAGTCGTACACCGGGCAGTGGATGGTCTGGCCCGCCTTCAGCTTTTTCAAATCCGCGATCATCAGGTCGGTGTCGAAGGCGTCGGGATGGTCGTAGTTCTGGCGGCAGCGCTCTTCAAAGGGCCTGTCCTGCCGCTTGTAGTAGTTGTCGTGGTGCACCACGCTGATGTCCGCGCCGAAGCGGCGGGCCAGGTGGTCGGTGAGCGTGGTTTTGCCGGAGCCGGTGCCGCCGGCGATGCCGATGAGAATGGTGTTCATGCCCTGTTCCTCCCCATAGATTCTGCTCTCCATTATAAAATGCCCGGCTGGGGAAATGCAAGGCAAGTTGTAAAAAAAGGATGAATTTCGTGGAATTGGATTGACGGCGGCAGCGGCCTTGGGGTATATTATGTAAATGTAAAACGATTACTACACTGGGGGAGCATGGGTATCCCCTCGGAGGTTTGCTTATGAAACTGGTGAAATGCAATCGCTGCGGCGAGATGTATTCCGATAGCTATCGCAACTGCCCCTTCTGCGAGGAGGACGAGCATTTCCGCAAGGGCGCCCGGTACACCGGCCCCAAAAACGGCCGCCGCAGGGAGACCCGCCGCCGGGCCCCCAGCATCGTGGGTCCCGTGGTGATTCTGATTGCCATTCTGATTGTGGCCCTGCTGGTGTGGCACTTCCTGGGCGACAAGCTGGCCCTGCGCCG
Source organism: Oscillospiraceae bacterium (assembly GCA_902765025.1). GTDB lineage: Bacteria > Bacillota > Clostridia > Oscillospirales > Oscillospiraceae > Vescimonas. The sequence continues at coordinate 40,574 of CACWYC010000002.1, forward strand.
CAGCCCGGAGGAGACCCCTGTGGACACGTCGGACACCATCACCCCCGGCGGCGTTCTGCCCGGCGGGGAGGGCACCACGCCTGCGTCCAGCCTGGAGATGGACAAGACGCTGCAGCTTGCCGTGGGCCAGAGCGGCACCATCAACGTCTCCGGCGGCACCGAGTATGAGTGGATCAGCTCCGATCCCACCGTGGCCACCGTCAACGGCTCCGGCGAGGTCACCGCCATCGGCGAAGGCACCGCCATCATCACTGCCACCGACGTCTCCGGCGACAGCGCCGTCTGCTCCGTCACCGTCACCGGCGAGGGCGGCCAGAGCGGCAGCCAGGGCGGCAGCCAGAGCGGCAGCCAGAGCGGCAGCGGCATCAACGTGGCCGGCCTGACGCTGCGCACCGAGTACAACACCACCATCAAGCCCTACGAGTCCGGCAAGTTTGACATCTCCATGAAGAAGGGCGAGTCCTTCCAGCTCACCGTGGAGGGCACCGACGCCGCCTTCACCTGGTCCAGCGCCGACAGCACTGTGGCCACCATGAGCGAAAAGGGCACTCTGAAGGCAGTGAACAAGGGCAACTCCATCATCACCGGCCGCAGCGGCGACGCCGCCATCAGCATCTACGTCCGGGTCAACTGATACGACACGCACAACGAAAAAGGAAGCCTTCGGGCTTCCTTTTTTGCACACATGTTGGGCTGCATTTTTGTCTGCTTTTTCAATAAGTAAATTCGTTTCTTTCCTTGTCATGGCCCGCCGGCTATGCTATAATGCAATATAACTATCCGTATGCGTACCGGGAGGATTATCCACATGACGGCACGGGATTTCCGCGAAAAAAAGCCTTTAATCCTGTTTCTGCACTATTTCAGGCCCCATCTGGGCCTTTTTGTGCTGGATATCTCCTGTGCGCTGCTGATCGCCCTGGTGGATCTGGCCTTTCCGCTGCTGTCCCGCCGGGCCATGTACCAGTGGCTGCCGGAGAAGCAGTATTCCGTGTTTTTCCTGGTGATGGCGCTGGCGGTGGCGGCCTACGTCATCCGGGCGGGGCTCTACTTCGTGGTGGCCTACTGGGGCCACACCTTCGGCATCCGTGTGGAGGCCGACATCCGCCGGGATTTGTACGCCCACGTCCAGGAGCTGGGCTTTGACTTCTTCGACCGCAACCGCACCGGCGTGCTGATGAGCCGCATGACCACCGACCTCTTCGAGCTGACGGAGCTGGCCCACCACGGGCCGGAGGACTTGTTCATCAGCCTGGTGACCATCATCGGCGCGCTGATCATCCTCTTTCGCGTCCAGTGGCGGCTGGCCCTGGTGGTCACCGTCATCATCCCCATCTTTCTGGTGTTTCTGATGCAGCGCCGCCGGGCCATGTCCGACGCCAGCCGGGCCGCCAAGCAGAAAACCGGCGTCATCAACGCGGAGATTGAGTCCGGCCTCAGCGGCATCCGCACCACCAAGGCCTTTGCCTCCGAGGCGGAACAGCAGCAGCGCTTCGACCGGGCCAACGAGGTCTTTAAGACCGCCAAGCGCGGCTTCCACCGGGAGATGGGATTGTTCCTGTCCGTGATGGAGCTGTTCATCAGCCTGCTGTCCGTCACGGTGATTGCCGTGGGCGGGTGGCTGATTATGGACGGCAGAATGAACTATATCGACCTCATTACCTTCAGCCTGTACGTCACCACCTTTGTCAACCCCATCCGCAAGCTGGCCAACTTCGCCGAGCTGTTCTCCAGCGGCTTTGCGGGCTTGCAGCGGTTTACCGAGCTGATGGGCACCGAGCCCACCATCCGGGACGCCCCCGACGCCGTGGCCATGGAGAACGTACAGGGCCGCATCACCGCCGAGGACGTGTCCTTTTCCTACAAGGAGGACACGGAGGTGCTGCACCACGTGTCCCTGGCCGTGGCCAGCGGCGAGACGGTGGCGGTGGTGGGCCCCAGCGGCGGCGGCAAGAGTACCCTGTGCCAGCTCATTCCCCGGTTTTACGACGTGGACAGCGGCAGCATCGCCATCGACGGCGTGGACGTGCGGAAGCTGCGGCAGCACGACCTGCGCCGCAGCATCGGCATCGTGCAGCAGGACGTGTTCCTCTTTGCCGACACCATCCGGGAGAACATCCGCTTCGGCAAGCCCGGCGCCACCGACGAGGAGGTGGCCCAGGCCGCCCGCCGGGCCGAGATTTACGAAGACATCATGGCCATGCCCGACGGCTTCGACACCTACGTGGGCGAGCGGGGCACCCTGCTCTCCGGCGGCCAGAAGCAGCGGGTAGCCATCGCCCGCATCTTCCTGAAAAATCCCCCCATCCTCATTCTGGACGAGGCCACCTCCGCCCTGGACAGCGTCACCGAGTCCCGCATCCAGAGCGCCTTCGATGAGCTGGCTGTGGGCCGTACCACCCTGATCATCGCCCACCGGCTCAGCACCATCCGTGCCGCTCACCGCATCATCGTCATCCAGGACGGCCGCATCACCGAGGAGGGCACCCACGCCCAGCTGCTGGCGCAAAACGGCGCCTACGCCACCCTCTACCGCACCCAGAACGTGGGGGAGATGTATGGATAAACGCACCGTGCTGGATCGCCTGACCCGGGACGAGGACGAGCGCATCACCCTGGGCCGGGTCTGGGATCTGGCGGAGAAGTGCGTCAGCCGGGACATCCCCGGCCACACCGGATTTCTGACGCCTCAGGAGCAGCTTTTGTGTCAGAATTTGCTGCAAACCCTGGGCCTGGGGGAGAGAGCGGCGTTCTGGGGCGGCTACGACGGCGCCCAGCGCTGCCAGCTCCACCTGCTGCCCTCCTGGGCGGAGGGGCCGGAGGAGGACGCCATCGCGGCCCTCCGGGTCCGGTGGTACACCGGCGAGCACCCCACCCACCGGGATCTGCTGGGCAGCCTCATGGGCCTGGGCATCACCCGCCAGATCATCGGGGACATTCTGGTGGACGGCGATGGCAGCGCCGCCGACATTCTCACCGTGCCCACCACGGCGGAGTACCTTTTGCAGCAGTGGGACAGGGCGGGCCGCACCCCCATTCAGTGTGAGGCGGTGGGATTACACGACCTCCACCTGCCCCGGCAGGAATTCAAGGAGATTCGGGACACCGTGTCCTCCCTGCGGCTGGACAGCGTGGTGTCCGCCGCCTTTGCCATGGCAAGGGGCAAGGCCGCCGACCTCATCGCCGCCGGGCGGGTGCAGGTCAACTGGCAGGACGCCGTGAAGGGCGACAGGCCCGTGGCCCAGGGGGACGTGATCACCGCCCGGGGCCTTGGAAAATGCATACTCTCTGCCGTGGGGCAGCCCACCAAAAAGGGAAGACTGCCCATCACCGTGCAGCGCTATATTTGAGGATAGAAAACCATGAAGCAGGAAAAAATTGACCGTATCAACGCCCTGGCCCACAAGGCCAAGACGGAGGGACTGACGCCGGAGGAGCTGGCGGAGCGTGACGCGCTGCGCCGGGAGTATATCGATGCCGTCACCGGCAGCCTCCGCCGGGAGCTGGAGCACACCTATCTGGTGGACCAATACGGGCGCAAGAAGAAATTACAGCCCAAGGGAGGCGTTCGGTCATGAATTACGATTACGACCCCAACAGCGGCTTTACCCCCCGCAAGGAGAACCGGCCGCCCAACAACGAGTGGGTGGGCTGGCTGCTCATCGGCCTGTTCTTTGTGACGGGCCTGTGGCCCTTGGGCCTCATTATGCTGATCTCCAAGCTCAGCGACGGCAGCAGCCGCAAAAGGGTAAACCGGAATTTCACCGTCAACACCGGCAGCAATTACCAGCGCTACCAGCAGGCCAGCCGGGACGTGGGCGCCGCCCAGCAGAAGCAGACCGGGGAAGCAGCCGGGCCCCAGACGGTGAAGCGCTCCGCCCAGGCCATTGCCGACCTGACCCACACCCCCCAGTACGGCGCCAAGGGCGCCAAGATCATGAAGCTGGTGGGCGCGATACTGGGCATCAGCGGCCTGCTGGCGCTGGGGGGGATCATTGGCGACGCCATCTCTGGCTATATGATGCCGGAGTTTGAGGATCTGTTCTACATGACGGGTCTCGTGGCAGGTGGCGCCAGCATGTGGCTGGGGGGCCTGGGCATGCAGCGCCGGGCCCGGCGGTTTGCCAAATACCTGGCCTATGTAGGAAACCGCAAGGCCATCCCCATTGACGACCTGGCCAGGGCCGCCGACGTGTCCGAGGCCAAGGCGGAGAAGGATCTGGAGATCATGGTGGAAAAGGGCCTGTGGGGCGAGGGCGCCTTCGTGGACGCCGGGCGGGATATGCTGTTCCTGTCCCCGGAGGCCGCGGAGCAGTACTACCGCCAGCAGGACAATCCTCCGCCCCCGGAGACGGAGGAGGGCTACTCCGGCATCCTGCGGAATATCCGCCGGGCCAACGACCGTATTGCCGACCCCGTCCTCAGCGAGAAAATCGACCGCTTGGAAGAGGTGGCCGCCAAGATTTTCCGGCTCATTGAGGAGCAGCCGGAGAAGAAGGCCAAGGCCAACACCTTTTTGAATTACTATCTCCCCACCACCCAGAAGCTGCTGGACAGCTACGCCGACTTTGAGGAGGCGGGGGTCAGCGGGGAGAACCTCAGCGAGGCCAAGGCCCGCATCGCCGACACCATGGACAACATCGTCCGGGGCTTCGAGCACCAGCTGGATGAGCTGTACCAGGCCCAGGCCCTGGACGTGGACAGCGACATCCGGGTGATGGAGGCCATGCTGCGGCGGGACACCGCCAGCGCCAAGGAGGACTTCGGCCTGGACGGCGGCACCGCCGTGCAGGAGGCCGATACAGAGATCGAGTGAACATTTGCAGAGAGAAAATCATAAAGAGGAGGAAGAGACGTAATGTCAGAGCAGATGCAGCGCTTCTACGGAGGCCAATGGACCCGGGCCTATGAGTGGTTCGGCGCCCACCCCACCGAGGCAGGCTGGCATTTCCGGGTCTGGGCGCCCAACGCCGCAGACGTGAGATTGGCCGGCGACTTCAACGGCTGGCAGGGCGAGTATATGTTCCGCACCCCCGAGGGCGTCTGGGAGGTGACGGTGCCCCATGCCAAACAGTACGACGCCTATAAGTTCGTCATCACCACCCAGAGCGGCGAGCGGGTTTGGAAGGCCGACCCCTTCGCCTTCCACGCCGAGACCCGGCCCGGCAACTCCAGCAAGCTGTACGACATCGCCGGCTACGACTGGAAGGACAAGACCTGGGAGAAAAAGCGGGCGGAAAAGGGCCTATTGGACGGGCCGCTGAACATCTACGAGGTCCATCTGGGCTCCTGGCGGCGGCATGACGACGGCGCGGTTTACAGCTACCGCGACACCGCCGACGCCCTGGCCGACTATGTGAAGGACATGGGCTACAACGCGGTGGAGCTGCTGCCCGTCACCGAGTACCCGCTGGACGACAGCTGGGGCTATCAGGTCACCGGCTACTTCGCCCCCACCAGCCGCTACGGCACCCCCCACGACTTCATGTACCTGGTGGATAAGCTGCACCGGGCGGGGGTGGCCGTCATCCTGGACTGGGTGCCCGCCCACTTCTGCAAGGACAGCCACGGCCTGATACAGTTCGACGGCAGCTGCCTCTATGAGTACAGCGACCCGCTGAAATGGGAGCACATGAGCTGGGGCACCCGGGTCTTTGACTTCGGCAAGAACGAGGTGCGCTCCTTCCTGTACTCCTCCGCGGCCTACTGGCTCCACGAGTACCACATCGACGGCCTGCGGGTGGACGCGGTGGCCTCCATGCTGTACCTGGACTACGACCGGGGCGGCGGCCAGTGGCGGCCCAACGTCAACGGCGGCCACGAGAACCTGGAGGCCATTGCCTTCTTGCAGGACCTGAACCGCATGGCCTTCACCGAGAAGCCCGGCGCGCTGATGGTGGCGGAGGAATCCACCGCCTGGCCCCTGGTGACCTATCCTCCCGAGGAGGGCGGCCTGGGCTTCAATTTGAAGTGGAACATGGGCTGGATGAACGACGTGTGCCATTATCTGAAGATGGACCCCTTCTTCCGCCATGACCACCATAACGATTTGACGTTCTCCATGATGTACGCCTTCTCGGAGAACTTCGTGCTGCCCCTGAGCCACGACGAGGTGGTGCACATGAAGGGCAGCCTCCGGGGCAAGATGCCCGGCGACGACTGGCGGCAGCTGGCCGGCGTCCGTGGGTTCTACACCTATCTTCTGTCCCACCCCGGCAAGAAGCTGACCTTTATGGGCGCGGAGCTGGGCCAGTGGCACGAGTGGAACTTTGCCGGGCAGCTGGATTGGTTCCTGATGGACAATTTCGCCGAGAGGGGCACCCATGAGTGCATCCGGGAGCTGAACCGCATCTACCACAAGGAAAAAGCCCTGTGGGAGAACGACCACGACTGGAGCGGCTTCCAGTGGCTGGTGGCCGACGACAACACCGACAACGTGGTGGTGTTCCTCCGCCGTGACAAGGCGGGCAAGGAGCTGATCGTAGCGGTGAACTTCTCCCCCTGCGTCTATGAGGACTATCGCTTCGGCGTGCCCCCCAAGGCCACGTATGAGGAGGTCATCAACACCGACGACGCCCGTTGGGGCGGCAGCGGCGTCACCAATGACCCCATCCATACCCAGCCCATCCCGTCCCACGGCTGGGCCCAGTCCATTTCTATGCGCATCCCGCCCCTTGGCGCAGTCATCCTGCGCGGCAAGGGCCTTATGAAGAAAAACGGAGGTGTTACACAGTGAAGAAAGAATGTGTAGCCATGTTGCTGGCCGGTGGTCAGGGCAGCCGTCTGTACGTGTTGACCGGCGATATGGCAAAACCGGCAGTCCCCTTTGGCGGTAAGTTCCGCATCATCGACTTCCCCCTGTCCAACTGCACCAACTCCGGCATCGACACCGTGGGCGTGCTGACCCAGTACCGGCCCCTGGAGCTGAATGCCTACATCGGCAACGGCCAGCCCTGGGAGCTGGACGGCCGTGACGGCGGCGTACATATCCTGCCCCCTTACCAGAGCGCCACCGGCGCCAGCTGGTATAAGGGCACTGCCAACGCCATCTATCAGAACATCGGCTTTGTGGATCTGTATGACCCTGAGTACGTGGTGGTGCTCTCCGGCGACCATATCTATAAGATGGATTACGCCGATATGCTCCGCCGCCACAAGGAGTCCGGCGCGGCCTGCACCATCTCCGTCATGGAGGTACCCTGGGCGGAGGCCAGCCGCTTCGGCCTCATGTTTGTCAACGAGGCGGATGAGATCACCGCCTTCGTCGAGAAGCCCAAAGAGCCCAAGAGCAACCTGGCCTCTATGGGTATCTATATGTTCACCTGGCAGAAGCTGCGGGAGTACCTCATCGCCGATGAGAACAACCCCGATTCCGAGAACGACTTCGGCAAGAACATCATCCCCGCCATGCTGAACGCCGGCGAGAAGATGGTGGCCTACCGCTTCGCCGGCTACTGGAAGGACGTGGGCACCCTGGACTCCCTGTGGGACGCCAACATGGATATGCTCCTGCCCGGCAGCGGCTTGAACCTGCTGGACAAGAAGTGGCCCATCTACGGCCGCACCCCCTCCTGCCCTCCCACCTTCGTGGGCCCCGACTCCGACGTGGGCAACAGCGCCATCGCCAAGGGCGGCACCATCATGGGCGAGGTGAAGAACAGCGTCCTCAGCTTTAACTGCACGGTGGGCGAGGGTGCCAGCGTGGCCTACTCCGTGGTCATGCCCGGCGCCACCATCGAGCGGGGCGCCAAGGTGAGCTACGCCATCGTGGGCGAGAACTGCCACATCGGCGCAGGCGCCGTGGTGGGCTGCTCCCCCGAGGAGGCTGAGCACTTCGACGCCTGGGGCATCACCGTGCTGGGCCCCAATACCCAGGTGGCCAACGGCGAAAAGGTGGAGGCCAAAACTATGCTGGATAAGACCCACGGAAAGGAGAACGCAAGATGAACGGTATGCATGGTATCATCTTCTCCTATGAGAAGGCAACCGACCTGCGGGAACTGATTGAGGCCCGCGTACACGGCTCCATTCCCTTTGCCGGTGAATACCGGGTGGTGGATTTCGTGCTGTCCAACTTCGTCAACGCCGGTGTCACCGACGTGGGCGTGATCATGCAGGGCAAGTGCCAGTCCATGCTGGACCATCTGGGCACCGGCAAGAGCTGGGGCCTGAGCCGCAACCACGGCGGCTTGAAGCTGCTGCCCTCCTTCGCTTACAACGAGCGCCGGGGTGACGACGGTCACTTCCGGGGCAAGGTGGAGGCTCTGGGCAACGTGATGGACTACCTGCGCCACATCCGCCAGGACTACGTGGTGCTGGCCGACAGCGACCTCATCATCAACCTGCCCCTGCAGCAGGTGCTGGCCGACCATATGGCCTCCGGCGCCGACATGACCTGCGTGTGCACCGCCGTCCCCGGCGACCGGGACGACACCTATTTCAAGGTGGACGACAGCGGCCGCATTGTGGACACCTCCTACCACGGCTACGATACCTCCGGCTACCGCTGCCTGAACGTGTTCGTGCTCAGCAAGGAGCTGCTCATCAACATGGTGGCCGACTGCATGGCCCACAACCGTTACAGCTTCCGCCACCACATCCTCCAGGATAAGGGCAGCGAGCTGTGCTTCCGGGCCTGGGTGTGGGATGGCTACGCCGCCCGCATCAACAGCGTGTCCGCCTACTATGAGCGGTCCATGGAGCTGCTGAACCCCGCCATCCGCGCCGAGCTGTTCCCGGCGGCGCGGCCCATCCTGTCCAAGGAGAACGACTCCCCCAGCACCTACATCGACCCCACCGGCGAGTGCGTCAACTCCCTGATGGGCGACGGCTGCGACATCCAGGGCACCGTGCGCAACTGCGTGCTGTTCCGGGGCGTCAAGGTGGAGAAGGGCGCCACGGTGGAGAACAGCATCCTCTTCAAGGATACCGTGGTGAAGGCCGGCGCCACCGTGCGCTGCGTCATCACCGATAAGAACGTCACCATCAACGAGAACGTGACGCTGGTGGGCCATGAGCACTATCCCGTGGTGGTGGAAAAGGGGAGCGTGATCTGATGAAGATCCTGTTCGCTGCCAGTGAGGCGTTTCCGTTCTGCAAAACCGGCGGCCTGGCGGACGTGCTGGGCAGCCTGCCCGTGGCCCTGGCCGCCAAAGGCGAGCAGGTGTCCGTGGTGCTGCCGCTGTACGGCCAGATTCCGGCCCAGTGGCGCCAAAGCATGACCAATCGCGGCAGCGCCTACGTGGACCTGGGCTGGCGCCATCAATACTGCGGCCTGTTCTCCCTGGTGTACGAGGGCGTGACCTGGTATTTCCTGGACAACGAACAGTATTTTCACCGCCCCTCGCTGTACGGCGCGTTTGACGACGGCGAGCGCTTCGCCTTCTTCTCCAAGGCGGTGGTGGCCATGCTGCCCGCCATGGACGGCCTGCCCGACGTCATCCACTGCAACGATTGGCAGACGGCTCTGGTGCCGGTGTACTTAAAGGACGCCGCCGCCCGCTGGGAGGCGGCCCGGGCCATCAAAACCGTCTTTACCATTCACAACATCGAGTATCAGGGCCGTTTCGGCCGGGATACCCTGGGGGACATCTTCGCCCTGGGCGACGGCTGGTGGGACGACGGCACCATGGACATGGACGGCGGCGTGAACCTGATGAAGGGGGCCATGCTGGTGGCCGACGCCGTCACCACCGTCAGCCCCACCTATGCCCGGCAGCTCCACGACCCCTACTATGCCCACGGTCTCCATCCCATTGTGGACATGATCGGCCCCAAGCTCACCGGCATCCTCAACGGCATCGACCTCAAGACCTTCGACCCCGCCACCGACGAGGCCATCGCCGCCAATTACAGCGCCCGGAGAATGGCGGGCAAGGCGGAGTGCAAGCTGGCGCTCCAGGCCGCCCTGGGCCTGCGGGAGGACAAGGACACCCCCATCATCGCCATGGTGACCCGCCTGGCGGGCCACAAGGGCGTGGACCTGGTGTGCTGGGCCTTCGACGAGATCATGGCCACCGGGGCGCAGATGGTGGTGCTGGGCACCGGCGAGGACTATTACGAGGACTTCTTCCGGGCCCAGGCCAGCCGTTTCGTGGGCCGGGCAGCCGCCTGCATCACCTATAACGAGGGGCTGAGCCACCGGATTTACGCCGGCAGCGACCTGTATCTGATGCCCTCCCGCAGCGAGCCCTGCGGCCTGAGCCAGATGATCGCCATGCGCTACGGCACCGTGCCCATCGTCCGCAAGACGGGGGGCCTGGCCGACAGCGTCAAGTCCTGCCAGGTGGGCCAGGCCGACGGCACCGGCTTCCTCTTCGACACCTACGACACCGGCGATATGCTCACCGTCATTCGCCAGGCCACCGGCCTCTATTACGGCAATCGCGCCGGCTTCAACGCCGTGCGTAAACACGGCATGGCCGCCGATTTCAGCTGGAAAAACAGCGCCGCGGCCTACCGCACACTCTATCAATCACTTTAAGGAGCGGATCCATGACTTATTCCAAGCAACAGTTGAAAAAAGCAATCCAGCGTAAGCTGCGCATCAATTACGGCATCACCGAGGAGCAGGCCACCGAAGGCGAGATCATGCGGGCCTGCGCCCTGGTGCTGCGGGACATCATGGCCGAGCACGGCTTTGAGACCCGCGAAAAGGCTGCCCGGGAGGGCCAGCGGAAGGTACACTATATGTCCCTGGAGTTCCTCATGGGCCGCAGCCTGATGAAGAACGCCTTCAACATGGGCCTGCTGTCCACCCTGCGGGAGGCCATCGACGACCTGGGCTTCAAGGCCGCCGACGTGTTCGAGGTGGAGCCCGACGCAGGTTTGGGCAACGGCGGCCTGGGCCGCCTGGCCGCCTGCTATCTGGAGAGCATGACCACCCTGGAAATCCCCGCCTTCGGCTACTCCATCTGCTACGAGCTGGGTCTTTTCAAGCAGAAGATCGTGGAGGGCCAGCAGGTGGAGCTGCCCGACGCCTGGAAGGGCCTGGGCGACGCCTGGCTGCTGCCCAAGCCCCAGGAGGCGGAGGAGGTGCGCTTCGGCGGCACCATCCGCACCCGCTGGGACAACGGCCACCTGATGGTGGTCCACGAGGACTATACCCGCGTGCTGGCCGTGCCCTGCGACATGGAGATCGCCGGCTACAAAACCGACCACGTCAACACCCTGCGGCTGTGGGACGCCCGCAGCCCCAAGCCCATCGACATGGCCCTGTTCTCCCAGGGCCAGTACCTGCGCTCCGGCGAGGAGCGGGCTATGGCGGACGTGATTTCCAAGGTGCTGTACCCCGAGGATAACCACTACGAGGGCAAGAGCCTGCGGCTGAAGCAGCAGTATTTCTTCGTCAGCGCCACCGTTCAGTCCATCACCCGCAAGCACATTGAGACCTACGGCACGCTGAAGAACTTCCACGAGAAGAACGTCATCCAGATCAACGACACCCACCCCGCTCTGGTGATCCCCGAGCTGATGCGCATCCTGGTGGACGACGCCGGCCTCAGCTGGGACGAGGCGTGGCATATCACCTCCCACTCCGTGGCCTACACCAACCACACGGTGCTGGCCGAGGCGTTGGAGGTCTGGCCCCAGCAGCTCTTTGAGCAGCTGCTGCCCCGGGTGTGGCAGATTCTCACCGAGATCGCCCGCCGCTACCAGGAAAAGGTGGAGAAGTTCTACGACGATCCCCAGAAGGTGGCCCGCATGGCCGTCATCTGGGACGGCGCTGTGCGCATGGCCAACCTGTGCATCGCCGGCGGCATGGCCGTCAACGGCGTCAGCGCCCTCCACAGCGGCATCCTGCGCCGCGACGTGTTCCGCGACGCCGCCGCCATGGAGCCGGAGAAGTTCAAGAACGTCACCAACGGCATCGACCATCGCCGCTGGCTGGGCGAGATCAACCCCGGCCTGGACGCCCTGCTGAAGGAGACGGTGGGCGAGGGGTATCTGCTCCACGCCGACATGCTCTCCGGCCTGGAGAAATACGCCGACGACAAGGCTGTGCTCAAGCGCATGGAGGACATCAAGACCGCCAACAAGCTGGCCTTCGCCAAGTGGGCCAAGCGCCAGCAGGGCGTGGTGCTGAATACCGACGGCATCTTCGACGTGCAGGTGAAGCGCCTCCATGAGTACAAGCGCCAGCTGCTGAACGTGCTGCACATCATCAGCCTCTACCAGCAGCTCCAGGACGACCACGACATGGAGATGACGCCCCACACCTTCCTGTTCGGCGCCAAGGCCGCCCCCGGCTACGCCGTGGCCAAGCGGATCATCAACCTCATCAACGACCTGGCCGACCAGATCAACAGCGATCCCATCTGCAAGGATAAGCTGCAGGTGGTGTTCCTGGAGAACTACCGTGTCTCCATGGCGGAGGTGCTGATGCCCGCCAGCGAGGTGAGCCAGCAGATCTCCACCGCCGGCAAGGAGGCCAGCGGCACCGGCAACATGAAGTTCATGATGAACGGCGCCGTCACCATCGGCACCCTGGACGGCGCCAATGTGGAGATGTACGAGCGCCTGGGCGACGAGAATATGTTCCTCTTCGGCCTGAAGGCCCACGAGGTGGAGCAGCTCCGCCACAGCTACGATCCCCACATGCTGTACGAGCGGGATCCCATGATCCGCCGTGTGGTGGACCAGCTGAAGTACGGCTTCCGCAACGGCAACCACTACGAGGACCTGTGGCAGCGCCTGCTCTTCGGCGACGGCTGCCCCGCCGACCAGTATATGCTGCTGGCCGACCTGCCCTCCTACGCCGAGGCCGAGCAGGCCATGGTCACCGCCTACGGCGACCGCGACCGCTGGAACCGCATGAGTCTGCTGAACGTGGCCCGCAGCGGCATCTTCGCCGCCGACCGCTCCATCGCCGACTACGCCGAAACCATCTGGCACGTACCTTATAAAAAATAAGCGTCGGCAAAGCGGGCGAAAAAAGCATATGAAATAAGTAATGGGAACCGCCGGGTAAACCGGTGGTTCCCAATCTCTTTTTAGGGTATGTATCGACCACCGCCCAAGGGCGGATAAATGGCGAACGGCAACGATAACCTCCGTAGGGCGGGACCTATGTGTCCCGCCAACGCGGTAACGACCAGCGGCAAGAGGTGGATGAATGGCAAACGGCACCGTCAACCACCGTAGGGGCGCTTCATGAAGCGCCCGTAACACGGCGGCGACCACCGCCAAGGCCGGTTGCATGGCAAACGGCGTCGTCAACCACCGTAGGGGCCGACGCCCCCGGCGGCCCGGAGCCGGGTAACGCCTACCGCCAAGGCCGGTTGCATGGCAACTGGAACCGCCAACCACCGTAGGGCGGGACGACCCGGCCCGCCGTAACCCGGTGGCGATGCCCACCGAGACGGGTGAACGGCAAACGGTAATGGCAACCATGCGTAGGGGAGGACGACCCTGTCCTCCCCAACCCGGGGTGGGTGACGCACAGATGGGGCGGACAGAGTCGTCCGCCCCTACGAACATAATCGTGCCCTTGCGCAACCAACGACGCCCTTTTCCGCATACCGCCGGGGCGCGGGCGGAGCAGAGCCCCGCCCCTACGAACAAAATCGTGCCCCTGTGCCACCAACGGCGCCTTTTTGCAAATCTGCCACCCGTGATACGGCGCGCCGAGTCGTCGCGCCCTACGGAGAAAACCGTTTCCATCCGCAACCAACATGCCCATTCAATGATTGCCGCCCTGTAACGGGCCGCCGGGGGCGTCGGCCCCTACGGAGGAGAGGCCGCCTCTTATGCCACCGACGGCGCCTTCTTGCAAACCCGCCGCCGGACATGGCGGCACACATAGGTGCCGCCCTACGAAGGGTGCCTTTTCCCGTAGGGCGGGACCTGCGTGTCCCGCCGAGACGGTAACAATCAACACAGGGGTGGTCGGATGGCAAACGGCGTCGGCTCCTACGGAGGACAGGACACCCCCTGTGCCATCAACGGCGCTTTTTCACCAATCCGCCACCGGGGTGCGGGCGCTTCATGAAGCGCCCCTACGGTGCAAATCGGCAGCCCGGACGTTCCGCCGCTTATGATGCGATGAAAATAAAAAATCCGGGGCTTGACAAGCCTCGGAAATAATGGTAGAATGAACCGATTATCGTGGGATGATGGGCCGATAGCCCCTTATACATTCCACTATCGGTAGTATACCACGGCCGCCGGTGAAACACAAGAGGGAAGATAAAATTCTTTCAACAAATCCGTGTGTGTCGCAGTGATTTTCCGGGTAATTATTAAATTTTAGAATACATGTGAGAAAGGCAGTGATTTTCGACCATGGCCCACGACAAGATGTACGGCAAGACCCTGCGCAAGAACTTTGCCCGCCATGAGGAAGTGCTGGCGATGCCCAATCTGCTGGAAATCCAGAAGAAGAGCTACCGCTGGTTCCTGGAGCAAGGCTTGCAGGAGGTATTCACGGATGTGGCCTCCATCTCCGACTACGCCGGCAACCTGGAGCTGAGCTTCATCAGCTACAGCATGGATGAGCAGCCCAAGTACGACGTGGAGGAGTGCAAGGCCCGTGACGCCACCTATGCCGCCCCCATGAAGGTGCGCGTGCGCCTGCACAACAAGGAGACCGGTGAGATCAAGGAGCAGGAAATCTTTATGGGCGATTTCCCCCTGATGACCCACAGCGGCACCTTTGTCATCAACGGCGCCGAGCGGGTGGTGGTCAGCCAGATCGTCCGCTCCCCCGGTATCTATTATGACAAGACCATCGACCTGAAAACCGACCTGCCCCTGATGACCAACACGGTCATCCCCTACCGCGGCGCCTGGCTGGAGTATGAGACCGACGCCTCCGAGGTGTTCTGGGTTCGCATCGACAAGAACCGCAAGCTGCCCATTACCTGCCTCATCCGGGCCATCGGCGTCAAGACCGACGAGGAGATTCTCGCCCTGTTCGGCGACGACCGCCGTGTGGTGGTCACCATGGAGAAGGACGCCTGCAAGACCTACGAGGACGCCCTGCTGGAGATTTACCGCAAGCTGCGCCCCGGCGAGCCCCCCACGGTGGACAGCGCCGAGACGCTGGTGAACAACCTGTTCTTCGACCCCCGCCGCTACGATTTGAGCACCGTGGGCCGCTATAAGTTCAACAAGAAGCTGTCTCTGTGGACCCGCTGCCGCGGCCAGAAGCTGGCCATGCCCGTGGCCAACCCCGCCACCGGCGAGATCCTCTTCGACGCCGGCCACGTGCTCACCGGCGAGGAGTGCCGCGAACTGGACGCCATCGGCGTCAGCGAGGTCACCGTGGAGCTGGACAGCGGCGCCACCGTCAAGGTGTTTACCAACAAGATGTGCGACATGAGCCGTTACGTGGACTTCGACCCCCTGGCGGAGTGCGGCATCAAGGAGCGGGTGCGCTACGACGTGCTGCAGGAGCTCATCTCCCAGTACAGCGGCGAGGAGCTCATCGAGCAGTGCCGCTTCCACGCCGACGCCCTGGTGCCCAAGCACATCATTGTGGACGACATCCTGTCCTCCATCAACTACATGAACGCCCTGGCCCACAACATGGTGTCCCGTGACGATATCGACCACCTGGGCAACCGCCGCCTGCGCTGCGTGGGCGAGCTGCTGCAGAACCAGTTCCGCATCGGCTTTTCCCGTATGGAGCGGGTCATCCGCGAGCGCATGACCATCCAGGATCTGGACATCGTCACCCCCCAGAGCCTCATCAACATCCGGCCCGTCACCGCCGCCATCAAGGAGTTTTTCGGCTCCAGCCCCCTGAGCCAGTTCATGGACCAGACCAACCCTCTGGCCGAGCTGACCCACAAGCGCCGCCTGTCCGCTCTGGGCCCCGGCGGTCTGAGCCGCGAGCGCGCCAACATGGAAGTCCGCGACGTGCATTATTCCCACTACGGCCGCATGTGCCCCATTGAGACCCCCGAAGGTCCCAACATCGGCCTGATCTCCTATCTGGCCACCTATGCCCGCATCAACGACTACGGCTTTATCGAGGCCCCCTTCCGCAAGGTGGACCACACCAACGGCTTCGTCAGCGACGAGATTGTCTACATGACCGCCGACGTGGAGGACGAGTACGTGGTGGGCCAGGCCGCCGAGCCTGTGGATGAAAACGGCTGCCTCTGCGCCCGCCGTGTCACCTGCCGCCACCGCGACGAGATCGTCCAGGTGGAGCCCACCGCGGTGGACTTCATCGACGTCAGCCCCCGTATGATGGTGTCCATCGCCACGGCTATGATCCCCTTCCTGCCTAACGATGACGCCAACCGCGCCCTGATGGGCGCCAATATGCAGCGCCAGGCCGTGCCCCTGCTGAAGCCGGAGGCCCCCATCGTGGGCACCGGTATGGAGCACAAGATCTGCGTGGACTCCGAGGTGGCCGTGCTGGCCGAGGGTGACGGCGTTGTCACCAAGGTGGACGCCACCAACATCACCGTCAAGTACGACGACGGCGAGACCAAGGACTACAAGCTCATCAAGTTCCTCCGCTCCAACCACGGCACCTGCATCAACCAGAAGCCCATCGTGTCTGTGGGCGAGCGGGTCCACGGCGGGGAAGACCCCACCGTGCTGGCCGACGGCCCCGCCACCGACCAGGGCGAAATCGCTCTGGGCCGCAACATCCTGGTGGGCTTTATGACCTGGGAAGGTTATAACTACGAGGACGCCGTGCTGCTCAACGAGCGGCTGGTAAAGGAGGACGTGTATACCTCCATCCACATCGAGGAGTATGAGATCGATGCCCGCGACACCAAGCTGGGGCCCGAGGAGATCACCCGGGACATCAGCAACGTGGGCGAGGACGCCTTGAAGGATCTGGACGAGCGCGGCATCATCCGCGTGGGCGCCGAGGTCCATGCCGGCGACATCCTGGTGGGCAAGGTCACCCCCAAGGGCGAGACCGATCTCACCGCCGAGGAGCGGCTGCTGCGGGCCATCTTCGGCGAAAAGGCCCGGGAGGTCCGCGACACCTCCTTGAAGGTGCCCCACGGCGAGAGCGGCATCGTGATCGATACCAAGGTATTTACCCGCGAAAACGGCGACGAGCTGGGGCCCGGCGTGAACCAGGTGGTTCGCGTCTACATCGCCCAGCGCCGCAAGATTCAGCCCGGCGACAAGATGGCCGGCCGCCACGGCAACAAGGGCGTGGTGTCCCGTGTGCTGCCCCAGGAGGATATGCCCTTCCTGCCCGACGGCACCCCTCTGGACATCGTGCTGAACCCCCTGGGCGTGCCCTCCCGTATGAACATCGGCCAGGTGCTGGAGGTCCATCTGGGCTACGCCGCCCACGAGCTGGGCTGGAAGGTGGCCACCCCCATCTTCGACGGTGCCACCGATAAGGACATTACCGAGGCCCTGGAGCTGGCCGGCCTGGACAAGGAAGGCAAGAGCTGGCTGTACGACGGCCGCACCGGCGAGCGGTTTGACAACAAGGTCACCGTGGGCTACGTCTACTTCCTGAAGCTGCACCACCTGGTGGATGATAAGATCCACGCCCGTTCCACCGGCCCCTACTCCCTGGTCACCCAGCAGCCTCTGGGCGGCAAGGCCCAGTTCGGCGGCCAGCGCTTCGGCGAGATGGAAGTGTGGGCCCTGGAGGCCTACGGCGCCGCCTACACCCTGCAGGAGATTCTGACCGTCAAGTCCGACGACGTCACCGGCCGTGTCCGCACGTATGAGTCTATCGTCAAGGGCCACAACGTGCCCACCCCCGGCGTGCCCGAGTCCTTCAAGGTGCTGGTCAAGGAGCTGCAGTCCCTGTGCCTGGACGTCCAGGTGCTGGACGAGGACGGCAACCAGATTGAGCTGAAGGAGGACGAGGACGCCCTGGATACCTTCAACCTGTCCCGTATGGACGCCGACGACGACCGCCAGCGCCGCTACGCCGACGAGGACGAGCTGGCCGACGCCGGCTTCGACCTGGTAGACGACGAGGAAGTGGACGCTTCCTTCGCCGATGACTATGATGAAGAATAAGGAAAGGGAGGAGATACACACATGAGTTACGCCACTTTTGACGCCATTAAAATCGGTATCGCTTCTCCTGATATGATCCGCGAGTGGAGCTTCGGCGAGGTGAAGAAGCCGGAGACCATCAACTATCGCACCCTCAAGCCCGAGCGGGACGGCCTGTTCTGCGAGCGCATTTTCGGGCCCACCAAGGACTGGGAGTGCCACTGCGGCAAGTATAAGAAGATTCGCTACAAGGGTAAGATCTGCGACCGCTGCGGCGTGGAGGTCACCCGTGCCAAGGTGCGCCGCGAGCGCATGGGCCACATCGAGCTGGCCACCCCCGTCAGCCACATCTGGTACTTCAAGGGCATCCCCTCCCGGATGGGCCTGCTGCTGGACATCAGCCCCCGCATCCTGGAAAAGGTGCTGTACTTTGCCGCCTATATCGTCACCGACCCCGGCGAGACCCCTCTCATGCAGAACCAGATTCTCTCCGAGAAGGAATACCGGGATATGCGGGAGAAGTATGAGGACGACTTCGACGCCGGCATGGGCGCCGAGGCCGTGAAGAAGCTGCTGCAGAAGATCGACCTGGAGGAGCTGAGCGTGCAGCTCCACGAGGAGCTCCGCAGCGCCAACGGCCAGAAGAAGGCCCGCATCGTCAAGCGCCTGGAGGTGGTGGACGCCTTCCGCATCAGCGGCAACAAGCCCGAGTGGATGGTCATCGACGTGCTGCCCGTCATTCCCCCGGAGCTGCGCCCCATGGTGCAGCTGGACGGCGGCCGCTTCGCCACCTCCGACCTGAACGATCTCTATCGCCGGGTCATCAACCGCAATAACCGCTTAAAGCGGCTCATTGAGTTGAACGCCCCCGACATCATCGTCCGCAACGAGAAGCGTATGCTCCAGGAGGCGGTGGACGCCCTGATTGACAACGGCCGCCGCGGCCGCCCCGTCACCGGCGCCAACAACCGGGCTCTCAAGTCCCTCAGCGATATGCTCAAGGGCAAGCAGGGCCGCTTCCGCCAGAACCTGCTGGGCAAGCGCGTGGACTACTCCGGCCGTAGCGTGATTTGCGTGGGCCCCGAGCTGAAGATTTACCAGTGCGGCGTGCCCAAGGAGATGGCGCTGGAGCTGTTCCGCCCCTTCATTATGAAGAAGCTGGTGGAGGACGGCAGCGCCAACAACATCAAGTCCGCCAAGAAGATGGTGGACAAGGGCCGCACCGAGGTGTGGGACGCCCTGGATGAGATCATCAAGGACCATCCCGTCATGCTCAACCGCGCCCCCACGCTGCACCGCCTGGGCATCCAGGCCTTTGAGCCGGTGCTGGTGGAGGGCCGCGCCCTGAAGCTGCACCCCCTGAACTGCACCGCCTTCAACGCCGACTTCGACGGCGACCAGATGGCCATTCACGTGCCCCTGTCCGCCGAGGCCCAGGCCGAGGCCCGGCTGCTGATGCTCAGCGCCAACAACCTGCTCCGTCCCCAGGACGGCGGCCCCGTCACCGTGCCTACCCAGGATATGGTGCTGGGCTCCTACTACCTGACCTTCGAGCGGTTTGAAAACGGCGTCAGCCAGATGGACAACGACGAGTACTGGCCCGAGGGCGTGGACTTCGCCCTGGCCGGCAAGACCTACGACGAGCTGACCGATGAGGAGAAGGCCAATACCCATCTCCACATCTACCGCGACGAGGACGAGGTGCTCATGGCCCACAACCAGCATATCATCGGTATGCACCAGCCTGTGTGGGTCCGGGTCACCAAGGAGTATAACGGCCAGCAGCTTTCCCACGTGGTCCGGGGCACCGCCGGCCGCATCATCTTCAACCGCAACATCCCCCAGACCCTGGGCTTCGTCAACCGCTTCAACGCCGACGGCACCCCCGGTGAGCACTTCTTCGACTATGAAATCACCGAGACCTGCGGCAAGAAGCTGCTGGGCAAGATCGTGGACCGCACCATCAAGCAGTACGGCTTCACCCGGGCCGCCGAGGTGCTGGACAACATCAAGGCCACCGGCTATCACTATTCCACCATCGCCTCCATCACCATCTCCATCGCCGACATGACGGTGCCCGATGAGAAGTACAAGCTGATCCACGAGACGGAAGAGCGTGTCGTGGGCATCGAGGACGAGTACAACATGGGCTTCATCACCGACGACGAGCGCTACAAGCTGGTGGTGCGGGAGTGGGAGAAGACCACCGACGACGTGACCAACGCCCTGACCCGCAGCCTGGACAAGTACAACCCCATCTTCATGATGGCCGACTCCGGCGCCCGTGGCTCCATGAAGCAGATCCGTCAGCTCACCGGTATGCGCGGCCTGATGGCCAACACCGCCGGCCGCACCATCGAGATCCCCATCAAGGCCAACTTCCGCGAGGGCATGTCCGTGCTGGACTACTTCACGTCCTCCCGCGGCGCCCGTAAGGGCCTGGCCGATACGGCTCTGCGTACCGCCGACTCCGGCTACCTGACCCGCCGCATGGTGGACGTGTGCCAGGACGTGATCATCCGCGAGGACGATTGCGGCGTGGACCACGGCATCGTGGTGGGCGAGATCGCCGAAAACGGCCAGGTCATTGAGAAGTTCTCCGAGCGTATCCGGGGCCGCTTCCCCGTCCGGGATATTTTGAAGCCCGGCACCGACGAGGTGCTGGTCTCCAAGGACCACATGATGGACGAGAACGACGCCAAGCTGCTGGAGAGCTTCGACATCCACACCGCCGAGATTCGCACCGTGCTGACCTGCAAGGCCCACAGCGGCATCTGCGCCAAGTGCTACGGCATGAACCTGGCCACCTCCAAGCCGGTGGGCCCCGGCGAGGCCGTGGGCATCATCGCCGCCCAGTCCATCGGTGAGCCCGGTACCCAGCTGACCATGCGTACGTTCCACACCGGCGGCGTGGCCGGCGGCGACATCACCCAGGGTCTTCCCCGTGTGGAGGAGCTGTTCGAGGCCCGCAAGCCCAAGAAGATGGCCACCATCGCCGAGATCGGCGGCCACGTCCGGTTCGAGGAGGCCGCCAAGGGCAGCCTGCTGAACATCGTCATCACCGCTCCCGACGGCGACACCCGCACCTACGCCGTGCCCCACACCGGCCTGCTGGTCCAGGACGGCGAGGACATCGAGAAGGGCCGCCAGCTCCAGGACGGCGCCCTGAACCCCCACGACGTGCTGCGCATCCGCGGCGCCAGCGCCGTGCACAACTACCTCATCCAGGAGGTTCTCAAGGTGTACCGTCAGCAGGGCGTGGATATCAACGATAAGCATATTGAGGTCATCGTCCGCCAGATGATGCGCAAGGTCCGCGTGGAGGAATCCGGCGACACCGAGCTGCTGTCCGGCGCCATGTGCGACGTGCTGGAGGTGGAGGACGCCAACGCCCTCATCCGCCAGCGCAACGCCGCCGGCGAGACCCAGGAGAACGGCGAGCCTCTCCGTGAGGCCACCTTCACCCAGCTGCTGATGGGTATCACCAAGGCGTCTCTGGCCACCGACAGCTGGATGTCCGCCGCGTCCTTCCAGGAGACCACCAAGGTGCTGACCGAGGCGGCCATCAAGGGCAAGGTGGACCGGCTGGTGGGCCTGAAGGAGAACGTCATCATCGGCAAGCTGATCCCTGCCGGCGCCGGCCTCAACGTCTACCGCCAGCGGGCCGAGGAGCTGATCCCCCAGGTGGAGCCTGTGGTGGAGGAGCGTCCTCTGGAGACGGTGTATACCAACCAGGTAGCCGCCGCTTCCGTGGAGTAATCTCCGCTGTCAACTGACTTACGCACGGCACCCGGCCTCCGGGTGCCGTGTTCCTATCCATACCATACTATTTAATAAAAAAGGGGGCGGGACGGATGATACAACACTTTCTGGCGCTGCTGCGGCTGTTCGGCGCGCCCCGCAAACGCCCCCGCCGCCGCAATCAGCGCTGCGCTCCACCCCGTGGGCTGATTCTGTCCCAGTGGTCGCTGCCGGACTACCGGGTGGGCCTGGGCCGGTTCGGCCGGGTGGGCTGCGAGATCTGTGCCGTGTACAACGTGCTGCTGCGGTGCCGCAAGGCGGTCCCCCTGTGGGAGATCATCGACAGCTTCACCGCCCGCCGCAGCCTGATGCTGCTGGGCCTGGGGGGCACCGACCCCTTCACCATCGGCCCCTGGCTGGCGGAGCGGGGCGTGGGGACGCAGTGCTATGGCGGCCGCCGGGCCTGCGATGCGTTCTGCGCCGCCGCCAGGCAGGACGGCCTCTACATCGTCTCCTACTGGACCCGCCCCTGGAACCTCCACACCGTGGCCTTCGCCGTACGCTGCGGCGTATTGGAGGTGTGGAACGCCGGTCATCCGAGACGGCGGGGCGCTGTGGAGGACATTGTGCCCCACCTGCGCCGCCGCTTTATCCTGGGCTACAGAATCACAGAGCCACTTTTGTGAAATTGCCGTTTTTTCACATACAAATTCGGCCAAAGTCACAAATTTTTGGGGGAAAATTACTTGACGGTTTTTCTGCCCTATGCTATAATTTCAATTCGCGCGGGAGTTTTCCGCGATCTTTGCCATGGGCGGATTTCCCGCCTGTCCCAAGGAGGCGAAAGGCGTGAGCGACAGCGTAATCGCGCCGGCCAAGGTGGTGGGCGTCAAGCAGACCCGCCGGGCCCTTGCCCAGCGCCGGGCCATTCGGGTTTACCTGGGCCGCGACGCCGATCCCCGGCTCACGGAGCCGCTGCGTGCCATGTGCGCTCTGGCGCAGGTGCCGGTCATAGACGATATGACCATGGCCGACCTGGGCAAAGCGTGCGGCATCGCCGTAGGCACCGCCGCCTGTGCGGTGCTGTCAGATTGATTCCATCGGTATAATCTTCCGATTATCCGTGGAAAATATAGGGACAACGATCCCGCAAAATCTATAAGAAAGGAGAACCTATTTGCATGCCTACTTTTAATCAGCTGGTCAAGCAGGGTCGGAAGAAGAGCACCTACAAGTCCAATTCCCCCGCTATGCAGAAGGGCCTGAACACGCTGAAGAACAAGGAGACCAACCTGTCCTCCCCTCAGAAGCGCGGCGTCTGCACTGCCGTGAGAACTGCCACCCCCAAGAAGCCCAACTCCGCTCTGCGTAAGATCGCCCGTGTCCGTTTGACCAACGGCTACGAGGTCACCGCTTACATCCCCGGCGTGGGCCACTCCCTGCAGGAGCACTCCGTGGTTATGATCCGCGGCGGCCGTGTCAAGGACCTGCCCGGTGTCCGTTACCACATCATTCGCGGTACGCTGGATACCCAGGGTGTTCAGGGTCGTATGCAGGCTCGTTCCAAGTACGGTGCCAAGCGCCCCAAGAACAAGTAAGCGATTCGCCCCAGCCATTAAAAAGAGCTTTGCCGAAAAGGTTCTATATGCGATATAGGAATACCTCTTTGGCAGGCCGTACAGCGGCGTAATGGCGTCGCTGAGTACCTATGAAATCATATTATTATGAAGGAGGGAAGCATAGTGCCCAGAAGAGGTAATGTTCCCAAGAGAGAGATCTTGCCCGATCCTATGTACAACTCCGTCCTGGTGACCAAGCTGGTCAACAGCATCATGCTGGACGGTAAGAAGGGCGTGGCTCAGAAGGTGGTTTACGGCGCCTTCGAGCAGATCAAGGAGAAGACCGAAAAGGAGCCCCTGGAGGTCTTCACCCAGGCGATGGAGAATATCATGCCCAGCCTGGAAGTCAAGGCCCGCCGCGTGGGCGGCGCCACCTATCAGGTGCCCATGGAGGTTCGTCCTGCCCGCCGTCAGACCCTGGGTCTGCGGTGGCTGACCAGCTATGCCCGGGCCCGCGGTGAGCGCACCATGGCCGAGCGTCTGGCCGGCGAAATCATGGACGCTGCCAACAATACCGGCGCGGCTGTGAAGAAGCGCGAGGATACCCACAAGATGGCCGATTCCAACAAGGCTTTCGCCCACTTCCGTTGGTAATCGCGCCAGCGAATTAAGTAAAAGGAGAACGGTATGCCGAGAAAGGTTACACTGGAAAATACAAGAAATATCGGCATCATGGCCCACATTGATGCAGGAAAGACCACGACCACAGAGCGTATTCTGTACTATACGGGCGTAAACTATAAGATCGGTGAGACCCATGAGGGCACTGCCACTATGGACTGGATGGAGCAGGAGCAGGAGCGTGGTATTACCATCACCTCCGCCGCTACCACCTGCTACTGGAAGGGCACCAAGAATCAGTTCCCCCAGACGCGTATCAACATCATCGACACCCCGGGCCACGTGGACTTCACCGTTGAGGTGGAACGTTCTCTGCGCGTTCTGGACGGCAGCGTCACGGTGATGTGCGCCAAGGGCGGCGTGGAGCCCCAGTCTGAGACCGTGTGGCGTCAGGCGGACCACTACCACGTGCCCCGGATGATTTACGTCAACAAGATGGATATCACCGGCGCCGATTTCTACCACGTGCTGGACATGGTCCACGACCGGCTGAAGGCCAACGCCGTGCCCATCCAGCTGCCCATCGGTAAGGAGGATACCTTCAAGGGTATCATCGACCTGGTGGAGATGAACGCTGACATCTACTACGACAAGCTGGGCGAGGACATGCGTGTGGAGCCCATCCCCGAGGATATGGTGGATTTGGCCAACGAATACCGCGAGAAGCTGCTGGATGCCGTGTCCATGTTCGACGACGAGATCATGGAGATGTATCTGGAGGGCCAGGAGATCCCCACCGATAAGATCCGCAAGGCCATCCGCGCCGCCACCGTGGCGGTGGAGATGGTGCCTGTGGTGTGCGGCAGCTCTTACCGCAACAAGGGTGTGCAGAAGCTGCTGGATGCCATCGTGGACTTTATGCCCGCACCCACCGACGTGCCCGCCATCACGGGCGTCAACCCCAAAACCGACGAGGAGGAAGAGCGTCACTCTTCTGACGATGAGCCCTTTGCGGCCCTCGCCTTCAAGATTATGACCGACCCCTATGTGGGCCGTCTCAGCTTCTTCCGCGTCTATTCCGGCACGCTGACCGCCGGCTCCGCGGTGCTTAACGCCACCAAGGGCAAGCGGGAGCGTATGGGCCGCATCCTGCAGATGCACGCCAACCACCGCGAGGATATCGACACGGTCTACTCCGGCGACATCGCCGCCGTGGTGGGCCTGAAGAACACCACCACCGGTGACACCCTGTGCGACGAGAAGGCCCCCATCATCCTGGAGTCCATGGAGTTCCCTGAGCCCGTGATCCGCGTGGCCATCGAGCCCAAGACCAAGGCCGGTGAGGAGAAGATGACCATCGCCCTGACCAAGCTGGCCGAGGAGGATCCCACCTTCCGCACCTACACCGACGAGGAGACGGGTCAGACCATCATCGCCGGCATGGGTGAGCTGCATCTGGAGATCATCGTGGACCGCCTGCTGCGTGAGTTCAAGGTGGAGGCCAACGTGGGCAAGCCCCAGGTGGCCTACAAGGAGACCATCCGCAAGAAGGTCAACCACGAGACCAAGTATAAGCGCCAGACCGGCGGCTCCGGCCAGTACGGCCACGTGAAGATCACGGTGGAGCCCAACGAGTCCGGCAAGGGCTACGAGTTCATCAACGCCACGGTGGGCGGCTCCATCCCCAAGGAGTATATCCCCGCCGTCGACGCCGGTATCCAGGGAGCCATGCTCTCCGGCGTGCTGGCCGGTTACCCGGTGGTGGACGTGAAGGTCACGCTGTACGATGGTTCCTATCACGAGGTGGACTCCTCCGAAATGGCGTTTAAGATCGCCGGCTCCATGGCCTTCAAGGAGGCTATGGCGGAGGCCGACCCCGTGCTGCTGGAGCCCATCATGAAGGTGTGCGTCATCGTGCCCGACGAGTATATGGGCGACGTCATCGGCGACCTGAACAGCCGCCGCGGCCAGATCCAGGGCTACGAGATGCGCTCCGGTGCCCAGCAGATCGACGCCTTCGTCCCCCTGAGCGAGATGTTCGGCTATGCCACCGACCTGCGCAGCCGCACCCAGGGCCGTGGTCAGTACACCATGGAGCCCAGCCACTATGTGGAGCTG
Organism: Oscillospiraceae bacterium; assembly: GCA_902765025.1. Lineage (GTDB taxonomy): Bacteria > Bacillota > Clostridia > Oscillospirales > Oscillospiraceae > Vescimonas. The sequence continues at coordinate 66,553 of CACWYC010000002.1, forward strand.
CCCAAGAGTCTGCAGGAGAAGCTGATCAACGCCCGCACCGGCAAGTGATTTGCCACAAAGATGAAATAAGCATTGATTTTTCTCCCGCAATAGGGTAAAATCAAAATGTTGGACAAAACAGCATCATTTCATCAAAAATTCAAATTGAAATTCAAACGAATCCACAACTTTTAAGGAGGACTTCCCAAATGGCTAAGCAGAAATTTGAGAGAACCAAGCCCCATGTCAACATCGGCACCATCGGCCACATCGACCATGGTAAGACCACTCTGACCGCTGCCATCACCAAGTACCTGGCGATGCTGGGCGGCGCTGAGTACACCGACTATTCTTCCATCGATAAGGCTCCCGAGGAGCGCGAGCGTGGTATCACCATCAACACCGCTCACGTGGAGTATGAGACCGCTGCCCGTCACTATGCCCACGTGGACTGCCCGGGCCATGCTGACTACATTAAGAACATGATCACCGGTGCTGCCCAGATGGACGGCGCTATCCTGGTCATCGCCGCCTCCGACGGCCCCATGGCTCAGACCCGCGAGCACCTGCTGCTGGCCCGTCAGGTGAACGTGCCCTCCGTGCTGGTGTTCCTGAACAAGTGCGACCAGGTGGACGACGAGGAGCTGCTGGAGCTGGTGGAGATGGAAGTCCGCGAGCTGCTGGACTTCTACGGCTTCCCCGGCGACGAGACCCCCATCATCCGCGGCAGCGCTCTGAACGCTCTGGTGTCCGAGTCCACCGATCCCAACGCTCCCGAGTATGCCTGCATCAAGGAGCTGATGGACGCCGTTGACACCTGGATCCCCACTCCCGACCGCAAGGAGGATATGCCCTTCCTGATGCCCGTCGAGGATGTGTTCACCATCTCCGGCCGCGGCACCGTGGCTACCGGCCGTGTGGAGCGTGGCCGTCTGAACCTGAACGAGAAGGTGGAGATCGTCGGCCTGTCCGATGAGAAGCGCGAGACCGTCGTTACCGGTATCGAGATGTTCCACAAGCTGCTGGACTACGCTGAGGCCGGCGACAACATCGGCGCCCTGCTGCGCGGTGTTGCCAAGACCGAGATCGAGCGCGGCCAGGTGCTGTCCAAGCCCGGTTCCATTCATCCCCACACCAAGTTCGTTGGCCAGGTGTACGTTCTGACCAAGGACGAGGGTGGCCGTCACACTCCCTTCTTCAATAACTATCGTCCCCAGTTCTACTTCCGTACCACCGACGTGACCGGCGTCATCACCCTGCCCGAGGGCACCGAGATGTGCATGCCCGGCGATAACGTGGACATGAACGTGGAGCTGATTACCCCCATCGCCATCGAGAACGGTCTGCGTTTCGCTATCCGTGAGGGTGGCCGTACCGTGGGCTCCGGCGTCGTTATCGACATCAAGGAGTAATCTCACTTTACTAAAAAAGAACGTCCGGCTTGCCGGACGTTCTTTTTTTACCTGTTTCAAAATGTCTATGGCTTTTTAAAACAAACTATTTACAGCAAAATATGCGTTGGCACCTTTGGCGCGAAATCCTGTAATGCCGGTTATGTGGTCTCCGTCTCCGGGAAGGCCAATCCGCCCTGGAAGCCTCCTTGCCCTGTGGCGATGATGTCCCCGCCGATGATGCACTCCTCCGCCACGTACAGATTGGCCTGCACCCCCTTGGGGATGCCCGGGTAGTTCAGCACCGTGTAGGTGTACCGCCGCACCGCCTGGCCGGCATACTGTGCAAAGGGTAATCCCTGCCCCTCCTGCAATGCGGCGTAGTCCCCCCAGGTGCGGCTCAGGTCCTCCGGCAGCTGCAAATCCAACGTTTCCAGGGGCGTGGGCTCCACCTCCCACCCTAATTCGGTCAAGTAGGCCACTCGCTCTTCGTCTGTGGCCCCGGGGATGCCCTGGGGCGCCGCCGGCTCCGGTGTTTTGGCGAAGCATCCCGCCAGCACCACCGCCCCTGCCACCGCCATCACCACTGCCGCCGCCGACAGGGCCATGCCCCGCCGGGTAATATGAATGATCCGCATTCCCATCATCTCCTTTGCCCCACCATATTCCCAACCGGCCCGAAATATGCTATACTCACAGCCAGGAAAGGGAGGTGACGCCTGTGGAGCGTCTGGATAAACGCATTGCCGCCGCCAGCCAGTATTCCCGCCGGGAGGTCAAAGAGCTGATTCGCCTGGGCCGGGTGACGGTGGACGGCGTCCGCGCCGCCTCGGCGGAGCAGAAGGTGGCCGAAACCGCAGCCATCGCCGTGGACGGCCAGAGCCTGGCCTACGAGCCCTATCTCTATATCCTGCTCCATAAGCCCGCCGGCGTCCTCACCGCCACCGAGGACCGCTCCGCCCCTACGGTGCTGGACCTCATCCCCACCCCCTGGCGGCGCAAGGATTTGTCCCCGGTGGGCCGCCTGGACAAGGACACCGAGGGATTGCTGCTGCTCACCGATGACGGCACCCTGAACCACCGTCTCACCAGCCCCCGCCACCATGTGGATAAAGTGTATTACGCCCGGGTGGAGGCACCCCTGGAGGAGGGCGACGTGGCCGCCTTCGCCGCCGGCATACCGCTGAAGGACTTCACCTGCCTGTCCGCCCGGCTGGAAATCCTGTCCCCCCGGGAGTGCTGCGTCACGGTGCAGGAGGGCAAGTTCCACCAGGTCCGCCGGATGCTGGCCGCCCGGGGCAAGCCGGTGGCGTACCTCAAGCGCCTCACCATGGGCCCCCTGTCCCTGGACGACGCCCTGCCCCCCGGCGACAGCCGAAAACTGACCCCGGAGGAGGTCCAAGCCCTCTATTCCGCGGTGGGATTGTGATAGTATCGACAAACCAACAAAAAACAGGGGCAAAATTTTGTTGAAAATATAAAAAAGCCCTTGCAAATCCGTGATAATGACGATATAATACGGGAAGATACACTACATATTGCACAAAGACCAATCGGTATCACGGATGGGAGGATGCCATTATGTCGGGTAGAATTTTTCAAAACGTGGTGTTGCAGTTCAAAGAGACCACGGACCGCACCATCGGCGTCATGGATGCAGAGGGCACCGTCATCGCCTGCAGCGAGCTGACGGCCATCGGCGCCAAGTGGAGCAAATATATTGAGCCCATCGCCGCGGCGGAGGGGGAGTGCATCGCGCTGGAGGGCAAGACCTTCAAGGCCCTGCCCGGCTGGGGCGGCCACTTCGACTACGCCGTTTTCGCCAGCGGGGACGACAGCATCGGCCGCACCGTCTGCGCCATGGCCGCCGTGGCTCTCAACAGCGCCAAGAATTACTATGAGGAGAAGCACGACAAGGGCTCCTTCATCAAGAACATCATCTCCGATAATATCCTTATCAGCGATATCTACATGCGAGCAAAGGAGCTGCACGTGGCCGCCGAGGTAAAGCGGGCCGTGTTCGTCATCCGCCCGGTGGACGACCGGCTGGAGTCGGTGCCCCTGGAGCTGGTGCAGAACCTGTTCCCCGACCGGCAGAACGACTTTGTCCTGTCCGTAGGCGAGCAGGACGTGGCCCTCATCCACCAGATGGACGACGCCGCCACCACCCGGGATATGGAAAAGGTGGCCACCTCCATCGAGGAGGCCCTCCGCCTGGACGGCGAGAGCTGCGTCTTCGTGGGCATCGGCACCATGTCCATCCACCTGCGTGACCTGGCAAAGTCCTACAAGGAGGCCCAGATCGCCATCGAGGTGGGCAAGGTGTTCGACACCGAGCGCTACGTCATCAACTATGAAAACCTGGGCATCGGCCGTCTGATTTACCAGCTGCCCACCACCCTGTGCGAGATGTTCCTGCAAGAGGTGTTCAAGAAGAACCCCATCGACGCCCTGGACCAGGAGACGCTGTTCACCATCTACAAGTTCTTTGAGAACAATCTGAACGTGTCCGAGACGGCCCGGAAGCTGTTCGTCCACCGCAATACCCTGGTGTACCGTCTGGAGAAGATCAAGAAGCTCACCGGCCTGGACCTGCGGGAGTTTGACGACGCTATCACCTTCAAGGTAGCCCTGATGGTGAAGAAGTACCTCACCAGCCGCGGCATCGACGCTTGAAATTTGACATAACCATAAGAGCCGGCCCGAATGGGCCGGCTTTCCTTTTCCCTGGGGACGAGGCGGTAATTATCCATTTCCCGGGAACCTTTTCCCGCCGACGCCGTCCAACATAATAGACCCCGTTCACACAATTTTCACTTTTTCCCGGCCCGGTTTGGGTTGCCATCCGGCGGAAAAACGCATATAATGTAAGCTGACGTCGTATAACGACGCCGCTACTTTGGAACCCGACAGGCCCCCCGGCCTGGGTTTCCCGAAAGGAACTGCCACCGCTATGATCAGACTGAAGGACGTACATAAGACCTATGTCAACGGCACCCATGCCCTCAACGGCGTGTCGTTTCAGATTGACGACGGCGACTTCGCCTTCCTGGTGGGCCCCAGCGGCTCCGGCAAATCCACCATCATCAAGCTGCTCACCGGCGAGATCGTGCCCGACCGGGGCCGGGTGATGGTCAACGGCTTCTCCGTCAGCAACATCCGGGAGTGGCAGATCCCCCTGATGCGCCGCACCGTGGGCGTGATTTTCCAGGACTTCCGGCTGATTCAGAATAAGACGGTGTACGATAATCTCTCCCTGGCCATGCGGGCCGTGGGCGCCTCCAAGGCCACCGTCCAGGAGCGTATCCCCTATGTGCTGGAGCTGGTGGGGCTGCGGGGCAAGGAGAAGAATTTCCCCGACCAGCTCTCCGGCGGCGAGCAGCAGCGGGTGGCCATCGCCAGGGCCCTGGTGAATAACCCCATCACCATCGTGGCCGACGAGCCCACCGGCAACCTGGACCCCGCCATGTCCCTGGAGATTATGACGCTCCTCGAGCGTATCAACGCCCTGGGCACCACCGTCATCGTGGTCACCCACGAGCGGGAGCTGGTAAATCATTTCCGCAAGCGGGTCATTCTGCTGGACCGGGGCGCCGTCGTGGGTGACGGCGTGGGCACGTACGAGGTGGAAGCATGAAGAATATCGGATACTTTTTCAGCGAGGGCTGCCGCAATATGCTGACCCACGGCTTTATGTCCTTTGCCGCCGTGGGCATCACCGTGGCCTGCCTGCTGATTATGGGCACCTTTTCCCTGGTGGCCTACAATGCCAACGTAAACCTGGAGATTCTCCAGCGGGAGAACGCCGTCATCGCCTTTGTGGACGACAGCCTTTCCGACGAGGAGGCCCAGGCCATCGGGAGCCGTCTCACCGCCGTGCCCGGCGTGGCGGACGCCACCTTCGTCTCCCGCCAGGAGGCCCGGGACGCCTACGTGGCCAACTATGATGAAAACGGCCTGTACAGCGAGCTGAGCGCCAACGTGTTCCGCCATCGCTACGTGCTCCACATCACCGACCAGGAGCAGATGCACACCATCGCCCAGGCGGTGGAGGACGTGGAGGGCATTGACAAGGTGCGGGCCGACGAGGCCATTACCACCGGCTTCATCACCGTGCGCAACGTGGCCCAGATTATCTCCTTCGCCCTCATCGCCGTGCTGCTGGTGGTGTCGCTGTTCATCATCTCCAACACCATCAAGCTCACCACCTTTGACCGCAAGGATGAAATCGCCATTATGAAAATGGTGGGCGCCACCGACGGCTTCATCCGCTGGCCCTTCGTGTTCGAGGGCATGATTTTCGGCCTGGTGGGCTCCGTGGTGGCCTTCGGGCTCCAATCCCTGCTGTACGCCGCCATCGCCGACGGCATTGCCGGCAACGACACGCTGCAGCTCATCCGCATCGTGCCCTTCTCCGCCATCTGGGCCCCGGTGGCTCTGTTCTTCCTGGCGGTGGGCATGCTGGTGGGCATCGCCGGCAGCCTCATGGCCATTCACCGCTTCCTGAGGGTATGAGTATGAAGAAAATGAAACGCATCGCGGCCCTGCTGTGCGCCCTGATGATGACGGCAACGGTGGTGCTCTCCGCCGCCGCCGCCGATGACACCGAGGCCCGGCGAAAGGCCACCGAGGCCGCCAACGCCAAAAAAACGGAGCTGAACCAGCAGATTACCAATAAGAAAAAAGAGCTGAACGACGCCAAGGCTGCCCTCAACGACGCCAAGAAGAAAACCGCCGGCGCCAAGGAGAAAAAGGATGCCGCCGAGAACCAGATCAAGCTGCTGGGGGAGGAGATCGACCTGATCCGGCAGAAAATCGACATCACCATGTCCAGCCTTGCCGCCGTGGAGGCCGCCGAGCAGGAGCAGTATGACCTGTTCTGCGGCCAGGTGCGCCAGGAGGAGGAGCGTGGCGTCACGTCCTACTGGTCGGTGCTGTTCCGCTCCACCAGCTTTGCGGACCTGTTGAGCCGCATCGACTTCATCAATGAGATCATGGCCTATAACCAGCAGATTATCGCCGGGCTCCAGGACATCCGGGCCGAGCTGGACGCCACCCGGCAGGAGCTGGAGCAGGAGCAGCAGGAGCTGGAGCAGGCCCAGTCCGACCAGGAGAAGCTGGCGGAGGAGTATCGGGCCGTGTACCAGGAGTATCTGTCCACCCAGGCCGGCGCCCAGGCGGCCTACGACCAGGTGGCTTCCGAGGAAGCGGCCCTGGAGTCCGCCATGAAGGAAGTGGAAAAGCTGATCCAGCAGCTTGGCATCGGCTCCGGCAGCTCCGGCGGCTACGTCTGGCCCGTCAACGTGGCCACCAAGTACATCACCTCCAAGTTCGGCCCCCGCCGGGCCCCCACCTCCGGCGCCAGCACGGTGCATAACGGCATCGACATCGGCGTCAGCTACGTGGACGTGGTGGCCTCCAAGGCCGGCACCGTGGTGCTGGCGGGCTGGAACGGCGGCTTCGGCAACTGCGTCATCATCTCCCACGGCGTGGGCTTCTCCACCACCTACGGCCATCTGAGCAAGATCAACGTCACCGTGGGCCAGGTGGTGGCCCAGGGGGAGAAAATCGCCGTGTCCGGCAATACCGGCGTCAGCACCGGCCCCCATCTGGACTTCCGCATTATGGAAAACGGCGTCTACGTCAACCCCCTCAACTACCTCTCTGGCTACGTCATGTGGGACTAAGCCTCTGCGGGAATATACCGCCCCCTCTCGCCATACACTGGCGGGAGGGGGCGTTGCTATGGTGGCGTATGTGGAAATCGGCGGCGGGAAGATGGACGTGGTGACGGTGCGGGGTGTGGCGCTGCTGCGCTGCCCGGTGCCGATAGGGCAGGGGTGGCTGGCGAAGTGGCGGCGGCGCCGCCGCTTCCGTGCCCTCCGCCGCCGGGGCATACGCTATGCCATCGTGCCGCCGGAGTACGCCGCCGAGGCGGCAAAATGGGCCATCCGCTCTGTGGACCCCTGGCCGGTGCGGCAGATGGCGGGGCTGCGGCTGCTGGAAGGCCGCCGTGGCACCCTGGCCGCCCTCCGCGCGCCCCGGCTGTCCCCCGCCGTGGAGGAGGCGGCAGTGGCGCTGTGCCGGGGCTTTCGCTATCTGCGCGTGTCCATCCCCGGCGGCGAGGCGCTGGCCTACGGCCTGCTGCGGCGGTTCGGCGTAGGCGGCGCGCCGCCGGGAGCGGCGGCGCTGACGGTATCCTTCGGCGGCGCCCCGGCGGGGGAGGAGCTGTGCCTGGGGGAGGACTGCACCCGCTATCAGCAGGCGGTATACGCCCCTGTCGCCGGTCTCGGGCCGCTGCCCCAGTCCGAACCGCTGCTGTACGTGCTGTGGCAGGCAGGGGCGGTAAAAGGTGACGAAATCGTGATAAAAAGTATTACTTCCCTGCCTTGACAGACGGGGGGAAACTCACTATAATGCAACGTGACATGTTATGTGATACTATCGGTAAACGAAAGGAACGAGCACCATGGTGAAAGAATTTAAGATGAGCCAGGCTCGGTATGACGAGCTGAAGCGGGAGCTGGATTACGACAAGACCACCCGTACCGACGAGATTGCGGAGCTGATTAAGGAGGCCCGCGGCTTCGGTGACCTCAGCGAGAACAGCGAGTACGACGAGGCCAAGAACGAGCAGGGCAAGCTGTATTCCCGCATCGCGGAGCTGGAGGAGATCCTGCTCCACGCCGTCATCGTGGACGAGGCCGAGGACAGCGATAAGATTTCCATCGGCGTCAGCGTCACCGTCACCAACCTGGGTAACGGCCAGACCCTGGCCCCCTATAAGATTGTCGGCAGCCAGGAGGCGGACGTGATGAACCGCTGCATCAGCGAGGATTCCCCCTTCGGCAGCGCCCTCATGGGCCACCGTGCCGGCGACGAAGTGGTGGTGGAGGCCCCCAAGGGCATCATCCGCTATCGCATTGACAAGATTGAGCGGTAACGAAAGGAGATCGACCATGGCGGATCAGGTCAACCAGCCTCAGCAGGAGCTGAGCGAGATTTTACGCATTCGGCGGGACAAGCTGAAGGCGCTCCAGGCCGAGGGCCGGGACCCCTTCACCATCACCCGCTTTGACGTCACCCACCATGCCCAGGACATCAAGGACAACTTCGACGCCCTGGAGGGCAGCGAGGTGCGTGTGGCGGGCCGCCTCATGTCCAAGCGGGGCATGGGCAAGGTGTCCTTCTGCGATATGCAGGACCGCTCCGGCCGCATCCAGCTCTACGCCCGCAAGGACGAGATGGACGAGGACGTGTACAAGCGCTTCCAGAAGTTCGACATCGGCGACATCGTCGGCGTGGTGGGCGAGGTGTTCCGCACCCAGCGGGGCGAGATGTCCGTCCGCTGCAAGGACATCACCCTTTTGAGCAAGTCCCTCCAGCCCCTGCCCGAGAAGTTCCACGGCCTGCAGGACAAGGAGCTGCGCTATCGCCAGCGCTATGTGGATTTAATCGTCAACCCCGAGAGCAAGCGGAATTTTGAGATCCGCAGCAAGTTCGTGGCCTATCTGCGCCGGTATCTGGACAACCTGGGCTTCATGGAGGTGGAGACGCCTGTGCTGAGCCCCATCGCCGGCGGCGCCAACGCCCGGCCCTTCATCACCCACCACAACGCCCAGGATATCGACATGTATATGCGTATCGCCACCGAGCTGCACCTGAAGCGGCTCATCGTGGGCGGCTTGGAGCGGGTCTACGAGGTGGGCCGCATCTTCCGCAACGAGGGCATGGACACCAAGCACAACCCCGAGTTTACCACCTGCGAGCTGTACCAGGCCTACACCAACCTGGACGGCATGATGGATATTTTGGAGGGCATCCTCTCCGGCGCCGCCAAGGAGATTCTGGGCACCTACCACGTCCAGTGGCTGGGCCATGACATCGACCTGACCCCCTCCTGGCGCCGCATCACCATGGCCGACGCCGTCAAGGACGTCACCGGCGCCGACTTCATGGCCTGCGAGGGCGACGCCGACGCCGCCGTGGCTCTGGCAAAGAGCGTGGGCGTGGATATGGACGGCGTGGACAAGACCTGGGGCAACGCCCTCTACGAGACCTTCGACCAGAAGGTGGAGGAGACGCTGGTGCAGCCCACCTTCATCACCATGTACCCCGTGGAGGTCAGCCCCCTGGCCAAGCGCAGCCCCGCCGACCCTCATCTCACCGAGCGCTACGAGATGTTCATCTGCGGCTGCGAGATGGGCAACGCCTTCTCCGAGCTGAACGACCCCATCGACCAGTACGAGCGCTTCAAGGCCCAGGCGGCCAAGCGGGCCAACGGCGACGAGGAGGCCGACATGATGGACGACGACTTCGTCCTGGCCCTGGAGTACGGCATGCCCCCCACCGGCGGCCTGGGCTTCGGCATCGACCGCTGCAGCATGATGCTCTGCGGCACCGACTCCATCCGGGACGTGATCCTGTTCCCCACGATGAAGCCTTTGGATTGAAAAACGGCTTGATAAAGCGGTTTTCAGCGGGTCGGGAGCAAAACTTACGACCAATTTACGACCAAACAAAGGGAACACGCTCGAAACAATGCCCCGACAGCCTCACGGCTGCCGGGGCTGTATTTTTATGGAATAGAACAGGATGACACATAGTGGAACACAACAATATTTTGTGGTATAGGCCGGATTGAAAGCGGTTTATATGCCAGATGTTGACACAGCTGGAAATCTGAGGTATAATAATCAGGCATCCACAAATAAAAAATAGATGGAAAAATTTAGTAAGAGCCGCTTGTGCGGCAAAAAGGAAAAAATGGGCGTAAACCCTTCGGGGCGTCCGAATAAGTGCGAGGACAAGCGCTGTTTTATACCCTCGCAAGACGGAAAACTCTTTTCACGATTGTGGTTTTGCGCGTCGGAGGTGGATAGATTCTATTCACCTGTTTCTATGCGTATATCACGAAAGGAGGTGGTCGTATGGCAGTTGTGCTTTTACAGCATTTCGGCTTTCTGACCCCGCAATATTATCAGCGGACCACCTCCGACTCCAAACCCGTCTGAAGGTTAATGAGGGTCGATGTTACCAAGCTCCATCTGGAAGCAGACGGAGCAGAGCCCTCAACCGACCGAAGAGACATTCACAAGTTTGGTTAAACGGAACATGGATGCAAAGCACATGCATGCCGCGGAGCTTGCCTGTAAGAGCGGGCTCTCCAAGGCTACAGTGAGCCGCATTCTTAGTAACAAAGCAAGCCGCCGCAAAAACGGCGAGACAGTACCTTATCGCGCAACGGTTCGTGTTGTCACGGCGATTGCGATAGGCCTTGGATTGGGCAAATCTGACTGGGAGCGTTTAATGGATGCAGCGTTCCCGGAACGCCGGGTTTGGTTCGAGGCGCTGGACAATCACCTGAACATTATTGCCACGAACACGCGCTTAGAAGAAGAGGGCCTCCCTATACTGGGAGACGCCTAAACGCAAAGCGCCGCCATCCTGTACAGCGGGGATGGCGGTATTTTGTTTTACGGATGATTGCATGTTTATGTGATGTCTATCTCGTCCCGCACGGGAGGCAGCAGTTCAGCTGGGAGGATGATAAAATATTTGAATCCGGCGGCGAGTTGTGATATACTTCAAGATAACAGTTACCATGGGCGGGATGTAGGCTCGCTGGTGGGGCGAAAAATGGGATGGAAAGGGGTTGACGGGCTATGGCGAGGCGGCGGATAATTTGTCAGTCAGTCAGTCAGTCAGTCAGTCAGCAGGTAAAGACTGCCCTTTTCGTCAAACTTATCGAATAGGCGTAGTGCGCTCTTTTTGGGGACGCGCTGCGCCTTTTTGCGTCCTTATTCATAAGGGGAAGGCTGCGTGATTGTCCCCATTGGACGGGGGCAACGGCCTTCTCTACGCCTGCAAACCAGTACACTATCGCCGCACGGACAGGCGGCGCGAAAGGAGTAAACCTATGAAACACAAAACAAGAACAAAAGCCCTAAGCTGGCTGCTCAGCCTTGCGCTGATGCTGTCGCTCGTGCCGGGGATGAGTATGACGGCAATGGCGGATTCCGAGGTTTCCTATCAGGAAGGCTCTTGGAGCAGCAATTCCGTGGCGTTCACAGCCAAGACAGCAGCAAATCCGACAACGCTTGCAAATGATACAACCGCGTGGGGAAACGGGAATTGGTATGTTGTACCTGCCGGCGGGGTCACAATCTCAACCCGCATCACCGTCACAGGCACGGCAAATCTAATCCTTACGGACGGCACCACACTTACCGCATCAAAGGGCATTACGGTTGCAGACGGCAATGCTTTGAACATCTACGCTCAGAGCGAGGGTGATACCGCAGGTTCCCTGCAAATTAACAGTGTTGACGCTTATAACGCGGGCATCGGCGGAGAATACGATAATAAAAATGCCGGCACGGTGAACATTCACGGGGGAAAAATTAACACTAAGGGTGGTGGCAATGATGCAGGCATCGGCGGTTGTTGGGATGGCAATGGCGGCAATATTACTATTTATGGAGGCACCGTTGATGCCGAAGGAGGCAAATATGCTGCGGGCATCGGCGGCGGTCAACCGGGCGAAACCGGTGGAAACGGCGGAACAGTAACCATTTATGGAGGCACGGTCACCGCCAAAGGTAGCACTGATGGAGGTGCGGGCATCGGTGGAGGTGCTACCGGAGGAAATGGTGGCAACGTGACCATCAACGGCGGCACGGTCATTGCTACAGGCGGCCCGACCAATGCTTATGGCTGCGGTAGTATGGGCATTGGTGGCGTTTGCGGAAAGGAAAAAAAACAGGGAATGCCTGATCCAGATCATCCTGAAAATAATTATACTATTACACCTCCTGAAAACGGCTCACTGACCGTTAATAACGGTCTCAAGGTCTATGGCGGGAACAGCGCCGATCCTACGACAGAGATTACATCGGAGCAGTTGAATGAAATTTACGCTGAGAATTATAACAAAACTGATGTATATCGGTACATGATTGTGAAAGCGCCGCCTCACACCCATAACTTCACCTACTCCGCCAACGGCGCGACCATCACCGCGACGTGCAGTGCGGACGGTTGCGCGCTGCCGGTGAATGGCGGCAAGCACACCGCCACGCTGACCATCGCCGCGCCCCAGCACACCGCCGTTGGCGATGATAAGAGCGAAGACGCGCAGATCACAGACGAAAACCAGCTCAAAGGCTCTGCGACTGTCAGTTACTACTCGACGGACGCGGACAGCAATAAGACCGGCAACGCGCTGACCAGCGCACCCACGGATGCAGGGACATATTGGGCGGAAATCACGCTGACCAATGGAGGCAGCGGCGCAAACGACAGCGCCACCGCCCATGTGGTGTATTCGATTACCAACCCCGATTACACCGTTACCCTGCCGACAGGCTTAACTGGCGGCACCGTTGCGGCGGACAAGACTTCCGCGAAGTTTGGCGAGACGGTCACGTTGACCATCACGCCCAACAACGGCTTTACTATCAAAACGGTCAAGTACAACGATACGGCTATTACTGTTGACGAGGGCGGGTACAGTTTCACCATGCCCGCAGCCAACGTCACCGTGAGCGCGGAGTTTGAGGGACAGCCCTTCGATGTAACGATCTCAAATGCAATCACTGGCGGTACAGTAGCAGTATCGAGCGCGTTGGATAATGGTAAGGCGAGAGCAGGAAGCGAGGTCACGCTGACCGTGGCCCCTGCTGCTGGTTATCAGCTTGAAACGCTCAAATACAACAATACGGCCATCACGGCGAGTAATGGTGTATACAAATTCACCATGCCCGCCGAGGCCGTCACCGTTTCTGCAACGTTTGCAGGGAAAGACACTACCGTTAATCTCAACAATGTGACAGGCGGCAGTTCGACCTGCACCGCTTCGCTGCTGGACAGCGATTACAAGACAGTGCCTTCGCTGACCAAAAAGGCAGGCGAGGAATTTATCCTGAGCATCAACAAGGACGAGGCTCACTCCTACAAAGTTTCGTTCAGCTCCGGCTCTCCCGTAAGTATGAGAGGTTTCAGCGTAGACGATTACAAAGACTACATCAATAGCACTAAGAGCGAATCTTTGAACACATCTTTGTATTGGGTCACGATGCCCGGCGTGAACGCTGACACCGTAAACATGACGGTTACTTTCGCAACGGCTAAAACCTTTACCATTCTGTATAAGCCCACGACAAGCGCTAACGAGGTTTGGGCCAAGTTCGGTTATACAGAAAGCAATGAGGACAAATTGGTCACGGCAAAAATGAGTAAAGATGCCGCCATGGGAAATGTGACTGTCTGGTCTTTGAAGATGTCGGCGGCGTTCAACCCGGATAAGATTGCGTTTGCCACTTCCGAGAGCGCGGCTGAATCTGCGGCTACGCAGCCCGCCACTGTCAGTACAACTGACAGTTGGAGCAATATCACAGGCGGTCAATATCTTATCATCGGTAACAACGCCAAGACCGTTATCGCGGCTTTCACTGGCGATAGCGACTCCGCAAATGTTGACAGAGAAGCAACGGTAATCAGCATAGGCGATAACGCGGAGTATCAGATCGCTATTTGCGCCTCTGGCGGAAGCGGCAGCGTAACGACGCCCGCGGCTCCTACGAAAGCGGGTTATGATTTTGTCGCATGGAGAGGTTACGAGGGAATCACGGAAAAAGACTATGCGGCAAATACGCAGATCAGCGTGAACGAGAATATGGCCTTTTCCGCTGTCTGGCGGCCTTCCAACCCGAACGTCAAGCTGAACCTCAACGGCGGTACGGGTATTGACAACACCAAATTTACTGTAACCTACGATACCACGCTGCCGTCTTTGACGCCCGTCAAATCCGGCTATTCCTTCGCCGGTTGGAGCATTGCCAAGGACGTCACGGAGGACGGCAAGGTCTATACCAATGGAGCACCGTTCGACACCGGCACGAAGATCACCGCCGATCTGGAACTGACCGCGCAGTGGAAGCACGTTCACGCCTACGGATATGTCCAGATTGAAGCCGTTCACTCGCTGGCTACAAAATATGCGGCATACGCGCCTTATCTTCATATTAAAATCTGCGGCTGCGGCGATGTGGATTTGGAGGCTCACAGCCTCAACAGCGACGGCGTGTGCGCCTGCGGATATGGCAAGTCCGGCGACACTCCGACAAGTGCTACTCTGGATGTTTCCTATGTAAGACAATCGGACAACCATACTATGATGGCAGAACTGCCGGAGACTGTTGCGGCAGATTCGGAGGTGTCCGTGTCCGCGCCGGGCAAGTGGGGTAATCTGACATTCTCCAAATGGCAGTATAAAGCAGAAGGAGACACCGACTGGACAGATGCTGGAGCTTATAAGATGATGTCCTTCGTCATTCCCGGCAATATGGAGATGCGCGCGCTTTACGTCAATGCTACCACGGTACCGGAGGTAAGCATGAGCGCAACCACTTATGAGACGACAGCCTCTGACGGCAATCTCTATGACAGCATCCTGTTCCAGATGAACTACAAGCTCCCGGACGGTTATACCTATGTGGACGCGGGCGTCAGGTCCGGTGACAATGCGGGTATCTCCTATTATGAATTGAAAGAAAGAACGGCCACAATGGATGCCGAAGCGAAGGCAATCACTTATAGTCTCGCCGCGGCGATGAGTGTCCTTAGCGGAGAACTTACGACGTTTGATACTTCTGGAACGGAACAGTATTATGCGAAGCGCGAGAACAGCGTGCTGGACGAAAGCGAAATGACAGCAGCAAAGCTCGGCGAGTATATGTACCAGAGCAAGCCGATCAACATTAAAGATCCTCCGCTCTACTGGAATTACAAACCCACGGTCACGGGACAGAGTGGCTCGATCAACGCGCTCACACCCGTGGGCTTCGCCCAAAGGAACAACGGCGATCATTACATCTACGCCATCGCATATCTGACGTACAAGGACAGCTCTGGAACAACCCATACGATCTACACGCCCGCTCTGGCTACTACTCTGAATGGGATTTCTTCGGCTGGAACCGTTAGCAAAAGCGGTTCGTAACGCATGGACTGGGAAAGGAGGAAAGAACCTATGAACAACAGAAAAAAACTCTTTACGTCCATGGCCGTCGTGCTTGCCCTGCTGATGGCGCTGACGGTTGACGCTTGGGCGACTGGAAACGCAAACGAAGCAGACTTGAATCTTGTCCTTGCCCCGGAAACGCAGCTTGACGTGTATGTGGACGGCACATGGTCGGGCGAACTCTCCGACACCTATGCCTATGGAGACACGGCGACACTCGCAGCTCCTGCGGCCAGCGGAGGCAAGAACTTTTCCCATTGGACGGCAGACGGCTCCATCGTCAGTTACAGCAACCCGCTGAAACTGACCATGAACGCCCACACCACGCTTTACGCCGTCTATGCAAATAGTGTAACGGCTAAGCCCGTCGCAGGCTTTACTTCGATTACCCGGACGAACGACGGCAAGAGCATTTCGTTCCAGGCAATCGCGTACCCAAATGATGCAACTGTAACTGGTGTTGGCATCGTTTACAGCACCACCGCAACAGGCAACAACCTGAAAATTGACGGCACGGGCGTTACGCAAGTGGCGGCTGAGAAGCTGACCGATTCGACCACCACAATGCCCGACAGCGTTCTGGACGATAACAACTGCTGGATGCTGCAAATCACCCCGACTGACAGCAGCACGGTCTATCACGCCCGTGCCTATGTGACCGTTGACGGAACCACCACCTACGGCGACGTGAAAGATGTGAAGCTGTCCGAGTTGCAGAGCGGCGTTTCGTTGACCGCCAATCTGGACGGCATTGACCCGCAGAGCGATTCAACGGAGCAAGCTGATTTGACAAACGCACTGGCAAATCTGGCGAACAGTATGCGCACCGTAACCTTTGACGCCAACGGCGGCACAGGTACGATGGCGCCGCAGGGAGTTGTCAGCGGCACGGCAACAACGCTCAACGCCAACACCTTCACCCGTGAGGGCTACACCTTCACCGGCTGGGCCACCAGCGAGAAGGGGAACGTGATCTACAAGGACGGCGACGAGGCCACCCTTGCGGAGAACGTGACACTCTACGCTCAGTGGAAGAGCAACGCCAGCCCCGCCCCGGCGTCCACGCCCACCACCGGCCCCCTCACCGTCACATCGGAGATCGGCACCATCACCCGCGTCACCGTGGACGGCAAGACGGTGAACAGCAAGTACTACTTCATCAGCGGCAGCAACGTGGTGCTGTCGGAGGAGTTTATGAGCACTCTGGCCCCCGGCAAGCACACCATCCGGCTCTATGACGGCAAGACCTCCGCCACCGCCACCTGGACCATCGAGGGCACCGCCTCCGCCCAGCAGGCGAAGACCGCCGCCACCGGCGATGCCGGCGTGACCCACTACGGCGTCCTGGCCGCCGCCGCGGCAGCCGCCATCTGCGCCGTCCTGGCTTGCGCCTGGGTGGCCAGGAAGCGGAAAGCGGCGTGACGGGAAGAAAACGATAGCATCAGAATAAGGACAGCCCCCCGGCTCCTGTGATGGGAGCCGGGGGGCTTTTCGTTGCAATCTCCGCGCCGAAAAAAATTTTGGTGAGTTGCGCATGCGCAACCATATTTTTTTGCAAAATGGTATGCTAATAGTGTCAGAGGTGTGCACGACTCGACGATACAGGCGGCAGTGCTCGGCCGGCACCAACGCCCCAAAAAATGATAGAAAGAGGTAAAAAAATATGCTTAACATCCGCGACCTTAAAATCGACATTAGTTCATTGGGCAGCAAGATGCTGCTCACCGATGTGCAGCCCGCCTATGAGTATAAGGACGGCAAGCGGACGGACAACATCGCAGGCTATCGCTACGAGGTGGCTCTTGCGAGCCACAACCTGGACAAGCTCAACGTCCGCATCGACGGCAAGCAGCTCATGGACGCGCCGCAGGACGGATTTGCCATGGTTGTGTTTGACGGGCTGGAGGTGAGGGCCTACCAGCGCGACGACCAGATCTGCTTTGCCGCTAAGGCGACCGGCATCGCACCCGCAGGAGGCAAGACGACCTAACCCGTGAGGGCGGCGCGGCGGGGGTGGCAGGGGATAGCCTGCCTCTGCGGGCTATCCCCGGCCCCTCCAAAGCGCCGCCACCGCTCGCATAGGTAGTATTACCTATGCGAGCGGTGTAGCAGTAGCAATGAAGCGAAAAAGAGGAAAAAAACATGCCTATAACGGACACACAATCAAGAAAATATATGCTCACCATCAACAACCCGCAGGATTGCGATATGACGCATGACCGCATTATCGAGAGGTTACAGTTGTTCCGTCCGGCTTATTGTTGTTTGGCAGACGAGATTGCGACAACCGGCACATATCATACGCACGTCTACGTCGTTTCGCACTCGCCCATGCGGTTCAGCACGTTCAAGCGCCGTTTCCCGACCGCCCACATCGAAAAAGCGCTCGGCACATCAAAAGAGAATCGCGATTATATCCGCAAGGAAGGCAAGTGGGCCGAGACCGCGAAGGCGGAAACCTCGGTTCCCGGTACGTTTGTCGAGTTCGGTGAACTCCCCAGCGAGGCCGAGGAGAACGCGCCGAAGATGTTCCAGCTGTTGCAGGATGTGACGGACGGGTTTACCACGTCGGAGATCATCCGCAATAACCCTGCCTTTGCCTTTAAGGGGCGCGATATCGATGCACTCCGGGAAACGCTCATGGCGGAGCGGTTTAAGGCCGTAAATCGGGATGTCCAGGTGCATTATCTCTACGGCGATACCGGCACTGGCAAGACGCGGGGTATCTTCGAGCGGCATAGGGCAGAAGACATCTGCCGCATCACGGACTACGGGCGCGGCAACGGCCTGCGGTTCGACGCGTACCACGGACAGGACGTGCTGGTTTTCGAGGAATTTCATTCCCAGGTGCCGATCAACGCCATGCTTAACTACCTGGATGTCTACCCGCTGATGCTGCCCGCCCGCTATAACGATCGCGTGGCATGCTATACGACGGTCTACATTACCTCAAATATCCCGTTGGAGCAGCAGTATTTGGAGGTGCAGCGCGACAAGCCGGAGACGTGGCGGGCATTTTGTCGGCGCATCCAGGACATTAAAGAGTATCGCCGGGACGAAAAGACGCAAAGGGGGGTGAACAATGAAAGCAAGTGACAGACTCAGATTCATGTTGCACGCAAAACTGCGTTCGCTCCTTGCCCATGAGCGCGTTAACTGTATGCTCGTCTTGATAGCTTACATCGTCGGAGCGATCCTTGTGGCCCACGCCGGCAAAACAACCGCAGCAATGGCGGAGGAGGCTGAGATGCTTCCGCCCGTAATTTATTCGGCTATGCACCATCTATTTGTGACATACATGTTCGCAGCTGGTGGCTTAGCAGCATGGCTGCGAACCAAGCCGCTCACCCGCAGGCTTGTTGCGATCTCGCTGGAGTCGATAGGTTTTACGAATCGCGCAAATATTGCCCCCGCGTTGAGGCGTAAGCGAGTTGACAAAGACAATCCAAACATTACCGTCTGGACCTTCGAGACCAACGGCATCCCCCTCAAGGCTTGGGATGATAGACGGGCAGAGCTGGAGACGGCACTCGGCGTTATTATTGTCCAGGCGAAATATGAGAGGGGAAACCAGCGTGTCGTCCTGTATACTGTGCCCGCCGAAAGCGATCTGCCGGACTATCTCCCCTGGAAGGATGAGTATTTGTCTGACAAGAGCTTTGTTTTGATGCTGGGAAAGGGTTACGCCGGCCCGGTCAGCGTCAATCTGGCGGACATCCCGCACATCCTACTGGGCGGTTCCACCGGCAGCGGTAAGACCATCTTGATGAAGGTAATGATTCGGCAAGCGGTTCAAAAGGGGGCGGAGGTCGCCATTGTCGACTTCAAAGGGGGCGTTGATTTTCCCCCATTCTGGCGAGATCAGCTTCGGCTGTGCTATGACGACAAAACGGTGCTTGCCTTGCTGGACGACTATATTGCCGCAATCGAAAGCCGCAAGACGCTACTATTTAAATCGGGACAATCAAATATCGACGAGTATAATCTCGCAAACAACGCTCATTTGCCGCGATACATTCTGGCGTGCGACGAAATCGCCGAGATGCTGGACAAAACCGGCATGCCGAAAGAGCGGAAAGAGCAGATTGGACAGATCGAAAGCCGTCTGAGCGTGATTGCTCGGCAAGGGCGCGCATTTGGCGTTCATTTGATCCTTGCCACGCAGCGGCCGGACGCCAACGTCCTATCCGGCCAGATTCGGAACAATATCAGTTGCCGCATTTGCGGCAGGGCGGACAACGTACTCTCCCAAATCATCCTTGACAGCACCAGTGCCGCCGATCGAATTCCGAAAGAGGCGAAGGGGCGCTTCCTGCTCCATGACGGTACAGAATTCCAGGGGTTCTGGCTGGACGAGGGTACCCTCTGAACGGTGGTGGTCTCCATGGCGGAAAAGGTCCCTGTTTGGGAAAAGGTCAACCTCAATCTTGAAGAGGCTGCAGCGTATTTTGGAATCGGCGTTAACAAGCTCCGTGAGATGACGAGCGATGAAGCCTGCCCGTATGTTTTGTGGAACGGCAGCAAGCGTCTGATTAAGCGCAAAGCGTTGGAGCGGTATCTGGAACAGAGCTATTCCATTTAACTAATGTATCTGATTGTTGACAGGGAGAACACGCTCGCGGTATAATCCGCATAGAGCGTGTTCTCTCTCTCAGAAAGGAGATAATCTTTTATGGCAGAGAGACGCAAAGACAACAAAAAGCGCGTATTAAAGGAGGGCGAATACCAGCGGGCAAACGGTACATTTGAATATAAATGGCGAGACCGGCGAGGCAAGCGGCATTCAGTATATGCCAAAACGCTTGACGAACTGCGGGAAAAAGAACTTGATGTTCTCCGCGATGTGCTCGATGGCATTCGCGCAGAAGGCAGAGATATTACCGTCAATGACCTCTATCAATCATGGGTACAGCTGAAACGGGGACTGAAAGACAATACCTTTCAAAACTACCGGTATATGTACCGCCAGTTTGTTGAGCCTGATTTCGGGCGTTCAAAGGTTGTGGATTTGAAACGGAGCGACGTTAGGGCGTTTTACAACCGCTTGGCGGACGAACAGCACCTGAAAGCCTCCACCATAGACTGTGTGCATACGGTGTTGCATCAAGTTCTTGAGCTGGGTGTTGACGATGACTATATCCGTTATAATCCGTCTGACAATGCGCTCAAGGAACTGAAAAAGGCGCACTGCAATGATTCCGTTAAGCGCAAGGCGCTGACCGTGCAGGAGCAGGAGCTTTTTGAGGCGTTTTTGAAACGCCCCGGCGAGTATAACAAATGGTATCCTGTTTTCATTGTGATGCTTTGGACGGGGCTGCGCGTGGGCGAGGTCACAGGGCTGCGGTGGTGTGATATTGATTTAGATGCCGAAACCATCAATGTCAATCATACACTTGTCTATTACGACAAGGGACATAATGACGGAATGAGTTTTGCTATCAACACGCCAAAAACCGAGGCTGGCAAGCGGACGGTTCCTATGCTGCCGATAGTCAAGCAAGCGTTTTTGATTGAGAAGCAGAACCAAGAGGATTTCGGGATCAAATGCACTGCCACGGTGGACGGCTACACTGATTTCATCTTTGTCAATCGCTTTGGCGGCGTCCAGCACCATGCAACGCTTAACAAGGCGCTGAGGCGTATCATCCGCGATTGCAATTATGATGCATTGGACAAGCACAAGGGTGAGGGCGAACCGGTATTGCTCCCCAAGTTCTCGAACCACTCCCTGCGCCACACATTCACGACACGGATGTGCGAGGCTGGCGTCAACATTAAGGCAATGCAAGAAATCCTCGGACATGCCGACGCAGAGACTACGATGGATATTTACGCCGAAGCAACGGATGAGTTGAAGCGCGCCGAACTTATCAATTTTGAGGACTACTTCAACCGTTCCAAGCTCGCCCCAACTGGTACAAAATAGCTTACGACCAACTTACGACTGACTTACGACCACTTGCGGAGGCTTGCGTAGAGATATGCAATTCGCCGGAAAAGGAGCCCCCGCGAAAACAGGCTTGCGTAGGGATATAAAGACTTGCAAAAAATAAAGCCTGATTTCCCCACCATGAAGCCCCTGGACTGACAACCGCATTGTGACCATTTCCGCCCCGGCAGATGTGTCTGCCGGGGTTTTTCCGCCCTTTTCGCCCCAAATGCGGCCTTGACAAAGGGAAACGATACCTATATATTAAAGAATTGTAATTCATGCACAGTGGGGGAGTGACCTCTTATGGAAAATATCACCAGCCGGGCCAACCCCCTGCTGACGCACATGAAAAAGCTGGCCGCCGACGGCGCCTACCGCCGCCAAAGCGGGGAGTTCCTCTGCGACAGCCCCAAGCTGCTTGCCGAGGCCCTGGCCTTCCACGCCCCCATCACCGCCGTGGTCAGCACCACCGGCGTCACGGTGGAGGGTGCCCGCTGCGCCACCGTCCCGGAGGACGTGATGGCCTCCGTCAGCCCTATGAAGACGCCCCAGGGCGTGATGTTTACCGTCCGTCTGCCTTCCCTCACGCCGCCGGAAATCCTGTCTCCGGGCCGGTACGTGGCGCTGGACGGCGTCCAGGACCCGGGCAACGTGGGCACCGTGCTGCGCACGCTGGACGCCTTTGACGGCGACGGCTTACTGCTGCTGCCCGGCTGCGCCGACCCCTTCAGCCCCAAGACCGTCCGGGCCTCCATGGGCGCCGTGTTCCGCCGCCCGGTGTGGTCTGTCACTGTGCCGGAGTTGGCCGACCTGGCGGAGAAAAGCGGCCTGCCCCTCTACGGCGCCGCCCTCCGCAGCGACACCGTGGACGCCCGGGAGGTGGATTTGCGCCGCTGCATCATGGCCATCGGCAGCGAGGGCCGGGGCCTCAGCGACGCGGTGCTGGCCCTGTGCCGCCCCACGGTGCGCATCCCCATGTCGCCCCGTTGCGAGTCGCTGAACGCCGCCGTGGCTGCCTCCGTGCTGCTGTGGGAGGGCTACCGATGAGCGATGCGCGCTACTGGATCTGGCTGGCCACCCTGCCCGGCCTCACCGACCGCCAGCGCTGGCGGCTGCTGGAGAAATGGCAGACGCCCCGGGCGGTGTACGACCGCAGCGTGGAGGAGATTGCCGCTGCGGCATCGCTGCGGCCCAGCCAGCGCAATAAGCTAAAGAAAACGCCTCTTTCCGCGGCGGAGGGTATTTTGGCCCGCTGCCGTGAGCAACATATCTTTGTCCTGCCCTTCGACGACCCCTGCTATCCCCGCCGCCTGGCGGACATCTTCGCCCCGCCCCTGGTGCTGTACGGCCTGGGGCAGCGGCGGCAGCTGGATGACGAGGCCGCCGTGGCGGTAGTGGGCACCCGGCAAGCCTCCCCTTACGGCGTCCGCATGGCGGAGCGCATGGGCGGCGACCTGGCGGCCCTGGGCCTTACGGTGGTGTCCGGCATGGCCAAGGGCATCGACGGCTGCGCCCTGTGGGGCGCCCTCCGCGCCGGCGGCTACGCCGTGGCCGTGTTGGGCAGCGGTGTGGACGTGGTGTACCCGGCGGAAAACCGGGCGCTGTATGACGAGCTGTGCCGCCGCGGCACGGTGCTGTCCGCCTACCCGCCCGGCACCAGGCCGGACCGCTGGCACTTCCCGGAGCGCAACCGCATCATCAGCGGCGTGTCCCTGGGCACGCTGGTGGTGGAGGCCCCGGCGGGCCATTCCGGGGCACTGCTGACGGCGGACCACGCCGCCGAGCAGGGCCGCGACGTGTTCGCCCTCCCCGGCTCGGTGGAGAACGACGCCTCTGCCGGCTGCCTGGAACTGCTGCGACAGGGGGCGCTGCTGGCCTCCTCGGCAGAGGACGTGGCGGCGGTGTACCGCTACCGCTTCCCCCACAAAATCAAGTCCGCCCTGCCCCGGCGCAAAGCCGCCCCGGCGGCGGAAAGCCCCGCCCCGGCAGCGGAGAAACCCGCCGCCAAGCCAGCACCCGCCGCGGCGCAGTCCTATGCCCCCGACCCCGCCCTGCCGCCCCGGCAGCAGGCCATTTTACAGGCCCTCAGCCCCACCGAGCCCCGGCTCATGGACGAGGTGGCGGTGGCCACGGGCCTGCCCGTCACGGCGGTGATGGCGGACCTGACCATGCTGGAAATCGACGGCTATGTGACAAAGCACGGCGCCCAGAGCTATCTCCGGGCCGAGAATCCATAAAATCGTCAATAAGGAGTATTGACCGATATGAGTAAGAAGAAAAACCTGGTCATCGTGGAGTCCCCTGCCAAGGCCAAAACCATCGGCAAATATCTGGGCCCGGACTATCAGGTGAAGGCCTGCATGGGCCACCTGCGTGACCTGCCCAAGAGCACCATCGGCGTGGACATCGACCACGATTTCCAGCCTGATTACCGCCCCATCCGGGGCAAGGAGGAGCTGATTCGGGAGCTGAAGCAAAGCGCCGACAGCGCCCAGGCCGTGTATCTGGCCACCGACCCGGACCGTGAGGGCGAGGCCATTTCCTGGCATTTGCAGCACCTGCTGGACCTGGATGAGAGCAAGACCCACCGCGTCACCTTCAACGAGATCACCCAGCGGGTGGTCACCGAGTCCATTCAGCACCCCCGGGCCATCGACGTGAACCTGGTGGACGCCCAGCAGGCCCGCCGCATTCTGGACCGGGTGGTGGGCTATCAGATTTCCCCCATCATGTGGCGGAAGATTCGCCGCGGCCTCTCCGCAGGCCGTGTCCAGTCCGTGGCCGCCCGGATGGTGGACGACCGCGACCGGGAGATTGCCGCCTTCCAGCCCCAGGAGTACTGGACGCTGGACGCCAAGCTGCGCACCGCCCAGGGGGCCGATTTCCTGGCCCACTATTACGGCAAAAACGGCAAGAAGGGCGACATCCCCACCGAGGCGGCGGTGGAGGCCATCATCGCCCAGGTGGA
Organism: Oscillospiraceae bacterium; assembly: GCA_902765025.1. GTDB lineage: Bacteria > Bacillota > Clostridia > Oscillospirales > Oscillospiraceae > Vescimonas. The sequence goes on from CACWYC010000002.1 coordinate 90,846, forward strand.
GAAGGAGACCTTTACCGTCACCTCCGTCAAGCGCAGCGACAAGCAGCGCTCCCCGGCCCCCCCCTTCACCACCTCCACCATGCAGCAGGAGGCCAGCCGCAAGCTGAACATGACCCCCCGCCGCACCATGGCCATCGCCCAGCAGCTCTATGAGGGCGTGGACGTCACCGGCGTGGGCACCGTGGGCCTTATCACCTATATGCGTACCGACTCCCTGCGGATTTCCCAGGAGGCCCAGCGTGACGCCGCCGCCTTCATCCGCAGCCATTACGGCGCCGATTACTGCCCCGACAAGTTCCGCCAGTACAAGGCCAAGGCCGGGGCCCAGGACGCCCACGAGGCCATCCGCCCCAGCGACGTGGCCCTGACCCCCGAGCAGCTTCGCGCCGACCTGACGCCGGAGCAGTACCGGCTCTACCGGCTGATCTGGAGCCGCTTCCTGGCCAGCCAGATGGCCAACGCCGTGTATGACAGCGTCAGCGTGGAGATCACCGCCGCCGGCCACAGCTTCCGCAACAGCGCCAGCAAGCTGAAATTCGCCGGTCATACCGCCGTCTACGAGGAGGGCCGGGACGAGGACAAGGAGGAGAAGGACGCCGCCCTGCCCGACCTGCGCCAGGGCGACACCGTGTCTCTCCGTGGCTTCGACCGGGCCCAGCACTTCACCCAGCCCCCCGCCCACTACACCGAGGCCACCCTCATCCGGGCCATGGAGGAGCAGGGCATCGGCCGCCCCTCCACCTATGCCCCCACCGTGTCCACCATTCTGGACCGCAACTATGTGAAAAAGGACGGCAAGTACCTGGTGGAGACCAACCTGGGCCACGCCGTCACCCAGTGGATGAAGCAGTATTTTGCCGACATCGCCGACACCGGCTTCACCGCCGACATGGAAAAGCGGCTGGACGATGTGGAGGAGGGCAAGGCCGCCTGGAAAACGGTGCTCCGTGACTTCTACGGCCCCTTTGCCGACAATCTCACCCACGCCCAGGACAGCGAGTACGTGAAGATTCCCGACACCGTCAGCGAGGAAATCTGCCCCGTCTGCGGGCGGAACCTGGTGGAGCGTGAGGGCCGCTTCGGCCCCTTCCTGGCCTGCCCCGGCTACCCCGACTGCACCTTCACTATGCCCCTGGTGGTCCAGATGCCGGGCCGCTGCCCCAAGTGCGGCGGACGGCTGATGAAGCGCACCGGCACCTCCAAGACCTCCGGCAAGCAGTACACCTACTACTGCTGCGAGTTCACCGGCAGCAAGAACACCGAGCGCACCTGCGACTTTATGACCTGGGACGTGCCCGTGAAGGACGACTGCCCCCACTGCGGCAACACCATGTTCAAAAAGGCGGGCCGGGGCTTCAACCGCCCCTTCTGCATCAACCCCGCCTGCCCTAACTTCCTGCCCGAGGAGAAGCGGGGCTACCACCGCCGCGCCACGGCGGAGGGTGAGGCCCCCACCGAGGAAAAGCCCGCCAAAAAGACGGCGGCCAAGGCATCCGCCGCCAAAAAGACCACGGCCAAAAAGCCCGCCGCCAAAAAGGCAACCGCCAAAAAGACAACCACGAAAAAAACCGCCGCTAAAGCGCCCGCCGCCAGAAAGCCCCGGGCCAAGAAGGAAGAAGCATGATTGAAGTAACCGTCATCGGCGCGGGCCTGGCCGGCAGCGAATGTGCCTGGCAGCTGGCCCAGCGGGGTATCCATGTCCACCTGCGGGAGATGAAGCCCCAGAAGGCCACCCCCGCCCACGTCACCCCCTATTTTGCAGAGCTGTGCTGCTCCAACTCCCTGCGCTCCGACCAGCTGGAGAACGCGGTGGGCCTTTTGAAGGAGGAGCTGCGCCGTTTGGACAGTCTCATTCTCCGCTGCGCCGACGCCAAGCGCGTCCCCGCCGGCGGCGCCCTGGCGGTGGACCGCCACGGCTTTGCCCAGATGGTCACCGACGCCATCCGCTCCCACCCCAACATCACCGTGGAGGAGGGGGAGGTAACGGAGATCCCGGCGGGAGAGGTGGTCATCGCCTCCGGCCCCCTGACCTCCGACGCCCTGGCGGAACAGATTGCCGCCCTCACCGGCCAGGCGGACGGCCTCCATTTCTACGACGCCGCCGCCCCTCTGGTGGCCTTCGACAGCGTGGATATGTCCAGCGCCTATTTCGCCTCCCGGTACGACCGGGGCACCCCCGACTACATCAACTGCCCCATGGATAAAGAGCAGTACACCGCCTTCTGGCAGGCTCTCACCACCGCCCAGGAGGCGGAGGTCCACGGCTTTGACGACGGCGGCGTGTTCGAGGGCTGCATGCCGGTGGAGGTCATGGCCCGCCGGGGGGAGGACACCCTCCGCTTCGGCCCCCTGAAGCCCAAGGGCCTGCCCGACCCCAAGACGGGCCGGGACCCCTACGCCGTGGTGCAGCTGCGCAAGGACAACGCCGACGGCTCCATCTACAATCTGGTGGGCTTCCAGACCCATCTGAAGTGGCCGGAGCAGCGCCGTGTATTCACCATGATTCCCGCCCTCCACGACGCCCAGTTCCTGCGCTACGGCGTCATGCACCGCAATACCTATCTGGATTCCCCCCGCTTGCTGGACCGCTACTACCGGCTGAAAGCCGACCCCCGCATCGCCTTTGCCGGCCAGATGACCGGCGTGGAGGGGTACGTGGAGTCCTGCGCCAGCGGCTTCCTGGTGGGCGTGGAGACGGCCCGCCGCCTGCTGGGCGAGGTGCCCGCCGACTTCCCCCAGACCACCGCCATCGGCGCCCTGGGCCTGTACGTCAGCAATGAGACGGTGGCCGCCTTCCAGCCTATGAACATCAATTTCGGCATCATCCCCCCGCTGGACCACCGGGTCAAGGGCAAGCGCAACAAGAACGCGGAGATTTCCGCCCGCTCCCTGGCCGTCATCGACCAGATGCGCGACGCCGTCCTGGGGGATGTGACCGCCCACACTTGAGAGAAAGAAAGTGACCCCATGAAGATTATCATAGACGCCATGGGCGGCGACAACGCCCCTCTGGAAATCGTCAAGGGCGCCTTAAACGCCCAGAAGCGCTTCGGCGTGGATATCGTTCTCACCGGTGATGAAGCCGCCATCCGGGATGCCGCCCGCGCCTGCGGGGTTGATGCGCTGCCCGACAGCGTCACCGTGGTGCCCACCGCCGAGACGGTGGAGATGTGCGACGACCCCAGCACCGTGTTCCGCCGCAAGAAGAACACCTCCATGGGCGTGGGCCTTACCATGCTCCGGGAGGGCCAGGGGGACGCCATGGTCAGCGCCGGGTCCACCGGCGCCCTGCTCACCGGCGCCACGCTGATTACCAAGCGTGTCCGGGGCATCCGCCGGGCCGCCATGGCCCCCGTCATCCCCACCACCACGGGCAGCGCCGTGCTCATCGACTGCGGCGCCAACGCCGAGTGCACCCCCGAGTACCTGCTGCAATTTGCCTATCTGGGCAACTTTTACGCCAAGCGGGTACTGGGCGTGGCGGAGCCCCGGGTGGGCCTTTTGAACATCGGCGCCGAGGACAGCAAGGGCACCGCGCTGCAAAAGGAGACCCTGGCCCTGCTGAAAAAAGCCGACGCCGACGGCCATCTTCATTTCATCGGCAACATCGAGGCCAAGGAGGCCATCAAGGGCGGCTGCGACGTCATCGTCTGCGACGGCTTTTCCGGCAACGTGCTGCTGAAAACCATGGAGGGCGTGGGCAGCTTTGCCGGCACGGCCCTGAAAAACATCTTCAAGAAAAATCTGCTCACCAAGCTGGCGGCGGCCCTGGTGCTGCCGGGCCTCAACGACTTCAAGGCCAGGCTGGACCCCAACAAGGTGGGGGGCACCGCTTTCATCGGCATATCGAAGCCCGTCATCAAGGCCCACGGCGCCTCCAACGCCGAGGCCATCGAGAACGCCGTGGGCCAGGCGGTGGCCTTTGTCCGCAGCGGTCTCATCGCCGACATCGAGGCCAACGTGGAGCTGATGCGCGTAGGCGCCGCGGCGGAGGAATAAATTTCCCCAAAAGGTATTGACAGCCATGCTGTAATGCCGTATTATTTCGGAAGTAAACAGGGTGAAAGGAGGAGATACCTCATGACCAAGGAGGAAATCTTCGATACAATGCGTCAGCTCATCGCTGAGCAGTTTGCCATTGATGCGGAGGAGATCCGCATGGACAGCTCTTTTGTGGACGACCTGGGTGCCGACAGTGTGGATCTGGTGGAGCTGGTGATGGCGATGGAAGAGGAATTTGAAATCGGCGAGATCCGCGAGGAGGAGCTGCAGGGCCTGCGCACCGTGGGCGACTGCGTCAACTACCTGGCGAGCAAGCTGGACTGATTTTACAGTTGAAAAAAGGTACCACACGGCTTCTCGTGTGGTTCCTTTTTTCAGCCGTGGAGAGGAAACACTATGCGAGAGCTTTCTGCACTGGAAGAAAAATTAGGCTACCATTTTCACAATATCGACCTGCTGCAGCGGGCCATGTACCACAGCTCCTATGCCAACGAGCACCGCGCCAGGGGCATCAGCAGCAACGAGCGGCTGGAGTTCCTGGGGGACGCCGTGCTGGGCTTTGTCAGCGCCGACTTTCTCTTTCGCCGCCATACCGACCTGCCCGAGGGGGAGCTGACCCGCATCCGGGCGGCCCTGGTGTGCGAGGAGAGCCTGCACCGGGTGGCCCTGGAACTGGACCTGGGCCGGTACCTGATGCTGGGCAAGGGCGAGGAGGCCGGCGGCGGCCGTGAGCGCCCCAGCATCCTGGCCGACGCGGTGGAGTCCGTGTTGGCGGCGGTGTACCTGGACGGCGGCATGGACAGCGCCTCCGCCCTCATCCACCGGGTGCTGCTGGACCGTGACGTGGAGCACCAGGCCGTCGTGGCCCGCCGCGACAGCAAAACCGTGCTGCAGGAGGTGGTGCAGCGCACCCCCCACCAGCAGCTGACCTACCAGCTGGTGGACGCCTCCGGCCCCGACCACGCCAAGGAGTTCACCATGGAGGTGCTGCTCAACGGCGCCGTCATCGGCCGTGGCACCGGCCACAGCAAAAAGGAGGCGGAGCAATCCGCCGCCCATGCCGCCCTGGCGGCCATGGAAGAGCAATAATCCGCCAGAAAACCCGTCTCCCCGCCGGAGACGGTTTTTCTATTCTGCCGCCGCCTTCCCCGGTTTCCATAACACCAAAATAATAGTTGGCATTTTCTCCACGGGTATGGTATACTTTGAGTAATATGGAATCTTATGCTCGGCGCAGCGCCGCCGGGAAAGGGAGGATGAAGTATGAATCTGTTTACCTCGCTGCTGCTGGGCATCATCCAGGGCCTGGCGGAGTTTTTGCCCATTTCCAGCTCCGGCCACCTGGCCCTGGCCCAGCACCTGCTGGGCATCAACACGGAGGTGCCCGCCTTCTTCGACGTGCTGCTGCACCTGGGCACGCTGCTGGCGGTGCTGGTGGCCTACTGGGGCGACGTGGTGGAGATTGTGCAGGAGTTTTTCCGGGGTGTGGGCGACATCGTCCACGGCACCACCCCCACCCCCGTGCCCCCCGCAAGGCGGATGATATTGCTGATCATCGTGGGCACGCTGCCCCTGTTCGCCATTTTGCCCATCCATAAGAAGGTGCAGGCCCTGGGGGACAGCATGGTGTTCATCGGCATGGCTCTGGTGGTCACCGGCTTCCTGCTGTTCGCCTGCGACCTGGTGCGCCGGGGCCACAAGACGGAGCGCAGCGCCACGCTGGTGGATGCCCTGCTGGTGGGCGTGGGCCAGGCCCTGGCCACCATGCCCGGCATCTCCCGCAGCGGCATGACCATCTCCGCCGGCTGCTTCCTGGGCTTCGAGCGCAGCTTCGCCGTCCGTTTCTCGTTTCTGCTCAGCATCCCGGCGGTGCTGGGGGCCAACCTTTTGAGCCTGAAGGACGCCCTGGAAGCCGGGGTGGACTGGGCCGCCGTGCCGGTATATCTGGCGGGCGTGGTGGCCGCCGCCGTGGTGGGCTACGCCTGCATCCGACTGTTGAAGCTCATCGCCCAAAAGGGCCGCTTCGGCGGCTTTGCCTACTACTGCTGGGCGGTGGGACTGCTGACACTGCTTTTGAACCTGTTTCGATAAGAGGTAATTATGGCAACGACACAAAAGAAATCCACAACGAAAAAAACCGCCTCCTCCACGGCACCCCGTAAGCGCACGGCGCCGCCCCCACCCCCCCAGCCGGTATACCACCCCGTGGCCCGGGCCGTAGGCGGCGGTGTATGCCTGCTGCTGGCATTGTGCGTCCTCGTCACCTATTTCGGCGTGGACGCCCTGCTGCTGCGGCTGCTGGGCCTGGGCCTAAAGGGCCTGTTCGGCTATGGCTACTGGCTGTTCGCCCCCGCCTTTGCCTGGGCGGGCGCGGTGCTGCTGGGCAGCAAGGATAAGCCCGTGGCGGCGCGGGTCACCTGCACGCTGCTGCTGCCGGTGCTGCTGGGCATGCTGCTGCATCTGTTCCTGTGCGTGGAGAGCTACAGCTTCCGCCTGGCCGACATGAAGCCCCTGTGGCAGTCGGGCCAGCTGCTGCAAAGCGGCGGCGTTATCGCCGGCGCCGTGGCCGGGGGCTGCACGGCCCTTTTGAGCCGGGTGGTGTCCGCCATCGTGTTTTTGGCGCTGCTGGTGGCGCTGCTGTTCCTGGCGCTGGAGATTAAGCCCGCCGAGGCCGCCCGGATGCTGAAAGAGCGGATGACCTACGCCTATGAGGAGGACGAGGACGAGGAGGAACCCAACCTGGAGCCTGTCCGCCCCGCCCGCCAGCCCAAGGCCGCCAAAAAGGCGCTGTTCCCCATCGACATCCCTCTGGAAAATGAGCCCGCCGCCAACCCCATGGCGGAGGATGCCGCTCCCAAGCCCTTCTTCCGCAAGCGTGACGCCTCCGTCCGTACCCCCGCCGAGGTGCTGCAAGGGGAGGCCGTCCCCGAGGAGCCTGCCGCCCCTGCCGCTGAGACTCCCGCCCCCGCCAAGGAGGACAAGCCTACCCGCCGCCGCAAGCAGATTTCCCCCGACGAGGTGGATGCCGCCACCGAGGAGGTGACGGAGGCCATCGAGAAGGAGCTCAGCGAGGCCGAGGGGGCCTATCAGTATCCCCCCATCACTCTGCTGGATGAGAACCACTCCGACAACTATACCGAGGTGGGGGCCGAGCTGCGCAGCAACGCCGCCCGCCTGGCCGCCACCCTTAATTCCTTCGGCGTGGACGCCCAGCCCGGCGAGGTGGTCCACGGCCCCAGCGTCACCCGCTATGAGTTCACCCTGGACCAGGGCGTGAAGCTGAGCAAAATCACCAACCTGGCCGACGATATCGCCCTGGCCCTGGGGGCCAGCGGCGTCCGCATCGCCCCGGTGCCCAATAAGATCAGCGCCGTGGGCATCGAGGTGCCCAACAAGGCCGTCACCTCCGTCCGCATCCGGGACGTGGTGGCCTCCCGGGCCTTTGCCGAGCATCCCAGCCCCGTGGCCTTCGCCGTGGGCAAGGACATCGGCGGCAGCTGCATCGTGGGCAACATCGCCAAGCTGCCCCACGTGCTGATTGCCGGTACCACCGGCTCCGGTAAGTCCGTCTGCACCAACTCGCTGATCGTCAGCCTGCTGTATAAATCCACCCCCGACGAGGTGCGCTTCATCATGGTGGACCCCAAAATGGTGGAGCTGGCCCCCTATAACGGCATCCCCCACCTGCTGATCCCCGTGGTCACCGACCCCAAAAAGGCCGCCGGCGCGCTGCAATGGGCGGTGTTTGAGATGATGAAGCGGTATAAGATTTTCTCCGAGCACGGCGTCAAGGATCTGGCGGGCTTCAACGCCCTGGCCGCCTCCCCCGCCGGTGAGGCGGAGGGGCTGAAAAAGATGCCCACCGTGGTGGTGGTCATCGACGAGCTGGCGGACTTGATGCTGGTGGCCGCCAAGGAGGTGGAGGAATCCATCTGCCGTGTGGCCCAGATGGGCCGCGCCGCCGGTATGCACCTGGTCATCGCCACCCAGCGCCCCAGCGCCGACGTGATTACGGGCCTGATGAAGGCCAATATCCCCAGCCGCATCGCCTTCGCCGTGGCCTCCTCCCTGGAAAGCCGCATCATTCTGGACACCACCGGCGCCGAAAAGCTGGTGGGCAAGGGCGATATGCTGTACTTCCCCCTGGGCGACAGCAAGCCTACCCGCGTCCAGGGCTGCTTTATCTCCCCGGAGGAGATCGAGCGGGTGGTGGCCTTTGTCAAGAATTCCGGCGAGGTCCACTATGACCAGACCGTTATGGACAAGATTGAGGAGGCCTTGAAAAAGGACGACAAGAGCGGCGCCTCCTCCGCCACCGCCGCCCCCGCCGAGGCCGGCGGGGAGGAGGACGAGCTGCTTGCCGCCGCCGTGGAGGTCATTTTGGAGACGGGCCAGGCCAGCGTGTCCATGCTGCAGCGCCGGTTGAAGCTGGGCTACTCCCGTGCTGCCCGCCTGGTGGACCAAATGGAGGAGCGGGGCATCGTGGGCCCCTTCGAGGGCAGCAAGCCCCGCCAGATGCTGATTACCCGTGAGCAGTGGCAGGAGATGCAGATGAAGGGCACCGCCCCCGGCAGCCAGCCCCAGCCCGACTTGCCCCGCCCCGATCCCTACGGCACCATCTCCGACGTATTCGACAGCCACGACGCCTTAGACTAATAAAAATCTCCCCGAAAGGGGAGATTTTTTATATTTCAATATCATTCCTCTTTGCTGGACAGCTCCCAGAAGATGACGGCGCTGGCCGCCGCCACGTTCAGCGAGTCCACTCCGTGGGCCATGGGGATTTTCACCGTGTAGTCGCACCCGGCAATGGTCTCCTCCCGGAGGCCGTCCCCCTCGGTGCCCAGTATCACCGCCAGCTTTTCCGCATCGCGGAGGCGGGGGTCGGTGACGGACAGGGTGTTGTCCCGCAGCGCCATGGCCGCCGTCTCGTAGCCCCAGCCCCGGAGCCACGCAAGGCCCGCCTGGGGCCACAGGTGCTGATAGGGGGTGATGTAGGCCCAGGGAATCTGGAACACCGTCCCCATGCTGACCCGGGCGCACCGGCGGTACAGCGGGTCGCAGCACCCCGGCGTCAGCAGCACGGCGTCCATGCCCAGGGCCGCCGCCGAGCGGAAGATGGCCCCTAAATTGGTGGGGTTCATCACGTCCTCCAATATGGCGATGCGCCGCCCTTGCTTGCACAGCGCCGCCGGGTCGGCCGGGGGCCGCCGCCGCATGGCGCACAGCACGCCCCTCGTCAGCGGGAAGCCGGTGAGCTGCGTCAGCACGTCCAGCGTGGCGGTGTACAGCGGCACGTCGCCGCAGCGCCGCACCACCTCCGCCGCCTGGCCTGCGATATGCTTTTCCTCCATCAGCAGCGACACCGGCTCATATCCCCCGTCCAGCGCCCGCAGAATCACGTTGGGGCTCTCAGCGATGAACAGCCCCTGCTCCGGGTCGGCCCGGCACAGGAGCTGCCCCTCGGTGAGCCGGGCGTACACGTCCAGCGCAGGGTCGTGGAAGTCGGTGATGTGAATGATATGGGCCATGGCGGCGCCCTCCTGCCATCGTTTTTTCACGCCATTATACCCCGCCGCGCCGATGGGTGTCAATGGAGACCATTCCACTATTGCAAACGGCGCCGTTCATGGTATAATTTGGATATCAACACCGATCCACCGCCGATTTTGCAGAAATGAGGTAACGATTATGGGTATTTTCGATTCTCTCAAGCGCCAGGCCCAGCAGCAGCTGCAGCAGCAGGTGAAGAACGCGGTGCAGTCCGTGGCCTCCTCCGCCTCCGCCACGCTGCGGCACAGCCGCGTCACCCTCTCCGCCCTGCCCCGCACGCTGTCCGAGCTGCAAGCCATGCCGGAGGGCAAGCTCCAGTCCCCCCAGCACACCGCCGCCCTGACGGTGGCCGCCCTGTGCCTGTGGAGCGAGGACAGGGAGGAGGCCAAGGCCATGCTCACCTACCTGGCCGGCCCCCGGGGCATGACGGGCCAGGACTGGCAGTTTATCAATGACCGCTTTATGGATGGCCGGGCCTACATCCCCCGCTCCTACTTCGCCGGCGCCACGGTGGACAACGGCTACGTCCCCACCGTGCCCTACGTGCTGGACATGTGGGACGACCCCTACACCACCGAGGCCGGCTATGCCGGGGTACTGCTCCAGTCCGCCGGGGCCGACAGCAAGCGCAAGGTCATTTTGCGGCAAAAGCCCTCCACGGGCCAGTGGTTCCTGTGGCAGCAGGAGCTGCTCTCGGGCATCCGCGTGCCCAAGGCGGAAGACCCCTGGGCATAAATACAGATAGGAATTGACGAAACCGCAGGAATGAGGTAAAATGCAGTTGAATCACCGAAAAAAGAAGGGTTCCGTGTTGCACACCATCCGAGGAAAAATCATTCTGCTGAACGTACTGGGCATGGTGGCCTGTCTGGTGACCGTCATCGGCGCCGCCACCCATAGTCTGGTGCGTTCCCGGGAGCAGTCCACCAATCACATCATGCGTCTGGCCTGTCTCAACGAGCAGGATGCCCTTAACGACCAGCTGGACGGTGTCACCGGCAGCATCGAGGTGGTGTCGGACATGCTGCTGCGCAATCTGCCTGACGCGGAGCTGCTGTATGACCGGGAGTTTGCCCTGATGCTGCTGGAGCGCACCCGCCCCCTGTTTGACGGCGTGGCCTCCCACATCGACGGCGCCTGCACCTACTACCTGCGCCTGGCGCCGGAGTACGCCGCCGAGGGCTTCCTCTACAAGCGCAACACCGCCGAGGGCCAGTTTCTGGCCTATCCCCTGACCCATATCGAGGATTTTGACCCCGACGACACCGCCCACGTGGGCTGGTATTACGCCCCCATCCACGCAGGCGAGGCGGTGTGGATGGAGCCGTATTACAATGAAAATCTCAACCTCTACATGATTTCCTACGTCATGCCTCTGTACCTCCACGACACCTTCCTGGGGGTCATCGGCATGGATGTGAATTTCCGCGCCGTGGCGGATACGCTGGACAGCGTCCACGCCTTTACGTCGGAGCAGTCCTGCCTGGTGGCCGACGATGGCACGGTATACTACCATCCCCAGCTGACCCCCGGCGACAGTCTGGCGACGTCGATTCCCGCCCTGTCCGATGCGCTGCAGCGGTTTTCCGCTTCCGACGACCAGATGCTTCACTATACCCACGACGGCAAGTATTACCGGGTGGTTCACGCCCGGCTGAACAACGGCACCAACCTGCTATTGTCGGTGGAGGAGAACGAGATTCGCGCCATGACCACCAGCCTGGCGGGCACGGTGACGGTGTCGGTGCTGTTCATAGCCATCTTTCTCATCCTGGCCTCCATGCACGTGGCCGGCCAGATCACCCGTCCCCTGGCCAGACTCAGGCGGGCTGCCGACGAGATTGCCCGGGGCAACCTGGACGTGCAGCTTCCCCCCGGCGGCGACGATGAGGTGGGCAGCCTGACCAACACCCTGTCCGTTACCACAAGGTATCTGAAAAACTATATCTCCGGCATCAGCGAGCGGGCCTATACCGACAGCCTCACCCACGTGAAAAACAAGACCGCCTACGATGTGGCCCTGGAGCAACTGGACAGCGGCATCCGGGAGGGCAACCGGGATTTCGGCATCGTGGTCTTCGATGTCAACGACTTAAAGCCCGTCAACGACCAGTGCGGCCACGACCGGGGCGACGAGTACCTGCGCCGCTGCTGCCACCTGATTTGCAACGTGTTTGAGCGCAGCCCCGTCTACCGCATCGGCGGCGACGAGTTTGTGGTGCTGCTGGACAAGGAACAGACGGCCCGCCGCGAGGTGTTGATGAAGGCCATGGACGACGCCGTTGCCGCCACCATGTCCCACCCCAACCCCTGGGAGCGCTGCTCTGTCGCCAAGGGCATAGCGGTGTGTCAGAGTGAGGACGAGTGCGCCGCCGACGTGTTCCGCCGGGCCGACCAGGCCATGTACGAGGACAAGCGCCGCATCAAAGGCAACGATGTCCGGGACAATTATGAAGAGGCGAACAAGACCATCTCCCTTAGCGAGCTCCTCTGATGGACAATGAATAAAAACCGGCTGAAGTAAGGAAAATCCATCCTTATTTCAGTCGGTTTTTGTTGTCTATCGCTTGCCCGCAGGGGGGTTACCTCGCCAGCGCCTTTTTCTCCGCGTTTTCAAACCCGTGTACCCAGTCGCTTTTGCGGTAGTAGAGGTAGAATATCACGGAGCTGATGCCCCAGGTCAGGGGATAGGCGGCGAACAGCAGCCGGATGTCGTGGCAAATGTGCATGGCCACCGTGATGTAGGCGATGCGCAGCACGCACCATACGCACAGCATCACCACCATGGGCACCGTGGCCTTGCCCGCGCCCCGGCACACCGCCGCCACGCAGTGGGCAAAGGATAAAAAGCAGAAGAACAGCCCCTCGATGCGAATTTGCATCACGCCGATGGCAATCACGTCCGGGTCGCTGTTGAACAGGGCGATGGCCTGGGGCGCCAGCACAAACAGCACGATGCCGATGACCTCCGCCATGGCCACGCAGGCCACGATGCCGAACCGCGCCGCCTGCCGGGCCCGGTCGTAGAGCCGCGCCCCCAGGTTCTGGCTGATGACGGTGGTGATGGCGGCGGTGAAGCTCATAATGGGCAGAAAGCCGAAGCCCTCCAGCTTGGAATAGCTGCCGCAGGCCGCCATGGCGTCGGAGCCGAAGGAGTTGATGTGGCTCTGCACCAGCACGTTGGCGATGGAGATTACCGAGTTCTGGATGCCGGAGGGGATGCCGTTGCGGATGATTTCTTTCAGCATGGGGCCGTCAAAGGCGATTTTCCGCCAGTCCAGCCGAATGGCGTTGCCCTTTTTCATCAGCGCGGCGAAGCACAATACCATGCTCACACCCTGGGCGATGGCGGTGGCCGCCGCCGCGGCGCCCACGCCCCAGCCCAGCCAGGCCACGAACACCAGATCCAGTATCACGTTCAGCACCGAGGAGAAGATCAGGTAATACAGGGGCCTCCGGCTGTCCCCCAATGCCCGCATGATGCCCGTCAGCGTGTTGTACATCACCAGCGGGATGCCGCCGTAGGAGAACACCCGGAAGTAGGCGATGGACTGGTCAATCACGTCCGGGGCCGTGCCCATCCAGCGGAGAATGTGGGGCGTCAGCGCCACGCTGATGACGGTCAGCGCCGTCCCTGCCGCCAGACCGAAGGCCACGGCGGTGTGGATGGCCAGCAGCACCTTGTCCTGCTCGCCTGCGCCGAAGTGCCGGGAGATGACCACCCCCGCGCCGATGGAGATGCCGGCGAAGAACCCCACCAGCAAAAACACCAGCGACCCCGAGGAGCTCACCGCCGCCAGCGCCTGCTTGCCCAGGAAGTTGCCCACAATCAGCGAGTCCACCGAGTTGTAAAGCTGCTGAAACAGCTGGCTCAAAAACAACGGCGCCGCAAATTGTAAAATCACCCGGGGGATACCGCCGGTGGTCAGGTTCCTGGTCTGGGAGGCCACGGTGTCACGTCCTTTCTCCGCCCCGCAGGGCGCACAAGGCAGTATAGCCCCTTTTCACCGTTTTTGCAAGGCAAACGACGCTTTTTTCCGTTCGTCTCCGCTTTCGGCCCCCAAAATGGAACAAAATCGCCCCTTTTTCCGCCAAAAGGCCGAAATACCCCCTTGCCCCGGCGGCATGGGGATGGTATATTGTAAGAGAATAATGGATACGAATGCGCTAAAATCGCTTCCGCAAGGAGAATCGTGAAATGGATCAGAAGATTGTGTACCGCCCCGACCTGGCGGAGGACGCCACGGAATTTTGCCCCCTGTGCGGCGCCCCTGTGGCCCCGGTGGAGGAGCCCGCCCCGGAACCTGCGGCCCCTGCCCAGCCGGAGACCACCCCCCGCACCGTCGAAGAACTGATGGCGCTGTGCGCCAGCCACGATGTGCCGCCGGTCAGCCAGCGGTTTTTCATCGGCGCGGATGAAAAGGATACCCCCGGCTACGGCCTGTTTCTGGATGAATTCGGCGATTACGTCTTTTACCACAACCATAGCAGCGGCGACCGCGCCATCCGCTATAAGGGCCGGGACGAGGGCTACGCCGTGGAGGAGATGTACCGCCGCATGAAGGCGGCCCACCTGTTCTATCGCCCTGTGACCCGGCAGGAGGAGAACAGCAGCCGGAGCGCCCATCACCATACCCACAGCAGCCAGTCCCGCCACCGGCGCCAGCAGATTCGCCGCAGGCGCTGGGCCATCGCCATTGCGGCGGTGGTGGTGCTGTGCTGCGTGGCGGCGGTGGTGCTGCGCTGGCAGGCCCTCCAGCCCAAGGACGGCTATTACCACTACCAGGGCCACTACTATTACCTGCAGCATCGCCAGTGGTACGCCTACGATTCTGTGATGGATAAGTGGGGCGAAACCGAGGCCAACCCCACCATCGTGGCCAATCACCAGGTGTATTACCGCTCCACCTACTATTGGGAGGGCAGCCCCGTCAGCGATTTCCGCGCAAGCGGATTCTATCATACCGACAGCGTGGCCGCCGAGGTTGACGTCACCGAACAGCAGCCCGTCACCGATCCTACCCTATGACCCAGACCCAACGCTCCACCGCCCGGGACATGACCTCCGGGCCCATTTTCAAGCAGCTGGTGCTGTTCGCCCTGCCGTTGATGCTGGGCAACGTGTTTCAGATGCTGTATAACACGGTGGACTCCGTCATCGTGGGCAACTTCGTGGGCAAGCAGGCCCTGGCCGCCATCGGCTCCACCACCATGATCGTCAACATGGCCGTGTTTTTCTTTAACGGCTTCTCCGCCGGCGCCGGCGTCACCATCGGCTGGTATTTCGGCTCCCGGGATATGGAGCGGCTCCACCGTGCCATCGAGACCACCATGACCGCCACGTTTATCTTGAGCGCCCTGTTCTCCGTAGGCGGCGTGGTGCTGGTGCCCTGGCTGCTGCGGATGATGAGCACCCCGGCGGACGTGTTTGCCGACGCGGCGCTGTATCTGCGCATCTACCTGGCGGGCATCTCGGGATTGCTGGTGTATAATATGGGCAGCGCCGTGCTGCGGGCGGTGGGGGACTCCACCCGGCCCCTCTACTTCCTGGTGCTGACCTCGGTGGTGAATATCGCCCTGGATCTGGTGTTCGTGCTGGTGCTCCGCTGGGGCATCGCCGGCGCCGCCATTGCCACCATTATCTCCCAGTTTATCTCCGCGGCATTGATTCTCACCATGCTCACCCGCACCAAGGACATCTACCGCCTTACCTGGCACGAGCTGGGCATCGACTGGCCCATTCTGCGCCGCATCTTCTCCGTGGGCCTGCCGGCGGGCATCCAGTCGGTGCTGACCGCCTTTTCCAACATCTTCGTCCAGGGGTATATCAACTCCTTCGGCTCCGACGCCATGGCGGGCTGGAGCGCCTATAATAAGCTGGACCAGTTCGTCATGCTGCCCATGCAGAGCATGTCCTTCGCCGCCACCACCTTCGTCAGCCAGAACGTGGGCGCCGGCAACGACGCCCGGGCCGACAGGGGCACCGCCGCCACCCTGTTCATCACCCTCTCCGTCACCGGCTCGGTCATCGCCGCCCTCATCGGCTTTGCCCCCGCCGCCGTGCGGCTGTTCTCCCCGGACGCCGCTGTCATCGGCTACGGCGTGCTGTTCATCCGCACCAACTGCGCCTTTTTGATCTGCAACTGCATCAACCATGTGCTGGCCGGCTCTCTCCGTGGCCGGGGCGACTCCCGGGGGCCCATGATCGCCATGCTGTCCTGCTTCGTGGGCATCCGCCAGGTGTACCTCTACCTGGCCACCCGCCTCATCGCCAACACCCCCACCGTGGTGGCCCTGGGCTACCCGGTAGGCTGGGCCACCTGCTGCGTCACGGAGGTGACGTATTACTTAATCCGCCGCCACCGCCGCCTGAAAGCCGCCAAAGCAAGCGAAATAAAAGCCACAGAGGAATGAAAAAAGCAGCCGCAAGGCTGCTTTTTTGTGGTGATGAATCAGGGGCCGCAGAATAAAATGAGGTCGTAATTGCCCCTGTTTTCCAGCATCCGCCGCATGCGGACAGTGAGCCGCCGGTAAAAGTCAATGATAGGGGCGCCCTTATCCTTCGGCGCGATATAGGCCGCCAGGTCGGTCAGCAGGGCGTCGATCTGCTGCGGCGTGTAAAACGTCCAGCCGTACTCGTCGTAGCCATAACCCGTCCTGTACGCCTCCGGCTGTGTGTCGGCATCGTAGTATTTTATCAGCAGCTCCTGGAGATAACCCTCCAGATAGAAGCAGCAGACGGAAATGGCCTCATCTTGCTTTTCCTCATAAACGGAAGGACCATCGCATAAACGGACGGGGAGGATGTTGGTATTGTCGCCGCCCAGATGGCCCTCGTGGATCGCAATGTATTCGACCATGACAGGTATCTCCCTTCCTCGTTTTTGTGACGTCGTTTTTGTGACGTCATAATAACACGCCGCCTGTCCCAAAATCCACCCACTTCCCGGCAAAAGCGATACCCTAAAATCCCCACCTTCTCCTTGGGGAGAAAGGCGGGGACACATTCCCCACCGTAGGGGCCGCTGCCCCCGGCGGCCCGCCTCCAAAGGCAAACCGCCCCAACCATCCGTAGGGGCGGGGCTCTGCTCCGCCCGCCAACCCCCGCCATAATTACGGAAAACCTCTTTTGCTTTGGCAGTCAAAAGAGGTTTTTTCACGCTGCTCCGTTCAAGCGCGCCCCGCGCAGCCTGAAAGGACAGCACCACCGTAGGGCGGGACCTATGTGTCCCGCCACCCCCGGTCCCAACCACCCAAAAGGCCGGCTATACGCCAACAGCGCAAATTTCCCCGTAGGGGCGGACGACTCTGTCCGCCCCAGCCTCGATGGAGAAAAACGCTGCTCCGTTCAAGCGCGCCCCACGCAGCGGGGCGCGGGGGATTCTCCACTCGCGAGCGCAACAGTCCACCGGACTGTTGCTGCCGAGGCCATCGGCCCTCCGGGCCGCTGCCCTCGGAGCTCGTTTCTCATCCCCAACGGGCACCAAAAACAAAAACCGCCTTACGGCGGTTCATGTTTTTGGTGCTCCGTTGGGGATTCGAACCCCAGACACCCTGCTTAAAAGGCAGGTGCTCTACCTACTGAGCTAACGGGGCAAATTGGCAGGGACGGCTGGACTCGAACCAGCGGATGAGGGAGTCAAAGTCCCTTGCCTTACCACTTGGCTACGCCCCTATGGTGGAAAAGCAACCGGGGATTGGGATTTCTCCCAATCCCCGGTTCGTTGTGGGGTGGGTAAAGGGACTCGAACCCTCGACACCCGGAACCACAATCCGGTGCTCTAACCAACTGAGCTACACCCACCACATATACCATCCGCATGGGATATCTGACAAAAATGGTACGCCAGAAGGGACTCGAACCCCCGGCCTACTGCTTAGAAGGCAGTTGCTCTATCCAACTGAGCTACTGGCGCAAATCTACAAGTTGGAGCGGGTGACGGGAATCGAACCCGCATCCCCAGCTTGGAAGGCTGGTGCCCTGGCCATTGTGCTACACCCGCATAGGACGTCGCCCTACCCTCCGTAAATCGTCAGCTTTGATATAATAGCATACCTGCGCCGCATCTGTCAAGGATAAATCGGATAAATTCTGCCGGAATTTGCCCCTTGGCGGGAGCCCCGCTTACAAAATCACAAACGTGACGCCCCGGTTTTCCCAATCCAGGTCGCTGTCCTGGCGCAGCAGGGGGTATTGAGCCAGAATGCGCCGTGTCTCCTCGGAGAAGATGGAGAAATCCTCGCCCCGGATCACCGCCTTCACCCGGCCCTCCGCCAGCTCGCCAGCCAGGTATTTCCGCACCGCCGTGCGGATGCGCCCGCCGCTGCCGCTGCTGCCGTAGCCGTGAATCAGCTTCATCACGCCCTGGTGCATGTGGCGGCAGGCGTCCATGTCCGCCCGGAGGCGGTCCAGCGCCTGGTCCACCGTGGGCCGCCCCAGCTCCAGATTCAGCTCCCGCACGCCTTTCATCCTGTTACCCTCCCGCAAATCCATTGTAATATCGGCTCGCCCGCCGGGCCCATCCGCTCCGGGTGGTACTGCACGCCGAAAATGGGCAACTCCTCGTGTGCCACCGCCTCGATGACGCCGTCCGCCGCCCACTGGCAGGGCCGCAGCCCGTCGCCCAGCCGGTCGATGGCCTGGTGGTGATTGCTGTTGACGGTGGGCCCGGGCCCCAGCAGCGCCGCCGCCAGGCCGATGGCCCGGGTGGGGTGAGTGGCGTCGCCCGCCGGAATGCGGTGGCCGGGGATGTGGGCAAACAGCGTGCCGCCGAAGTAGACGTTCAGCGCCTGCATCCCCCGGCAGATGCCCAGAATGGGCCTGCCCGCCTCGATAAAATAGCGGATGACGCCCGCCTCCCCGTCGGAAAGCCCGTCTCCGATGTCGCCGCCGCCGGGCAGCACCAGACCGCCGCAGAGGGGCGCCAAACCGCCGTCCTCCCCAATCAAAACCCGTTGCCCCAGCGATTCCAGGCCCCGCCGGTAGTTGGTGTAATCGCCGTCGCCGTAAATAAAGACCATGACCCCGCCTCCCTGTGGCCCTATTTTACTATAAATTTGCCGGAAAAAGAATTGCGATTTGGATTTTTTTGTGCTATGATAGGCGAGCGCCCGAAAAGGCGCCAAAAGTACATACGCAGCGGTATCGAAGTGGTCATAACGGGGCTGACTCGAAATCAGTTTGCGGGCAACCGCACGAGGGTTCGAATCCCTCCCGCTGCGCCAAGAAAAAGAGCAACCGAAAGGTCAATGTCATTAAGATAGTGGCATTGGCGGAGGACGGGAAACCTGAAGAAATGAGCACATCGGAAACGGTGTGCTCATTTTCATGAAAAATGGCATGGCG
>CACWYC010000003.1 GCA_902765025.1 Oscillospiraceae bacterium
GCGCCTTTTTGCCCTCCTTGTGCTGTATATGAGTTATAATGGACTTGTTTTCTGCCTCTTTCCCAACGCAAATTCCGTTGATTTCCCTCACTTGTTTCCACTCCCATCCAACGGTGGAATTTACTTTGGGAATTCACCATCTGAAAAAAGGGACGGGCCCCGCCGGGCCCGTCCCCACATATAAACATGTAAATCGTCTAGCCTCACGCCAGAATATCCGTCAAATCGTGGAGCACACGCTCCCGGGCGATCACCACCACCGTGTCCTCCGGCTCAATGGTGGTCATGCCGCCGGGGATGATGATGGCGCCGTGGCGGGCGATGGCCGCCACCAGCACGCCTTTTTTCAGCTTCATGTCCTTCAGCGGCGTGTGCAGCACGGCCTCGCTGGCGTCGCTGGCCACGAATTCCGCCGCCTCCACCGCGCCGCCCAGCAGCTTGTACAGGCTCTCCACGGCGCTGCCGTTGGAGTTGGCCAGGGCCCGGACGTACCGGGTGATCTGGCTTGCCACAATGTCCTTGGGGGAGATGACGCTGGCCACGCCCATCTCCTTCACCATGTCCATGTAGTTGGGCCGTGTCATCTTGGCGATCACCTTGTCCACGCCGCTGCGCTGGGCGTGCATGGCCATCAGCAGGTTTTCCTCGTCCCGCCCCGTCAGGGAGATAAAGGCGTCGGTGCCGTAGATGTTCTCCTGCTGCAACAAATCGCTGTCGGTGCCGTCGCCCTGAATCACCATCACGTGGGGCAACGCCTCCGCCAACGTCAGGCACTTCTGCTCGTCCTGCTCCACCAGGCGCACGCTGATGCCCGCCTTTTTCAGCTCCTGGCACAGGTACTGGGCAATGCGGCTGCCGCCCAAAATGGACGCCGAGCGCACCGCCTGCCACTGCCGCCCGATGGCGTGGAGCATCTTTTGCAGCTCCGGCTTGGTGCCCAGCATGTACACGTTGTCGCCGCTGCGTGGCGCATAGCTGCCGTCGGGGATGATAAATTCCTCCCCCCGCTGCACGCAGCCGAACAGCACCTGGGCGTGGTGCTGGCGTGACAGCTCATGCAGCGGCATGCCGCACAGCTTGTCCTCCTCCTTTACGGCGAAGCCGATCATGTCGATGCGGCCCCGGGCAAAGGGCTCCACGCTGAAGGCGGCAGGGAAGGCCAGAATCCGGCTGATTTCCAGCGCCGCCGCCAGGTCGGGGTTGATGACCATGTCCAGCCCGATTTCCTGCTTCAAAAGGTTGGCCTCGCTGCGGTATTCCGGGTTCCGGACCCGGGCCACCGTGTGCTTGGCCCCCAGCTTCTTTGCAATCAGGCAGCACACCAGGTTGGTCTCGTCCAGGTTGGTGACGGCGATGACCAGGTCGGCGCTGCGCGCCCCGGCCCCCACCAGCACCGAGATGCTGGCGGCGTTGCCCACCACGCCCATCACGTCCAGGGTGTTCTCCGCCCGGGACAGCGCCTCGGCGCTCCGGTCCACCATGGTGATGTCGTGTCTCTCGCCGGAGAGCTGCTTGGCGATGGCGTAGCCCACCTTGCCGTTGCCTACGATGATAATTTTCATGTTGCCTCCTCGCCCTTTCGGGCCACATGCACCTTGCGCTGCTGCAAAACGGCGGCCAGCTCCGCCCCCAGAATCACCACCACCGCCGACATGTACAGCCACAGCAGCACCACCACAATGGTGGCGATGGAGCCGTACAGCACGGCGTAGTTGGCCATGTGCTCCACGTAGTAGGAAAAGCTGATGCTCAGCACCATCCACAGCATCAGCGATGTCACCACCCCGGGCCAAACCTCCCGCAGCGGCCGCCGGCTGCCCTGGGCCATCATGTAAAGGGTCCCGATGGCGAAGGCCAGCAGCACGAATACCAGCACGAAGCGCAGATAGCTCCAGGCGTCGATAAACCGCTGGTTCAGCGTAAAAAACCGGGCCAGGAATTCCAGCGCTCGCCGACCCACCACCGTCATGGCGATGGACGCGCCGATGAGCAATATCAGCACCAGTGCGTATAAAAAGTTCCGCACCGTGTCCAGCAAAATGTTCTCCGGCGCCGCCTTGCCGAAGGCCTTGCGCATGGAGTGCAGCACGCAGCCCGTGGCCCGCATGGGGAACCACACGGAGAAAATCAGGCTGAACCACAAAAGCTGGGGGCTGTGGTTTTCTGTCACATAGTTGAGATAACTGTCCACCATGGCCACCACCTGTGCGGGGGCCACCTGTCCCATCCAGGCCGTGACGGCGGGGATGTCCAGGTGCAGCTTGCCCACCAGCGTGCTGATGAAAATCAGCAGCGGGAAGATGGCGAACAGGAGATAGTAGGTCAGCGCGGCGCTGTCCCGGGCCACGTCGTGGGCGAAATAGCGCTTCACCATTTCCTCGCCCACCTGTCCCGGTGCCGTGTGCAGGGGTTTTTCCAGTATGTTCTTCAATCCGTTCCCTCCCATTTCGCCGTCCATTTTACCATAGCCTATGGCAAAAAGGAAGTATAAAATACCTCGGCGAGCAATATATAAATAATGGTGACGAATTATAGTTGATATATCGCCAAAAAGTGTGAAAAAAGTGTTAATTTTTCATTTTTATATTGGCGAAAGCCCGGGGAATTGCTATAATGAGTCTACCTAATTCTGGAAATTTAGCGCTATGATAACGCAAGGAGATGAGATCAGATGGATAATCTCACCAAGATCGTCCGCGACGAGATCACACGCCAGTATAAGAGCGTCAGGCAGTTTGCCTTTGCCGTGGACATTCCCCTGTCCACCATCAACAGCGCTCTGCATAATGGCGTAGGCGGTTCCAGCTTCGACACGGTCGTGCAGATTTGTAAAACCCTGGGCATCAAGGCCCTCAGCGACGACGCCGCCTTCTACCTCACCGAGGACACCGAGCAGCTTCTCACCCAGTACGCCAGGCTGGATGACTACGGCCGCCACACGGTAGCCAGCGTCATGCAGGTGGAGTACGACCGCTGCACCGACCCCAACGCCCGGTAAGGCGTACACCTGTTTACTAATACACTCCCGCAAAACGGTCCCGGCCCACCAGCCGGGGCCGTTTTTTTGCACGCCCGCCCCGCCTTCCCCGAAACGACCACCACCAACCCCGGTCAAATGGCAAACGGATTCGATACCCTCCGTAGGGGCGGGGCTCTGCTCCGCCCCCACGCCGCAACAACACCCCCGTACCGAAAATACGCACCCCTCCGTAGGGCGGGACCTACGTGTCCCGCCTTCACCGAAACGACCACCACCGACCCCGGTTAAATGGCAAACGGCGTCATCCCTCCGTAGGGGCCGCCGCCCCCGGCGGCCCGCACCCCGCTGCAATACCCCCAAACTTCGGCTACACGGCAATCGCTGCCACACCCTCCGTAGGGGCGCTTCACGAAGCGCCCGCTGCACGGGGGCAATGATGATAACGGCTACCGTCAGACGCGGATGGCCGCGACTACCTCCGTAGGGCGCGACGCCTACCCCAAGGGCACTGGTTCCGGCAGCCGCTCGTACCTCGCGGGCCGTCACTGGCGCCCGGCGGCCCGCACCCCGGCAACAATCACCGCCCATGTTGGCTGAATGGCACATGCCTTCCTATTGTCCGTAGGGGCGCTTCACGAAGCGCCCGCACCCCGGCGGCAATGATGATAACGGCTACCGTCAGACGCGGATGGCCGCGATTACCTCCGTAGGGCGCGACGACCCCGGCGCGCCGTACCCAGGTTACAATTACCCCCAACCCCGGTCAAATGGCAAACGGATTCGATACCCCCGTAGGGGCGGGGCTCTGCTCCGCCCAGCCCCGGTAACGACAACCGCCGCAAATGGTTGAACGGCAAACGGATTCGATACCCCCGCAGGGGCGCCCACCCCCTCATCTGCCCCTCCCCACGAATTATCCCCCCATATCTTGAATAATTTGTTAGAGGGTGCTATAATTACCCGGTAGAATCCTGTGGCTGTGAAAGGAGGCTTTCGGTTTTCACACCGAACATAGCGCCAGCGCCCGCGCCTGATGGCAGGTAAGCGGGACGACGAGGGGGAGGGCTTTCGGTACATTCCGTACCGTTGCTGCGGCATGCCGCGGTTATCGAACATTCGGCGGGTGCTCTCCCGTGGTGTCCGGCCATGTGACACGGCTCAACAAATATGCGGGCGACCGCAAAACAGAGGGAACCGTGACCGGACGGGGCCGACCGGCGCGCCACAGCGCCAGCCGCACCGCATCAAGGATCAATAAGGAGTGTTTTCCTATGAGTAAATATTTCGGCACCGACGGATTCCGCGGCAAGGCCGGCGTGGACCTGACAGCCCGCCATGCCTTCCTCACCGGGCGTTTCCTGGGCCATCATTACGCCGCCCTCCACACCGGCGACAAGGCCCGCATCGTCATCGGCAAGGATACCCGTCGTTCCTCCTACATGTACGAGTCCGCCCTGGCCGCAGGCATCACCTCCTCCGGCTGCGACGCCTACCTGCTCCACGTCACCACCACCCCCTGCGTCAGCTACATCACCCGCACCGAGTCCTTCGACTGCGGCGTAATGATCTCCGCCAGCCATAATCCCTATTATGACAACGGCATCAAGCTGATGAACGGCGAGGGCGAGAAGATGGACGACGCCCTCCAGGACGAGATCGAGCGCTATATCGACGGCGACCTGCCCGAGATCCCCTGGGCCACCGAGGATAAAATCGGCTGCACCGTGGACTTCTATTCCGGCCGCAACCGCTACATCGGCTACCTCACCAGCCTGGCCACCCGCCCCTTCGACAAGTGCAAGGTGGCGCTGGACTGCGCCAACGGCAGCGCCTGGATGATCGGCGGCGCCGTGTTCAACGCCCTGGGTGCCAAGACCAGCGTCATCAACGCCCAGCCCGACGGCGTCAACATCAATACCGGCTGCGGCTCCACCCACATCGAGGGCCTCCAGCAGTACGTCCGTGAGAACCACATGGACGTGGGCTTCGCCTTTGACGGCGACGCCGACCGCTGCCTTGCGGTGGATGAGCGGGGCCAGGTGGTCAATGGCGACAAGATCATGTATATCGTGGCCAAGTATATGAAGGAGCACGGCCAGCTCACCACCAACACCGTGGTCACCACCGTCATGTCCAACTTCGGTCTCTATAAGGCCCTGGACCGCCTGGACATCGCCTATGAAAAGACCGCCGTGGGCGACCGCTACGTCTACGAGAATATGAAGCAGAACGGCCACCTCATCGGCGGCGAGCAGTCCGGCCACGTGATTTTCCGCAAGTTTGCCCATACCGGCGACGGCCTTATCACCGCCATCATGCTCATGGACGTGATGATGGCCACCCAGCTGCCCCTCAGCGTCCTGGCCCAGGACGTCACCATGTACCCCCAGGTGCTGAAAAACGTCCGGGTGGACGATAAGGACGGCACCCTGGCCGACCCCGCCGTGCAGAAAGCGGTGGACGAATGCACCGCCCGCCTGGGCGACAACGGCCGCGTCCTCCTGCGCAAGAGCGGCACCGAGCCGGTGCTGCGGGTCATGGCCGAGGCCGGCTCCGACGCCGAGTGCGAGGCCAACGTGGACGCCATCATCGCCGCCATGGAGGCGTCCGGACATCTGATCGAGGTGAAAAAGTAATGTGGCATATTGAGGATATGTATGACCTGTCCCACTCTGCGGCAGGCGAGTATTTGCAGCAGTTTACCTACCCCTGGGAGGCCCTGGCCGGCATCTCCGACCTGATTCTCTCCCTGGGCGCCACCCTCAGCGAGGCGGAGTATGACCACCCCGCCCCCGACGTGTGGATTGCCAAGGACGCCACCGTCTTCCCCTCCGCCTATATCCACGGCCCCTGCATCATCGGCCACGGCACCGAGGTGCGCCAGTGCGCCTTCATCCGCGGCAGCGCCCTGGTGGGGGATAACTGCGTGGTGGGCAACTCCACCGAGCTGAAGAACGTCATCCTCTTCGATAACGTCCAGGTGCCCCATTATAATTATGTAGGCGACTCCATCCTGGGCTATAAGGCCCACATGGGCGCCGGCTCCATCACCAGCAACGTCAAGTCCGATAAGCTCCCCGTGGTCATCAAGAACGGCGACGAGCACATCCCCACTGGCCGCAAGAAGGTGGGCGCCATGCTGGGCGACCGGGTAGAGGTGGGCTGCAACAGCGTCCTCAACCCCGGCACCGTCATCGGCCGTGACAGCAACGTTTATCCCACCTCCTGCGTCCGCGGCGTCATCCCTGCGGCCCATATCTATAAGGACCAGCAGCACATTGTCGCCAAATACTAATTATATTATAGAAAGGCCCCCGTTTCGGGGGATAGGGGAATACACCATGAAAGTGATCATCGCCAAGGATCACGCCGAGGCCAGCCGCCTGGGCGCCGACATCATTGAGAATATCGTCCGCGCCAAGCCCGATTGCACCCTGGGCCTGGCCACCGGCTCCAGCCCCGTGGGCATGTACCAGGAGCTGAGCCGCCGCTGCCACGAGGAGGGCCTGGACTTCTCCCGCGTCCACAGCGTCAATCTGGATGAGTACGTGGGCCTCCCCGGCACCCATGACCAGAGCTACCGCTACTTCATGGACGATAACCTCTTCAACCATATCAATATCGATAAGGCCAACACCTACGTGGCCAAGGGCGTAGGCGACGTGGAGGAAAATCTCCGTGAGTTCAACGCCATCCTGGACCAGACCGACATCGACGTCCAGGTGCTGGGCGTAGGCCCCGACGGCCACCTGGGCTTCAATGAGCCCGGCGATGTGCTGGTGGACGGCGCCCATCAGGAGGTGCTGGACGCCTCCACCATCGACGCCAACGCCCGCTTCTTCGCCAGCCGCGACGATGTGCCCCGCTATGCCGTCACCATGGGCATGGGCAACATCATGCGTGCCAAAAAGCTGCTGATGATCGTGGCCGGCAATAAGGCCGACGCCATGCGCGCCCTGCTGTGCACCGATAAGCTGGACCCCCATTGCCCCTGCACCTTCATGCGCATGCACCGCGACGCCGTGGTCATCCTGGAGCAGTCCCTGGCCGACGCCATCGGCTATAAGGGCTGATTTCCCCCCCACATATCATAAAAACCTCCGGGCTCCTGCCCGGAGGTTTCACTATACACAAGTCTCTTTCACTCCACCAAAAACCCCAACTCCCGCAGCTGCGCCACCGTCTTTTCCACCGATGCCGCAAACTGCTCCCGGGTGCCCTCGTAGGTCTCGCCCAGCGCCGCGATGATGGCCTCCGCGTCCGTCTCCTGCTGCAGCTTGCCCACAATGAACGCCGCCGTCTCGTTCAGCCGCACGATGCCTCGGAGCTTTTCTCCGGCCGCCCCCACCGGCACCAGCACGCTCTCCGTGCCCACGTCGCTCAGTACCACGTCGTCAATCAGTTTCATATCCTCGTCCTTTCCCGCCTCCCGGCGCATCCGTTATCTTGCCCTAACTCTACCATATCTCCGGCCAAATTGCAACCATTCATGCCAGGCCCCGCCGCCGCATCTCCTCCATGATCCGCACGATTAAGCCCGTCCGCCCAAAGGGCGTCATCAGGTAAAATCCATCTACGTAGGGCGCCATGTCCTCCGCCGAGCGCAGACTGATTTCCACCGCCAGTTCCTCGCCCCGAGCCCGGTCGGCCCCCTCGTATCGGGCCACAATGGCCGGGTCTACCGCCACGCCCGCCACCTCACTGGATAAAAACACCGCGTTCCGGTGGCTGACGATGGGCATAATGCCCCCCAGAATCTTCCCGGATAATTCCCGCCGCGCCCGCTTCAAATTCGCCAAAGCCCGCGCCGTCAAAATCGGCTGTGTTAAAAATCCCTCCGCCCCGTTGGCCTCCTTCTCCTTGGCCAAAGAGAGCTGAATGTCGAAGTTGGCGGCGTTCACGTTCAGCGCCCCGAACACGTGGAACGAGTGCTCCAAAACCTCCCGCCCTAGCCCGTCGATGTAGGCCATCAGCTTCCGGGAGTTGAAGTGGTACACGCTCTGCACCTCGTCCCGCCGCTGGGAGGGCAGCGGGTCGCCCGTCACCGCCAGCACGTGGTTGATGCCCTCGGCGCTGAGGCCCAGCAGCAGCGCCTGGGCCGCGTTCCGGTTTCGATCCCGGCAGGTCATGTGGGGCATGGCGTTCATCCCCAGCTCCCGCTGCAGCTTGCAGGCCAGCAGGCTGGCGTCCATCCGCGCCCGGGCGATGGGACAGTCGGCGATGGTGATGATGTCCGCCCCCGCCGCCTGTAATTCCCTGGCCCCCGCCATGTACTTGTCCAAATTGGCCGCCTCCGGCGGGTCCAGCTCCACCGCAAAGGGCTTCCGCGCAGCATCGCAAAGCCCGTCCCAAAAATCATCCTGCCGGCAAGGAACCTTTTCCCGCAAAGACGGGGCAGGGGAGGGGCAAATCGCCTTTTCCGCCAGCGGCAGCCGCCGTTTCAGTGCCCCGATGTGCTCCGGCGTGGTGCCGCAGCAGCCGCCGAAAATGGTGACGCCGTATTGCCGCAGCCCCGCCGCCTCCTGGGCGAAATAGGCCGCGCTGCCGTCGTAAAACACCCGGTTGGCCCGCACCGTGGGGTACCCGGCGTTGGGCAGCGCCGCCAGGGGCTTGGAAAATCGGGGCAGCTTCGCCATCAGCCCCGCCATGTGGTGAGCGCTCAAAACGCAGTTCAGCCCCATGGCGTCAATGTTCCGGCATCCGTCCGCCCAGGCCAAAAGCTGACCGGCGCTTCGACCCTCCCGGCTAAAGCCGTCAGGCTGCACCGCAAAGCATACCAGAATAAACGCCTCCGGCCGGGCCGCCTTAATCCGCCGCGCCGCCTCCGCAATGCCCGCTTCTTCGCCCACGGACTCAAAGATGAAATTCACCGCCCCTGCCTCCGAAAAGCAGTCCGCCACGAAGCCGTATTCCTCCTCGGGGGCCTGTCCGCCGCCCGCCGCCACCGGCCCGATGTCTGCGAAAACCAAAGCGTCCTCCCCGGCGGCCCGGCAGGCGATCTCCCAGCCCGAGCGAATGATCTCCCGGCAGTGGGCCTCCGGGAAATTGTCCCGGTTGGCGTTGAAGGTGTTGGTCTTGATGGCCTGTGCCCCCGCCTTGACGTAGAGACGGTGGATGACCTCCACCTCCTCCGGCGCCGTCAGATTGGCCATCTCGCAGGCCAGATGCCCGGTGCGGTTCCGCTGGGCATAAAAGGTCCCCATCCCGCCGTCAAACAGCACCACACCCTGCTGCGCCAACGTCTCCCGCACATCCTGCATCAAAAAACACCCCGCATAATAACATTTTCCCCACTATACCACATTTTCCCAACCCTGTGAAGCCATCCTCCCAATAATCCGCCATTCACTAATCCCTAAAAATAAAAAGAATTCGCCTATTTCACAAAATATCTATGCTCCCAGCATACCACATTAGGCATATTTCATAGTTTCTTCAAACATTTTCTGTTTTTTTCTCCACCTCTTTCCATCCCTACAGACTTGTCAATAAAACCGAATTGTGATACCATAATGATAACTGTGGATAACTGCGCCCAACTATGAAAGAGCGAATTATTACACCGGCGCAACTACATAATGAGGGATAAATATGCACGACTTCTTATCGGATTCCCGCTTTAAGGGTATCAATCCGTTTGAAACGAAACTTTGGCTGGCCTCTCCCACCATGCACGGTGACGAGCAGCGCTGGGTGGATGAGGCCATCCGCACCAACTGGGTCTCCACCGTGGGTGCCAATATTGACGCTGTGGAGGAGCAGCTGGCAAAATATGTAGGTGTCCAATATGCCGTGGGCCTGTCCTGCGGCACCGCCGCCCTGCACCTGGCCACAAAGCTGGCAGGGGAGCGGCTGTACGGCCAGGCCAAGCCCAATCAGGGCACGCTGCAGGGTCACCGGGTCTTCTGCTCTGACATGACCTTTGACGCCTCCATCAACCCTGTGGCCTATGAGGACGGCGAGGCCGTCTTCATCGACACCGAGCCCGACACTTGGAACATGAGCCCGGAAGCCTTGGAAAAGGCGTTTGAGCTGTACCCCGACGTCCGCCTTGTGGTGGTGGCCCATCTGTATGGCACCCCCGGCAAAATGGCGGAGATTCGCCGAATCTGTGACGCCCATCATGCACTTATCGTGGAGGACGCCGCCGAGTCCCTGGGCGCCCAGTATCTGCTGAACGGCCACTGGACGGAGACCGGCGCCCTGGGGGACTATAACTGCATTTCCTTCAACGGCAATAAGGTCATCACCGGCTCTGCCGGCGGCATGTTCCTCACCAACAGTCTGGCCGACGCCAATAAGGTCCGCAAGTGGTCCACCCAGAGCCGGGAGGCCGCCCCCTGGTACCAGCACGAGGAAATCGGCTACAACTACCGTATGAGCAATATCATCGCCGGCGTAGTCCGCGGCCAGATTCCCTATCTGGATGAGCATATCGCCCAGAAAAAGGCGATTTATGAGCGCTATAAGGCCGGCCTTGCAGACCTGCCGGTAAAAATGAATCCCTTTGATGCGGAGAGGAGCCGCCCCAACTATTGGCTGAGCTGCCTTATCATCGACGAGGACGCCATGGCCCCCATGGTTCGCGGCGAGCAGGACTATCTTTGGAAGCATGAGCCCGGCAAGAGCAGCCCCCACGAGATATTGGAAGCCCTCGCTGCCTTCAACGCTGAGGGTCGCCCCATCTGGAAACCCATGCACATGCAGCCCATCTACCGCACCCACCCCTTCGTAACCGCCGAGGGCAACGGCCGCGGCCGCACCAACGCCTATATCCAGAGAACCACCGCCGACGTAGGCGCCGACATCTTCCACCGCGGCCTCTGCCTCCCCAGTGATAATAAAATGACAAAAGAGCAGCAGGATACAGTAATTGAGATTATCCATAGGTGCTTTCGGTGAAATCAATTCTGCGACTGCTATTCGCGGCTTGGTGCTGTATCATCGGCTGGTGCACAGTATTCTCGCGGACTCCTAGCGCGAATCATAGAGTTGAGTTAAGATTGCTGTGGTCATATCGAAACTTGTTCGCGGGAGTGCCTACAGCAAGAGCGGACGTTATTCAGAATATTGATAATATTCTGTTATTCATACCGTTCGGTTTCCTTCTGCCGGTCAATTCATGGAAGAAAGCGTCGATAGCCGGATTTGGCTTCTCGTTTTGCATCGAGCTCGCGCAATATGCCGGTGGATTAGGCTTAGCAGAGCTTGATGATGTAATCTGTAACACAATTGGAGCCGTCATTGGATTCTGGTTTATGTATTTGATTAAGAAATGGATAATGAGGGACACGGATGAGATTTGAGCGAAAACGAGGCTTTTATGAAAAGTACATAAAGCGGCTCTTGGATATCATCTGTTCGCTACTCGCCATTATCGTCTTTTCCTGGCTGTACATCATTATTGCCATTGTAGTTCGGATAAAGATGGGCTCGCCGGTAATTTTCAAACAAGCCAGACCTGGCCTTATCAATCCGAAAACCGGAAGGGAACGTATCTTTGAGATGTATAAGTTCCGGACGATGACGGATGAAAGAGATGTGAATGGAGAATTGTTACCGGATGAAGCACGTCTTCCGGCTTTTGGCCGTATGCTTCGGGCAACTTCTCTCGACGAGCTGCCGGAAGCATTTAATATTTTGAAGGGTGACATGAGTGTTATTGGCCCAAGACCGCAGCTTGTCCGGGATATGGTGTTTATGACCGATGAACAGCGCATGAGGCACACGGCGAAGCCTGGCCTGAGCGGTTTGGCGCAGGTCATGGGGCGCAATGCGATAACATGGGAAGACAAAATCAATTGGGATCTGAAGTATATTGAGAGTGTCAGCTTTATCGGTGACTGTAAAATCGTATGGATGACCGTTAAGAAAGTCTTCGGTAAGGGCGAGAAATCGGAAGAGCTGGATGTAACGGATGACTACGGCGATGCTTTGTTGAAGAGCGGGAAAGTTAGCAGAGAGAAGTATGATGCGCTGCAGGCAGAGGCTAGAGAGCTTATTAAGGTAAATGAGGAAGTACATTCATGAGTAATGAATTCTCCGTATCAATGTGTGTATATGGCGGTGACAATGCGGCTCACTTTGATGCGGCGTTATCAAGCGTTATCGAGCAAACACTTAAGCCGACAGAAATAGTGCTGACTGTTGACGGGCCTATTCCGGAGAGCATTGAAGCCGTTATTAATAAATACCAGCAAACCATGAATGGCTCAATAGCCTTTAAAGTGATACGACTTGAGAAGAATGTTGGTCACGGAGAAGCGCGGAGAGTCTGCTTTGATAACTGCTCATGTGATTTAATTGCGCTGATGGATGCTGATGACATCTCCGTTCCGGAGAGGTTTCAAAAGCAGATTCACTATTTTTCTGATCACCCCGATGTCTCTGTCGTCGGAGGGTATATCACAGAGTTTATCACAGCAGATGATCCGATGGATATATCCCAAAAGGCGGGCAGCCGGATTGTGCCGGAGGCGGATGAAGAGATTAAGCAGTATATGAAAAAAAGATGCCCGATGAATCAGGTCACCGTAATGTTTAAGAAGGACGATGTGGCTGAAGTGGGCGGATACATAGATTGGTACTGCGAGGAAGATTATTACCTTTGGATTCGATTGGCACTTGCAGGGAAACAGTTAGGCAACATACCTGAGAACCTTGTAAATGTCCGTGTGGGTGAGGAAATGTACCAACGGCGGGGTGGCTGGAGGTATTTTAAGAGCGAAGCAAGGCTTCAAAAGTTGATGCTTGACAAGAAGATTATTAGTTGTGGACGATTTTTAATAAATCTGGGTGAAAGGCTTGTACTTCAAGTATTGATGCCCAATAAAATAAGAGGATTACTTTTTCAAATAGTTGCAAGGAAAAAAGGATAAGATAGCTATGGATAATGAGTATAAGTTTCTTCGTCCAGGCTTAGATAACAAATTTGGCCTTTTGAAGCTTCAAGATAAGATTTTGGAAATAATGGTGTATATTGACTGCATTTGTTCTGAAAACGAAATTGATTATTGCCTTATGGGAGGATCAGCTCTTGGCGCGAAGAGACATGGGGGCTTTATTCCGTGGGATGACGATATGGATATCTTTATGACTGCGGAGAATTACGACAGATTTAGAACGTTGTTTAAGGAAAAGGGTGATCATGATAGGTTCTATCTTCAGGAATGGGGAGCAGTTGAGGGAATGGTGACTCTTTCCAAAATCAGGATGAACGGAACAACCTATATCGAGGAAATGAACAAAGATTTAGATATCCATCATGGCATTTATGTGGATATTCTTATTTTGCAAGTATGCCCAGATAATAAACTATTACAAATTCGGCAATGTTTTTGGGCGAAATATGCGCTGATGAAAGGCCTTGCTGCACGCGGCTATACTCGCAAAAAAGGGATCATTGGGTTGACTTTAAGAATAATGGCGCTATTCCCCGAATACCATTTGGTCAAATATGCGCTTAAAAGAGTATACGCATATAATGGGAAGATAACGAATAACTATTCATATTTCCTTGGGCGTGCCGTTTTCTCTGCAGGTATATATAAGAGAGAATGGTTTGAAAAAACAGAATACATCCCATTCGAAACTGTAAGACTCAGGGTTCCGATTGGCTTACATGATTTTCTTACAAATCGATTTGGAGATTATATGCAACTGCCAGATGAAGCGACAATTAAAGCAATGCAGCATGCTTACATTTGGGATACGGAGAAAGATTTTAGGGAATATACAAGACAGACTAGTTCAGCCTTTTCTCAAGAGCATATTTTACTTGGATAACACATAGGTGAGGAATATGTCGAGATTTCAATTATTGTGCGTAACGATGCATCAAAAAGATTTTTCAAAAATTGCACAGATGAATGTTCATAGCGATATTGTGTTTGCGAATCAGACGGATGACACATCATACGCTGAAGTCTCCTTTGATAGTCATACTGCAAAGATGATCTCTACAAGCACCAGAGGTGTTGGAATTAACAGAAACCTTTCGCTAATGATGGCAGATAAAGAAATATGCTTGTTCGCGGATGATGATATGGTTTATGTTGATAATGTTGAAGAAATCGTACTGGGTGAATTTGATCAGCATCCAGATGCTGATATTTTTATATTTAATGTAAGGACATCAGAGGGCACAATTAGGAAACAAAAGGAATATATTACGACACGAAAGTGTAAAAAATATGAACGAATGCCGTGGGGTGGCGTTAGAATCGCTTTTAGATTATCTTCTATAAGAAAAGCAAATATCTGGTTTACAACCTTATTCGGAGGTGGAGCGGTTTTTGCGTCGGGGGAAGACAGTATATGGCTGAAGGAGGCAAAACAGAAAGGTTTGTGCTTTTATGTATCAAAAGAGTATATCGGAACAGTATCATTTGATACATCAACATGGTATTCAGGGAGAGACGAGAAGCTTTTTTTTGCAAGAGGTGCATATATTAGTCAGTTATACGAGAAAACCTTCTTTTTTTGGAGGGTATATTATGCACTGCGCTTTTCTCAAAACGCACAAATTGGCCTATTTGAGAGGCTTCAATGGATTGACTATGGTAGGAACGCGTATAAAAATTTGATTTCATACGAGGAATTTTGCGCTAAGGATGGCAATAGAAAGAATGAGAAAATATAAGATTGGCTATACCCAAGGAGTGTATGATATGTTTCATATTGGACACTTGAACTTAATCAATGCAGCGAAGCAGAATTGTGATTATCTTATAGTTGGGGTTAATTCGGATACGCTTGTGCAAAGCTATAAAAAGAAAACGCCAATTATTAACGAGGTTTATAGAGCTGAGATTGTACGAAACCTTAAGGCGGTTGATGAATGCTTGATTGTTAGTACGCTAGATAAAGAAGCAATTCTAAGGGAGATTAAGTTTGATGCAGTTTTTATTGGGGATGACTGGATGGGCAATTCGCGCTGGGTAGAGACTGAAAAGATTTTGAAGAAATATGGAGTAGATGTGGTATTTCTTCCGCATACAGATGGAATATCTTCAACTCAAGTTCGCCCTTTATTTAGTCAAAAGGTAGAAGAATAATGAAAATTGGAACTGTTTCATTTGATAGATCAACGTGGTATACAGGACGAGATGAGAAGTTCTTTTATGCAAGAGGAGCTTATATTAGGCAGGTTTATAACAACTCATTCATGATATGTAATAACTAAGGGGCTTGCGTTACGTGAGAAAGACAGACATAGTGGGATTAGGGGATTCGTTATTAAATTTGCAAAGCTCTTGCCAGATCGGTTTCTAGTTAAGCATGGCTTAAAACAAGTTTATAAGTATCGAAATAAGAAAACGGATTATTATTGCAACTTTCTTGGAAAAGCTGTTTTCAAAAAGGGTATTTACAAGCGGGAATGGTTTGATAATCCTGTATATGCCCCGTTTGAAACCGTTCAGCTTAAGGTTCCGGAAAAGCTGCATGATTTTCTTACTGAAAGATTTGGTGACTATATGAAACCGCCATCTCCAGATCGCATCAAATATGAGCAGCATGCTGAGACTTGGGATTTTAATCATCAGAAGAAAATCACTGACGATTATAAAGATGAACAGTACTTGATTTAATCATCAAAAACCCTGGAGGGAAATGTAGTGAATAAATGGAAATACTACAATGGCGCCATTATTTCAGATAACGAGCCTCATATTCCAGTAACAGGATATGTGGATCACAAAGCGCTTTTCGCTCAGTATAAAGGCGCATTTTTTATCAAATATATAACGAAATTTGATGTGCCGGAAGAAACAGAATGGTGGTATTGCATTAAAGACGATACGTTCAGAATAGAGAATTTGAAATCAAAAAGAAGAAATGTTGTAAAAAAAGGGATAGATAACTTTATTACCAAAATTATAAATCCAAACTTATACATAGATGATTTTTTTGAGATTATTAGAACAACTCTTTTAGAATACAATCACGATATAAAGATTAATAGAGAAGATATAGTTCAAAAATGTGCTTACTTATCCGAGGATGAATCAAGCATAATAATTGGATCCTTCTTCAGAGAAAAGCCTGAAAAACTCGCAGGTTATCTTTGGCTAAAGCAGAACGGAAATTGTTTTAATCTTGTAGAGCAGCATGTGATTCCGGATTATGAAATGTTTCAGATAAATGCAGCATTGATATGTTTTGCATGTGATTATTTGAGTGATGATATAGTAGAGGGAGCATATTTATCAGACGGAGAAAGAAACATATTACATCAGACCGCCTTTCAAGACTATCTGGAAAAGTATTTTGGATTCCGCAAAGCATATTGTGATTTAAAAATAATATATCGCTTCTATATTAAGATTATCGTCCATGCATTGTTCCCCTTTAGAAACAGGATAGATAATTACTGCAAAAGTCACGATTTATCGGTTTTGAGAAAGATTAATTCTGTTTTGTTCCTTGAGAATATTAGGAGAAGTTTCAATGAGTGAATTACAAGTCTTGTGTGTATCAATGAATCAAAGAGATTTTTCGTTAGTTGACAAAATGAGGATTGAAACAGATGCAATAATATCAAATCAATGTGATACAACATCTTATTCTTCGATAGTTGTCAGAAATAACACTATCAAGATGGTTTCCTCTGAAACAAGAGGAGTCGGGATTAATAGAAATATCGGGCTTGCAAACGCAACTGGAAATATATGTCTGCTTTCAGATGATGATATGGTTTTTCGAGAAGATTATGAGCCTTTGATAGTGCAGGATTTCTGCAATCATCCTGACGCAGATGTAATTATATTCAACATTGGAACAACCACCCCGGAATTTGGCCGAATTCCGACAAAAACAAAGAAGTTTAAAAGATTAAGATGGTGGAACAAAAACCCATACGGCGCACCAAGGGTTGCATTTAGATTAAATTCAATAAGACGTTGCAACATATATTTCTCTCAGCTATTCGGGGGTGGAGCATTATTTCCAAGCGGAGAAGATACAATGTGGATTTCTCAGCTTCTTAAGGCAGGCTTAAAAATATATATATCGCCCACATATATCGGAGATGTCTCATACAGCCAATCATCATGGCATTCAAGAGATGAAAAAAGAATAAAATTCGGTCAGGGCGCTCTGCTGGAGGCAAGGCCAATTCCACTCAAGTTTTTGTTCTCCATTTATTATTCGATGCGTAAATCTAAAGAGCTTACTCTGAAAGAAGCCTATAAGTGGATATGTAATGGTAGAAAAGGATATAGAGAATTAGCTCCATATGAGCAGTTCGCGGAAGAAGAGGATCAACAATGAGTCATTTTATTATTACAGCTGATGATTACGGTATGTGTGATGATGTATCCAAAGCTATAGAGAGATTAGCTAAAAGAGGAATGCTTACATCAACAAATGTATTAACAAATTTCGGCACAGATTATTTGAATTCCGCAATTAGGGATTATCCCAATTTTTCTGTAGGGATCCATTGGAATGTCACGACGGGTTATCCGACTCTTCCATGTAGTGAAATCCCTAGTCTAGTTAAGGATAACGGAGAATTCCACTCGATTGAGGAGTTTCGCACTTTATTTAATAGAGGAAAGATTGTAAAGGAAGAATTAATACGAGAGTTAGAGTCTCAATTTGATATATTCTTTAAGTTTTTTGGACTTCCTGATTACTGGAACACTCATGAGAATTTGGGCTTGCAGCCTAAAGAATACTTGGTATTTCAAAGTGTTGCAAAGAGAAAAGGCATTAAAGGAACACGAAATTTCCAAAGAGTTTATATTGATTATGACAAGGTTGGTAGCACCAAGAGGAAAATTCGAGAGTTTGGAGTAAGCAGTTTTATTAATCTATGGTACGGTATATATGCGAAAAAGAGTTTTGTGATGCCTGATGCAAGAATTGTATGCTTTGAGAATAAAAGTAAATCTGAATACAACAGAATAATGAAATGCGTGACTACCATAAATACGGATTGTACAGAAATAGTTATTCATCCAGCGTTGGACGGTAACAATCCTTTGTTTGGTAATATTGGAGAAGATCGCTTGATTGAGTTCGAACGTTTTATGAGTGAGGATTATTACAAGTTGTTCCATAGTGAAGGAATTGATTTGGTGTCGTTTGAATATTTAAGTAGAAGGAGAAAATAAGAAATGCCATCAATTGTTTTCCTTTTAGGAAA
The DNA here is from genome assembly GCA_902765025.1 of Oscillospiraceae bacterium. Taxonomy (GTDB): domain Bacteria; phylum Bacillota; class Clostridia; order Oscillospirales; family Oscillospiraceae; genus Vescimonas. The sequence goes on from CACWYC010000003.1 coordinate 18,132, forward strand.
CTATTACCCGGAAGTTGATGCGAATACTATATGCTGCAATAACATAATAAATGAGTTGCAATCAGATGGCCACAAAGTGATTGTGATTGCCGGGACAGCGAATGAACCTTCACATGATTATGTTAATGCTGTTGAAGTTTACAGAGTTAAGAATGCGGAGAGCGAAAAAAATAGCAAAAGGCAAAAAAGCAAAGGCGTAAAGAAGGTTGCTTACAGGATAGCCAGAATGGCTAAGAGCATCATCGGAATTAGCAGGTTTCCAGACGTTGAGCCAAAGTTTTCAAGGTCTTTGTTGCAAACACTGGAGACAATAACTGAAAAGGAGCAGGTGGATTGTATTATTGGCGCTTTCCGACCATATGCCACAATTAAAGCCATGCTACTTCATAGAAAGAACCATCCGGAAAGAAACGCAAAGTATATTGGATACTACCTGGATGTATTAGGAGGTGCAGTTAAGCCTTTCGGAGCGCCCAAACGTCTGTACGATAAGCTTTGTGTTTCTGCGGATTATAAAACATTTATTTCTTTGGATTCTGTATTAATGGCAGAGAACGGCAAAGTTTATTATGACAAGCCATTATTTGACGAGATTAAGGGGAAAATCCATTATATCAATTTTCCCATGCTTGTATTGAAACCAAAGTCAATGGCCTCAAATAACAAAATGGTATTTACATATATTGGATATCTTGACAGAGAGTATAGGAACCCTGCATTTGTAATTAGTCTCTTTAATCAGTTGAACAGTGAAGGGCATGATCTGAAGCTAAACTTATACGGAACAAGCAACATGGATGAGGAAATAAAAGATTTGGTGGATAATAAGGCCACATTTTATCATGGAAGATTAAGGCGTGATGATGTAGAGCGAACACTAATGGAGTCGGATGTTTTGGTCAGTTTTGGAAATAATATATCTGGCATAGTTCCAAGCAAGATATTTGAGTTGATTGGATATAAAAAACCAATTCTGCACATTGTTAAGGATGCAACTGATTGTTCCTTACAATATTTGAGAGATTATCCTGGCTCTTTCATTCTTTATGAAAATGATGGTTTTGAAAAGGCTAAATGTGAAGTGCTATCGCTTCTAGAACGAAAAGAATTCCATGTTACAGATGAATATATAATTAAGACTTTTTATAGTGCTACTCCTGAAGCAAGTACGAGAATAATCTATGATTGTATTGGAATGTGAATACCAAAATGAAGGGTGCAATTACATATTATAAATTTGAAAAGGCGTGGAACTGGATACTGGTTTACTTAATGGTGTATTTTTCATCGTCCTTTTCACTTTCTGTTTATAGTGGAACGACAAGAATTCTGCTGTATGTACTATTGTTAGCTTTAGTTGCATTAAACATCTTTTTATATAAAAGAAACCTACGGGCAAAAAAAAGTATTGTTATTTTGCTTCCACTAATAGCAGTATTCAGTTATCTACTTAATGGGGAAAGTATAAAACAATTTGAAATACTACTGCTTTACTATCTGGTATCTTTTATATTTGTCCTTTATTTGGATTTTAATAAATGGTGCGACGCTTATTTAGGTGTCATACAGTTTATTGCGATACTGTCCATAATTCTTTATTTTCTTTCTATTGCGTTTCCTTCAATAATAGACGCTTTACCAACAACGATTAATTCAGCCGGAAGAACTACACATACGGTCTTTTTCTGTTTGACACCATTTGAAGGAAGAAGCATTGGCATATTCTGGGAACCTGGCGCATTTCAGATTTATTTGATGCTTGCCATTATTATCGAGTATTTCACTTATGGACTAGAAAAATACCCCAGACTTGTTGTACTTCTGATTGCTAACATTCTTACTTTTTCAACAACGGCATTTATAGCTACTGGAGTATTACTAATTGTTATTCTTACTAACGAAATAATTGAAGGACGACTGAGAAAAGGAATAGGCATTTCAATTGTTGTTAGTGTGTTAGTAATTATTATAGTATCATTTTTTACCCAAAAAGCTAACATAGACATATATACAAAAGTATTTGGTAAAATTGATCTATATCGATCAAATCCGACTTATAACGGATCTGCTGCGGTACGATTCAACTCAGCTATCAAAGCACTTGAAATCTTTGTTCAGAATCCAATCCTTGGCGTTGGAACGACAAAACTTAATGAATACTTTGTTTCATATTATGGGCATAGCATGACCACTTGTACTTTTATTAATTGGTTTGCTATTTCTGGAGTATTCTATGGGGTATTGATGTCGATAGGGGTTTATAAGTTTTCAAGTTTGTTTACAAAACGGCGAATTGTTTCTTTTCTATTGCTGCTTTTGATTTTTGTTTTGATTTCAAGTGAAGATATGGTTATTAACCCTAGCTTTATTATTCTTGTTCTATATGGTTATCTTGGCTATCACAGTTTCAAAAAGGAAAAAGAGCCAGAAAGAGAACTTGCACACTGAACATAAAATGTGGAGGTGCTTTTTGTGTTTGTGTTAGAAATAAATACATCAAATTTCGGCAGTACCGGAAATATCGCTTTGCATATATGTGAGGCGTGCGAAAAATCTGGTATTGATACTGCAATAGCTTATGCAAAAAGCAGATCCAATATGAAAAAAAGCGTACCTAACGGATTGCTCATTGGTAATCGATTTAGCAGAAACTTACATCTTGTTCTGTCGTATGTCTCTGGTTTTAACGGCTGCTTTTCCCTGATTTCGACAATTGAGTTTTTAAGGAAACTAGGTAAAATTCCTGATATCATTCACCTTCACAATCTGCACAACTGCTATATCAATATTCCCTCTCTGTTTCGATATATTAAAAACCATAAAATTAAAGTGGTTTGGACGCTTCATGACTGCTGGGCCTTTACCGGCCGATGCCCACATTTTGAAATGGCCCATTGTGACCGATGGAAAACCGGCTGCCATGACTGCCCTTATCCGAAGCACGATTATCCGGCGTCCTATGTCGATTGCACAAAGAAAATGTGGAAGCTGAAGAAAGAATGGTTTACGGGCATTGAGAACATGACCATCGTGACACCGTCACAATGGCTTGCTGAGTTGGTCAAGCAGTCGTTCTTGAAAGACTACCCTGTCCGAGTAATCAACAACGGCATTGACTTGTCCGTATTTCAGCCGACGCCGAGCAACTTCCGCGAGGAACACGGGATTACACCGGATAAAAAGTTGCTGCTTGGTGTAGCGTTCGGCTGGGGAAAGCGCAAGGGCCTGGATGTGTTTTGCGAGCTTGCCAAGAGGTTGGATGATAGCTATCAGATCGTTCTTGTCGGAACCGATGACGGTGTGGATCAACAATTGCCGCCGAACCTGATATCAATTCACCGTACCGAGAACCAGCGCGAATTGGCCAAAATCTATACGGCGGCGGACGTGTTCGTAAATCCAACGCGAGAAGATAATTTCCCAACAACAAACATTGAATCGCTCGCCTGTGGCACGCCGGTTGTTACATTCGAAACCGGCGGCAGCCCGGAAGCAATTGATGAGACCTGCGGCAGCGTGGTGCCCTGCGATGATGTGGACGCACTGGAGAAGAAAATCAGACGTGTTTGCGAGGAGAAACCATACCCGCCAGAGGCTTGCTTGCAGCGGGCAAAAGCGTTTGACATGAAAGACCGGTTTGAGGAGTATGTCAAATTATATGAAGGAATAGTACATGAATAAAGTTGCGAAAAACGCAGCGTGGATTATTGGCTGCAAAATGGCACAAAGCTTGCTTGCGTTTATCATAGGTATGCTGACAGCGCGCTACCTGGGACCGTCAAACTATGGACTTATTACCTACGCTGCGTCTTTGGTAGCATTTGTAGTCCCGATCATGCAATTGGGATTTAGCAATATTCTTGTTCGAGAACTGATAGACCACCCGGAGAAGGAAGGAGAAAGCCTGGGCTCAGCAATGGGCCTGAGCCTAGCCTCTTCGGTGCTCTGCATTATAGGGGTAGTAGCGTTTGCGGCGATAGCTAACCCAAATGAGCCGACAACGATATGGGTATGCTTTCTCTATAGCTTGATTCTGATTTTTCAGGCTATTGAACACGTAAATTACTGGTTTCAAGCAAAATTTCTTTCCAAGTACACGTCGATTGTCAGCGTATGCGCGTATGCGATTGTATCTGCATATAAAATATACCTTCTTGCAACGAAAAAGAGCATTTATTGGTTTTCGCTTTCCAATGCGCTGGACGCCTGCTTGATCGCTGTCGCGGCGCTGGTGATCTATTACAGGATCGGAGGGCAAAAGCTTTCTTTTTCAATCGAAACCAGCAGGCAGATGTTTGAGAAGAGCAGGCACTACATTGTGTCCTCCATGATGGTTACGGTTTTTGCCCAGACTGACAAAATCATGTTAAAGCTTATGCTTGATGATGCTTCAGTAGGCTATTATGGAGCCGCTGTTTCCTGCGCGGGCATAACAAGTTTTGTATTTGCAGCGATTATAGACTCATTCCGCCCATCCATATTTGAGGGGCGGCAACAGAGCGGCGAGGTATTTGAGCATCGCCTGACGATGCTTTACTCAATTGTTATTTATCTGTCGCTTGCACAGAGCGTTGTCGTGGCAGTTTTCGCTAAATTGATTGTTTTCATAATTTATGGGGAAGCCTATGCTCCGGCGGGAGCTGCTCTCCGAATCATCGTATGGTATACAACATTTTCCTATCTTGGGTCGGTTCGTAATATCTGGGTTCTAGCCAACAATCAACAGAGACACTTGTGGAAAATCAACTTATCCGGTGCTTTAGCAAACGTGCTTCTTAATGCGCTGCTAATCCCGGTTTTGGGTATCAATGGGGCTGCGCTCGCTTCGCTTGCGACACAGTTTTTCACGAACGTAGTGACGGGATATTTTATTAAATCGATTCGACCTAATAATGCGATTATGGTGCGAGGATGTAACCCGAAATACCTTGCTGAAACTGTTAGCAAGGTATTACCAAATAGGAAGCGAGGCGCAAGTTAGTGAGAGAGATGACACCTGAAGAAGTAAGGAAGGTACAACTTGAGATTCTTGATGTCGTAACAGAGTTTTGCGATGAGCATGGTATTAAGTATTGGCTTGATTCTGGAACATTGATTGGCGCTGTTAGACATAAAGGATACATACCTTGGGATGATGATATTGACCTTGGGATGTTGCGACCTGATTACGACAAGTTCCGGGAATCGTTTAACCAAAAGAATAGTCGTTATTACTTCGCCTGCGGAGAAAACAGCCGTGATTTTTTTGCCGCATATGGGAAAGTCCTTGATACGAATACTGTTTTATTTGAGCCGGACATCAATGGCTATAAGTTGTCCGTCAATATTGATGTCTTTGTGTATGATAATGCGCCGGACGATGATATGATTGTAAAAGAAATGTTTGACCGAAGAGACTTGCTTAGGCGATTATCAGGATACAGAAATCTGGACTGGATTAACGAAAGCGACAGCCTACTGAAACGATTTGTTAAATCCATAGTAATTAGTGTCCTAGACGTGTTTCCGCAAGACTATTTTATAAAGAAAATGGTTCAGAACACAAAAAAGTATAAGGATGTTGCTACCAAACGAATCGGGAACTTTACAGCATATTCTCGGACCGTTTGTGATATTCATGCCTTTGATGAGACGGTGGCGATGGAGTTTGAGGGGAAAATGTATAAAGTTCCTATTGGTTGGGATAAATGGCTGACGGCAATGTACGGGAATTACATGGAACTGCCTCCGCTTGAAAAAAGAGTGACGCATCATTCTTATGTAGCATATTGCGAGGAATAATATAATGAAACGGATACTAACCTTTGGAGTTTTTGACTATTTTCATCTTGGACATCTTCGCTTATTTGAGCAGTGTAAGAAATACGCGGACTATTTAATTGTAGCTGTTCAAGATGGCGATTATATTCTCAAGTTTAAGCCGGAAGCACATGTCCTTTACTCCACAGAAGAACGTGTTAAGATGATTAAAGCTTTGCGTATAGTAGATGAGGTTGTTATTTATGAATCGGTCGGTGTTGAAACATTGATGGGAATAGACTTTGATATTTTAGCGCTTGGTGAAGACCATGTTGGAGGGCGTTTTGACCTTGTTACGCAATGGTGTGATGCACATGGAAAAACAGTGGTTCGGCTAAAACGAACGCCAAATATTTCGTCTACACAGGTAAAAGAAACAATAGGTAGTATGAAGTAGAATAGGAGTCCTCACTATGTCCATCTTTAATAACGCAACTCTACTTATCACCGGCGGTACCGGCTCCTTCGGCCATACCGTTCTCAAACATTTTTTAACCACCGACATCGGCCAGATTCGTATTCTCTCCCGCGACGAGAAGAAGCAGGACTGGATGCGGCACACTCTCCAGGCCCAGTACCCGGAGTATTGCGGCAAGGTACAGTTCTACGTGGGCGACGTGCGGAATCTGGACAGCGTGCGGGACGCCATGTATGGCGCGGACTACGTGTTCCACGCGGCGGCGCTGAAGGAGGTGCCCTCCTGCGAGTTCTTCCCCGTGGAGGCCGTCCGCACCAACATCATCGGCACCGACAACGTGATCACGGCTGCCGTGGAGGCCAAGGTGCAGAGGGTGGTATTCCTCAGCACCGACAAGGCCGCCTATCCCATTAACACCATGGGCATGACCAAGGCGGTGGGGGAGAAGGTAGTCCAGGCCCGGGCCCAAAAGGCCTTCGAGCGCAGCGGCACAGTGCTTTGCTGCACCCGCTACGGCAACGTGATGTGCAGCCGTGGCAGCGTGATCCCTCTCTTTATCGACCAGATCAAGCGCAAAGCCCCCATCACCATCACCGATCCCAACATGACCCGCTTCCTGATGAATCTGGACGAGGCGGTGGACCTGGTGGCCTTCGCCTTTGAACATGCCGAGCCTGGCGATCTGTTCGTCCAAAAGGCGGACGCCAGCACCATCGGCGACCTGGCCAAGGGCGTCATGAAGGTGTTCGGCGAAACAGAATGCCGTATCATCGGCTCCCGCCATGGCGAAAAGCTGTACGAGACGCTGGTGACCCGTGAGGAGATGCTGCGCAGCGTGGACATGGGCCACTATTACCGCATCACTCCCGATGCCCGGGGCCTGAACTACGACAAGTTCTATGTCCAGGGCACGGTACATACCGAGGGTGACGAGGCTTATACCAGCCACAACACCAACCGCCTCGATGTCGATGGCGTGGTGAAAAAGATCATGGGCACGGACTATGTGAAGGAAGAATTGGAGGGCCGCCCCCACGCTGTGGAAGCTTGACAAGTACCTCTATAATAGTATTAAACCCACCCACTCATCACTACAGGTGAAAAGCTGGTCGGAAGAGAAGGAATAAACTAATGATTGAGTATAACTTCAAATGGAAAAATAACGGCAGGCTTAAAATCATAATCGGTTGCGGAACACGCCCGGAAATAATTCGCTTAGCAGCCGTTATGAAGCGGTGCCGTGAGTACTTCGATACTTGCATTGTCTACTACAACCAGAACTGGGATCCCAATCTCAGCACTGTGTTCTGGGAAGATTTTGAACTGTACAATGCAAACGGCGAGATTGGCCCGGATATTTTGGTGCCGGTCGTAGGTGAGAATCTGGGAGTTACTTGTGGAAACATTCTGGGCCGTTCCTATGAGCTGCTGTCTGAACTGAGGCCTGACGGATATCTGGTTCTCGGCGATACTAATTCTTGCCTGTCTGCCATTTCTGCGAAGCGCCTGCATATTCCGCTGTTCCACATGGAGGCCGGGAATCGCTGCAAGGATGAGTGCCTTCCGGAGGAGACGAATAGGCGCATCGTTGATGTGATCTCCGATGTGAACCTCTGCTATTCAGAATTTGCTCGCAAGTATCTTGCAGATACCGGCCTTCCGAAGGAACGGACATATATGACTGGTTCTCCGATGGCCGAAGTACTGCGGATGAATCTGGAGAAGATTGAAGCATCTGATGTACTGGAAAGGCTGGGACTGGAGGAGAATAAATACATCTTGCTCTCCGCTCATCGTGAGGAGAATATTGACACAGAAAAGAATTTCACCTCTCTTTTTACTGCGATCAATGCACTCGCGGATAAGTACGATATGCCGATTCTGTACTCTTGCCATCCGAGGAGCAAGAAAAGGCTGGAGACAACTGGCTTCAAACTTGATCCAAGAGTTCGTGTTAATGAGCCACTGGGTTTCAATGACTATAACAAGCTGCAAATGAACGCGCTGGCCATCGTGTCTGACTCTGGTACGTTGCCTGAGGAGAGCAGCTTTTATCTTTCCATCGGTCACCCGATTGCCGCCGTGTGTATCAGGACAAGCACCGAGCGTCCGGAAGCATTGGAAGCGGGTGACTTCATCCTCGCCGGGATAACGACGAATGAGCTACTGCAAGCGACCTCTATGGCTATTGAGATGAAGCAGAAGGGCGTTCTGGGAAAACCCTGCCCGGACTATGTGGACGAGACCGTCTCCATGAAGGTGGTCCGCATCATCCAGGGGTATGTTGGCGTGGTCAATAAGATGGTGTGGCGGAAATACTGACCGAGGGAAGATTGATGAAGATATTAGTTACTGGTGCGGCTGGAGCATTAGGCCGTAACCTCGTAGAGAATTTGAAAGCAATCCGGGATGGCAAGAATCGCACACGTCCGAATATCCAAATTGATGCCATTTACGAATATGATAGGGATAACACAGAAGAGGAACTGAATAAGTTCTGCTCCGACTGTGATTTCATCGTCCATGCAGCCGGAGTGAACAGGCCCAAAGATGCGTCCGAGTTTATGGAAGGAAACTTCGGGTTCACTTCTACACTGCTGGAGTGTCTTAAGAAGCACGAGAACAAAGCTCCCATCATGATTACTTCTAGTGTTCAAGCCACACTCTCTGGCCGATTTGGAGACTCCGAGTACGGAAGATCTAAACTTGCCGGGGAAGAGCTGATGTTCAGGTACGGCGAAGAGACCGGGGCCCCTGTGTACGTTTATCGCTTTGAGAACATGGTAGGTAAGTGGATTCGCCCACGCTACAATAGTGCCGTTGGAACCTTCTGCTACTGCATCGCTCGTAATGAGCCGATCACGGTCAACGATCCGTCTGTCCTCATGGAAATGGTGTTCTTTGATGATATCTGCGAGGAAATCTATGACGCCATGGAAGGCCATCCACATCGTTGCCACTATGAGGGTGTTGAAGCGGTAGAGGATGAGAATGGCCGCTACTGCCATTGCCCGGTTAAGCATAAAGCGACTCTGGGCGAGATTGTGAACCTTCTCCATCAATTCCATGACTTCCCGACAGACTTTATTGTCCCGAAGTTGGAAGCAGGGAGTTTTGAGAAGAAGCTTCATGCGATGTATCTCAGTTATCTGCCTAAAGAGGCAACCATCTTTGACTATCAGATGAACTGTGATGATCGGGGGAGCTTTACGGAGTTGGTACGTACACCTGATCGTGGACAAGTTAGCATCAATATCAGCAAGCCGGGTATCACGAAGGGCCAGCACTGGCACGACTGCAAGAATGAGATATTCATTGTTGTTAAAGGCCATGGCCTCATTCAGATGAGAAATCTGAAGGATAACGAGGTTGAAGAGTACGAAGTGTCCGGGGATCACATCCAGGGCGTGTGGATGAAGCCAGGCTGGACGCACAATATTATCAACTTAAGTGAGACCGAGGATCTTGTTACGGTTATGTGGGCCTCTGAAATGTTGGATAAGAATAGGCCAGATACATTCTTCGAAAAAGTGTAATTAAAAGGAGGCCATCCCAAGCCTCCGCTACCAGCACTGGCGGTCCCAACCTCGGTTCAACTCCGGGAGTGCTGACAATCCGTCTCCCCATGTGAATATCATCACTATGGAGGAGATAAATCAATATGAGGACTAAAGCCCTGGGATGAGAAACATATCGCACATATTGTCTATCGCGGAGCCGGGATGCACTATGAAATGCATTTCAAAGTTGCGGGTTTTCCCAATGGGCATGCCGGGGAACTGATGGAGCAGTATTTCTCGGATGTGTTTGACAAGGCTGAGCTTAAGATGGTCGGCGATAGTCAGATGATGCTGCCCTCTCCGTTCCACCACGGCTTGGCTCTTCTTCTCCATACGGTCCACCACATGACGGGAGAGGGAATAGGACTTCGGCATCTTTGCGATTGGGCGGTTTTTGAGAACAGCCTATCAAACGATGAGTTTGCTGAAATGTATGAGGACAAGCTACAAGCTGTGGGGCTATGGCGGTTTGCTCAAATTCTCACACAGGTGAGCATCAAGTACCTTGGGGCTGAGAAGCGAGAATGGGCTGGAGAGACCGATGAACTTGCGGATCAGCTCATGGAGGATATTCTGTCGTCGGGCAATTTCGGCGTGAAGGATGCCGGACGCAGCTATCAGACTATGATGATTTCAGACCGTGGCAAAGATGGCGTAGGGAAAAACGGCATGTTCCGCCAGTTTGTAGGTTCAGTGAATAACGTCCTGTACTTGAAAATGCCTGCGGCAAAAAAACATAAGGCGCTCTTGATACCCGGCTGGCTTTTCTACGGAGGAAGGTATGGCGTGCGAGTCTTGACCGGCAAGAGGAAGAACATACTCGATAAAGGCATAGTTGAAGGCGCAGAAAAGAGAAGAAATCTTTACAAGCGATTAGAACTGTATGAGGCGTAGAGTTAAATCCTCATAACATAATCATCAGCCACGGAGCCAAAAACACGGAGTCAAAACTTATGTCAAACTTACTACAAATCCTCAAAGACCATATCCACTCTACCCCCACTACCCCCTTTACCACGGACTGGTCCGCCCTTATTGCTCTAGCCAAAAAGCATGAAGTCGCAGGGATTCTCTTTTTCCAGTGCAAGGACTTTATTCCTGAGCCGTACCTAACCGAGCTGAACACTCTCTACAGTTCCGTCATGTTCTTCTATGCCAATCGGCAGAGTCTGATTCAAAAGATCGAATCCGCCTTAGCAGATATTCAGCACTTTACGATCAAGGGCTCATCCGTTGCAGACTACTACCCGTTCCCGGCTTTCCGCACCATGGGCGATACGGATATTGTGGTACATACAGAGGATAGAGTAGAAGTCGATAAAAGGCTGAGAAGCCTTGGCCTAAACTGTGTATCATCCTTCGATGACCGTGAATGGCAATACTATAAGAATGATATGGAGTTTGAGCTTCACGACCATCTTGTGTATTCCGAGTCGGTGAATGTGGACAAGCAAGTGGAATACTTCAACGACTTCTGGAAGCATGTGAAAGGGAACAAGTTGGACTGGAATTTCCACTTCATGTTCCTGATCCTCCATCTTCGCAAGCACTTCATGAACAGCGGCGTTGGCTTCCGGCAGTTCCTGGATATCGCTGTGCTAACATCTCGCGGACCGGAGTTCGACTGGAGCTGGATAAAGATCGAGTTGGAGAAGCTGGATTTGTGGGCGTTCACAGAGCGCATGTTTGCGCTCAACGAATACTGGTTTGATGTTAAGCCTCCGGTTGCTATAAATTCTTTGCCACAATCCTTCTTCACATCCGCTACAGAGTTGATTGGCAGAAACGGCATCTTCGGTTTTGATAATGAAGAAAATACTAGCAATAGAGCTGTTAATGCAATACGGAGTGAGGGGTATAGCAAGAGTTCCATGCTGAAGAGGGCTGTGAGAGGCTTGTTCCCACCGTATAAGAGCTTAATCACCGTACCACACTATGCATACTTAAGGAATAAACCATGGCTGCTCCCGTTCGTCTGGGTTCACAGGGCGTTACGGTCGATTAAGAATAGGAGAGTCCGTAGAAACGTGAAAACTGTAGCCATGAACTCCTTCGCTGATAAACAAACAATCGAAAAACGTGAAGCGGTGTATCAAGAGTGGGGGCTGTGATTGAAAAATCTCAGCTTGTGGACGAAGCCTGCTGATGCATGAACGAAATATGCGTCCGCTGTGGAAAAGAAACATAGTACGACATAAACACACCACTTGAAGCGCGGCGGTGGTATGTTGAAGGCGGCGGGGCAAATTTGTGAAGACTGCTGGTATAAGTTGTGGCCGAGGACACAAGAATTTTAGGAATGCAGTTATGGAGATATGACGTGCGGATTATCACTGGAGTTGGCGAACGCAAGAAGAAATCCATCTCTCGCTCCACGATTGACCTGGCGTACAGGAATGCAGTCGAAGAGCGGGAAAGGGAAGGCTTCGTATCCGGGCCGCGGAAATTGGGTGTTCCCGGCGTGAGGAGCAATCTGTATGCCATGTTCCTTCAGTTTGGGGTGATTTTCTCTGACCACGGGGAGGCCGCTGATGTGGGCGAGAGTAATGCAACTGCGGATGAGAACGAGAGTGTGGCTGCGGATGCTGAGTGACGTAGAGTGTGGCTGAGAGGTTGCGCTGTGTCCGATGGCAAGATTGATGATGGGCACACTGTGTTGATAAGAATTCTCCAGAGCAAGTAGAATTATGGCCTTGCCCAGCTACCAACCTTGGCGGCGCTTCGCGCCGATGGACACAGAGGGATAAAACTAAGTACTGGAGAGGTCATCAAATGAAAAAACGGATTGATGATATGACTGCGCAGGACAAAGACGCCTTCATGCTTGAATTCCGGCGCAGCATTGAAAAGCAAGGCCTTTCGTGGCCGGGAATGAAGGCGAAGATTCAGAATGATATTGACGCAACGTTTGATGATGAGAAGTTTCTGAAGATGAGCCCGGATTTCATGATTGATGCCGCTTATGCCAGGAAAGAGTTCAAGGAGAAGCCGGAGCTGGTTGACTACCTTCTGTGGACGTTGAAATTCACGACGCATTCGGATGTTGTGGAGTGGTAGGCTTATTGAACAGAGATATTCAGAGATGGACGTCAAGGTTTTTAAAATTATATCAATAGATAAAGATGGCATATCACTAGAGGATTCAGTTGATTATCTCCATGACACAAGTATTGATATTGAAACGAGATTGCACTCTCTCGGGCAGTCTGACTTAGCGTGACTATTTTGAATTTGTAGGCAATCAAGCAGGGGAAGCACTGAAGATGATGCAAAAAAACGGGTGCTATAACATCTTGAAAAATCCCAATCTCCGTGTTATTGTAGAAGCATCAAGTTCCGGCTCCATGAGCCGCCGAAAAGGAGAGTACTGCCATGCCGAGACCCAAGGGCTCTAAGAACAAGAAAACGCTGTCTGTTTCCATCCCGGAGAACGTTGAGGAGAAGATCGCTGCGGTTGAAGCCGAGATCGCCGAGCTGGGTAAAACGTTGAAGGCGAAGAAAGCCGAGCTGAAAGAGCTGGTCAAGGCAAAAGCTGAGGCTGATAAACTGGCTGCTGAGAAGAAGGCCGAGGAGGATAAGGCGAAGATTCTGGAAGCGGTAGAAAAGTCCGGCAAGAGCATCGAGGAAATCCTGGAGATGCTGGGGAAGTGAAAGATGGGGATGGGTCGCGGATTGAGTCGCGTGCTCATCCCTTATTTGTTCTGAGCGACGCAATATCCGGCTGTCTCCTGCCGCTGCCCCGCAACCGGCCGCCGCGTCATCACAATCACATCCCCAGGCAGCCATAAAAGCGTAGTTGTGTGAGAAACAGAAATAGTAGGAAATCAGAAAGAGAGGTGAACACAATGCAGGGCTTTCAGAAACCAAAGAAGATGGATTTGATCCCGCCCGTTACACCCTGCACAACGCAGTCCGAGTGGGAAAAACACATTCAGTCGGCATTTACGCAGTACAGAAAGTACATGCAAAAAAGCGAATCCCGGAAAAGAGGAGACGGCCTCAGCACCTTCGACTTGATCGACGCGATGGCGAAGCGGCGGCAGAAGGCGATTCTCAACTATATGCCGGAAATCTATAAACGATATAAAGCTCCCGACGGAAACCAGCCGTCCATCGGAGATGTGTGGGTCGATTTGAATATCCCGTTCATGACCCACAGCCACATGGACGTTCAGTCGCATATCCTTTTTGCGGCGGCTATCTGGATTCTTGACCAGATTACCGCGCAGGAAAACTGGCGGGAAATATATCGGCTGCTGCCCACGGATGATAGAATACTGGATGAACTATGCAGACATGATGCGTGGGATTCCGAGTACGAATATGACCTGATATACAGCGTAGAGTATATTCTTCACCACAGAAACCCAATAGAAACAGATGGAGCCGGGTATCCCAGAACCGTGACAAGCGAGTGGCTGGCAAAACGGAAAACCGGATCGTCTATTGATCGGCAAAACTATGATGCGCTGATCGCCAGAATACCGCAGGAAGCAATAGATGACGCGGTGGCGCAGTTCCGGGAGCTTTTCTGGCAATGGACAGACCGCTTCTACGAGAACCTTGCGCCGTTCCTGGAAGCGATCACACAGTGCGATAGCGAACTCCGGGAAAGCCGAGTTACCTACAATAAGCTGGTTGATGAGTTTAGCGCGGCTGTGGACAAAGTGGAGAAGGAGCGCAGGAGAAAACCGAAGGGGCAGGCGGTCATTCCACTGGTCAACCCACTCGCTGCCCCGCCAAAGCTGAATAGGAACGCCCTTGATTTACAGCGCGATCCGCTTTCCATCCTTGGACGGGGGAGCGCTCTGCCAACGTCCGATCTTGATAGGGCAATGGACGACACCCTGGCAATCAGTATGCGCATGGACAAGGCGGGGATGCGTTCGGATGACTTGATCGACAAGGCAAACGAGCTGTACAAGAACGCAAGAACATACACGATGCATATTACCAGGCAGGGGCGTATCATGAACGATGACCTGACTGACTTCGGGCAGATACCGGTGCAACCCATGGAGCCGATGCAGATTGATGATCCCTACGCCATGTGCTTTGCGCTTCTCTATCTGGCCGAGACCGATGACGATCTGCCTTGGCTCTACGGTGCCTGCTGCGGGTTTATGGGGGAGGTTACAGAATCGCTGCCTTGGGGCATCTTCGAGTATGATGAGCTGGACGATGATATCTGGGAGGGTAGAGCCGAAGAAGCGGAGCTGCCGAAATCCATCAGTATTCCGGAGACTTACAGCCGACAATACCGAATGAAGGGAGATGCCTTTGACTTTCCGCGGAGCCTCGCACAGATCATCTATGAGGAAACGGGCTGCGTCCTGCCCCGCAATCTTCATCTCTACGACAGCAAGGCGAAGATGCTCGGCAAGTACGGAATAAAAGGGAAGGACGCGGCGAATGCCCTCATGCTGATGAGCACACTTGGCACAACGCGGCGGATGACCAGGGCTCTGAATTTGGACGGAGACCTTAGTTGGCTGGATGATACGGTTGAGAATGAGACCGCAGGGGAGAAAGAAAAGCAGGATCAGCCAGAGGAAGCCACTGCCGATGCCGCGGCGCTGAAGGATGAAATCAAGAAGCTCAAGGCGGCGCTGCATGCCAGTGAAAAAGAGAGCCGGGAGACAAAGAAGACGCTGGCCGGTATCAAGGCCGCAGCGGAGCGGGAGCATCGGGAGCTTGCCGACCTGCGCGAGTATGTGTTCAACAGCAAGCAGGCCGAAGAAGAGGCGGAGGCATCCGATGAGTCGTATAAGTGGCCGTATGAGGTGCAGAAAAACACACTTGTTTTCGGCGGTCATGAAACTTGGGCAAAAGGCATCAAGGGCATCCTGACGGGGAACGTGAGGTTCATCGACAAGGATTACGTTTTCGACACCGGCATCATCAGGCACGCGGATGTGATCTGGATACAGCCGAACGCGCTGAGCCACACGATGTATTATCGAATCATAGATAACGCCAGAATCTTCAACAAGGCTGTAAGATACTTTTCTTTTGCAAGCTGGGCGAGGTGCGCCGAACAGGTTGCGGAGGGGGATCGGTGAGAATTCAGAGAGCAGTTACGCGGTGTGTTCGGGTTTTTGCGGTGTTATTGAGTACAGCACAGCCCGGGGAGGTTGAAGGCCTTCCCGGGCTGGGGTGTATCACATGGCTGTTTCTATTGACGTATAGCGCTGCGGGCTGGATTACGCCCTGCGTTGCTCTTCCAGCCGCAGCCGATCCGCTATGGTGGCGATAAACGCGGCGTTGCTGGGGCGCCAGCTGGTGGGGGTGGGGGAGCCGAAATAGTGCCAAATCGCCTCTCCGTCGCCTCGCAGCCAGGCCATCTCGATGGCGGTGCGCATGGCCCTCTCCACCCGGGAGGCGGTGGTGCCGAAGCGCTTGGCCACGTCCGGGTATAGCGCCTTGGTGACGGTGCCGGTGATGTCCCCGTAGTCCACGGCCATGAGGATGGCCTCCCGCAGATACCGATAACCCTTGACGTGGGCGGGGATGCCGATTTCGCGGAAGATGGCGGTGACGCGCCGCTCCAGGGCGGCGGATTGGCCCTCCGCCGTTTCGTTCCCGGAGACGGCCATGTGCATCTGATCCAAAAGGGAAGCGGGGTTTACGGGCTTGGCCATAAAGTAGAAGGCACCCAGCCGCGCCGCCTCTGCCATGGTACGCTCGTTGCAGAAGGCGGACAGCATGATGACCTGGGGCGGCTGGGGCCGCTCCTGAAGGGCTTTCAGCAGGCCTAGCCCGTCCAGATGGGGCAGGGCCACCTCCGACAGCACCAGGTCGGGCCGTAGCTGGTCGCACAGCCGCAGGGCCTCCATGCCGTCGCCGACGGCGGCCACCACGGTGAACTCGCCGGTGCTCTCCACCAGCTCCCGCAGCAGGAGGCGGGATTCCTCTCCGCTGTCGGCCAGGAGTACAGTTCGTACATTCTCCATATATGTTTCCATCCCTCATCAAGAATTGCCGGGGCGGCGCGTACCCGACCGGCGTACGAAGCCCGGCAAAAACGGCTGGCGGCAGAGTTCCCAAAACACGCCGCGCTGCCCAATATCCAAACACACAAAATAACTATATCCTACGGCGGGCGGGAAAGCAATTAACTGTCAGCATAGTATCGGTAAAAATGACGAAAAATGGCACGATAATGGATGTACCGCCGCCATTCCAGGCATAAAATCGAGGCGGCCCACCGGGCCGCCTCGGCGTTAAATGGCAATCATTTGCTTGTCGAGTAGAAGCGCGGGACGCTTTACTTCCCTTTCTTAAACTCCTTGCCGTTGGTGCTGCCGCCGTCGCAAAGCACGTCTACGCCGGCCTGTCCGCAAATATCTTTGCCTACAGTCTGAGTTAAATGGCAATCATTTGCTTGCCGGGGAGAAGCGCTGCGGCTTACTTCCCCTTCTTAAACTCCTTGCCGTTGGTGCTGCCGCCGTCGCAGAGGACATCCACGCCGGCCAGATACCCGTTGCGCTCGTCGGCCACGGTGGCGATGGCGAAGCCCAGCTCCTCGGGCCGGCCCATCCGCTCCTCGGCGGTGAAGGGGATGAGGAAGCCGCCCTCCTTCTCCTCCAGCTTGCCCATGTCGGTGGCGATGAGGCCGGGGCTCAGGGACACCACCCGGATGCCCTTTTTACCGTAGGCAAAGGCGCACTTCCGGGCGTACCAGCACACGAAGTTTTTGCTGAGGGCGTAGGCGAAGCCGGACTTCTGGTAGTCGGTCTTGGCCATGTTGGCCAGCTTCAGCTGTTTTTTCAGGTAGGTGGCCTCGTCGCTCTCCGCCAGAGGATAGCTCTTTTTGGCCATATTGGTGAGGAAGCCGGGCAGGGAATAGGCGGAGTTGGAGCTGATGTCGCAGATGACGCTGCCCGGGCCCATCACCTTGGCAAACTCCTCGTTGACGTACACCGTGCCCAGGGCGTTGACCCGCAGGATCTTCTCGCCGTCCGCCATGTTGGGGCTGAGGCCCGCGGCGTTGATGACGTTCTTCACCGTGCCCAGGGACGCGGCGTACTCCGCCAGCTCCCGCACGCTCTCCCGCTTGGAGGTGTCGCAGGCGTGGGCGTAGGCGGTGAAGCCCAGCTCCGTCAGGGCGTTGACGGCGTTCTCCAGCTTGGCCACCGTCCGCCCGGACAGCACGATAATCTTCTCCTTGGGCATGCACTTGGCCGCCTCCAGCCCCATGCCGGAGCCGCCGCCGGTAATCACAACAACGTTTGCCATAATCGTTCTCCTTTTCAAATAGATTTCACCCCAAAACAGGGCCTTTATTCGTGGTTTCACTATACCATAGTGTGCCACAAATTGTAAATCCCTATTTGCGAAAAAAATCACAATCTTTTGAAAAGATAAAAAACCCTTTGGAACAGGCGCTTTTCCACCTGCCCAAAGGGAGTTTTTTATGCATTCTCCGCCGCGGAGGCCTTTTCCAGATCGTCCTGGTACACGTCCCACAGCTCCTCGTTCAGCTCCAGCACCGTGCGGCTGACCCTTACCGAGCCGTCCCGCAGGGTGCGGCAGGTGAAGCGGCCCAGATAGGCGTCCCCTTCGTCGCATTCGGCGCAGGAGAGCAGGGCGCTGTTGCTGTGGCGCACCCAGTTTTGAAGGCGCAGGGCCTGTCCACAGTAGGGGCAGGTGAGGGCGGTCATGGCATCGTCCGCCATGGCCTCCTCCAGGCTGGGGAACAGCACCCCCAGGGAAAGGCCGCTGCGCTTGTCCTCTGCGTAGCCTACGTAGCGCAGGGCGTAGTCGCCCATGTACTCCGCCAAATCCATCCGGGAGCAGACCCGCACGGTGTTGCGCACGTCGTTCAGCGCGTCGTGGGAGCGGTCCTTTTCCAGCCCCAGCAGCTCCACGGCGTACTCCAGGGAGAACTGCCGCTCCTGCCTCATGATCTCCACGGCGAAGATGTGCTGCAAGTCGAAGCAGGTGGGCATGTCGTCGGTGTCCAGGCCGTGGATCAGCATGTTGTCCATCAGCACCGGGATGTCGTCGGGGCCCCAGGTGCAGAAGCAGCAGTCGTTGCCGCACCAGTCCCGGAACGCCCGATACGCCTCCGGGAAGGCGGGGGCTGCCGCCAGATCCCGGGCCCGAATCCGGGTCAGCCCCGCCACGTGCATATTCATTTTGGGGTAATAGGAGGGCCGCACGTAGCTGCGATACTCCCCCTGGGGGCGGAACTGCTCATCCAGCCGGATGGCGCCGAACTCAATGACCTCCGAGTCGAAGGGGAAGGGGTCGGTGATCCGCTCCTCCCGCCGCATGGGCTGGTTCCACTCCAAATCCAGTACGATATAATCCATAGTATACTCACAATTAACGTTTATTTCTATGCCGCATGACTTTGGCACCATGATTATACACAATCTGATGAGATAACGCAATGATAACCCGGTATTGCGCTGACGATATGCTGTCCCATCGTTAATCTGCTGCACTATGCTGCCTGCATTTTGTGCGTTTCGCCGAAAAAAGATGTAAGAAACCACCGGGTAGAAGCACAGAAATGATGTTGCAATGGATGCCGAAATGCACGGTAAACAGCCCATAAACGTTAAAAATGGCATTTCCCGGCAATTATCGAAAAGGAAAGGGGAACGATGGACTACGTGCATGCGTAGGGGCAATAATTCACAGCGGCATATTTTTCCACTGCAGAATCCGTGCTTGACTATTGCCGGGATTACGTTATAATAAAGACTGTATTATAGGGTAA
Organism: Oscillospiraceae bacterium; assembly: GCA_902765025.1. Taxonomy (GTDB): domain Bacteria; phylum Bacillota; class Clostridia; order Oscillospirales; family Oscillospiraceae; genus Vescimonas. The sequence goes on from CACWYC010000003.1 coordinate 37,639, forward strand.
TTATAGGGAGGAGTGCGCCCATTTACCAAATGCGGTTTTTCTTCCATCCTCCAAGGACGCATTTACCCTATAATATAGAAAGGCAGAAATACATGCGAGTGATATCGAAGGCCTTTGGTGCAGCGTTTGCCCTGCTGCTGTGCCTGGGGCTGGCCAATACCGTATGGGCCGCTGACTATGCTGTGCCTGCGGGAAAGAATATAGAGATTACGCTTCTGGAAGGAGACGGGGAAATCAGCGGTGATGTGACTGTTACCGGCGCAAAAGCTGGATCCTTCAGCAGCAGTGAGCTGGGAGGCATCTCCGGCGATGGTTCCTTCCGACTGACACAGCCGGGCGAAAAGACGGTTTCTGTCAAGATCCCGGTTGCGGCAGACACAGCAGCGGGCAGCCAGTTTACTGTTGCATTCCGCTACGAGAAATATGCTGTTGACGGTGCGTTGATCGAGCGGCGCAATGTAGTACGCGTGGTAGAGGTTACCCCGTCTGTAGATGGCAGCAGCGAAGTGAAGGTCACCTCTGTAGTGGGAGACCCCGCCCAGGAGGCCGCCGCGGCCCTAAACGTGAAGATCGACGAGGCGGAGTCGCTGTATGGGTCACTTCTTCCGATCCAGCAGGAGCATCTGGCGGAAGTAGTTGCTGCCGCCCGGCATACCATCGAAGCAGGTGATACCCAGGGTGTGGACGCTGCTCTGTCCGCCTTGACGGAGCTCACGGAGAATCTCTCCACGGTGAATTACCAGCAGCTCAGCGATGCGCTGACGCTGGCCTACTCCTTAGGGGATAACAACCTGGAGAACAGTCGATGGCTGACGATGCACGACGTGCTGAACACTGCCCAGGCAGCGCTGCGCAGCGGCGACCAGAAGGCGGTAGATGCCGCGACAGAACAGCTTTCGGTACTGACTGCCCGCCTGCTGGAATCCGGCGGCGCGGAGCAGTGCAACGTAAAAAGCCACGGCTTGTGGCCGGTGCTGTTTGGCATCAGCCTGGTGTTGAACATAGTGTGCATCGTCGGGCTGACCAGCCTTCTGAAGAAAAAGGCTTTGAAAGAGAACGATTCCACGCCCCTGGTGGATTACGACATTTTTGATGACGAGTGATTCTGCCCGCACCTGGGACAAGCCGGGCGGGATTGGATAGAGGAGCGACAGCAGTGGCAGATTTGAACTGGAAAAAGAGCTATTACGAGAGCTGGGACGATGCGTTCCGCGGCCTGGCCCCGTCGGTACGCCAGCAGTCGGTGCGAGTGGCCGCCTATACGCAGGTACTGTTCGTGCAGGCTTGCGCCGACGGCTTTGCCAATGACAGGCAGATCGGCCTGGATGAAATGCAGGGCCGCTATGCCGACCTGGCCTACAAGTGCGGCATGTACCATCAACTGGGCAAGGCGTTGGTGCCCCCGGAGTATCAGCTGTGGCGTAGTGACTTTACCCCGGAGGAACAGGCAGTGTACCGCAAGTACACCACCGATGGCCGGCAGTTGATTGCCGCGCTGCAGGAGGCAGGCGCCTCGCGCCGTGAGAAGCGTACCGGGGAGATAGAGGAAGCTGCCACAGAGAACATCCCCTGGCTGATGCAGCGCGAGAGCTGCCAGCAGCACATGGAGCGGTGGAACGGCAGCGGCTATCCCGATGGCCGCCGCGGCAGCGACATCAGCCCCATCGCCCAGATCGTAGGCCTCGCCCACCAGTTGGATCATCTTGCTGCCCAGACCAAGTCGGAGGATCCCTTCGCGGAGGCGATGGACGAGATTATTGCCGGCGAGGGTACCGACTGGAACCCTGCGCTGATCCGTATTCTGCGGAACTGCCGCAGCAAATGCCGCGGCGTGTACAATAAATATATTCACTATTCCCTTACCGTCCCCAAAACCATCCCTCTGGTAGAGAAAAAGCCCAATCGCCCCATGGGGCTGAAGTTCCGCCCCATGGTGGATTGCGACACATTGGCGCCTCGCCTGTATGAGGCGGAGCCCTGGGTGGGGGGGATTGCCGGACAGCCCGGCGATACGGAGCCGCTGCCGGCACTTGCGGACATGCTGAGCCGCACCGGCTTGACGGCTGACGTCAGCTTCTACCTTCTGTACGAGGCGGCGGACGCGCTGCTGCGCATGACCAACTGCCGCCTGGACTGCCGGGGCGTTCTGTTGCCCATGCTGCCCCAGTTTTACCGCATCGGCAGCCAGCTTAAGCGGTTTGAGGAATTGTTCGGTGACCAGCCGGTGGATCGATCCCTCCTGTGGCTTTCCGTCCCGGCGGAGGTGGCAGCCAAGGGCAGCAAAACAGTTCGGGAGCTGCTGAACCGCTATATCCGCAACGGTATCACTCTGGTACTTGATGAATACGACCCTGCGGAAATGCCCCTCGAACAGGTGGAGGAAGTGGGCTTTACCCATGTCCGTTTCCGCCGGGAGCTGTACCTTCGCCGTGAGACGGCGGAACAGATGGATATTCTTCGGCTGAAGGGCATCACGCTGCTGGGCGGCGGAGTGGACAGTGACACTGCCCGCGCCTGGCTGCGGGATTGCGGTGTCTACGCCGCCTCCGGCCCCGTTTTGGGCGGTGCTGTCACGGAGGATGAGATGATCCGCGACTGCCTGCTGCGCGAGCGCACACCGGAGTAAATACCATATATTCAGTTTCCCCTGCGAGGTGAGTTTTCCCAATGCCCACACCCTATGATTACATCCCCGATGAAGTGAAAAAGGAGTTGGCGCAGGAGGGAAAAGCACCCGAACCCTCCGGTGAGAAAAAGAAGTCTGCCCCTCGGCGCACTGACGATTCGAAGCCCGCTGCTGATAAGAAAAAGGGCAGAGATGACGCTGTGGAGCGCGGCCCCTTCAAGCACACCCGGGCCAATCAACCTCTGACAAAGCAGGAGGTCAAGGAGATTAAAGCCGGCCGCAAGGCACTCCGCAAGGAGATGAAGCGGCAGAAGATTTATACCAAAAAGGAGTTTGAGCTGATGGCCTCCAGCCTGGGGCTCTACTTCGACAAGCACAATCCTTTTGCTTTCCTGGGCTGGCTGTTCCGCGGCCGTGGCCTGTGGGCTCTGCTGGGCGCCCTGCTTGCCCTGCTGTTCATCATGGTCATCATGTCGTGGACCATGCAGATGCGCGGACATTTCACCATCAACATGTCCGAGGAGATGTTCAATGCGGGCTTCGTCCTCAGCGAGACGGAGGACTTCAGAAATCCCTCCACCCATCTCTTCAGCGACCCGGCGGAGAGCGTACCCTGTATCTCCATCAGCGACATCCCTTCCAATGTTGACAAAGTCGACGGCTCCCACAATGAGGACTATTTCGCCTACACCTTTTACGCCCGCAATGAGGGCGAGTACACGGTGGACTACATATGGAGCATAGAACTGAACTCCGAGAGCAAGAGCGTTGGCTCCGCGGCATGGATTATGGTGTTTGAGGACGGCGAAATGCAGTTTTTTGCCCAACCCTCTGCCGATGGCAGTGTGGAAACGATTCCCGGTAGAGACGATACACGCCACGGCTATCCCAACCCGCAGTTTCTGGATGTTCTGGCAGATGCAAGCCAGTATGAGCTGGTACGCGCTGTGGGCGATGTTTCCTACTATCGGGCGGTGCCTTTGGAATTTGTGGACGATGTAGTCGTTGCCTCCGGCAGGCAGAATGGCGTGTCACCCGGTGCGATACACAAGTATACTGTGGTCATGTGGCTGGAGGGGGACGACCCCGAATGTACCGATGCGCTGGTGGGCGGTCACCTGGGCATTGAAATGAACCTCCGCCTCGTCAGTGAAGAGGGCGAGGACGAGCGCCCCTGGCTGGAGAGGTTCCTGGGCGGCCTCCTGTGGTGGCAGGACTGACGGCGCAACCCTTATATAGCAAATCCTTTCGTATGTTTCGGCAGCCATCCCTGCCGTTTACATAGCTCCGGCGGGAGCGGACACCGGTTCTCCGGCGTCTGAAACGCAGATGTTACCTCATGCGAAGCTCGCGTCCAAAGGTGAGCGGCGGGATGATGGCGTTGTCGTAGGGAATGGGCGTGCCCGTTCCATACGGGCTGCGCCAGCGCCGTAGCCGGTGCGGGCAGGCCCGTTCTCTATGGAAGCGCCACGGGCAACGACCCTTCATGAGCCGTTCGCGGCGCGGCAGCGCATGGGGGCAATGTCGTCTCCGGCGGGAGATAAAACACGCAGAGACAAATTCCGATATTCTGGAAAGGAGAAAAAACTATGACCAAATCCCAAGCGAATAGCTACGGTGGCGTCAGGAAGAAACTGATGGGCGCTGTGGCCATGCTGCTGGTCGCCTCCATCATGGTGGTGTCCTCCACCTACGCATGGTTCACCCTGTCTACGGCTCCCGAGATCACCGGCATCAGCACCAGCGTCGGCGCCAACGGCAACCTGGAGATCGCGCTGCTGGACAACGAAACGGCTGCAGACATGAAAAAAATTGCCTCCAACGTGGGTGACAGCTCTGAGGTAAAGGCTGTCACTGCTGCCAACATCACCTGGGGTAACCTGGTGGACCTCAGCGACTCCAGCTACGGTACAAGCAAATTCGTGCTGAATCCCGCCCGGCTGAATCTGAACGGTGCTGCGGACAAACTGAACCGTGCCGCGAGCCTTATGGTTGCCGAGTATGGCGCTGATGGCCGGGTGACCAAGCTGAACGGGAATACCATCACAGGCCTCTACAAAGGCACTGTATTTGCGGGTGAGTCTGGGCCTAATCCGGCGGATCCCTATGGTGTTCGTGCTATTGGTGTTGCTGCCGGCATGAGTGAGGAGCAAATTGCCTTCCGCAACGCACGCATCACGGCTGCCAGCAAGTTGCTTAGCGCCTCCAATGGAATGGCAGCCGCGATCTCTGTTAACGGAGCTGCCCTGGTGAACACCATTATTGCATACGCTAACACCGGAAGCGCTTACACGCCTACTGCGGACGATATTAGCCATATCAATGCAATTATTACTGCTGTTGGTACTGCAAAAACCAATATCGGTGATGCGATTCGATATGCCCAGTACGCATACAGCTTGAGCAAGGAAGAGGAAAATCCCCAGGAGCCCACTGGAACCGGTACTCCCGTAAAATACGAGGCGCCTTCGGATGATTTCCAGACCAATGTCAATGCGGCTATTGCTGCCTATGAGGATATTACTGTCCCCGCTTTACTTGATGCGGAAAATGTAACGAAAAATGCTGTGGTAACCGCGCTGGATGCACTGGTCGACCGGACGCACTGTGTGATTGGCGGCAAGACCAATACGGAACTGAACGGAATGAGTCAACAAGAGTTGACGAACTGGGGCATTGACAATATTTCAAATCTCACTGTTGTGATGAACAGCGAAAATACTGGTGCTCTTGCGAAGGTGGCAGCGGCCTCTGCCAACTACTCTGCGGGCGTCTCCATCCCTGGCCTGACTGTTCCCATGGGAGGAACAAATATGGTAATCGGCAGCGCGGCTAATCCGATTCGTGCAACACTTAGTACGAATAAGACTTCCAGTGCGACCGATATGTCTGCCAGACTGGCTTCAATGGAGGCACCTGCTGCCACCGGCGACGCTGTGACCAATATCACGGACATTTACGGTTATGCTGTTGACTTTGCTGTTCGGACCAACGCTGCTGACAGCAAACTGAAGCTGCAGACTGCGGCTGCACAGAGAATCTATAGTGATGCTACTAATGAAGAGACAACCCAGGGTGGCGGTTCCTACATGGAGTTCACCAAGGATGGTACCTTGAGTGACACACAGTTCAAAGACCTGATTGGTGCTGTGCGTGTGGTGTTTGTGAACGGTGCTAATGAGATTATTGCCGTTGCGGTGCCCGATGCAGGCACGCTTAGTGGTGTTACTACTGTGAAGGCTGAGCTGAAGCTTGTGAATTACACTATAGACTATTCCGATGGTGGCAGTGATAACGGTAAGATTCATGTCATGAACAACAATGATGTGGATTATAAGACCGGAGATGACAAAGCTGATCTCATGACATTGAGTCAGAATCAGGCTACCAAGCTGACGGCTCTCGTCTATCTGGATGGCGATGTGGTGGACAACTCTATGGTGTCCGCAACCAACGCGCAGTCCATGACCGGCAAGCTGAACCTGCAGTTCTCCTCCAGCGCTGATCTCAAGCCCATGGAGTATACGCCGCTGCGCAGCACGACTGCTCAGCAGAACCCCTGATGGGATAGCAGAGGATAACAAAAACGAATCAATCCCCCGGCGCGGCGGGATGGCGCCGCGCCGGGGGGAACCCCGAGAGATGTCCTTGACTGCTTCGCAGACGCGGAGCAGTGACGGATGTTTCCTGACAGTTCACTATTATCCCCCCAATATATCATAATTCGCCCAGTAAACATGAGGAGAGACGATATGAAACAGTACAACACGGAGTTTAAGAGGCGGTTCCCCGGCCTGAGCGTGGCGGCCTTGCGCAGCAAGCTGATATCCACAGTGGCGCTGCTGCTGGTGGCGTCGTCGCTGCTGGTCACCTCGTCCTATGCCTGGTTCGTGCTGTCCACGGCGCCGGAGGTCTCCGGCATCCAGACCCAGGTGGGCGCCAACGGCAGCCTGGAGGTGGCGCTGATGAGCAGCGAGACATGGGAGCATCTGGACCGTCTGGATTTGGCTGATATTGATGAAAGTGCCGAAGAGAATATCGGTGACGCCAACCTCACCTGGGGTAACCTTGTGAATCTGGCAGATCCCGCTTACGGCCTCGGCCTTATTGCATTGAACCCCTCCCGCCTCTATATTGAGCCGGACGGAGAGGGATATAAGATCAATTCCACCATTCTGAAAACCCCTGTTTATGCCGAGGATGGCCGTGTAAAGAGTCTGGATAAGACCTCTGCGGTTTCTTATATCTACAGTGGAAATGGTTTTAGCAGAGAGGGTTACGGTGTTCGTGCCATCGGTATCAATGCGAGCATGAGCGCGTTTCAATCCGGCTCTCAGACGTCACGCAGCGAGATGCGTACACACCAGAGTGCCGCCCGCACTGCCGCCAGCAATGTCTTGAATGATCGGGGCGGGGACCTTGCAAACATGGTTGTAAAATACACGCTGACAAACCAGACGACCGGCTACACAGATGCTGACATTCAGGCTGTGAAAAGCTTGGCTGAGGGCCTTCAGGTGGCTCTGGATGAGATTGAGCTGGCTTTGCGCCACACATTTGCTGGTTATATCGCTACGGAGGCGGCCAACATTGCTGCTGAGAACTATGAGGCCGCCCGAGATGAAGCTCTCAGTGATGAAATGACCCTGGCCGACTTGCTGTCACTTTATCCGGGTATTTCCGGTGTGATCCCCGATTTTCAGAGCTATGTCTCCCTGCTGACAACGGATCAGCAGACAATCACAACTGCAATTCAGACCTGCGATGAAAAAATGGCAGAGAAGGACTCCTTTACATGGTCAGAGATTTCGGAAATTGTCCTTCCTCTGATGGATACTGACAAACTGCTGGTTCTTGGCAAAGAGATTGATGAATTAAAGAGCGAGGTCATGCCCGGCGGCAATCTCGATCTGAATGCAGCTCTCGGACTTGTTGCTGCCAATCAAGGTGTTACCATTACTGTGCCGTCCGGAAGTGGTGTTCTGTCTGACATTGCTGACTTTGCCGACGATTATTCAGCAAAGGTTACAGTGAGAGACATCCCCTTTGGCGAACAAAACATGAACGTGGATGTTGCGATGAATACTGCCACGGGGATGCCTACTGTGTATATCAGCGTATGCTACAGAGCGCTTGCTTCCAGTCAGGTGAATCCCAGCGCAGGCAGCAGCACCATGATCAACGATTTCTACGGCTACGCCGTGGATCTGGCTTTCCGCACGAACGCCGAGGAGAGCAATTTGCTTCTGCAGACCGAACCGGAAAACCGTGTTTATGAGGGTAGCACTGAAAATGCCAATCTTCAGGGTGGCGGAAGCTACATGACCTTCCACACGGATGCGAATCTTTCTGCCACAAAGATGGTGAAGCTGATGCGGGGTATCCGCGTCGTCTTTATGGATCAGGATCAGAAGGTGATCGCTATTGCGGCACTCAACTGTACGCTGGGCAAGGATGCCTATACCGAGATGGAGCAGGCGGAGAAGATCGAGACCGGTATGTATGCCTATCTGACGGGCATTGGCGAGCCTCAAATATCGGACCGTATTGACTATGATTCTTATTCACACCTGCCGGATGAGTCTGCGGTTACCTTTAATGCTGATGCCGGAACGGTTAGCGCAAAGCTGTATCTTTACGGATATAGTATGCCGTCCGGTGGCGGCACCGGGAATGGCGGAAAGAGCGGAGCGTTGGCGCTCAGCGACGAGCCCCTTGCATCGAATGTTATCATGCCGCTGCAACAGGATATTCCGCAGCGCCTTACTGCGGTAGTGTACATCGACGGCAGCTATGTGACGAATGCAACTGTTGCAGCAGACGCTGCCCGCTCCATGACAGGAACATTGAACCTGCAGTTCTCCAGCGATGCTTTGTTGATGCCCGCAGAGAATTCCGCGCTGCGTAGCGGTGGCGAAGATGAGACAGAGACTCCGCTGCCTCAAAGCTTAGCTGAGGGAGGGAACCTTGATCTCAGCGCCGTAGCAGCGGCGACATTTGGTGACAGCGAAGTAACATGGACATCTCTCGATGAGGGAATTGCCATTGTGTCAGGTGGTGTAGTTACCGGTATTTCCGAAGGGGAGACGACTATTCGGATCAGCGGGATGATAGATGATTCACCGGCCACATTGGATGTACCGATTGTGGTGACGGCGTCGGAATCATCCGGATCTTAAGTTTGACACATGTATAAACCTTTGCAGTATCAGCACAAACAATAGCAGGCCCTTCGATAGAGAATAATTAAGAGATAGTAGAGTAACCAGTCATACACCTTACCGAGGTGTAGAGCGGGGAGGATGCCAACGTGAGACAAGACACAGTAAGGCGAATAAAGATTTATCAGGAGCGGCTTCCACACATCAGGGAAAAGATCGGTGCCGCAGGCCTTGCACTCCTGATTGCGGGAGTTGTGGCGATGTCTGCCACTTTCGCCTGGGTTACGCTCTCCCGAGCCCCCGAAGTGGCTGGCCTCACTACCAGTATGTCTGCCAACGGCAGCTTGGAGATTGCTCTGAGCAAGCCTGACGGCAGTGCTCCGGATGAGTTTGATGTGGATGAGTCCGTGGGTATCAGCAGTGACGTTACCGTGTCCAACTTGGCGTGGGGTAACCTTGTGAATCTGTATGACCCCAGCTACGGCATCAACGGTATAGCCCTTCGCCCGGCTCAGCTGGAAACTGCCAGCTTGCTGACGCGCCCGCTTAAGGGCGCCGTCTATGGCAGTGACGGTCGTGCGAAAGAGCTGAGCACGGATTACTCCTATGTCACATGGGATCCGCTCAGAGAAAAATTCATTACCAGTTCCGGCGTCTATGGTGTTCGTGCCATCGCCACATATAAGCTCTCTGAGGAGGCGTCCGGCGCCGATGTGCAGGCCAAAAAAGAGATGCTGCGTCAGGTGGAAAATGCGCATGACACTGTCGACATACTGTACGCAGATATGCGTGATAATTCCTTCTCGCAGCTTCAGGGATTAATTAGCGTGTATGCACAGGATTCAATCGACGGCAAGAACACAGAGTTATCAGCGTATCTGAAGAACTTGATTTCCTGCTTCAATGCTATGCTGAGGGCCATGGACGCCCAGAAGGAAGCCTATGTGGCACTGGCCAACTTCCAACTGTTCATGGATGCGCAGAACTCTGGGCAGACCTACACCCCCACAACCTGGGACAATTTGGTTGCCAATCGCGCAAATTATAATGTGGGCTCAATTCCTGATTTGACAGGGCTGACAAACAAGTATAAGTCAAATAAACCCAGCAATACAGATGCAATAGATGCAGCGGTCAGCGCAAACGCCGAGGCGGCCCATACGGCTGCAGAGAGAGGCATCTCCACCCATGGCATTATCTCGCTGGTTGGTCTGACTCAGTTCGTTTCCGACTATAATACGTTGGTAGACGATATCGGCTACCTGAATCAATACCAGAGCAACTACGAAGCCGGCACCGGACATTATTACTGGGGGAGCGGCGGAGTGAGTGGGCATCAGATTAATAACATGGTTGCCGATTTGATTGATTACAGCCATATGACGGTGGTTGTATCGGACGATTCTGAATTGATTCTTACAGAGCTGGGCGCCAATAAAACAAAGGCTATGGGTCTTCTGGGCGGGGAAAAGACCATCAAGGTATACGGCGGCATCATGACACGCTTTGAGCAGCTTGCCGTTGGTGGCGATTACCGACTCAGAGCGAATCGACCCGGTTGCACTATATCTGTAACTGTCGAAGCGCCTATAATTGGAACAACGCGAGTAACGGTAAACGGCGTCGCAGAGACTATGGGCGGCTTCGTCAAGATTGATGAAAGCAATAACAATAAACCTAAATTCGATAGTTCCAGCTACTTTTCGCTGAATAAGGCAATCACCGAGAAAAAAGACTTGATTCCTACTGATATGGAGGCAGAGGATACATATGGTCTGGTGGTAGACCTGTGGCTCCGTACCAATACGGAAAGCACCAAGCTTACGCTGGAGCCTGCCACCGCAAAGAGCGAGAATGGTACTATTGTCCGTTACGATGGTATCAACCGCGTCTGGGGTTCCGCGGAAGAGGCGGAGCTGCTGCCCAGCGGCAGTACCACTCAGGGCGGAGGGTCGTGCTATGTCTACTATGCGGATACGCCTGAGGACATGCAGCGATCATTGGATTTGCTCTCCGCCATGAAGGTGGCGTTTGTAGATGAGACGGGCCATCTGATGGCTGTTGGTGAAATGGATACCGCCAACTATTTTGCTGCAAATGGACGTATTACAGTTCCCATGCTGCTGGATTCCACCAACTCTCATACCACCTATAGTGTGACAAATGCTTCCGGCGAAGTTGTGGAAGCACGCGCTATTGCCACAATGTACGCTGACGTTCCCTTGCGGCTTACAGCCATAATGTACCTCGATGGCGCGTTCCTGAATAATGACATGGTCCTGGCTGCGGCTGAAATAGAGGGACAGTTGAATTTGCAATTTGGTTCTTCTGTCCAGCTTACCACTGTGGGCAATATGGACCTTATGGACGACGTCCGAACGGTTACCGCTTCCGCCACAGTGACAGAGATGGACTATGGCAACGCCGCAAGTGATGCGGATTTGACCACGGATGTGCTTGTCAGCGTTTTGGGAGTGGATCCTGACACGATGACTGCTTTCTTCGTTCGTGAGATTAACAGCCAGCAGGGAAGCCGTGAAGAGGAAATGACATTCACCAAGCAGTCTGGTGGTGAATGGCTCGGCAGCTATACATTTAAGACTCCCGGCGTCTACCATCTGCGCCATATTCGTCTAAACGGCATCGACTTTCCTCTGGAGCAGCCTGTGGACGTTGAGGTAACCGGCTTCGTGGTGTCCGAGGTATCCTGGGGTGAAAGTGAGGACAGCGTCAGCATCATTACCTCTGATGCTTCCTATTCCGAGACAGTAAGTGTCAGATTTGCTGTGAATGACCGCAGCAAGATGCCTGCTAAGGTTAACGCTCGTTTTGTTCGCCAGGATGGCAACCAGGTGGATGTACCTCTGGCCTATACGGCGTCCTCCGGCGGTCGCTGGATTGGCAAAACTACGTTCACCAGCTCCGGCGAGTATGTTTTGTCCTACCTGGTTTTTGATGGAAATTATAAGGATCTCCAGGCGGTGGGCTTGCACAAAACGCTGAATCTCAAGCTGGGACTGTATGCCCGAGTTACGAATGCCGGCGGCGCTTTGAGTCACACATACGATCCGGAGAAGGCCCAGGCGGGAGTTTATAACAAGGATGTTATCGTTCAAATTTTTGATAATTCCGGACAGGAACTTCAAAACCTGACCGGTGCACGTCTGTACTATTCCAATGGCGGATCTGCAACGAATACAATTAATACCGACCTGACCTGGGATGAGGGTAACCGTTATTACGTCGGTACACTTCCCATTGTCAGACCCGGTCGCTATACCTATGCCTATGTGAGAAGCGAAGGTAATTATATCACTCGTGCTTATGAGAGCCCCGTGTACACAATCATCAGCCCCGATCCGCCTACCTACAAGGTGGATGCATCAAAGAGCACTTACCACGACACGATACAGTTTGCTCCGCTGACCAACGATGCGGTGATGGATCACCTTGTTATTGCCCACAGCGAGTCTGCACTGGTCACTGCAGTGGTACATAACAGCGTAACCGGAAAGATCTATGAGCTCGACAGTGAGTCCGGCGGTATGATCTATACCGACAATGGTTGGCTTCTTAAGCTGCCCACCTATACCCTGGACATTGATGAACAGGGTGCGCCGCTTCCAAACGCCAAGTACACACAGGAGGGCGAGTGGAAGCTGCTGGCAGTCTTTATCTCTGATTGCTTTGATGAGAATTCGAATCAACGCACCGCAGAGAATCCCATTATTTGGATTGGCTCTGATGAACTCTCGCGGCAGTACGCCAGCGCGGCAGGGATAAGCGGAGCGACAAAGAATTTCAGTAAGCTCAGCACCACAGTATCATGCACTGTCAAAGTGACGATGCAGCCTGGTACAACAGCGCTGGGCAGCGTGAGCACGCCCTTCTTTGCCCCATTCTCTGTCAGCGATGTGGGTATGTCCGTGCTTGTTACGGATGAGAATGACAACGTGATTCCCGCTTCCAAAATCGGTGACGTCAAGCTGAATCTTAACTACGTAGCGCCTACTGCCACGGCAGAGTATGGCTACAAGGTGTTGGCAGGTGCTAATACAAGTTACGTTGTCTCGCTGAACAGCCAGGACCCCGATACCGGGCGCAGGACAGTCAGCGAAGTGAACGGCGCCAGTGATTATGACTGGCACTATGTGGGTACCTATAATGTCAACAATCTGCAGGTTACGATTGGCAATACCACACTGACCTACCAGAATAATAACGCCTCTGCAGGAGTTCCGGAGAAATACACTATCACCACGGCAGCGCCTACGGCTGAGAATGTCACCGTACCTTCGGAGAATATCACCGGACCTACGGCAGTTTTGGGCAAGGTGGGCAATAGCATTACAGGCACGTTCCTCCAGGCGCAAAATCCCAATGTTAACGCCAGAATCAAGCTGGAAACACCTGATGGCAGTAACGCCCAGTATGTCAACATGGACGGCTTGACCATGCAGCTTGTTATGACCTATCAGGATGGCAAGACCGCCCCCAATGGCGGCTATTCCTGGACCGGTACAAGTCAGTATGAGACGGTTACCATCAATATGACCTACAACAGCGGTGTTTTTAGTACATCGGCTTCGCCGCTACTTGCTGGCACCTATTCGGCCCGGATTATATGCAATGTGGGCGAAGATAGTATTTCCAGGAATCTGAACGATGTCAGCGTGTATTCCAGCAGCCCGACACTTAGCGTCAAGGGCGTTACTCCGAGTGTGGGGAATTCTTTTGAGATTAACACCTACACGGGAGCGAACGCGCAATATTGGGGCAACAGAACGGCTGTTTCTGTAGAGAATTATTATTCAAGCGAGTACGCAAATGTGTATATTAAGGCCAGCGAAGGTTACGCATATTATGATGAAGATAAATTGATTGATGATATCAGCATCGTTGACTATACGTTGCCTACGGTTTCCCTTGAATTGGGCAATATCGGATCTCAGATTCAGGCGTGTCAGAGCATTACGGCATCTATTCCGAACAATGATACGAATAGCTTTTTCGATTTTTCTGATGGCAAAAGGGTATCATCTTGCTCTATTGGTAGGATTACTTCTAGTACATTTAATTATACGGCGGCTTACCTTATTTTTTTCTCAAGAGATTACCCTGTGTCGTATGAGGTACCGCATACTATCGGAGAGCAGAAAATCCACTTTATTAACGTTCAGGAAACAAACGGAGCAGTCTTTACTGTTGAAACAAACACAATAACGATTCGTGAGACCAATTCTGCACCTCCTAAAATATCCTTCATTGCGATTGATGGGTATGAGACACCGCAAGAGCATGTAAGTCATGATGGTGGGCCTTTCAGCTTTGTGCTTCCCTCATCGATTGGAACAACGACAGGAGAGTATGATAAAACGGACGAATCTGTCGACTGGACAGAAGTACGTAGGGCTATCGATAAAAAAACGTTCCTTGTGAGCAAGACTGCGACAGTGACAGTTGAGTACTACAAACCCACATGTGGCTCGACAACATATGCTAAGGCAGAAGGTGAATATTGGTTCCACAAATACGATAGAACTACACTTGAGGAAACAAAGACATCCTCTGTCCAGAGATATCGAGCGGAATACGGCGTAACAGGATGGGTTGTTAATGGTGTAAGATTTGATCCCGGTGAAAGCATCACGATTTCGAGCGTCGTTACAGCTAGACCGATTATTGATGTCATATCGGAGAATCCGATTGGTCCAGCAAGTGTTCAGACCACGATGCGCACAACGATATCTGATAAAGATATGGGGCTAGAAAAAACAACGTTTACAACTAGTAAAAATCACACAAGCAATGCGGCTGCGAAGGAGGAAGCTGAAGAACAATATAAGAATAAACTGCCATCAGGATACACGTGGTTCGACGCCAACAACCACCAGGCTGACTTGCATTATGATGTACCGCAGGTAGAAACTGCGATTAGTCTGTCATAGTGACGTGATACTGGACAGTGCGAGCGAATAATACATCGTCACTGTGCGGCCCAGAGAAAGAGAGGTGTTCGGATTTGTATTTAATAGCAGCATTAGTAATTGGCACTGCCGCTATGACGGCTGTTATGCTCCTTTGCCGCAAGTGGATTCAGGCGCCGATAGCAAAAACTACTGTCTACTCTATTTTGCTAACCATTTGCGGCTTTGCCAGCGTTAAGCTGATGTATTTCATTGAGAATGGAGAATGGGAAGGCCTGTCGTTTTTTGGCGCCATACTGTTTGAGCCGCTGTTTATCCTGCTGCTGTCTCTCATTCTGCGTGAGAAGTGGACAACCCTACTGGATTTGAGCGCGCCTTCCATCTCTGTAATGCAGGCTGTTATGAAATTGGAGTGCCTTCGATCCGGCTGCTGCAGCGGCAGACTACTGTATATGAACCCCGAGACAGGGAAACAGTTTGTTTTCCCCAGCCGGGAGGTTGAACTGATTGCCGCTCTGCTGATTGCCACCCTGTTGGTGTATCTGATTTCCCGAAAAAAGAACCAGGGCGAAATCTATCCCATTTATATGGTCATATATGGCATAGTTCGCTTTGCACTGAATTGGTTCCGCAATTCACGGGAGGCTTTTGTTTGGCTGCTCCCGGCAGGGAATTTCTGGGCACTGGTTGCCATATTGATTGGCGCTGTTTGGCTGCTGATTCTACGGCAAGAAAAAAAGCATTCCTAACGAAAGAGGATAATTGTAAATGATGGGAAGTAATCTGAGACATCACAACTTCATACGTCCCATCGCCTGGCTGCTGTGCCTGCTGCTTTGCGTGGCGGTGCTGCCGGTGACGGCCCATGCTCTGGAGGGAACCACCGGCGATCTCACATGGCGCTTTTCCGGCGGCACACTGACCATCTCCGGTCAAGGCGCCATGCCGGATTATTCCGATGACATCATGCCGCCCTGGTATGACGTGGCAGAGAACATCGCCAAGATCCGGGTGGGGGAGGGCGTCACCGAGCTGGGCAGCCTGGCGTTCTACGGCTGCGCTAATGCGCGAGGCGTTGCCCTGCCCTCTACGCTGACACGCATCGGAGACCGTGCCTTCAAGGGCTGCAGCACGCTGTCCTATCTGGCGTTCCCCGCCGGCCTCACGACCATTGGCGAGGCTGCCTTTGAGGACTGCATCAGTCTTGACAATATCCGCCTGCCTGCGGGTCTGACCACCATAGGCCACTACGCATTTTATCGTTGCACCTCCCTCAGCAGCATCACTGTGCCCGCCTCTGTAACCAACATGGGCATGGTGGTATTCGCCTATTGCGACAACCTCAAGTCGGCTACGATTCTGTGCCCCATCAGCACGGTGCCCGACTGGACATTTTACCATTGCACCACACTCCAGTCCCTGACGCTGCCGCCACAGACATCCTCTGTAGGCAGCAGAGCCTTCCAGGACTGCGCCTCCCTGACCCAGCTATACTACGCCGGGCCGGATGCGTCGGCAGATACGCTGGTGCAGAAGATTCGGGAGACTTCCGGCACCGCCTCTGCCGTCACAGTGGTGGAGGATGCCCATCCTCAGACGGTAACGGTGATTACCGGCAGCAGTGTCAATCCCGGCAGCACCACCGGTACCGTCAGCACCAGCACCACCAGCAATACCGACAATGCCTCCATCACCCGCCAGCAGGACACCGCCGTTTCCTACACCAAGGACGGTGAGAGCATTACTCTGGGCGAGCTGGAGGAGCTGACACAGGGGGATGACCCTGTCAGCGGTATCTCCGGTCAGGCAAACATCAATACCACCATCGTTGCCACCGTGGACAATTCCGATGGTTGGACGGAGTTGGCGGAAACAGTATCTGATTCACGCCCCGGGACCGGGAACACCGGCAAGGTGGACGTGGAGGTACACATCTCCGGCAGCACTGTTTCCGGCGATGACCTGAGCAAGCTGAGCGGCACCAACACCACCGTGGAGATCATCACCGGCGGCGGCGAGACCTGGCGCGTAGATACCGGCAAACTGAATGATAATGACGTCTCCGGCAAAACCTATGACTTGGGCTATACCGTGGAGCGCACCGAGGATGGCGCCACTACCATCGAGTCCGACAGGGTTTACCGGGTGGACTTTGATGGCGACGTGGATATTGCTTCCAAGGTGGCCATCAATATTAACGCCGACAACGGCGGCAAATACGCCACGCTTTATGAAAAACGCGGCAAGGAGTACACCATCAAGGAGACGGTACTGGTGGACAATGCCGGTGACGCCTGGTTCTCCGCAGGTAGCATCTCCGGCACCGCAGAGTACTATGTGGGCGTCAACGTCAAGGGCGTGGACACCACCAATGCCACAGTGCCCCACACCATGTATCAGCAGTACGGCGTCGATGACGACGCCACCCTTTGGGACGCCCAGGGCAACCGCTATGAGGTTGGCCAGCGGGAGTCCCGCTGGGGCATCAGCGGAAAGCGCTTCGCCTTGTATGTGGGCATTGCTCTCGGTGCTGTCATTCTGGTGGTGGCTTTTGTGATGATCACCATGAATATTATCCGTAGATCCAGAGAGCAGAATTTGCTCCGCCAAGCCCCTGTCGAGGAGAGTGAGGAGGAGATGCGTTTGCGGGTCATGCAGGAGATGCTGCATGAGAAAGAAAACGGCGTGAAACATGAGTCAGGAAAACCAAAACAATAAAACCGGCGCCGTTGACATGTCTTTGCGCTCGCAGCGCAGACGGCGAATCCTGTATATTTGGGTTTTGATTGCCTTGTCCACTCTGTTGGTGGTAGCCAGCTACACATGGTTCTCGATTTCCCAGCGCCCCCGCGTCAGCGACATGGCAATGTATATCAACGCTCCTGCCGGCCTGGAGCTGGCACCCAGATATAACAGTGAGGAATGGGTGCAGCAGTTGGATTTTGCAGAGCTGACCGGTGAAACGTCAGTACTGAAACCGGTGACCTGGTCCAATATGCAGCGTCGTTTCTTTGCCGCCAACTATGGCTCTGATGGCCGCATGACAGGAAGATGGGACGAGCTGAATGATACTGCTAACGCCAACCGCGCCGGCGGACAGGGCTACTACACCATGTGCACATTTTATATGCGTTCCGATGTGGACATGGAGGTTTCACTCACCAAGGCCACTGCCATCAATGACGATCTGGCCGGCCACGGCACCTATGTAGTGGGCATGCCCGTGTGGGATAGCGAGGAGGTTGCGCATCAGGATGGCGGCTCCGGTGCGCAGTACGCCATCCGGGTGGGTATTCGGGTTACGCCTGTAGACCCGGAAACGGGCCAACCCAACGGGAGCCAGGAATTCTTCATCTATGAGCCCAACTGCGACAGGCATGTGGTGCAAAGCGAAGGCGAGGAAGAGAGCGGCATAACCACAGAAGTGGCAGAAGAGTATGAGCCGACTGCCAGTATCGATGAAAATGCTGTCTACATCGACAATGCCCACCTGATCCGCCAGACTACATCTACCTGGTCGGAGTCAGAGCCGGTGCAGCGCATCGCCGTAATCTATAACATGGGCGATTTTCTTACCAGCACAAGGCTGTTTGACATCAAGGAAGGCGAGATGCGCCGTATCGAGGTATATGTTTGGCTGGAAGGCCAGGATGTGGATTGTACCAATGCCATCGGCAACGAGGCGCGTATCTTTGCCAGCATCCAGTTTAACGGCGAGGACCAGCATTCCGGCGGTCTGGTGCCTATCCCTGGAACATAATACAGAATTTTTAGGTAAAAATGTCGTTATCCCTACCACAATAGACAAGTATGTGGTATAATATACGTTCGGTAAACGATTACGGAACGAGCAGCAAACCCGTTATTAATATGGAGGGAGAAAGAATCCATGAAGAAATCTGTCCTAAAGAAAAAGAATCTGGAGGTCAACGAAGAACAGTTGAACCAGGAAGCCGAAGCCCAGGCTCCGGAGGAGACGAAGCGACATAGGATTATCAGCACCCTTGTGAATGTAGTGCTGGTGGTGGCCATTGTGATTGCCGCCTTTGCTACATATACCTCATTTGTGTCCTCCTCCGGCAACGGCGTGCCCAGTATCCTGGGTCTGCGCGTGTTTTCTATCCAGACTGAGTCCATGTACCCCACGCTGAAGCCGGGTGACCTGATTATCGATAAGGGCATTAAGGACACTAGTACACTGCAGGTGGGTGACATCATTACTTACTGGACCGTCATCAACGGCGAGCGTGTGCTCAACACCCACCGCATTACCCAGATTTACGATGGCGGCGGTCACCTGATCTTTGAGACCAAGGGTGATAACAACTCCATCAGCGACTCCCTCACCGTGCACGAGTCGGAGGTGGTGGGCATCTACTCCTCCCGTATCAGCGGCGTGGGCAAGGTGTTCGACTATCTGCAGACCAGCACCGGCTTCCTGATCGTGGTCGTGGTGCCTGTGTTCCTGTTCTTCCTGTACTATTTGATTCAGTTCTTCCGCGTGCTGTTTGAGTATCAGAATGTGAAGAACCGCATCAAGTATGAGCAGGAGCGTGGCCGCGCCGAGGACTTCCTGGACGAGGAGAAGCGGAAGGCTGCCGAGGCGCACCAGGCTGAGCGCAAGAGGATGGAAGAGGAACTGCGCGCCAAGCTGCGTGAGGAGCTGTCCGTCAAAGTGGATGCGCCTCCCGCAGAGGACGAGGAGGCCCGAAAGGCCGCCGAGCGTGCCGCAATGGAGGCGGAGTTGCGTGAGAAGCTGAAGGCGGAGATGGAGGCCGAGGCTGCACGGAAGGCCGCAGAGGAAGAAGCCGCCCGCAAGGCTGCTGAAGAGGAGGCCCGCAGGGCTGCCGAGCGCGCTGCCATGGAAGCGGAGATCCGTGAAAAGCTGCGCGCAGAGATGATGGCGGAGATGCAGAACAATGCGCCGCAGGATGGCGGTAAGGGTGAGAATGCCTGAATTCTTTACCCGGCCTCCGATAGATTCAATCAGCAAGGGAGAAACCAATGGATAATTTTCTAAGGTATTTCTATCAGGACATCGGCCGGGTGTTTCGCGCATTTATCGACATCTTTTCGGCGTTCTTTAATTTCCTGAATTATCTTATCAACTTCCCCATGCGCATGAAGATCATCGAGTCCTACTCCGAGAGCTTTGGCACCGGCGACTGGATAATGCTTCTTGTTGCCAATCTGGTACTCATTGCAATTATCGCACTGCTGCTTTACTTGGCGATCCGTGCCTGCCGGAAGCTGTTTCGCTTCCGTGTGCCGGTGAAGAAGTATGACGAGATGGCCAAACAGGTCAAGCAACTGCAGCGTGATCTGCTGCGCGCCAACTACGAGAAGGACAAGCTCCTTGCCATGAAAGTGGCAGAGCTGGGCGGCGACCGCCAGTCTGTGTTGGACGAGTTGGGTGATCTGGCCGATGAGAATGAAGACGGCAGGGAGGAACAACAGACCGACGAGACTGACGAGAACGATGCGGAACGGCCTGCAATAGACAATCCCAACCGCAACACCATGCAGTCCCCGCCGGTGGATCCCAATGAGAGCCGCTTCTTCCGCCTGACCACAGTGGATAACTTCTATAAGACCCAGTATGTTCCTCCGGAGTACGACAATGAGATTACACTGCAGGAGTTCTGTGATCGGTTCCGCCGCTATGCAGCCATGGAGCTGCACCTGTATTACGACATTGATATGATGCGTTATTTCGTGGCCTCAATGGGCACGGCCCGCATCATCATCCTGCAGGGTATTTCCGGTACGGGTAAAACCAGTCTTCCCTATGCGTTCGGCAAGTTTGTGGGTCTGGATAGCAGTGTGGTATCGGTGCAGCCTTCCTGGCGTGAGCGCACGGAGCTGTACGGCTACTTCAATGAGTTTACCAAGAAGTACACGGAGACAGACTTCCTCCGCGCCGTGTATGAGGCCAACTTCTATCGCGACCCCCATCTGGTCATTCTGGACGAGATGAACATCGCCCGCGTGGAGTACTACTTCGCGGAGATGCTGTCCATTCTGGAAATCCCGCGCATTGAAGAGCAGCGCATTGACATGGTGGCCGCCATGTGGGATAACGACCCGGTGCTGATCAAGGGCGGCACCATCCCCATCAGCGACAACCTCTGGTTCGTGGGCACCATCAATAACGATGACTCCACCTTTGCCGTGGCCGATAAGGTGTATGACCGTGCCATCCCCATCGACCTGAACAGCCGCGCCGATGCCTTCGTGTGCGAAACCTCGGAGCAGGTGCGTATTTCCACAGACCATTTGCGCGCCCTGTTTGACGAGTCGAAGAAGACATATCCTGTCAGCCAGGAAATGCTGGATAAGCTGGAAGACTTCAACGCCTATCTGATCAAGAATTTCCGCCTGGCCTTCGGTAACCGTATTATGAAGCAGGTCAACGACTTCGTTCCTTGCTTCATCGCCTGTGGCGGCACTGAAATCGGGGCCATCGACTTTATCGTGGCAAAAAAAGTATTACGTAAATTTGAGTCCCTGTCTCTCGGCTTTATGAAGGACGAACTGACCAAGTGCAGTGCCTATTTGGACAAGCTGTTTGGTAAAAACAAGATGGTTATCTGTAAGGACTACATTGAACAGCTGAAGAAGAACAACTGAGGATAAACAATGAGGTAACCCATGGCAGAAAAAAAGAACAAGTCGCTGATCGACCCCATCTACCAAAAATATACAAGAAGTGTCATTCGCGCCTTGGGCAGCAGCGAGTTCTACCAGTTCTTCATGGACAGCATCTCCCATGCGGATAACGAGTTTCAGTTCTCTAACCGGAAACTGGAAAAGACGGTGGACCTGAACTGGGTGGACGCCATTGAGGAGTCACTGGCAGCATTTCAAGAGATCATCGCTCGACCTCGCAACGTGATTATGGAGGAAGAGCTGATAGTTAATGTGGCCAATGCCCGAAAGGCGGACGCTGCCACAGTGCGCCACTTGGCGCAGCATGCCAGCATGGTGGAGGATTTCAACGCTAAAACCGGTGACGTTCGGCCCAGCCGATTGATGCAGCGTTATCGTGAAGAAACGACCAGTCAGTATGAGAACCGGCTGGTGTTGACAACCATGGAAGCGGCATTCCACTTTGTTAAAATTCGTCACGACGCACTATTCAGCGCTATGAGTGATGAGTTCGGTGCCAAGCTGAAGCTGCGCTCCGACATGGACAGCGCCACGGAGCATGTCCACATGGATATGTTCCTGCATATCAGGAATACGGAAAGCGCCCTGAACACTGATGCAAAGAATGCTGATGTTTTTGACCGTATCAGTCGTTTATACCGTGTGCTTGGAATGTATATGAACACCGATTTTGCCCGGGAATTGAGCAAGGCAAATCGTGTCAAAGGCACAATTAACAAAACGAATGTCCTTAAAAGGAACCCGAATTATCGTAAAATCGTCACCTTGCTTGAGTTTCTCCGTCAATATGATGAAATAGGATACAGTATCAAGGTAGTAGAGCAAAGCCCCCACATCAATGAAACCTTTGAGCAGGATATCTACCACAACATTCTGTTCAATTACCTTGTTTTGAAGGGCTATCTGGAGGACCCTGCCGACCGGGAGATCCCCCAGAAGTCCAAGAGCGCGAAGCGTTCACTGAAGCCCAAGTTCGTGCGTCAGATCATCGAGGAGCTGACAGAGGACTATGACCTGCCCGACGTGGAGATCCGCAAAGTGCTCATCGAGGAGCTGACCAAGCAGCAGCTGATGAAGGAGGAGGCGTCCGAACGCCGCCGTCTGGTGGAGGAGCAGGCCCAGCGGAAAAAAGCCGAGCAGGAACGTATCAAAGCGGAGCAGGCCGCCGAAAAGGAGCGCCTCCGCCGCGAGCGCGAAGAGGAAAAGGAGCGCCGGCGTCAGGAAAAAGCCGCCATGGAGGCCCGTATTAAGCAGGAGCAGATGGAGCGGGAAATCGAGGAGCGCCGCCGCAGTAAGCTGCTAAAGAAGGAATTGGCCCGATTCGGCGAGCGCCTGGGCGAACAGCTGCTGGCGCGAGAACTGGCAGAGGAAAAGCGCAAAGAGATTCCCACCTTGGATGACTATGCTGACGCCGCTGCCCAGATGGAGCAGCTGCAGCGCCGCAAAGAAGAGGCTGCCCACCGCCTTGCCCGCCGCAGAGAAGCGGAAGCCCAGCGGGCGCTGCTGGAACAGAGAGCAGAGCAGGAGCGCAGGCGGCAGGCCCGCGAGGAAGAAAAACGGCGTATTCGGGAGGAAGAAGCGGCCCGGCAGGCGGCCTTGGAACAGGCCCGTCTGGCAGAGGAGGAGCGCCTCCTGCAAGCACAGATAGAAGAGGACCGCCAACTGCTCCGACCTCTGGCGGAGGAGTTGGAATGGTTTACCTCCCATCTGCAGCAGCAGTCCACACTGCGCCGGCAGGCGGAGGAGCAGCGGGCCGAAGAACAGCGCCTGCTGGAAGAGCAGCGCCGCCAGCGCCGTGAGCAGCGCCAGCGCATGGAAAACGGCAAATAACACATCATAATACAATCAGCCCCCACTATCAGGAAAGGACGGTGACCGGCATGAACAAACAGAATAAGATCAACCTGCTGGGCACCGTTGGCATGCTCATGTCGGCCGTCATGATGGTGGTCATGAGCTCCTACGCATGGATGACCGCCTCCACTAGCCCGGTGGCGGAGGGTGTGCAGGTGATGGTGGGCGGCGGCAATACCATCATGCTGGCCGCCGACGTGGTGGACGAAAACGGCGTCCATCACCCGGACACTTTCTCTGCGGATTTGAACCTCAGCCAGTTGGTGGATCTGTCGGCGCTGAGCAAGCTGCAGCCCGTCTCGACGGCGGATGGCCTGCGCTGGTATATCCCGGAGTATTACTCCTCGGAGGACGAGGCGGTGCAGAATCATCTGGCCATGATCGGCGCGACAAAGCCGGTCTCCGAGTTCACGGAGGACGACTCTCTGGTATACGCCGACAGTTGTATTCGCAGCGACAGCGATGATGATGCGGACGCCTCCGGGCGTTACCTCTATCTGGATTTCTGGGTCGTGTCCCCCGAAAAGGACTATGAGCTCCATGTGTCCTCCTCCGAGGAGCAGGGCCAGGGCAGCTTTGTGATCGGCTGGCAGGACGTGTCCTCCGACGATGCCGGCATGGAGCTGGTGGACGCCCCCGTGACAACGGCGGAGAGCATTCGTGTAGGTTTTCTGGTCAATCAGAACACCGCAGAGACCTCTGGATATGACGGCAAATATCCCGTTCTTCGCGGCATGTACCAGGAGCCGGGCCAGGCACTGGAAGACTTCTATTATGACTTGAATTCTTTTACCATTTATGAGCCCAACGGAGACGCTCACTCTGAAAACGAGGCATTAGACGGCAAGTATGTCACCACTTCGCCAATCGGCCGGCGGGATGGGGAACTTGGCCTTCTGAATATCAGTGACCGACTGTGTGTGCAGCTGAGCAACCTGTGGGACAGCAGCGCACAATCTGAGTTTGCGGCCTCTGTTATAGAGGCAAGGAATCATGGCGTGGAGGATACGCCTGAAGCTATGCGTGAGTATTTCTACATTACTCGCCTGCAAAAACAGGTTTCTCGCTATGTCAACACTGGAATGTTTATAACGGATACCGACCAGCTGTATCATGCCGGTGTGGAGAGGAACGGTGTTGTGACGGCGGATGTCAGTACATTACCTCGCTCCGGCGCCTCCAATACCCGCATTATCAAGTTGGAAAAAAATGTTCCCCAGCGCATCCGGATGTTTATTTGGATGGAGGGGCAGGATATCGACTGTACAGGGAGCACCGGCATCTGCCAGCTGGCCATGAATATTGAGTTGGCCGGTGCGACAGTCAATTAATGGAGCATGGAACAGGAAAAAGAACTTGCAATCGAACAAGAAGATACGTTGTTTCGCCCGGCCAACGTGATCAGCACCTGCCTTCTCTGCCTGGCGGTGAGCCTATGCCTGGTAATCAGCGCTCAGGTGGTGACCCGCGGCTATGCCGGCATCGCCGGATACAGCGTATTTCGCGTGGTGACCGGCAGCATGGAGCCAACGCTGCCGGTCAACTCCCTGGTGATCAGCCATCAAACGCCCATTGACAGTATTGCGCAGGGCGATATTGTGGTGTTTTATTCTCCCACAGGCATTGTGGGCCGCGACAGAATCGTTACCCACCGTGTGGTGTCTATACTGCATCAGGACGGTGTTACTGCTTTGGAGACCCGGGGCGATGCCAACCCGGTGGCGGACAGCTACCTGATTGGCGAGCAGCGGCTGATTGGCAAAGTGGTGTGGTATACCGGTAGAGAAAGTGAGGGAGCCAGCGTGGTTGGGTTTATTGGAAGCGGGTTCGGCTTCATCGCGTGCATTGTGTTTCCCCTGCTGCTGCTTAGCGGCTTAATTTTGCGCGGCAGCATTACCTCTATTCGCCGCCAGCTGGCCGATGCCAGAGCGCTGGCCGACGCAGAGGAGGCATTCCAGGCTGAGAATGGTACCACCCTCAGCCAAGGCGAATATGAGGAGCTATATGAACGTGTCAAGGCAGAAGTTTTGGCAGAGTTAAAGGCGAAAGACCATGAATAATAAAGAAAAAACCTTACCCGCCTTTTTTCGCAAGGGCTTATATAAAAAGGCGCTGGCAGCTGTCGCAGTACTTGCCTTACTGGGGGTGCTG
Organism: Oscillospiraceae bacterium; assembly: GCA_902765025.1. GTDB lineage: Bacteria > Bacillota > Clostridia > Oscillospirales > Oscillospiraceae > Vescimonas. The sequence continues at coordinate 63,027 of CACWYC010000003.1, forward strand.
CTGTACTCCGCCTCAGTGGCCTGGTTCACAAATGTTGCGGAGATTGAGGGCATGGCCTTCGAGACAGAGAGCTGGAACTTTGACGGCACTGTCACGGTTCCCGATCAGGCGATTCGTGTGTCCCCCGGCAAAAACGGCTGCGCACAGCTGTCGGTGACCAATGAGAGCGACGTTATTTGTGAGTTGGAAGTGGGCGTAGACAAATCCTCTATGTCACCTCAGCTGCAAAAGCGTATCTATTTTTACGTACCCACCCAGATTACCACCAATGAGGAGACGGTGGACCGTGTGTATTTGAGCCCGTATCAAGGCTATACCTATACCGTCATGCCCAAGACTACGCTGCTGCTTGACGAGGAATCGGCCGGTGATGTGCCGGTGTACTATGAGTGGACGTATGATGTGCTGGGCTATTATGTGTACGGTGCGCTGGCCCGGGAGAACGAGGAATACGTTCTTTTGGAGAACGACCTTACCGACCCGCCCGTCTATCTCCGTCCGTTGGTCTACGATTACCGCAAGGCTACCTTTGACGATGATACCGGAGAGTTGTTGACAGTGGACGGCACAAAAACAGCCCGTGAGTTTCTGAATGAAACTGCGTCTAAAGATGGCTATGCCGGCCTTGTGTCCACTGATGGCTTTTTTGGACGATACCACCCAATCAATGTCAACAGTGAGGCGAACGGCAGGATAGTGGGCTTGTGGATGTATCTCTGTACGCGACAGGAGATCGAGGAGGCTACGGCCTTTGATACTCGCATCGGTACCTATATGTATCTTGCCGCCAATGAGGAAGCTGAGCGTATCGAGGCGGATGAGACCCAATTTGCAGACGTGCGCCAGCTGAATTATGGCGTGAAAATGTTGATTTCAGGCCGCAATACCAACTTGGATGCAGTGGAGGTGCCTGGAGCAGAGGCCCTGCAGGACAAGATCACCGCATTGTCAGCCGGCGATAGCGTTGCGCTAAAGCTGACAGGCGACGCCACACTGTCGGAGCCTCTGACCATTCCTGCCGATACCGAGGTAGTGCTGCATTTGAACGGAAACCATATTTCGCTGCTGGACATGCGTGCCAAGCCTGTGATTGAAGCTGCCCCGGGCAGCAAACTGACGGTCATGGGTGGCGTTATTGATGGCGTTGAGCATAATTCTGCCGTCTATGTGGCAGGCGGGAGCGCCGCCTTCAGCGATGTGAGCATCAACGGAAGACTTCTGGTGAATGACACCGACGGTAGAAATGAAGACGACCTGACATCTGTGGTGCGGCTCGCTAACTGTACACTGACCGGCAGCACCAACCAGGTGGGCATCCAGGTTTTCGGCAATGGTGATAAAAATAGCCGTGCCACCACCGTGATTGTGGAAAACAGCACGATCTCCAGCGGCTATTTTGGCATCTGCGGTAACGGCAGCTCCGCCTATTACGGCACCAATTTGCAAATCATCAACAGCACTGTAGAGGGCGGGTGGGCCGCCATCTACCAGCCGCAGCAAAAGAGTTCCTTGGTGGTGAAGGACAGCACCCTCACCGGGTTTACCGGCCTTGTCATCAAGGGCGGCACCGCTACGGTAAAGAACAGCATCATCCGCGGCACTGCCGCTGCAGACGATCCCTATGTCAACGTCCTGCCTAATGCGGAGCAACTGGCCAAAAGCAACAGCGGCTTCATCGACACTGGTGCTGGCATCTACGTGGAAGCCAACTACGGATGGGCTGATCAGATTAGCCTAATAGTCCGCGACAGCGAGGTCACCAGCGAAGCCAATGACCGAAGAATCCTCGTACTTGGCCCGTATGCAGAGCAGGTAAGCCAAGAGTTTGAAAACGTATCCTATCAGAGAAGCGCGCAGTAGAGCGCATACAGGAGAGCAAAATGACCCAGAGGAGCAAAATAATTGCATATCTTTCCGCCTGCGCGGTGGTTGTGTGCGCATTGCTGCTTCTGGGCGTGACCAGCGGTCACTTCGAAAGCATGACGGAACGTGACGTGAATCTGCGTGCTGCCCCCCTGTACCGCCTGTATTTGATGCCGGTAGAGGAAAACGGCAACTGGTACGAGAGGGAGTTTTTACTCACCAACATCGATATGTCTCCCACGCATGAGGAAGCCTCCAATGTGCCCGAAGGTGAAACTGAAACGTATGATGACAATTCCCCTGACACAGCGCAGGATCCCGCCCAATCGCAGGAGGAAAACCAGACTGCGGAGACCGTAGAAGAGGGCGATGAATCCGGCGGAGATGAGGAAAACCAGTCACCCGATGAAGAAACGACCGGGGATGAGGAAAACCAGTCACCCGATGAAGAAACGACCGGGGAACAAAACGGTGAAGACCCTGCGGAGGAGGATAATGAAGAGAATCCTATCACCGACGCACCCGCCCAGGAAGACGCCACCCCGCAAAGCGGCAACCAGAGCGAGGGCGTACCATTCCTCACCCAGCAGGAGCTTGAAGCTGCGCAGCAGCGCAGAATAGCGCGGCTTCCGGAGATGAGCGCCCGTGTCACACTGCTGGCCAGTATCGGCGTGGGCGATATCCGCAATATTTCAGTAACTCTCCGCACTGACGACCGGGAATATACCGGCGTGGCCCATGAAATTGCGCCCGGCAGCGAGCTATACCGCCGCTTCGGACCGGGCTGGCAACTCTTCTTCCTTGACGAAGAGGGACAGGAACTGACGTGGACATTTACGGCGGGACAGGCAAAGGAGTATCGGTTTACCGTGTCGGTGCGCTCCGATCACCAGATTCTCCATCCCAGTCTATTTCAGCTAAACGCGGTAACGCTTTATTGATGTAAGGAGCTCGGCAATGAACAAACGCATTCAAATATCAATATGGTTCATTGCCGTATGCGCTGTGGTAATGCTGGCGCTATATGCCATGCCTGCCCAGGCCCATTACACCACGGAGGCGCAATGGCAGGAAACCTTTGCACCTGCATTTTCCAGTGATTTGCTGACACAGGAGGGCGCTACATATCTGATGAACCGTGTGTCCGTATCGGACGAGCAGGGTACTGGTCTTAGCCCGCTGTGCTTGCCCCTTCAATTTTGTGCCGGCGGCGACAATGACACCGCGGAGCATCAGGTTACGGTGACTGCTACCAGTTCCCTTAGCAGCGCTGTTGCGGTGAGTGAGCTGCCTCGGTATTATCTGGCCGGCAGCCAGGCAGCTAACGTCTATATTCCCCTCACGGCCTACCCCGTGTCCCGAGATACTGTGGTTACGCTGCATGTTTCCGCCACCTGTGAGGGACAGACGCTGCATGCCACATTTGTAATTCCCATGTTCCAAGAGGAGAGCGCCATTTCTGACCAGGCAGATGGGTTGCTGCAGATTCCTGCCAATCAAACCTATGTAGCCGGCGAACCTGTACTGGTACGCTTTGCGTCGATGCCCGCGTCCGGCGGATGGCTGACGATGGACGGTGCCGGATTCCCCGCCGGAACACGATTTACCGCCGACGGAACCACGTTCACAACACTCTATGAAAGCGCCCCCATACCTTTGCTTTCGGGTCAGAGCAGTATAGTGATAGAGATTCCCAATGAAGAGGTGACAAATCTACCGTTGCGCCTGGATACGAAAGATCAATGGGATGCGACCACACTTGTCTCTGCCAGTACGCCTGATGCGATTGACCGCAGTGAGTCGATTCTTCCCACCGGCGAGCAGTGGCGGTATATTCCGGCGCTTCGCATATTGGACAATAATATGATCTCCGTGGAACCGGAGATAAGCCTCTTGCGGTATGAAGAGGAAGCCGCCGAGGCGCCGAATGACGACCCGACAGAGGATGCCGGGCCCACCGTTTCTTTGCAGTATGTTCCTCTGGAAACGCCACCCTTCGCCTTTGAATGGAGTGAGCCGAATGCTGTCTTTGGGCAGCGGCTGCATATCATTCCCGCGCCACCCGTGGAGGCCGGGGAAAACCCGGCACAGGACGTGCCTCAAGTGGACAGTGCGCAGGAGCAAAACGAAAGTGATCCCGCGCCGAACCAGGAGGATTCCTTGCAGCCCTACGCCGCCCCTTCCGGTACCTACCGCCTCACCATCCGCTGGCTGCTGGGCGAAACGGTGCTCTATACCAGATCCGTTGATTTTTTCGTGCAGCAGTAGGCTGCTTTCCACCGATCCCCGCAAATCCGCAAGGAAAGGACGATCACTACGAATAAAAAGGACTTGAAAAAGCGAATCATTGCGATTGTAGCGATGCTGCTGGTATGCCTCACTGTGTTAGGCACGGCCACATACGCATGGCTCGTGATTTCCGTGCGCCCCGAGGTAAGTGGCATGGCGCTGAACATCGGTGCCAACGGCGGCCTGGAGATAGCCCTCCTGTCCGCAGATACGTATGTGAATACTGATCTTATCAAGTCCAACGTGGGCGATTCACTGGAAGTCCGCTCGGCAGAGGAGGCCAATCAGACGTGGGGTAATGTCATTGACCTCAGCAGCGAAACCTATGGCCTTGACCGAATCCAACTGCTTCCTGCCATGCTTTCTGTCAGCGGCGTGGGGAATACCGCCAAGGTAGATGACGGCCTGCTGCGTGTGCCCGCCTTCGGAAGTGACGGGCGTATTATCAATTTGGACACCGGCGCCGTCACCGGCGCTTACACCGGCAGCGAGTTCCTCTGCGACACCACACATATAGGCTACGGTGTCCGCGGCGTGGGCTCCACCTCTGCCATTCCCGCCCAGCAGAAAGCGGTGATGGCGGCACGCTCGGCGCTGCCCACCTACTCCACTATGGCCCGCCAGGCTGCCACGGCTGTGCTTCAGTCCAACGGCCAGATTCTGCTGAATGTACATATTCGTCACAACGCCTCTGCCTCCGCCGTGTTTTCTGATGCCGACGTGCAGCAGCTGCTTGCCCTGGCCCGCGGCGCACAGACGGCGCTGACCTACATCGACACCGGCGTGCGCTACGGTGTGGCCGCCATGGCTGCCGCACAGGTGGATGACCAGTCTCAGTTCGATATGATCTATCGCCTGGTGATGGATCGCACCGTGCCCTTGGCTGCGCTGCTGCAGCGCCTGCCCATGAACCTGCCGGAGGATGTGACCCAGTGGATCACGGAACTTGCGGCGGAGATGGTGAAGGCGGATACCATCGTCAGCGGTTGCGAGCAGCTCACCGGCGGCGTGTATCCTTGGGCCGTTATCGGCCCCGTCGCGGAGAATCTGGCTGACGTCAGCAAGGTTTACGTGGGCTCATCTGCCTATACTGCCGGCACAATCCTGGCCGACGGTGCCATCATCACTTTGATGCCCGGTTCCGGCCTGTTCACCTTCATTGCGGACTATACCGATGATTACCAGGCTCTGGCGTCCGGCTTCGACGGCGCCCCTGCCTCTGCCACGCTGACCCTCAAGGCCCGCACCGACAAGGAGATGGGCCGCATGACCCGGTTCAGCGGCATGGTCAACGCATTGGGCACGATTACCGACGCCGAACTCAACGCACCTATCGATGATCTGTATGGCTACGCGGTGGATCTGGCCTTCCGCACCAACGCGGCTGACTCCTTCCTCCAGCTCCAGACGTCTCCCACCCAGCGTATCTATCAGGATGCCACCGTTGCGGAAACCATGGGCGGCGGCAGCTATATGGTGTTCTATTCCTCCCTCCCGGATGAGGAGCGCCTTGTCGAGTTGCTGGACGCCGTCCGTGTCACATTCATAGATGGCGCCGGCAATCTGCTGGCCCAGGCCAAGCTGAACACCAGCAATTATGACCTGCTGGATGACGGCGTCCGCGCCCCGCTGTATCTCTACGATTTCACCTGCGAGGGCTCAGCCCTGACCATCGGCCAGCGGCAGGATGACCCCGGCACCATCATCGCCCTTCCCCAGAATATTCCCACCATCGTCACCGCTGTCGTTTGGCTGGATGGCGACCGAGTGGACAACTCCCTGGCGGCCATCTTCGGCCGCAGTGTCACCGGCACACTGAACCTGCAGTTCTCCAGCAGTGCCGACCTGTTGCCTGCGGGCTACAGCAAGCTGGAGGACGCCACCGGCCTGCCGGTGGAGCAGGGCGGACACATCCTGTCCAGAGGCCCCGCCGCCCAGATTCTGCCCTCTCCCCAGTCCGTCACCTCCATCAGCCTCTATCCCAATCTGAATGCGCTGGTGTCCGAGCGTGGCCAGATGCCGGAGAACTACTATGTCCTTACCCAGAACGGCCAGCCCTGGGCCCGGGCCTATACCTTTATGGATCCCCTGACCTACTCCGATGGCGAGCCTTATGAGATTTTCCTGGTAGGCTATGAGTATAACGCCATTCTGGCCCCTGCCGACTGTAGCGGCCTCTTTGCGGATCTGCCCGGTGTGACCGCCATCACCGGTCTGGACAAGCTGAACGTCAGCAACACCACCGACATGACCGACATGTTCTCCGGCTGCGCCGGTTTGACGGAGCTGGATATCACTGCCTGGGATATGCGTCGCGTCAAGGCTACCGACGGCATGTTCTCCGGCTGCCAGTCCCTCGCCACGTTGTCTCTGCCCGGTTCACTCACCGTCATCGGCGACAATGCTACCGACGGTTGTGCCTCTCTCCAGGATGTGTATTATCTGGGTGACGAAAGCCAGTGGGATAAAGTCACCATCGGCCCGGGCAATACCCCTCTGGACTCCGCTACTGTCCATTTTGGCCCTCGTCCCGCCCAGCAGCCCCAGAACCCCACCCTTGACCCGGGTGAGCTGGTGGACAGCGGCACAGCGGGCGACCTGACCTGGGAATTCTACGACAGTGGTCTTCTGAAGATTTCCGGCCAGGGGAGTATGTCGAATTACACAGGCGGTAATTCACCGTGGTATGGGCACCGTAAGGAAATCACCCGCGTAGAGATAGAAAGCGGCGTGACCAGCATCGGCGACTATGCGTTCTACGGCTGCAACAGCCTGACGTCTGTGACGATACCGGATAGCGTGACCGGCATCGGCCAATATGCGTTCAGCTACTGCAGCAGCCTGACGTCTGTGACGATACCGGATAGCGTGACCAGCATCGGCAACCAGGCGTTCCTTGACTGCAACAGCCTGACATCTGTGACGATACCGGATAGCGTGACCAGCATCGGCCAAAGTGCGTTCTCTGGCTGCGGAAGCTTGACGTCTGTGACGATACCGGATAGCGTGACCAGCATCGGCAACCAGGCGTTCTGGAACTGCACCAGCCTGACGTCTGTGACGATACCGGATAGCGTGACCAGCATCGGCCAAAGTGCGTTCTCTGGCTGCGACAGCCTGACGTCTGTGACGATACCGGATAGCGTGACCAGCATCGGCCAATATGCGTTCTACGGCTGCGGCCTGACGTCTGTGACGATACCGGATAGTGTGACCAGCATCGGCAAATATGCGTTCTATGACTGCGACAGCCTGACGTCTGTGACGATATCGTATGGCGTGACCAGAATTGGCGACGATGCGTTCCGCAACTGCGACAGCCTGACGTCTGTGACGATACCGGATAGCGTGACCAGCATTGGCTACTGGGCGTTCTATGAATGCAGCAGCCTGACTGACGTATACTACAGCGGTAGCCAGGCCCAGTGGAATACAGTTAGCATTAGCTCCGGCAACTATCCCCTTACCTCCGCCGCCATCCACTGCAACAGTTAACCCCACCCCATGCTTTCCAGCCGCCGGAGTTCCGCGTGCTGTTGCCGTCTAACGGCGCATAACATCCTACATAGGAGGAAAAAACAATGAACCTACCCATCGCGAAGAAAAAGGGCGGGCGTGAGCGCCGCCGCAGGTTGCTGTCTGCCGCCCTGATGGTGCTGCTCTCCGGCATCATGCTGGCCACGTCGTCCTATGCCTGGCTGGTGCTGTCCACAGCTCCCGAGGTCACCGGCATTTCCACCAGTGTCGGCGCCAACGGCAGCCTGGAGATCGCCCTCCTTACGGCTGAAACCCGCTCCGACCCGGATTCCATCCGCTCCAACATCGGAGATTCCTCCGAGGTGCAGGGTGCTCTCATGGCCAATGTCACCTGGGGTAATCTGGTGGACCTCAGCGACGCCGGCTACGGTCTGGGCAACATCACCCTGCAGCCCTCTCAGTTGATGGTCAGCGGCACATCCCAGTCCGGCTACACCGTGTCCAGCAATCTGCTGGCTCTGCCCAAGTACGGTTTTGACGGCCGCATTACCGAGCTGGACGAGAACACCATGAGCGCCGTATACAGCGGCGGCAAGTTCCCCGTCACCGTGGAGCAGACCTTCGGCGTCCGCGGCATTGGTATTGTGGATGCCGCCTCCGCCGAGGCAAACGCCGTCGGCATGGCCAAGACCAATATCACCGCCTATGCCGGCAGCGCCCGCAACGCCGCTGTCAGCACCATCAACAACTACGGCGCTGACCTGATTAACATCGTCTTCAAGCAGTACGCCCTCACCGGCTCTACCTTCGGCGACACCGACGTTAATGCGCTGAAGTCTACCATCAGCGGCCTGCAGAACTCCCTCACCTATGTGGAGACAGCCATGCGCTACGGCATCCTGGCCCATGTTGCCCAGGCCCAGCCCGGCGACTTTGACGCCGCCAGAAACATGGTGATGAACCGCAACAACGGCATCGCCGCCGTGTATGAAGCTTACGGCTCCTATTGCCCCGCCGAGATGGGCGAATGGATCCAGGCTCTCCAGGAGGACCAGAACAGCCTGAACTCCGTCTACAATGAATGCGGCCTGCTGTTCGGCGGCGTGTATACCTGGGATCAGATCCAGCCTCTGCTGACGCCCCTGATGAGCACCAACGGCGTGTATATTGACAATCAGGCCCTGTCCGCACTGGATGCCGCCGATCTGATGAGCAAGAGCCAGATGACGCTGACGCTGCTGCCCGGCTCCGGCGTCATGGCCAATATTGCCAGCTTTGCCGGCAACTACAGCACCTGGATCAACTACGGCGCCTATCAGGTCAACTTCACTGTCCGCACAGACTTGGAGACCACCCGCCTGGCAGCGCTGGCTGCCTCTCTGGGCACCGTGGAGACGCCCTCCACTGCCAGCTCCGAGCTGTCCGGTGTGGGTGGCTACGCCGTCGACCTGGCGTTCCGCTGCAACGCCGCCCAGTCCGACCTGCTGCTGCAGATCGCTCCTGAGCAGCGCGTGTATACCGACTCTATCTCCGGCGATCTGCAGGGCGGCGGAAGCTACATGCAGTTCACCACGCCCGACAGCGCTTTCTCCGCCGGCCGCATGATTGAGCTGATGGACGCCATCCGCGTTACCTTCTTGGACGTAGAGGGCAACATCCTTGCCATGGCCAAGCTGAACACCAGCAATCGCACCCTGGAGGATGACGGCAGCATCAAGGCCAATCTCTACCTCTATGAATATGCACTGGACAGCGACAGAAATGTGGTGCTGGGTCAGCGCCGCACCGGCGACGTCACCATCACTGCCCTGGAGCAGAATGTGGCCAAGGCCGTCACCGCTGTGGTGTGGCTGGACGGCAATCTGGTGGACAACACCATGGTGGCCGCCGAGACAAATGCCTCCCTCAACGGTACGCTGAACCTGCAGTTTGCCAGCAGCGCCGATCTGATTCCCGCCGGCAACAATAATCTGTACAACAGCAATGCCTCCCGCACCCAGCTCACCACGCTGCTCAACGGTGAGAACGAGAGCTACGCCGATGTGATCGATATCTATGATGCCGGCCAGGGCACTGCCTATACCGACGTCAGTTGGAACGCTTTCGCCTCCGCCTATGAGTACGCCATCCGCGTCAACGCCGACACCGACTCCTCCAGCGGTCAGATTCGTGCCGCTTACAATGATCTGCGCAAGGCATATGATGGCCTCCAGGCCGTCACCCACACTGCCCTGCAGGAGAAGATCACCCTGGTACGCAATCTGATGGGCGAGGTCAATGAGACTGGCGCTTACGTCAAGGACGGCGTGGCCTACACCAGCGAGTTCACCCAGGATCAGATCAGCGGTGCCACCACTGTCAACAAGGTGGACTATAACAATAACCTCCACGATGAGGGCAACGGCATCCAGACGCCTGTCTATACCCGGGAGAGCTGGGAAACCCTGGCCCTGGCCCTTTATAATGCCGAGGCTGTGGATAGCTACACCGGTGCCACCGATGCGCAGCTTAATGCCCAGATCACTGCCTTGGACGTGGCCTACAGTATGCTGGAGCGTGCAGTGTTCTATGAGGCTTACGACTATAATGGTGCCATCTATTACCGCGCTATCACCGATGTGGCCGATACGTACGGAAAATGGTATGACGAGGACTTCCACCGTGTGATTTCCGACCTGACTATTCTGGATCTGGATACCGGGGCCTCCCGTGCCACCGTGGCCAAGATTTCCGCTTCCGAGTTTGTGCGCCGCGGCACCGTGACCACGCTGTCCCCCACGCTGGATATCGAAACCACTGCCTACAGCAGCTTCAAGAATGATGAGGTCATTGGTGTTCGCTGGGGCGTCAGCGGGCTGACGTTGCCTGATGTGAACCGTGACCATAACGCCAGCCTCACGGCCCTGATTGGTGCCGCGGAAGCCGCTGCGGCGGATGCCACCGCTTTGGACGAGACACTGGAGAATGCTGAGGAACTGGCCGGCCTGAAGGCGGAGGCTGCCGCCGTGCTGAACGGCACCTCCGATAAGACCTACGCCCAGGTGGAGGAGCTGATCGCCTCCTTCTCCGACGCTGTTGCCGATGCTCGGTCTCAGTTGTCTGCCGCAGCGGAGGAGGCTGCTGCCGCCAAGGAGGATGCCCGTACCACCGCCAGCGCATCCGAGCAGCAGGTGCTGAGCGCTGCCGTGTTGGAGGGCCAGCGGCTGCTGAACCTGGAAGGCTCCCTGGCACTGAGCGATACCGCCAGAGCCGCCATGACCGAGAAGGTCACTACTGCCCAGGTACTGCTGGATCAGGGCGAAACTGCCGGCAAAGAGCAGACGGCACAGACGCTGAATGAGCTCAACGAGCTGATTACCGCCAACGGCGGCACCGCAAAGACCGCAGGTAACACTCTGCAGTACTCCATACTCAATCCCGGCGGCTACTATGAGTATGTCAACCGTGTGGTTACGCCTTCTGCGGTGCTGGATCTCACCGGACTGAGCTATAATGACGTTGCCACCATGACTGTCAGCGCCCGTATTCTCACCCGTAACGGCGTTGTCTATACTGCGGACAAGGCCATCAAGCTGTATAATCCCGCCGCCGGTGTGGAGATTTGCAAGGCGGATTCTTCCGCCATTGCTGACAGTTACGATGTCGTCGGCAGCAGCCGCTTCACCTACTCTGTCACCCAACTGCAGGGCACTGAGGGCGGCGAAAATGTCACTTATGTCTGCAATGAGACCGGCAAGACCTACCGCTGGTCGGTGTCCGATACTGCCGTAGCTTACGTGGAGGGCAGCGGTTCCAGCATCACATTGAAGGTGCGTGATAACGGCACAGTTACGCTGTCCGTCACCGTCACCATGGATACCGGGTCTGAGTATACCGACACCGTAACGATCAACGCCACTAAAGTGGCCGAATAACATCATCCCACAAGACCAATACACGCGATACAGACACCCCCGCGGCATCCCGCCGCGGGGGTGTCCTACATGGCGCTTTTAGCTTGATTAATCCCCTGGTTCTACCAGGGGTGGGTAAAAAATCCTTGGCAAATAATAAAGCCTCCAAGTTTTTGAGCGCTGATGGTATGCCGACACAGCAACAGATTACAAGAAGGCTTTATATGGAGCAAATATAGCACCACAGTCCTGCACTATGCAAGATAGAAGAATATGACCTGTTTACAGGTTGCAGCGCTATCGATGCAATGATAATGTTCAGCGCCCCCTTGGGGGTTGGCATGTAATGACCCTTATAAGGTCTGAGCAAACCACCAGTTCACTGGTGGTTATGATTGGCCACATGAGGATGGTTAGGGACGGCACTCCGAAAAAACCTATTGCTTTTTCGGAGAATATCCTGTATTATACCCTTGTATCGTAATGCGCAAATGGCTATAGCCATTTAATCTTTTGCTTCGCAAAAGATTATGACCTGTTGAACGCGCAGTTTTTTGTTGTTCGACGAGACCACGGAGGAGGAAAAAGACTGTGAGAGCGGATACTGAGAAAAGGATTTCAATTTACAAGCTGCGGCTGCCCCGCGTACGGGAGCGTATGGCCCTTACGGCCACCATGCTGGTTATGGCGCTGATTATGACGGTGACATCCACGTTTGCGTGGGTGACGCTGTCTGTTGCCCCGGAGGTGTCAAATATCAGCACCACTGTGGCGGCCAACGGCAGCTTGGAGATTGCACTGGAGGACGGAGATAATGAAACTGAGCCTCAAAGCAACATTGGCGACTCCTCCTCTGTGGACGGCGATGTGGTTCGTGCCAACATCACCTGGGGTAACTTGGTGAACTTGTCGGATGAAAGCTATGGTTTGAATCAAATTGTGCTGCGCCCCGCCCGGCTGAATGAGGCAAGCCTTGCCAAGAACCCCCTGTGGGGCGCTGTGTATGGCTCCGATGGCCGCATCAGTACCCTGAATACGGACTATACCTTTGCCACCTTCAACGAGGGGGAAGAAAAATTCCTTGTCAGCAGCAGCAAGGGCGTCAGGGCCATTTCCTCCTATGGCTATACCGCCACATCTGCGGAGGTCGCTGAGGCTTTGGAGAAGATTAACCGCGTCAGGCAGCCTGTGCTCAATGCTATTAGTGCCGTCAGCTCCCAGTACTCCGGAAATGTGATGACCGTGGAAAACATAGAGGGCCTTCGCGGCCTGCTCAGCGCCTATGTCAGTGGTGCCGCGGTGGATGGCATCAAGAAAATACAGGATGATAGCTATAACGGCAACGCGGCAGGCAAAACGGACATCACCCCCTATCTGGCCCAGATCTACAGTCTTTATAATGAGCTTTACCGAGCCATGGAGCTGGAGCAGGAAGCGCTGACGGCGCTGGCGAATCTCCAGCGGTATGTGGACTCGCTTCAGACTGGCGGTGAGGCGTACTCTGAACTGACCTGGCGTGATCTTGCTGCTGCGCCTTCAACCTATGATGCGGCAACGTCTACTGGCAACGTAAAGCTGACGGGCCTTTCAACCTTTGTCACAGAGACCAATCAGGCATCCAAGGATTTGGCGACCCTGCGCAATTATTATCAGAACAGCCAGGCCGGCAGCACCTATACATACAGCCAGATTGAGGCCATTGTCAATCGTCTGGCTGGGCCCCGTGCTGCCACCATCAATGGTAAGCCTGTCACCAATATGGACATTTCCACCATTGGTGCGCTGTTCAGCAATCCCCGCATTACCCTCAACAGCGGTTACCTCAAGGATTTTGAGGAACTGGCGGTGCAGGCAAGCTCCCGCATGAATGTTACCATGAGCATCAGTGTGGAGATTACGGGCATTGAAGAGGGAGACAGCTACTACGCCATTGCCCGCCAGGTATCCCAGATGGGCATTGAGAATGCCAATGTTGTCACCTCTGCCAACGGTACCTGCTCCACGGAGCAAGACGCTGCCGCAGCCGCTGACAGCGACAATCTGAATATTGCCGGCGCCACATTAGCCGCTGAAGACACCTACGGCCTCGCGCTGGACATCTGGGTGCGCACCAACAATATGAATAGCTATCTTATCCTCCAGGGTGCCCCGGAGCTGGATGACCAGCGCGTGCGTGTCATGGGCGCCGATGGTTCAGGAAATAGTGTAGAGCTGTATACTGCCACCATCTCCGTGGATGATAACCAGGTAAGCAATGTAGACGTCTATACCGCAAATGATACCTGGTACTATAATAAAACCAATAATCCTGTCACTGTTGTCGGTACACCCGCGGAAAAATATGAGACTCTCGTCACCGTCACTGGCTACTCCGGTGTTAACCGTGTTTGGAATGAGGAGGATGCACTCCTGACCGAAGACAGCACCACGCAGGGTGCCGGTAGCTGCTATGTGTTCTATGCCGACACTCCCGAGGATCAGGCTCGCTTTACCCGCGTGCTGAATGCCATGAGTGTTGTTTTCACGGACCAGCAGGGCAATCTGCTGAACACCGCCTATATGGACACCGACCACGCCTTTGCCGAGGCCGGTAAAGTCACTGTGCCCGTTGTGATCCAAAATTCCACTAAGATTGCCACCACAGAGGAGGTGGAGGGCGAGACCGTCACCACATATCAGGATATGCTTGATGCCGATGGCAACGTCATCTATGGTATCATGCCCCTGCAGAAGAACGTGGCCACCCTTGTCACGGCCATCCTCTACCTGGACGGTGATAAGCTGACGAATGCGGACGTGCAGACGGCCAACGAGATGCAGGGAACTTTGAACCTTCAGCTTGGCTCCACGCCCGCCATTCACGCGGCGGAGGACTCGGCGCTGATGAATGCCACCCGCAGCATCTCCGCCTCTGCCACTGGTGAAACCGATATCACCTATGACGGAAATGCCCACACTGTTTCCATTCAGGTCACTGTAGACGGTGATGCGCCTGCCAAGGTCACCGCAGCCTTCCAGCGCCGTGTCAATGAGACCCAGGGCAAGCGTATGGAAGCGGTTACGTTCACCGCCGATGGCGAAGACCGTACCACCTGGGATGGCAGCTTCTCCTTTACCGCCCCCGGCACCTATGTGCTTCGTGATGTGCAGTTGGACGGCGTGGACTACACGCTGCCCCAGCCTGTTGAGGTCACTGTTTCAGGCTTTAGCATCAGCAGCGCTGCGCTGACAAGTGATCCCTCCGTCTTTACGGTAGAGAGCAGCTATTCCGCCCCGGTTGCCATTGGCTTCTCCGGCGCATATACCCCCAACAATGTCCGTCTGGTCTTTGAAAATGAGTCCGGTGGAACCCCTGTGGGTGTGGCCCTGCAGAAAGATGGCGAGCAGTATAGGGGCGTCGCTGCCTTCACCACCTCCGGCACATATACTATGGCCTATGCGGAGGTGGACGGTGAGTACTACGATCTGGGCAGCTTCAAGAAATCCATCTCCCTGTCTCTGGGCCTTTCCGCCAAGGTGAACACATCCAGCCCCACCCGTGAGTATTATGCCGAAAACACCTCTTACGGCAAACTCATGTCCGTGCAGGTGCTGGATAACGGCGGCAACGCCATGGAGAATCTCTCCGATGTGAATTTGGTGTACTCCCGCGGCGGCTCCGTGTCCGACACCCTCACCGCCCAGCTCACCTGGAACAGCGCCTCCGGCCGCTATACCGGTACGCTGCCCCTCGTGCAGCCCGGCACCTACACCTTCCTGCGCCTGACCGTTGGCAGCAGCAGCATCGCCCGCACAGTGGGCGACTCTCCGGTGTTCTATCTCCGCAACTCCGATCCGGTGAGCTATGTGACCACCTCCGCCAGCACCTACCACGGTGATGGTGTGGTGCAGTATGTCCCCCTGTCCAATAATGCCTACATCGGGCCCATCCGCATCAATAATTCCGGCACGGCCTATGCCTCTGCGGTGGTGCATAACAGCGTCACCAATGAGGATTACGAGGTGCTGCAGTCTTCTGCCAATGCCGCTGCCGGGAAGCTGTATTACGATGCAGGCGCCTGGTATATCAACCTGCCTACCTATCAGGACAATCAGGACGACACCTCCCAGGACGGCACCTGGACGGTGAAGAGCATCACGCTTTGGGATGTGGTGGATGTGAACGGCGTCACCCATAATGCGGACAATAAGCTGACCTGGACTGACGGCGAAGGCTATGACTTCTCCGCCCTGTCCACCACCGTGTCCTCCACGCTGTCTGTGACCATGACTCCCGGTGTTACCGCGTTGGGCAGCAGCACCACCCCCTTCATGACCAACCACAGCTACCAGAGCGACGTGGGCGCCTCCGTCACCGTGCAGGACAACACTGGCTTTGTGATTCCTGCCAGCCGTCTGCGCTCCATCCAGCTCCATCTCCGCTATGAGGACAATAAGGACGTATCCTACGGCTATACGGTGACCGGCTATACCTGCAGCCCCACTGTCACCTTCGGTACATTCTCTGAAGAGACCTGGCGGCCCAGCAACGATATCAGCCTCCAGTATGTGGGCGAATATACCGTCACCGACCTGACCGTCACCATGGTGGACGGCACTTCCCTGGTGCTCAAGCCCGGCGAGAGCGGCGTGCCTGCCAAGTATACCGTCACCTCCAAGGCCCCCTCTGCGGATGATGTGGCCCTCACCGTTACCCAGTCCGCCACCACCTTCGGCAAATCCGGCGATACGGTCACCGGCGCCTTCTTGGCTGCCTATAACCCCGGTGTTACCGTCAGGGGCCAGGTCAAGTATACCGATACCAATGGCAACACCCAGATTGCCCGCTATGCTGACTTCTCCGGTATTGAGAGCGCCGCCGTCACCCTGACCTACCGTGCCTCCCAGGGCAAGCAGGCCCCCAACGGCGGCTACTCCTGGACCGGCACCAGCGCCTATGAGACCGTCACCCTGGATACCGCCGTCAACAACAGCGGCGCGTACACCACCAGTAACGCCGCCAACGACGCCGGCGCAAGCCCCCTGCTGGCCGGCACCTATGACATCTCCGCCGTGGACGTCACCGTCAATGGCGAGCCTTCCACCCTCACCGGCGAAGACCTCTCCGGCGTGGAGCCCATCGAGGTGTACTCCAAGCTGCCCACGGCTAAGATCACCAAGGCGGAGTCATATTTGGGCACCAATCATTATGACCTCTTTGAGACAAATCGCAATGCCGGTACGGAGAACAATACCGCCGCAAAGTATTCTCTCCACATGACGGAAAACGAGATTTCAGAGGATGGCTATACCGCCACCCTGCGCTTCGCCACGCAGAAAATGAGCAACTCCGGTTGGCGTGTCGGCGTTACGAATGTGACAATGGCCCTCAGCGACATGGGCATCGCTTTCACCTCCGCACAGCTCACCGTCCCCAATAATGATGGTGTTACCCCTCTGGCGTTTACCCCCTCGGATCTTTCTTCCAGTACAAAGGTGGGCAGACTTGATGGTGTTAATACTGGTTCAACTGCGGATGCGATTACCATCCACTACGTGGGGGACCAGACCGTCCATTCTCTGGCGGTCACCGGGCCGACCGGTGACAATGCCGTGTACACGGTGTCCCTCGCCCACGACCTGACCATCCACCAGAATCCCGAACCGGACGCTGCCTTGAAAGACGTGACCGTTGAGCTGGTGAACGGCGATAACGGCGATCATGTCTCCCTGACTGTTGTGGAGACCCGGCAGGACAACACAGTGGTGAACCACGCTGTGGCGGCAGGTGACAAATCCTTCACCGTGCAGGAGGGCGCCTCTCTGACCATCACGGCCAACGCCGATGATGGCTTCCAGAATGCCGTATGGATACTCACGTCTGAAATAGTGAACGATTCCACCTATAAACCCGTGTATGAAGACACGGGTGCCAACAGCATCACCACGCTGAAGCGTGACGTGACCATCACCAAGTCCTGCAAGGAACAGGGAGTGGCGCAGACGTATCACCTTAGTATTGCGACGGGAACAAGCGCGACCTCGAAAAAGTATTCGAGCGGAACGATGATTGTCAGTACTGGAGATATTAGTAAAGTGATAGATTTAGGAGTAACTTGCGTAAAACACAGCAGTCCCAACGCATGGGAAAATGGTATTGATGTTCCGGAAGGCGCGACTGTTAAGGTTGAATTTGTAAACACGGTATACACTTCGAATGGGAAAAAGCCCACATTGAATGTGTACGAATATGATTCTGCTAAAACTAGCAATGGTGTCCACAGCAGTGGATATTACTACAATAACAGTAGTCATGATACACTTAAGATTAATCCATCGGCCAAAACTTACTCAATTTTTACAGACAAAAAAACAACATCGAGTAACACTTCTTATTCGGACACGTATTACTTCAAAATGCCGAGCGAGGACTGCATTATTGCTACGCATGAAATAAGTGGATCAAGTGAACCTACCGGTAACTTGATAGGCACGACAGTTGACACGCCGTTGGTATTCAACCTGCAGTGAATTCATCTTATGACCTATACTTCAAACATCAAACCCATATCGTTCTTCTTTCTGGCGCTGTTGCTGATCTCCCTCCTCACCGTCCCTGCCCTGGGGGCGGTGGGGGGGAGCTGCGGCAGCGGTCTCACCTGGACACTGGACGGGGCGGCCCTTACCGTATCCGGTCAGGGTGCCATGACCGACTTCACCGATGCGGAGATGCCCCCTTGGTATCCCTATGCCGGCAGCATCACCTCCGTCACCGTGGAGGAGGGGGTCACCTCTCTGGGCAGTCTTTCCTTCTTTGGCTGCTCTGCCCTCATGGACCTGTCCCTTCCCGCCTCCCTCACCGCCATCGGTGACCGTGCCTGCCGGGACTGCACCTCACTTGCCTATGTGTCCGTGCCGCAGGGTGTCAGCGCCATCGGCCGTTCCGCCTTCGAGGGCTGTACCGCCCTTGCCGCGGTGGATCTGCCCGAGGGCCTGCTCTCCTTGGGCGACATGGCCTTCTACCGTTGTGCTGCCCTGCGCAGCGTTACCGTCCCCTCCACCGTGCAGGACATGGGCATGGTGGTGTTCGGCCACTGCGCCTCTCTCCTCCGTGCCGACATCCGCTGCCCCATCTCCCGCCTGCCGGACATGACCTTCTTCGGCTGCACCTCCCTGGCGGAGGTGGCGCTGCCCCGGGAGCTGACCCAGGTGGGGAACGACGCCTTTGAGGCTTGCCGCAGCCTGTCCGGCGTGTATTATTCAGGACAGGAGGCCGACGCCATAGCCCGGGATATCGAGGCCGATACGGCCCTCTCTGCCCGGGGCGGGCTGATAGAGGAGCCGATGGAGTCCAATCTTGCCCACACCGTGGAGGAGAGCACATCTCTCCGCACCGTCACTGACACCGCCGCCGCCCTCATCACCGTGGAGCGGCCCGTGGAGAACGGCGTCCCCGCCGCCATTGGCACGGTCACTGCCGTGCTGAAAAACGGCGCGGGCTGGCGTGAGGTGGCCTCCGCCGTCAGCCAGATGATCCTGGACCGCACCCAACGGGGCGGCAGCGGCGCCATCACCGTCACCGTTGAGGCGCCGGGCATCCCGCTGGATGGCGGCGTCATGGCGGATTTTATCGGCGAGTCCGTGTCGCTGCACATCCATGCCGGCGGCGGCGTGCGCTGGCACATTGATATGAGCGCCCTCCGCCATGGGGACATGGCCCCGCAGCAGTATCATCTGACAGCATCCCTTTCCCAGCAGCAGGATAAGCCGGAGCAGGTGGTCTGCGCCCGGCTGTACCGTCTGGACACGTTGCCCGATGTGGACTTCCCCGCCACGGTGGGCCTGCCTCTGGGCGAGGACACTGCCCGCCGCTACGCCTCTCTGTTCACGGCGGATGGCAAGAAGTATGCGCTGCAAAGCTCTGTGGTGGTGGATGCCGACGGCGTGGCATGGTTCCCTGTTTCCGGCGGTTGGGACGCCTTCGCCTGCTACGTGGCGCTGGACGCTGAGGGTGTCTGGTTGGAGAACGCCTCTGTTCCTGCAACATTGCACGATGAGTATGGCGCCTCCGAGGGCATGCTCACAGACGCCCAGGGCAACCGCTATAAGATTACGGGCCGTTCCTCCCGCTGGGGTATCACCGGCGGCCGCTTCGCGCTGTATGTAGGCGCGGCCATGCTGGGCGTGGTACTGGTGGTTACCATCATTATGGTGAGCCGCAATCAGATCATCAAGGGCCGAGAGGCGGGCCGCGCTGCCGCAGAGCGGGCTGCCATTGCCCGCACACGAAAGGAAGGGGAGACAGACTCCCATTCCCGGGAAGAATCATAAGTACATGACCGATGACCGGAGAGGGTGCATACCGCAAATCGCGGCGCAGCCTCTCCGGCTTTTTTGCTTATTAGCGGGGAAAGCCACCATTTACCATTGATTTTTGCGCCGTTTCTTGTATAATTACATTGATAGCGTGTTTCCAAAAATACAAGGCGTAACCATAAGGAGAAGACCATGAAGAGAAAGAACGCAATGGGCAAGCGCATCGTTTCTGTGGTGCTGTCTTTTGTGATGATGTTTTCCACGGTGCAGTTGACCGCGGCCAATGCCCAACAGTCCGTCACCCTGGGGCAGCTTCTGGCGCAGAATTACGGCGCACAGCTTTCTGACCGGGCCAAAGCGCTGCTGACCTCTGGCTACCTGGCGGATGATGCGACCTATTCCTTCACTGCCCCCGACCCGGAGAACGCCGATGGGCTGATCACCGTTGACCCGGAGAACAAAACAGTTGCCGCGAAACCGTACAGCGATGGAGAATACCGCTGGACGCCGGTATCTGCCTGCGTAATCGTTGATGGCGTAAGCAGGGAAGACATCGCCCTGACAGAGTCCGATAACGAATATATCGGCGCCTTTGCCTATTCCGGTGCATCCTTTGGCGTGGCGGTTTCCTATGCCCTTTACACAACCGTAGACATTGCTGTGCAGAACAAAATCCTTTCAGTTCCCTCTGCCCTGTGGGAACTGAAGGGCGACCTGTCTGATGCGGCGGGCAGCACGTCGACATTCGCCGGACTGCTGAATACGACAATCAAGTTTAGCCTCACCTCAATACAGGACGTGATGCAGAATAAGAATTTGAAGGATGTCAAGGTTTATAAAGCGCTGGCAAAGCTGAATGCAGGTGATAAAACCGCGAACCCCGGCTCTGTGAAAGGCATCCCGCTGACAACCGGAAACACTTTGGCTGTCACGCTTGACCTGTCTGAGGAGGAACAGGCTCTGCTCAAAGGCTTGACCGACGACATGAGTGACACCAAGTTATCATTTGCCGCAACGATCGCTGGTTACCGTGATGGCGGGAACCTCAAAAACGTAGCCGGCCTCACCGGCAACCCCACCGCTATACAAACGGGGAACCAAGCGATTCTTAACCAGTCTGAGCTTGTGTACCGGGCGACGAAGGCTCTCGGCTCCTTTTCTGGCGGCAACCTCTATGGGACGGTCGTTACCGCCGCGATGCTGGGCATCACAAGCAGCTATGCCGCGCTTGCCAACTATGATTGGACCCGCGTTTCCGGCGCATTCCGAAACGATCTCACCTCCGCTGAAAGCGCGAATCTGGACAGCCTGGTGAATGCCTTGACGGCAGCAGATGCTGCGTATCCCGCCGCGCAAACAGATCGCCTGCTGCTCAACTCCACCGTGGTGACTGCCACTGTTGCCCAGGCAACCGTTCGGGTGGAGCTCAAAGCCAGTGTCTATCCGCCAAATACACAGGTTCCCATCGCCCTTTCTGACACGGCAACCCTGTTTGCAGGCGCCGGCACCGGGCGGCAGCAACTGGAGGAGACACTTTCCCAGCAGGGGATTGAAACTGCTGCCATCGAACAATGGAACGATGGAACAGTATACAGCTTGGGCGTTGAGAACTACACCCGCACGGTAACGCTGCTGGACTCCGATGGGCAGCCATGCCAGGGACAGCTGGAGGCTGACCACACTTATATGCTTGCCATCAGCTATACCCCCAAAACACATCAAGTGACTGTCTCCGGCTGTGGCGATGACATCATCGGCGGCAGCTATGGTTACGGCTATGCTCTGATCCTGCCGGAAAAGCAGAACGATGCAGACCACGTTTATGACTATACGGTCAACGGACAGCCGTACGACCAGGGTGACACCGTGCGCGTTACGGAAGACACCAACATCACCCGCCGCGTGGGCAAGGCGTGGGAAAAGCTGACCTGGGGCCAGGTAGTGGCTGAGGCATATTTGCCCGATGATGCCGCTGCCGCCGCTATTTTGGCAAGCCCCGCCTTGGATACCGGCAACACCCGCCTCCGCAGGCCGTCCGCGCAGGAGGAGCTGTTCAGCCGCACTGTTTCAGGAGACACTGCCGCTTTCTATGCCCAGACGTATGCTGCCGATGAGACCTCCGCCAGACTATGGCAACCGTCCGTTCTCTCCGCCGCATCCGCAGAAAATGTGAGCTTTACAAAGGACGGCGGAGTATATCGTGCTGCCCTGAACGGCTCTGATGATGCACGCTATGTGAAGTATTTGCTTCATCTGAGTTTCGAGGATATCTCCCAAACTGACGCACAGATGCTGGCGTCTTTGCCCTATACTCTTTCTGAGGAGGCAAAGCGTCAGAAGAGCGCCATGGATCAGTTGGCGGAGCAGGAGAGCAATCTGAAAAAGGTGGGAGAGCGCATCGGTGAAATACTCTCCGTTGTGAAGGGCGATGAGGATATCAGTGCCGAGTCCGTGGATCTTATTGACGAAGTATATGACGAGTGTACCGGCATCTATGCATCTGGCGATACATATCTCTTCATCTATGAGTATGTTAAGACATACAACCAGCTCGCCACCGCCGCGGAAAAGCTGGCCTATTACTATCGCAATTTTGACGCCATTTACGCCCAGGTGGATTTGCTCTATGAGAATCTGACCGGAGTTTTGGCTGATGAGGCAGTGCGCAAGCTGCTGCAAACCAACGATTTGACCTCTGAATACTATGACAGGCTTGACGAAGCGGTGGCGGAAGGTTCTGAAAGCAAGGCCGGCATGACGGCGCCCCATTGGCGTATCCGGCGGGACAGCGATACGCTGACTGCGCTGGCGAACAGTATTCTCAACCTGAACGCCACACGGCAAATCACCGTGACGGAACCCCCTGTTCTCACGGCCTTGGTGGATGTGACAGCCGGTAACGTCTTGGCACTGGACTGCTCCGGTATCGCCGCATTCGGACGCTGCGGTGACGAACTGTACTGGACGCTGGATGAACTGGGCTGCCTGACCATTTTCGGAGAAGGGGATATGGCAGTTTACGCTTCCGCCGGTGGAGATTACGCACCGTGGCACGTCTTGGCAGACCGCGTACAAAGCGTATTCATCACCTCCGCCGCTGTGCCTGCCGTCAGTCAGGAAGCATTCCTGGGCGTCAATGCGCAGGTATATTATCCTGACATGGCGGCGTGGAAAGAGGCGGACTTGGTTGGCCGGAATCTCGGCGGCAAGCTGACGTGGCAGACCTGCCGCGTTGGTAATCTGGACGCCCCCGGCAGCGATGTTGACGTGAGAGACATGGCGGCATTGTTTACCTATCTGTCTATGGGAACTATTGAGAGCACAGCGCTTCGCACGGCCCCCGCTCTGTTTGAAGAATTGGCGGACGTAAACCGTGATGGCAGCGTGAATATTTTGGACTATCAGGTTCTATACCAGCAGATTCGTGGACAATGACATATCGTAAAGAGGAAGCCGGCGGCCCGCACAAAATGCGGACTGTCGGCTTCCTCTTTTTACCGAAAAAATTCAGGGAGATTATGCAAAAAGTATATCGACACAGCAGGAATGTTGTGCTATAATATCAACTGTATAAATGTGGAGTGCTATACATCATGGGCAGGTGAGGCAGAAATGAAGAGCAAGGGAATACTGGCGCTGACCTTGGCGTTGGTGTTGCTGTGTACGCAAATGCTGCCCGCCTTTGCAGAAGATCAGACGGACGAACCGGACGATGTCACGGACGTTTCTCACTTGCAAGAACTGGCGCCTCCCGCAGAGGAATCCACCCTCATCACCTTGGCGGAGACAGAATCCGAGATGCTTTCGTCAGCCGCTATGATGGCTGCAGCAGAGACCTTTACCCTCACCTTTTATGTGCCGGAGGGTGTTGCCGGGCTGTCTTATGCCAAGAACAGCAGAAGAGCAGCTAAGACTGTACTTACGATAACGGACGGCACATGCACCATTACCGGCCTCACCGGAGCAGATAACCTGTACATTTTTCCCCAACTGGAGGAGGGGATCGCCTTTGGCAGCAATACAGCTGCCGCTGTGGATAGGGACAACGGCAAGGAGTTTTCGTTTAGCCCGTCCTATGGCTATATTTACATTAGCCATAATGCGCTTCACGCCAATATGCGTGTAGAGCTGGTAGTAGAGAATAACAGCCTGCATACCCTGGAGAGTGCGCCTGCTTATACAGGCGTCAGTGCAGTCAAAACGCGGGATCAGTGGCCTTGGCAGGTGAAGGACGGCGCGCTGGTTCCCGGCAACACGGGAGCCAATAAGAGCCTGTCCATCCTGCTGGTAGATGTGGATACGGATGGCCTTTTCGCCTTTGAGTACCGCACCTCCACCGAGCCAACGGCCGACTGCCTGCTATATCATGTCAATGGTGAGCTTGCATTGGATTCTGTTACCTCTGCCGATAACTACGCTATGCGCTCCGACTTCAGTGGCCGCAGGAGCTGGTCCACGGCCTATGTTCCCGTTTCAGCGGGCGATAGTGTCTGTCTGGCGTATTATAAAGACGTGAACGATACCGGCGCTGATGTGGGGGAGGATACCGTTTGGCTGCGGAATCTCCGGGTGGTCAGCGGCCCACAGTCTGTTGCCGTGTACGCCGATAGCCCGTCGTACGGCCTCGTATCCCCCGGCGGCAGCATTACCATATCGGATAATTGGAAAGATGGCACCGTAAATGTAATGGAAACGGTTACCGTCACTGCCACACCGGCAGAGGGATACCTGTTCATGGGCTGGTCCCGACTGGTGGGCGACCGCTGGGCGTTGCATGACGCCAACGCTGAGACGTCATTTTACATCACCGGCGCGGATACCTATCGAGCCTTGTTCGCCCAGGAGGATTCCTTCGAGGCCAAGAATGACGGCGCTTACTATACGCACTTGGCTGATGCGCTTTCCGATGCTCAGCCCGGCGACCTTGTGGTGCTTCTGAAGGACGCCGCACTGTCCGAAAATGCCGAGGTGAAGTCCGGCGTAACCCTGCTGATCCCCTTTGACAGAGATAAAACGCTTTACACCATGAAACCTGAGGCGATTATGGCCTGGGAGATGCCGTATCCCTACTGCACACTGACCCTGGCTGATGGGGTGACCCTTACCGTCAGTGGGGAATTGAGCCTCGGTTCCCGCATCAGTGCCTGCGGTCAGGAGGACGGCAGCCACAACGGCACACCTACCGGCCCTTATGGCGCCATTGTTACCGGGAATGATAGCCGGGTGCAGGTGGCGGACGGCGGCAGCCTGTATGCCTGGGGCTTTATCTCCGGTGCAGGCTGCGTTGAGGCATTTTCCGGCGCCAGAGTATTTGAGTGTTTTCAGCTCGGCGATTTCCGCGGCGGCAGCCGCTCCATGGACGCCTTTGATGCTGGCAGCGTCCCCTTGATTCAATACTACGTGCAGAACATTGAGACGCCTCTTGTGATGCATGCCGGGGCAGGGGAGACCGTCTGTGGCGCCATTTCCGTCACCATGGACGGTGACACACAGCCCTCTGCCCAGTCTGCTTCCACGGTGCTGATTGGCCGGGGCGGCCTGTTTATCCCCGGTGAGGGTGGTACGGTGACCAAACGTTATGACGCTGCCCTTGACCGTATTATCTTTGATGCTGACGGCGATTTGACGTTTTCCTATATGGAACTGCGGCTTGCCGGCGTGGTGAAGGGAACCCAGGAGTATATTCTCCCGCTAGGCCCCAATTATTCCCTCCGTGTCCATAGCGGCACCACCACTGTGACCCAGAATACCCTGCTGCTCCCCGGTGCCGAAGTGACGGTGGATGCCGGTGCCACCTTGCTGGTGGCGGAGAATACCGACGTCTATGTGTCCCGCCGCGGTACGGCGCCCATCCCCATCCGCCCGGTGAGTTATACCGTTGCCGGTCACGGCGCCCGTACGTGGGAGACCACCGGTGATGCCGTCCTCTCCGTCTCCGGCGTATTGGAGGTGCGGGGTGGGCTGTACGTCACATCTGACGGTTCCGGCAGCGCGAAATACGCCGTGATAAACGGAACGGACGGCGGCATGCTTCGTTTCACCTCTGTTTCTGTGAATAAAACATACGCCAAATACAGCCCCAGCGGCAGCACCTCTGTCACACGGCCGGTGGTCAGCGCCGCCCGGGTGTTGGACACCGCCGCTGCTGCAGGCTGCCGGTTCTGTTGGTGCCTTGGCGCTTGGCGAAGTGCGGTTGAAAAAGACGACTTCTATGAGTTGGCCATTCCCGGCGAGGGCTATGTGACCCGTTGGGTCAGTGTGCCGTCCGGTGAAAAGCCTCCCACCCAGGTGGATTTGATTGCCGTAGGCAATGTCAACGGTGATGCCGCCCAGCAGGTGGATATCACCGACCTGGCCTGCCTCTTTGCCTATCTCTCCGCGGGAGAGAGGCAGGGCAATCTGCAAGCGGACCCTGCTTATTTTGACGCAGTGGCGGATGTGAATTCAGATGGCATGGTAAATATTTTGGATTACCAGGCCCTGTATCAGAGCTTTCTGCTGACCAGTCAATGACCCATTGGTTTCTTCGGCGTCATGACCCGATGAAATAGATCCCCGCGAGACCCTGCAAATTGAACGGCGCTGCTGCGTTGCGCGGTGCATGGTCATTCCCGTCTCCTTTGGCGGGATGGATGGCCGACGCGTAGCTATCAATCGTGCCACAGCGAAGACAGGCCCTGTCTCCGCGAATGTTCCGCAGTGCCACTGAGGAGGTATGTTCCCGGCAAGAACGCAGGCTCTCTGCCCTGGCAAGGCGAGAGGGCAACCAAAGAAAAACCCTATTCTATATGGAGGAAAAAACATGAAAACCAAGAAATTCCTGGCACTGGTGCTGGCACTGGTGATGGCATTTTCTCTGGTGGTACCTGCATCGGCCAGTGTGGAAGGGACAATCCCGGAACCGGACACATTGAAGCACGACGACACGAAAATACATGATACCGCTAAGATGACCGTCTACGTGACTAAAGGCGAAGAGACTCTTGTCGCTGCCGTAGGCGCTATTAATAGCCACATGGATGCCACGCTGGAGCTGAATTATGGCACGTATCCCGTTGACGGCACCATCACCGCTTATGGTCAGACCGAGGAAAAGGCCAACATGACCGAGTTTACGCTGAATGGTACCAGTAATACCGGCATTGATTTCACTACTAATAGTAATGGTGAAGAAAACTATTTCCCTGGCTTGCTGGATCTTGTCGCCAATACGCCCTATTACATCCATTTTGTTGATGCAATGGATGCGACAGCGACACCTACTGATATTGGTATTTATACCTTCAAGAAGGCCACCGACGGTGAAGGCATAACTCTTACTGCGACGAATGATGTGGAGACCGAAGGTGAAGTAAATTTGGTTGACCAGAGATGGCAGGCCCTCAAGGATAAAGCCTTTAAGGAGGACAGCAAAAACGACGGTGACAGCTATATCAGCCTGGCCGCCGGCTCCTACATCGCCCTCAACACCGAGAAGCTGATTGCCGCCGGCACGTTGAAGCTGGATGACTTTAGAAATAGTGGTCGCGTTCAGGACAACATTGATAATGCCAAAAAGCAGCTGATGCTGACCACCGGCACCAACCTGGGCTACCAGATTCTGCTGAAGAAGGGTACCCGTTTCAAACTGGGCAATAGCTACGCCGACGTGAGGACGGATCTGCTGATCACCATGACTGGCAATGAAGCATTTAATGAAAACAACAATTATCTGAGAGACATCTACACTAACCTGACATCCAACGGAAAAGTCAACCTGGCCAAGAATATGCTGAACCTGTTCAGCTACATTGCCGGCAGTGTTCGGAGTGGGAGTCATGATGAACCCGTAGTCATCACCTTCGGCACGCCCACCTCTTCCTCTACCACCGTGGAAACCCAAGTTATCGATAATGAGAATGTGGCTGGCACCAAGGACGTGATCACCAAGAAGACTGAGATTACCACAACCACGAGTACCGAGAACAATGTTGAGACCAGGACCGTTACCGAGACCGTCACCACCACGTCCTCTACTGTTACGCCGATTGGAGACGACAGTGAGACAAGTGCCTCATATTCCGTCCAGTTCGACAGGCAAATAGTCACGACCACTACAACCACTGTGGGTGACAATGAACCCGTACAGACTGTAGATTCGGGTGAAGCTGAAACCAGGACGAATACCGTTACGCTCAAGGCAGATCCTGCAGATGATACGCTCAACTTGAGCACGGCTAACACTTCTGCCAAAATTGCTGACGCCAACCTGGGTCAGCTCAAAGAGGATGCCAAGGCTACTATTGTGACTGAGGCCGTTACCCAGGCGCAGGGGAGTAGCAAAGATGTGACCGTGACCCTGGCCATCGTGGCCACGGCTTTGAATGCTGATGGTGGAACCACCAAGCGATATGATGTCAAGCCTGTTGTGACCACGCAGGTTGGCACCGGAGATCCCATCACTGCACCAGTCAGCAACGCTGACCTGCAGGGCAGTTTCACTATTGAACTCCCGGTGCCTGCTAATATTGCCGGTAACGACGAATTAGTTAAAATAACGCACACGAGTGAAGGCCTCGATACTGAAGAATATACTGAAACTGTCGAGAATGGAAAGGTATCCGTTACGATTACCCACTTCAGCACCTTTGAACTGGCACCTGTGGAAGTCAGTCCAAGCATAAGCAAAGCTAAGGTTAACTTAAACCTGACACTGTCCGATGCCATAAGGATTAATTTCATTGTCCATAGTCTTACTGAAGAAGCGAGTAATTATTCCGTGAAATACTGGTTTAAGGACGACAGTGAAGAGACGGTGACGTACCTTAGTGACTTGGTTCCCAATAATGAAGGTAAGTATAAGATCGTGGCTGCCTCCTGCGCGGCCAAAGAGATGACCGACACGGTACATTTTGAACTGTGGTGCAGCAATGAGCAACTTTGCTCCTTTGACTATTCCATTCAGAATTACTGCAATACGATAATTGGAAGTAGTAGTGACGCTGAATTGGTTAATCTGTGCAAGGCAGTACTGGACTACGGCTCCAGAGCGCAGAAATATTTCAGTTATAAAGAAAACTCGTTAGCCAATGGTGGTAGCTATTACTTCACCCCCACCTTTGCTGATGAAGATAATCCGGTTATTACTGAATATAATGCTGCTGGCACTACGGTAAAGGCCAATTTGACATTGGAGTCTGAAACCGAGTTGAACCTCACGCTGGGCGGAACGGAAGATACACTTAGTATCACATCTGTCAAAGATGTTAATGCGGATAATTATCTTAGTAAAGATTCTCTGGCAAACGGTACTGCGTATTACACGGTAGACTATAATAGTGCCAAAGCTACCTGCACTGTGAAGGTGAAGGGCATTCCCGCCAAATACCTCAATCATGTCTATGAGGTCAATTTCACGTATAATGGTGAACCGGGAACTATTCAATGCTCCCCGATGAACTATGCATACGCTTGCCGGACAAGGACAGATGGCCTGGGTTATCTCTGCAAGGCGCTGTATCAGTACTGGAAAATCGCAAATACATATTTCAGTTAATTGATGATTTACGGAAGGAAGTGGATTAAATGAAGAAATTTGAAGAGTCTGTCATTGAGATCGTTCGCCTCAATGCAGATGATATCATCTGCACCAGTGGCTGCGAAGGTAAGGATAATCAGGCAAGTGACACAGAGAGTATCTGCCTCGTAGAGTAATAACTGCAAAACGCGGTAAATATGAAAAAGCAGGGGCAAGCAGCCTTCGTCGCTTGCCCCTGCTTTCCCCAGAGAAGGAAATGAACATGATTGAGATACTTGCGCCCATCGACTCTGTCGCCAAATTGTGCGGCCCCCAGAAGGATACGTCAATCTTGCCGTATCGACTCAGTCACCATTGTGTGAAGGCAGACTGCCCCGACGGCACGCTGCTCTACCATACGCTTACCGGCGCCGTCTATCTCCTTCCGACAGGTGAATCCATAGAGATGGCCCGGGACGCCCTCATCGAGAAATGGCTTTTGGTGCCACAGGACTTTGATGAAAACACCTACGCAGATC
Organism: Oscillospiraceae bacterium; assembly: GCA_902765025.1. Taxonomy (GTDB): domain Bacteria; phylum Bacillota; class Clostridia; order Oscillospirales; family Oscillospiraceae; genus Vescimonas. The sequence goes on from CACWYC010000003.1 coordinate 92,879, forward strand.
AGCTGCGCCACGTCGCCTCCCTGATTAAGCCGACAGCGAAGCACAAGCATCACTTCACCATCCTTACTACCACCGACTGTAACGCCCGTTGCCGTTATTGTTACGAGATGGGCAGGCAGCGTATCCCCATGTCTGTGGAGACGGCAAACGCCGCCGCTCAATATATATGTCGGCAAAGCGGGGGCGATCGCCCGCTGAATCTGTTCTGGTTTGGCGGTGAGCCGCTGTATAACATGCCGGCCATCGACACCATTACCGGTCACCTGCGTAACTGCGGCGTTACCTTCCGCTCCACCATGACCTCCAATGGGTTCTATCTCACCCCGGATGTGGTGAAAAAAGCCGTGGAGAATTGGGCCTTGGCCGGGGTACAGATTACCGTTGACGGCACAGAAAAGATATATAACCGGGTCAAGGCATATATTGACGATTGTGATAATCCCTTCGCCCGTGTTATGGACAACATTACGGCGGCTCTTGCCGCCGGCATCCAGGTCACCATTCGCCTGAATATGGATCGACAAAACGCCGAGGATATTTCCTTGGTGATTGACCAGATTTGTACCCGTTTTCAGGGACAGAAAAAGTGCAATGTTTACGTCGCGCTTTTAAAGTCCTATAAGGCTAAAATCAACGAATTCAATACGGAGCAGGAGATGTTGGATTGCTTCTTCCGCCTCCGGGATAAGATAAAGAACTACGGTATGCTCCGCACTGTTCCGCTGAAGCGGGAAATCGTGTTGAACCGCTGCAAAGCGGATAATGACGCCTGCGAAATCATTCTGCCGGACGGTCAGCTGGAGCGATGCCACCACTATACCGAGGGGGAACAATATGGCGACATTTTCCACTCGGATCGTGACTGGCAGCGTGTTAATGCTTGGAAGGAGATCCAAAAGGACTATCCCACCTGCGCAACCTGTGCCATGTACCCTATCTGCTTGAACCTGAAAAAATGCGACTGGAACAAGGACGGCTGTACACAGAGCAGCAGGGTGATTTGGCTGCGGGAATTACAGGAACAGATGCGCATTCATTACGAAAGTTGGGCCGAGGGGATCCGGGAAAAGCAAGGGGGGGAATGAAGAATGAAAAAACTGTACTCACTCGTGCTGATACTTGCACTGCTACTTGTGCTTCCGGCCTGCGGTGCCGGAAAGAGGACGGCATCCGCCACGCCGGACAGTGAGTCGTCTGCCGTTCCCGCCACACAAAAGACGGATACTTTTGCGGGCACATCCGAGTCGGAGCCGGCCACTGAGGACTTGTCTGACGGCGAACTGCCCTCCATTGAGTTGACGATGCCTGATAATGGTGATAATGCCGGCCAGACGACATCACCTGTGCAGTCAGCGCCATCCATTCCGACTGTACCCATTGATCAACCCAAACCCTATGCACCTTCCTCCGGCAATCAGGGATCACAGGGGCCAACTACCACACCGCACACCCATGTAGTGGTGAAAGATGATGCTGTGGAGCCCACCTGCCAGCGAAATGGATTAACTGAGGGCAGCCATTGCTCTGCCTGCGGCGCAGTGTTGGTGTCCCAGCAGATCATCCCTGCCGTTGACCATAGTTATGCTTCGGGCCAATGCATTTGGTGCGGAGAAAAGGACCCTGCTGAACAGGACAACGGTGAGATTGAATTACCTGAAATCCCATTGTTCTGATTGAAGTTACGATAAACGTAAAGCGATTCTATGCCCCAACCGAATACCGCAGGGGCAAAACGATTCCTCCCGCGTGCAGCACCGGATAACTGCAAACTGAACAGATGACGAAAGACGGCCCGGATTATCCGGGCCGTCTTTCAGTTTCCAGCAGGTTTGAGGATTGCCATTACTCAGCAGTATCCGCCTTCAGCTTCTCCTGCCGTCGCTCCAGCATGGGCAGGAAATAGTCGCTGTAAATGAAATCCAGAATGGCCGCCAGAGGGATGGACAGCAAAATGCCCACAATGCCGAACATGTTGCCGAACACCACCACCGCCGCCAGGATCAGCAGGCCGGACACGCCCAGGGAGTTGCCGAACAGCTTGGGCTTGATGACGTAGCCGTCCAAAAATTGCAGAATCACCGTGAATATCACGAAGATCAGCGCGTGGACGGGGTTGACCAGCAGCAACACGAAGCCGCCGATGACGGCGCCGATGACAGGGCCGAAGGTGGGCACCAGGTTGGTCACCGCCACCGCCATGGACACCAGCCCCACGTACTGCATCCCGGCCACGAACATGAACACGGCGTTGGTGCAGCCCACGATGGCCGCGTCCAGCAGGCTGAACACGATGTAGCGTGTCACGATCTTGTCGCACCGGGCGGTAAAGGTGGAGATGGCGTCCAGCCGCTTCTGACCGACGATGGCGTGGAGCAGCCGCTTCGCGCCGTTTTTCACGCCCTCCTTGGAGGCCAGCAGATACACCGACAAAATGACGGCCAGCACCCAGTTGGCCACGCCCTTGCCCGCCATGGCGGAGGCGTTGATGATGTTGCCGATGTTTTCCTTGATCCAGTTGGTGATCCGCTTCACCACCGTGGTGGAGGAATCCAGCACCTGATCCAGGTTCAGCGCCTCGGACACGCCCCACTGATCCGTCAGCCGCCGCAGCGAGACAATGTAGCCGTCCATGTTGTCCAGCAGGCCGGAAACGCTGTAATACATCTGGGGGATCAGCGTCCCCAGCAGGAAGCCCAGCAGCAACAGCACCGTCACCAGCGTCAACGTGATGCTCAGCGTCCACCGCAGCGCCGGGTTGCGGATGGCCTTCAGCACCCGGTTATTGTACATCATCGCCAGGGGGTTCATGATGTAGGCCAGCACGCCGCCCAATGCGATGGCGGCAAAGTAGCCGGTAAAGGTCTTCAGCCCCGCGCCGATGTTGCCCAGGTTGGTCAGCACCACGTACAGCACCACCGCCGCGCAGGTCGCCACCGTGTAAGGGAACCACTTCTGCTCCCCCAGCTTAACCTTCTTCATAGTATCGCACTCCTTGACGCCCTGCACCCTAAAGGCCACAGGGCCAAATTTTCACATATATAGTATACCACGCCCGAAGGCCCCCGGCAATAAATTCCACCGATTTTTAACGCAAAAAAGGCGCTTCGCCATATTGTACCCATGTGCGAAGCGCCGTATGGGGCTGTTTAAGGGAGAGGCGGGGCAATCACACCACCTGGAACAGGAAGAATTTCAGGTAATTGGTCTCTTCCACGCCCCACAAAATGGGGTGGTCGGCGCACTGCTGCCGTGCCTCAATCTGCCGCAGGGTCACCCCGGCGTCGTGGGCGGCATCGTGCAGCATGCGGATGAACAATTCCTCCGAGGCGAAGTGGGAGCAGGAGCAGGTGGCCAGATACCCGCCCCGGGGCAGCAGCTTCATGGCCCGGTAATTGATCTCCTTGTAGCCGCCCATGGCGTTGCGGATGGTCTTGCGGCTCTTGGTAAAGGCCGGGGGATCCAAAATGATGAAGTCGTATTTCTGGGGCTGGGACGCCAGGGCGGGCAGCAGGTCGAACACGTCGGCGCACAGGAAATCCATCTGCCCGTCCAGGCCGTTGCGCCGGGCGTTATCCGCCGCGCAGTCCACGGCGAACTGGCTCACGTCCACCGCCGTCACGTGCTTGGCACCGCCCCGGGCGGCGTTGAGGGCAAAGGAGCCGGTGTGGGTGAAGCAGTCCAGCACCGTGTGGCCCTTGGCCAGCCGGGCCACCGCCCGGCGGTTGTATTTCTGGTCCAGAAAGAACCCGGTTTTCTGGCCGTTGACGAAGTCCACCGTATATTCGATGCCGTTTTCCGTAATGGACACCGTGTCGTAATCCGGCGCCGCCTCCCCGGGCAGGGGATACCAGCCCTTTCCCTGGGCCAGGCCCTCCTTGTCCCGGAGGGCCACGTCGTTGCGCAGGAACACGCCGTCGATTCGCTGGCCGTCCTGCCGCAGCACCTGCACCAGCGCCGGGAAAATCACGTCCTGCCGCTGCGCCATCCCCAGGCTCAATACCTGGGCCACCAGCACCGTGCCGAACCGGTCCACCGTCAGCCCGGGGAAGAAGTCCGCCTCCCCGAAGATGATGCGGCAGCAGGATAGGTCCTCCTCCGCCAGCACCGTCTTGCGGTAGGCCCAGGCGTAGGCCACCCGGCGCTGCCAGAAGGCGGCGTCAAAGGTGTCGTTGGCATTGCGGCTCACCAGACGGCAGCGGATGGTGGAATGGCTGTTGTAAAAGGCGGTGCCCAGGTAGCTGCCCTTGCGGCTCACCACGTCCACCAGCCCACCGTCGGTGACGCCGTCCTCCACTTCCGTCACCTCTCCGGCATACACCCAGGGGTGCCCCTGCACCAGCGCCGCCTCCCCCTTGGGGGTGATATGCACTTTTTTGTAGGGCCGCTCCATCTTCATGGCCGCCACCGCCTCTCTCGTTTTTATCTTCCCCGCATTCTACCACATACCCGCCCGGATTTCCACATATACTGCAAAAGATTGTATCGAAAGGACGGGAATTTCTATGCCCATCATCTTTTTATCCCCCAGCACCCAGGAGTATAACCCCTACATCACCGGCGGCACCGAGGAGCTGTACATGAACCGCATCGCCGACGCCATGGAGCCCTATCTCCGTTCCAACGCCATCCGCTGGAACCGCAACACCCCCGACATGACCGCCGCCTCCTCCATCGCCCTGGCCGCCCAGGGCACCTATGATTTTTACCTGGCCCTCCACTCCAACGCCTCCGGCGACGGCACCACCGAGGGGAAAACCCGGGGCATCATCGCCTTTTATTACCCCACCTCCCCCTCGGGGAAACGGGCGGCGGAGCTGTTTGCCGAGAATCTCCGCCGCATCTACCCCCTGCCCGACCTGGTCACCACCCGGGCCACCACCACCCTGGGGGAGGTGCGCCGCCCCAAAAGCCCGGCGGTGCTCATCGAAATCGGCTACCACGACAACACCGCCGACGCCACCTGGGTCAGCACCAACGTGGGCCCCATCGCCCGGAATCTGGTGGAGGCCCTGTGCCAGTATTTCGGCCTGCCCTTCATCGAGGCCACGGCGGAGCGGCAGGGGGTGGTGGTCACCCAAGTCTCGCCCCTCAACCTCCGGGCCTACCCCGCCGCCACCGGCGCCGTCATCACCACCATCCCCCGTGGCGCCCAGGTGACGGTCACCGGCAGCTATCAGGGCTGGTACACCGTCTGGTACGGCGACAACGCCGGCTACGCCTCCGCCGCCTACATCCAATTACAATAGTATCGCAATAAAATATGGTATCCCTCTCGGATTTTCCTTGACAGTTTACCATAACAGGTTTAGAATGGAAAAGGATTAGTATCGGAGAAAAGGGGTTTTCCGATTATTTTTCTGCAATGTCGGTAATTGTGCCGATAGATTTACCAAATACAGGAGGCAGACCATGACGTTTACCATCGTCCACCTGCTTATTGCTTTGGTGGCGGGGTGCGCCCTTGGTGTCCTTGCTTGTATTCTCATTCGCAGTCAGAAGGCGAAAGACGCCCAAAAGAAGATTGCCAATGCCGAAGATGAAGCTCTTCGCATCGTCAATGAGGCCATCAAGAGCGCAGAGAGCAAGAAGCGCGAGGCCATGCTTGAGGCGAAGGAAGAGATTTTGAAGAATCGAACCGAATACGAGAGGGAAGTCAAGGAACGCCGCGCCGAGCAGCAGAAGCAGGAGCGCCGTCTGCAGCAGAAGGAAGAGAATCTCGACCGTAAGCTGGAGACCATTGAAAAGAAAGAGGAGGCCCTTCAGGCAAAGCACGCCCAGATTGACAAGGAGCAGGAAGAGCTCAAGGTCATCAAGCGCAGCCAGACCGAGATGCTCGAGCGCATCTCCGGTTTTACCGCCGAGGAGGCCAAGAAGTATCTGATTGACCAGGTGGAGTCCGAGGTCACCCACGAGACCGCCTTGAAGATCAAAGAGCTGGAGCAGCGCGCCAAGGAGGAGGCCGATCAGCGTGCCCGCGAGATCGTGGCCACCGCCATCCAGCGCTGCGCCGCCGACCATGTGGCCGAGATTACCGTCAGTGTGGTTCCCCTGCCCAATGACGAGATGAAGGGCCGCATCATCGGCCGCGAGGGCCGCAACATCCGCGCCATCGAGACCCTGACCGGCGCAGACCTTATCATCGACGATACCCCCGAGGCCATCACCGTCTCCTGCTTCGAGCCCGTCCGCCGCGAGGTGGCCAGGGTGGCGCTGGAGAAGCTGATTGCCGACGGCCGCATCCATCCCACCCACATCGAGGAGATGGTGGAGAAGGCCCGCCGTGAGGTGGACTCCGTCATCCGCTCCGAGGGCGAGCGGGCCGTGCTGGAAACCGGCGTCCGCGGCTTGCACCCCGAGCTGCAAAAGCTGCTGGGCCGCCTGCACTACCGCACCAGCTACGGCCAGAACGTGCTGCAGCACTCCATCGAGGTGTCCCACATCGCCGGCCTCATGGCCGCCGAGCTGGGTGCCGACATCCACGCCGCCAAGCGGGCAGGTCTGCTGCACGACATCGGCAAGGCCCTGGACCATGAGTTCGAGGGCACCCACGTTGCCCTGGGCGTGGAGTACTGCCGCAAGTACAAGGAGAAGGAAGACATCATCCACGCCATCCAGGCCCATCACGGCGACGTGGAGTGCAAGACCCTGGTGGCCTGCCTTGTCCAGGCAGCCGACGCCATCTCCGCCGCCCGTCCCGGCGCCCGCCGCGAGAACCTGGAGAACTACATCAAGCGCCTGGAGAAGCTGGAGGAGATCACCGGCACCTATCCCGGCGTGGAGAAGAGCTACGCCATCCAGGCCGGCCGCGAGGTCCGCGTCATGGTGAAGCCCGACCAGGTCAGCGAGGATGAAATGACCATCCTGGCCCGTGAGCTGGCCAAGCGCATTGAAAACGAGCTGGAGTACCCCGGCCAGATCAAGGTTCATGTGCTGCGGGAGACCAAAGTGGTGGAATACGCCAAATAAGCATCATACCCAATGCCCGCCGCGAGGAGATTCCCTCGCGGCGGGTTTCTCTGTCTGCCTTTCCCTGTGCTGTGCGCAAATCTGCGTATAACTGTTGCAAATATGCATACAATACGCTATAATGAGGATGAAACCATCGGAAAGGACGTGGCGATATGAAAACAGCCGCTACCACCAAAAGCTGCCGCACCTCCCTGACGCTGGAAAGCGCTGTCAAGGAGCAGGCGGGGGCTTTCTTTGCCGACCTGGGCATGGATATGTCCACCGGCGTCAATATCATCCTGAAAAATATGATTCGTACCGGCAAGTTCCCCGTCTCGCTGGACGTCTACACCGCGCCGGAGCGCATTGCCGACCTGACGGCGGAGGAAAAGACCCAGCGGGCCGCCTATGCCGTGGCACACCGCAGCACCCTGCCCCAGGCGGCGGCGCAGCAGGGCTACGTCATATCCTTCGACCCGGAGACGGGCCACCCGGTTCGCCTGTATAGCGACGGACGGAGGGAGAGTTGTGAGTGATTTTGCCCGCCGCCCGGAGTTGCAGGTTTTTGCCGGGCCAAATGGATCCGGCAAGTCCACCATCACCCCCGCTTTTCCCCTCGTGGGGGAGTATGTGAATGCCGACGATATCCAGCGGCAAGGGGGCGTCACCAATCTGGAGGCCGCGGAGCTGGCCATGCAGCTGAAGCAGTACTATATCGAAAATCATCGCAGCTTCACCTTTGAGTCCGTCATGTCGTCCCCCTATAATCTGGACGTTTTGCGCCGGGCCAGGGAGCGGGGCTTTGCGATTACTGTGGTGTATGTCATTACCCGCAGCGCGGAAATCAACGTGGAGCGCGTCCGCAGCCGCGTTCGCGCCGGGGGCCATGACGTGCCGGAGGACAAGATTCGCGCCCGCTATGCCCGGTCCCTTGCCAATATTGCCCCGGTTTTCGCCCTGGCGGACAACTTTGTGTTAATTGACAACAGCGGGGAAAAGCCTGTGCTGCTGGCGGATAAAACGCCGGAGCAGCTTCGCCTTTTCCCCGGCGCACACTGGAGCACCAAGCGTATAGGCGACCTTTTGGCCGGGAACAAGCTGTGACGCCGGAGCGTCCAACAGGCAGCCCACCATGTTTTGCCGTCCACTTGCCCCAGGGAGGTACCCAATGAAAACTGTTTTGAAAATGATATGTCTGCTGCTGGCGCTGGCCCTGCTGTGCGGCTGCGGCGCTGTCCCCGCCGCCCCGGAGAACGCCGAAATGGAGAATACCGAAGCGGCGGGGGAGGGAAGCGCTCCCATCGAAGACCCCGCCCCCACCAGGGAGACCGCCGTCACCGTTACCCTCTCCGGCGACGGCCTCAACGGCGAGCAGCAAGAACTGGTGACGACGCTGCTGGCGCGGTGGTATCGCTTTATCGGCACCTTTGAGGAGCAGGATTATGCGCCCCTGTTCTCCGACAGCGACCAGGCCCGCACCCACGCCGCCGCCTGCCGCACCCTGTCCGCCATCCGCGCCGCCGCCCCGGAGGACTTGCACCTCATGGACTGCGCCGTGTCCCTCCGTGTGGACAGCGTGACGGCGGACGAAACCGGCCTCACCGCCAACATTACCGAGGACACGCTGATGCACTTTGCCGCCACCGCCGGCGTGGACAGCTATCTCTACGCCATGCCCCACATCTTCCGCTTTGAGGAGACGGCGGAGGGCTGGCGCATTGTCCACCACGAGGCGGACGACAATCCCTTTTTCAGCTACACCGACGACCCGGAGGGTGACGCTGACGCCAATCTGGACACCCTTCTTGCCAACATCGCCGCCCGGCCCGCCCCCGCCGACCCCGCGCCCGCCCCGGAGACCGACCATCCCTATGACCGGGCCGCGGCCCTTGCCTATATGACCGAGTACGCCAACCACCGCAACCCCGATTTCTACGCCTACGACGCCGTGGGCGGCAACTGCATGAACTTCGGCTCCCAGGTGCTGCTCGCCGGCGGCATCCCCATGGACGCTATCGGCTCCGCCACCTGGCGCTGGCTGGCCCCCTTCAACACCACCGGCTCCTTTATCAACGTTAACGACTTCGAGGACTACGCCCGCACCAACACGGGCTTCGGTCTGGTAGCCACGGTGGGGCCGGATGACGGCGCCGGGCAGGTGGGCGACCTCCTGCTGCTGGGGGTGGACGGCCCCCGCCACACCACCCTCATCTCCGGCTTCGTGACGGACGAGGGCGGCAAAACCGTGGACTATCTCCTCTGCTCCAACACCACCAATTATCGGGATTTCCCCGCCGCCGCCTACTATTACACCTCCCGCACCCTGGTGAAAATCCACGGCTGGAACGACTGACCCCTTTCCCCGGCGGCGCATCTGTGCTATACTACCACCAATCCAACGAAACAGGGAGGGCCGCTTATGCTGGTCAATCTTCTCGCCCTGGGCGACGTCACCTCTGACAGCGCCATCGCCCACCTGCGGCGCCATCTGCCCTCGTATAAAAAGCTGAAAAACGTGGCGTTCACCGTCGTCAACGGCGAAAACGCCTCCGGCACCGGTCTGATCCCCGCCCAGGCGGAGGAGCTGTTTGCCGCCGGGGCCGACGTGATCACCCTGGGCAACCACACCTGGGGCAAAATGAACATCCGGGACTATCTGGAGGAGAGCCGCTACCTCCTCCGCCCCGCCAATTTCTCCCCCCGCTGCCCCGGCCGGGGCTGGGGCGTGTACGACGGCGGCAGATTTTCCGTGGCGGTCATCAATCTCATTGGCCGCTGCGACCTGGACTGGAAGGCCGCCGACCCCTTTGGTACCGCCGACAGGATTTTGGAGGAAATGGCAAAGGACAAGCCCACCTTCACCGTGGTGGACTTCCACGCCTCCGCCACCAGCGAAAAGCTGGCCCTGGGCTACTATCTGGACGGCCGCGTCAGCGCCCTGTGGGGCACCCATACCCACGTGCCCACCGCCGACGCCCGGGTGAATCCCAAGGGCACCGGCTATATCACCGACCTGGGCATGACCGGCCCCATTGAATCGGTGCTGGGGGTGCGCATTGAGCAGTCCATCGAGAGCTTTTTGGGCGGCCTGCCGGGCCGCTACCAGAGCGCCGACGGCCCCTGCAAGGCCCAGGGCTGCCTCTTTACGCTGGACACCGCCACCGGCCTTTGCACCGCCGTGGAGCCGGTGGATATCCGCTAAACCGCATTTTCCCGCAGGGGAGGGGAGACCATGGAAAAAAAGATTTTACTCATCGGCACCGGCGGCACCATCGCCAGCGAGATGTCCGGTGACGGCCTGGCCCCGGAGCTGACCGCCAAGGAGCTGCTGCGCTTCGTGCCCCGCATCGCCTCCTTCTGCGCGGTGGACTGCGTCCAGCCCTTCTCCCTGGACAGCACCAATATGCGCCCGGAGAATTGGCTGGCCATCGCCGCCGCCATCCGCCGGCACTACGACGACTACGACGGCTTCGTGGTCACCCACGGCACCGACACCATGGCCTACACCGCCGCCGCCCTCAGCTACCTCATCCAGCGCAGCCCCAAGCCCATCGTCCTCACCGGCGCCCAGAAGCCCATCTGGTTCGACTCCACCGACTCCAAGCGCAACCTCACCGACGCCTTTCTCTACGCCTGCCGTGGCTGCGGCGGCGTGCAGATCGTGTTCAACGGCAAGGTGATTTTGGGCACCCGGGCCCGCAAGACCTTTTCCAAGAGCTTCAAGGCATTTTCCAGCGTCAACTACCCCGACCTGGCGGTGCTGCAGGACGAGCATCTGTTGCAGTTCATCCGCAATGAGGACGTGGACGGCCCCTTGTTTTGGGACACGCTGGACCCCAACGTGGGCCTTTTGAAGCTGATTCCCGGCATGGACGGCGCCGTGGCGGACTATATGCTCCGCCGCTATGACGGCCTGGTCATCGAGAGCTTCGGCGTAGGCGGCCTGCCGGAATACGGCGGTTTCTACGACGCCGTGGCCCAGGCCGCCGGGCAGGGCAAGGTGGTGGTGATGACCACCCAGGTGCCCAACGAGGGCAGCGACCTGACGGTGTACCGTGTGGGCGGACGGCTGAAGCGGGACTTGCGCCTGCTGGAGGCCTACGACATGACCACCGAGTCCGCCGTGGCCAAGCTGATGTGGATTCTGGGCCAAACCCGGGACTTCCCCGCCGTGCAGCGATTGTTCTACACCCCCGTGGCCATGGACATCCTCCACCCCCAGGCGTAAAAACCGCACTAAAGAGGGCTTTTCGGCCCTCTTTTTGCTTGCATATTCGCCGCTCGCTTTTCCCATACTATCCGGGAAAGGGGGCATTTTTTATGGAGCGATTTTCCGTCGCGCTGGCCCGGATGGATGATATTCTGGGCGCGGGCCGCAATTTCGATATGGTCAGCCGCGACCTCACCATCGCCGGCAGTCGGGCCCGGCTCTACGTGGTGAACGGCTACGCCAAGGAGGACATTTTGGAGCGCATCATCGCCGCCTGGCAGGCGCTGCCCCGGCTCCCCGCCTCGGCGGAGGACTTCGTAGCCTCCTGCGTGGCGGCGGCGGACGCCCAGACGGAGCCGGACGCCCAGAAGGCCGCCGTGGCAGTGTTCTCCGGCAAAACGCTGCTGCTGGTGGAGCGCTACCAGACCTATATCCTCCTGGAGGCCAAGACCTACCCCACCCGCTCCGTCCAGGAGCCGGACACCAGCCGCGTCCTCCGGGGCAGCCACGACGGCTTCACCGAGAACATCATGGAGAACGCCGCCCTCCTCCGCCGCCGGGTGCGGGACACCCACCTCACGCTGGAAATCGCCACCGTAGGGGGCCGCTCCCGCCAGGACGTGGCCATGATCTACATGGCGGGGGAGGCGGAGGAGGATATGCTCTCGGAGCTGCGGCAGAAGCTGGAGGCCATCTCCGTCCGCTCCTTCTCTCTGTCCCAGGAGTCGCTGGCGGAGTGCATCGCGCCCCGGCAGTGGTGGAATCCCTTCCCCAAGGTGCGCTACACCGAGCGGCCCGACGTGGCGGTGGCCAGCATCATGGAGGGCAGCATTTTGCTGATGGTGGACAACTCCCCCTGCGTCATGATTCTCCCCGCCACCATTTTCAGCTTCACCGAGGAGGTCAACGACTATTATTTCCCGCCCCTCATTGGCTCCTATCTGAAAATCGTCCGCCTGACGGTGCTGTTCCTCAACCTGTTCATTACGCCCCTGTGGTACCTTCTGGTGAAAAATCCCGCTGCGCTGCCCGCCAGCATGGATTTCCTGCTGGTGCAGGAGGAATACTACGTCCCCCTCATCTTGCAGCTGCTGCTGGTGGAGTTCATCGTGGACATTCTGAAGCTGGCCTCCCTCAACACCCCCGACGCCCTCAGCAACTCCTTCAGTATGCTGGGCGCCCTGATATTGGGCGATTTCGCTGTCCAGGCCCGGTGGCTGGTGCCGGAGGTGCTGGTGTATATGGCCTTCGTGGCGGTGGTGAACTATGCCCAGCACAGCTACGAGATGGGCTATGCCACCAAGCTGTGCCGCATGGGGCTGCTGCTGCTCATCTGGGCCGCCAACTGGTGGGGCTTTGGGCTGGGCGTACTGGGCATCCTGGCCCTCATCGCCAGCACACGCCCCATCCTGGGCCGCAGCTATCTCTATCCCCTCATCCCCTTTGACCGCAAGGCTATGTGGAATATGCTCCACCGCCGCCATATCGACCGGAATAACACATGAAAAAAGGCGCAGCTCCGGCTGCGCCTTTTGTGAAAATCAATCATCCATAATGCGGCTTCTGTCCCGCCTGCCGTGAAGGAAACGGCGGATTTCCACCCGATCGTCCATAACGGCGTAATACAGTACGTAGTTCTTCACGGCCACCTTGCGGATTTCATCCTTCATGGGCCGGTGGGTACGGTAGAGCTCGTGGGCGTAGGGAAACACCGCGATCTGCGCCACCGCCTCGTCCAAGGCCCGCAGCAGCTCCCGCGCCGCCTGGGGCGCCTCCAGGGTAAAGGCGATGTAGTCCAGTGCTTCCATCAAATCCTGCTCCGCCAAGGGCAAGTAGATGATTTTATGCACGGTCAATCCCCTCCGCGCTGTCCAGCAGCGCCCGGGCCCGCGCCATCACGTCCTCGTGGGAGCGGCGCTGCGCCGTACCGGCTGCCTGCAGCTCCGCCTCCCGCAGCTTGTCGTACACCATGCTGTCGTAGCGGTTTTGCTCATAGCTCTCCATGCTCATCACCACAAGGGAGCCCACGCCGTTTTTGGTCAGGAAAACAGGCTCCCCGCTAAGCTGGGCTTCCCTCGTAATCTCGGCAAAATGGTTCCGCAAATCGGAAACAGGACGAATGTTGGGCATCTGACCACCTCCAATACTTATCATAATTATATACACGATTGTGCTAATTGTCAACGCCCGCTGCGGCAACAGTAAAAAGTACGGGACGGCTCACGCCGTCCCGCTTTTACATACCCTTATCCCGCCATCTCCAGCATGTTGTCGATGAAAATGCCATACCCCTGGGTGGGGTCGTTAAGCAATACGTGGGTCACCGCGCCGATGAGTTGCCCGTTCTGCAAAATGGGGCTGCCGGACATACCCTGCACGATGCCGCCGGTAGCCGCCAGCAGTTCCGGGTCGGTGACCCGCAGCAGCATGTTCCGGGTGTTCTGCCCGCCGCCGTACAGCCGCAGTATTTCCACATCGTACTCTCTGGTCTCGTCGCCGCTGACGGTGCAGAGGATGGTGGCGCGGCCTGTGGTCACCTCATCCGGCGAGGCCACGCTGACGCTGTTGCCATGAATAAACTCGCTGCTCTCCAGCGTGCCGAACACGCCGCCGTCGGTGTTGGCGGTAAGGGTGCCCACGTCCCGCTGCTGGGAAAAGTCACCTTTCAGCTCCCCCGGGTCCCCCTTTTCGCCTCGCTTCACCGCCTTCACGGAGGTCTCCATAATGGCACCGCCGCTGAGGGTCATCAGGGCCTGGGTGTCCACGTCGGTGATGCCGTGGCCCAGTGCGCCGTAGGTGCCGCTTGCCGGGTCGTAGTAGGTCATGGTGCCGATGCCGGCCATGCTGTCCCGAATCCACGCCCCCAGCCGATAGGTGCCGTCCGAGGCCAGCCGGGGGGTCACGGTGGTCTCCATGGTTTTGCCGCCCCGGCGGTAGGTCAGTTGCACAGGGCTGTCGCCGTTTTGCGCCAGAAAGGATTGCAGACATTCAATGGAATCAATATGGGTGTCCCCGATTTGGAGCAAAAGGTCTCCCGCCTTAATGCCGCACTCCGCTGCCGGCGCATCGCTGACGCTGACCACCAGCGCCCCGTCGGAAAACAGTTTGATGCCCACCGCCTTGCCCACCGGGATCAAGGTGCGTTCACCGCCCTCCGCCCAGGCTGTCGTAAGGCAGCCCACGGAGAGAAAAAGGGATAAAAGCCATGCCAGGGGACGCTGTACGCTGCGTTTTTGCCGCATTTCATACAAAAAAATCACCCCGCCGTTGTTGAACTTGTCGCCGACGACAGGGCTAATTTGCGCCAAAAGGGGACAGAATATGACCGTTAAAATTTGCTGTATCAGGAAATGGAAATGTTAGTCATTTGTAGATTTGACCGCCATCACCCGTCCGGCGTCTGCGTCGGCAAAGCCCTTGTCAATTTCCTCCTTCAGTTGCGCCGTGGTCATGGTGCTGATATCCGGCACAGGGAAATCCGGCAGCTTCATCTCAAAGGGGATGCCCCGCTGTAATATAATTTGCTTGTAAAACATATTGATGGCGCTGGAAACCGGGATACCCAACGCCTCCAGAATACTCTCGGCCTGGTTTTTCACCTCCGGCTCAATCCGCGCATAGAGGTTTGCAGTTTTTGCCATAGGGCAGAACTCCTTTCACTCTGTTTTACTCTATTATACACATTTGTCCACACAATAGCAATACATACGACGCCAAAAATATTCCCCTGCCATCCTCGCGGACAGCAGGGGAATATGTATTACCATCAATCAAAACCGATCCTTGTTGTTGAAAATCTTCAAAATCTCGTCAAAGGAACGGTCCAGCTCCTCGTCGTCAGGGCCCTTTTCACCCACGGCCTCGTTGAGGGGCTGCAGGGTGGGCTTGGCGGCAGGAGCGGCCTCGGGCTGGGCGGCGGGGGACTGGAACTTGCCCTGGCCCTCATCGAAGCCGGTGGCGATGACGGTGACCCGGATCTCGTCGTCCAGCGTCTCGTCGAAGGTGGCGCCGAAGATGGTGAGGGCGTCGGGGTGGACGGCCTCCTGCACCAGCGTGGCAGCCTGCTCCACCTCCTCCAGGCCGATGTCCATGGAGCCGGTGATGTTGATGAGCACGCCCTTGGCGCCGTTGATGGAGGTGTCCAGCAGGGGGCTGGAGATGGCCATCCTGGCGGCCTCCTCGGCCTTGCCCTTGCCGGCGGCCCGGCCCACGCCCATGTGGGCATAGCCGGCGTCCTTCATGACGGCGGTCACGTCGGCGAAGTCCAGATTGATAAAGCCGGTGTCGCGGATCAGATCGGAGATGGACTGCACCGCCTGGCGCAGCACGTCGTCGGCGATCTCAAAGGCGTTGGCAAAGGTGATCTTCTGGTCGGTGGCGTATTTCAGCCGCTCGTTGGGGATGATCACCAGGCTATCCACCTTTTCCCGCAGCTGGGTGATGCCGCCCTGGGCGTCCCGCATACGCCGTGCGCCCTCCCACTTGAAGGGGGTGGTCACCACGCCCACGGTGAGGATGCCCTGCTCCCGGGCGATCTCCGCCACGATGGGCGCCGCGCCGGTGCCGGTGCCGCCGCCCATGCCGGCGGTGATGAACACCATGTCGGTGTTCTCCAATGCCTTGGAAAGCTGGTTGCGGCTCTCCTCGGCGGCCTTGCGGCCCACGTCGGGGTTGGAGCCTGCGCCCTTGCCGCCGGTGAGCTTCTCGCCGATCTGAATTTTATAATTGGCGCTGGAGGCGTTGAGGGCCTGCTTGTCCGTATTCACGGCCACAAAATCCACGCCCTGCATACCGCCGCGTACCATGCGGTTCACCACGTTGTTGCCGCCGCCGCCAACACCTACTACCTTGATGCTGACCACGTTTTCCGTGCCGGTTTCCAGTCCAAAAGCCATAATGGATCCTCCCTGCGAATTCAGTCGAAACGGGGCAAACGCCCCGCAAATCACTATATATTGGTATTGTATAACGGTTTATCCGTCGGGTCAAGGGGTATCATGGGATTTGCCAAAAAAGTTTACAGGCGGGAGAAGCCCCCCGCCTGCAAAGCAACGGTTTCCGTTTTTAGCGGCGCTGTGGGTTCATCGCACCATGGGTGAAAAGGACACCTGCAGCTGCATTCCCATTCCCTGGGCCAGCCGTTGCAGTGTTTTCAGCGACGGGTTGCCATTGCCGTTCTCCAGCTTGCTGATATCCGCCTGTGCGATGCCCGTCCTGTCAGCCAGTTCCTTCTGGGTCAGACCGGAGGCTTTTCTGGCGTCAATCATGGCTTGAATCACCGCAAATTCCGGCGCCAGCGCGTCGTATTCCGCCCGCACATCCGGATCATTCATCTGCTGCATCAGGAAATCCTTATATCTGCTCATCTGCTCTCCCTCCTTGCCAGATACGCTGCGCGATATGCTTTTGCCAGCGCAATTTCCCGCGCCGGCGTGCGCTGCGTTTTTTTGATAAAGCCGTTGGTGAGGATTACTTTTTTGCCCACGAAGAAGAAATACAGCACCCGCGAAATATTGGACCCTACCTTTGCCCGCAGCTCGAAGATGCCATCCTCCAAAGACTCTGAATATGGCATGCGTAAATCCGTTCCGTTCGTTGCCAGAAGATCAATCGTTCGCAGCATTTTGGCCCGCATTTTCGCGTCCAAGCCCATCAAAAAATCCTTGGCAGGCTCGGTGCCGTCATCTTTTTCAAAGAATTCGATTTCAAACTCTTCCATAGGCGCCACACCTCGCATATAGGATAAATCCTATACACATTATATGGGGAATATCCTATATTGTCAAGGGCTTTACGTATATCATTTGCCGCTTTCGTCGCTTTATGCCATCGGCATAAAGCGACCCGCACCGGATTACGGACATGGCATCCGAAATCGGCACGGGTCTGTCTTGTTCATAAAGCTTCACCTGGGTATAAAGCTGACCTTGCCCTCCTGGGTCATGTCGATGACGCCGCTTTCATTGGCCTCCAGCCGCTGCACCACCGCCAGCAGATAGTCCAGCTTGTAGTCGAAGTCGGCGTTGTAGCGCAGCACCACGTTGAACCGGTCCATATACCGCATGGTCAGCAGCGCCGGGTCGTCCAGATACAGGGCCTGCACCTGGGGCAGCATCCCTTTTTTCTCCAGCAGCGGCAGCAGCGACAGCAGGGCGTCCAGGGCGTATTCCTGCCCCTCCGCCACCGCCAGCGGCGCGCCCACAGCGGGCTCCGCCGGCGTCACGCCGATGATTTGAGGGTAGGCCTCCCAGAAGGAGGGGGCCGCCTTTTCCACAATCTTGCCCTGGCCGCTGAGGAGCCACACGCTCTCCACGCTCCGCACCGCCACCGGCGCCGTGCATTCCGTGACGTAAATCCGCAGCGTATCGGGTATCATCCGCCGGATCCGCACCGTCTCCACGTAGGGCAGCGCGGTGGTGATGTTGGCCACCACCTTGTTTTTGTCCATCAAAAACAGATTGTCGCCGCGCTCCACGCCGCTGGCCTCCGCCACCTGGGCCTCCGTATACCGCACCTGGCCGGTGACCTCCACCGTGTCCACCTTGAAGAACAGCGTCAGCGCCACAGCGCCCGCCGCCGTAATCAGCACGAAGCACAGCAGCCGGTAGAGAAAGGAAAACTGCCCGCTGCGCCGCCGTCTGGCGTATTTGTTCCGTTTGGCCACGATGAAATCACCTGCCTTTCCGCTGTAAAATGAATCGTCTTTTTCCTATTGTATCAGCCGTCGGCCACAAAATCAATATACCCGCCCAGGGCCCGAATATCCCTGGCGATGTCCTCATAGCCCCGCTGAATGTGGTGGATTTCGTAAATGGCGGAGGGCTCCTCCGCCTGCAAGGCCGCCACCACCAGCGCCGCGCCGCCCCGCAAATCGGTGGCGCGCATCTCCGCGCCGTGGAGGGTGTCCACGCCGTACACCACCGCCGTACGGCCCTGGCAGCGGATGTGTGCCCCCATACGCCGCAGCTCCGGCACGTGGCGAAACCGGCTGTCAAACAGGTTTTCCACCATCATGGTGGCCCCGTCCGCCCGGCAAAGCGCCGCCATCAGTATGGCCTGGGCGTCGGTGGGAAAACCGGGGAAGGGGGCTGTGGCAATGATATTGGCCCCTCGCAGCCGCTCCGGCGCACGCAGGGCCAGAAAGCCATCTTCATGCCGCATGGTGCAGCCGCATCGCTGCAACACCCGGCACACCGCCCCCAGGTGGCGCTGCTCCACCCCCAGCAGGGCAATCTGCCCGCCGGTGGCTGCCGCGGCGCAGAGATATGTAGCCGCCGCAATCCGGTCGCCGATGCACCGGTGCTCACAGCCGTGCATGGGCTGTTTGCCCACCACCGCCACCGTGTGGCCTCCCGCGCCGCTGACCAGTGCCCCGCAGCGCACCAAAAAAGATTGTAAATCCTGAATTTCCGGCTCCCGGGCGGCACCGGTGAGGATGGTGGTGCCCGCCGCGCCGCAGCCCGCCAGCAGAATGTTCTCCGTGGCGCCCACGCTGGGGATCGGCAAGCTGATTTCCGCCCCGTGGAGCCGTCGGGCCCGGCACAGCAGCCGCCCGCCGTCCTCCCGTATCTCCGCCCCCATGGCCCGCAGCGCTTTCAGATGCAGGTCGATGGGCCTCGGCCCCAACTGGCACCCGCCGGGGTAGCTCAACGACGCCTCCCCGAAGCGGGCCAGCAGCGGCCCTAAAAAGATGACGCTGGACCGCATTTTCTCCATCAGGTGTTGGGGAATGTGGCAGCCGGTCATCCGGCTGCTGTCCACCACCAGGTCGCCGCCCTCCCATCGGACGGCGCAGCCTAAGTACCGCAGTATCTCCGCCGCCGCGTCCACGTCGTCCAGCCGCGGGCAGCAGCGTATGCGGCAGGCGTCGGCGCATAAAATGGTGGCGCTGAGAATGGGCAGCACGCTGTTTTTCGCGCCCTGCACCGCAATCTCTCCCCGCAGCGGCCTGCCGCCGGTAATCCGTAAATGGCTCAAACCTCTCCCGCCTTTCCATCGCTTTACGCCATCCTATGCGCAGCGTGGGGAAAGGGGTGCATGGGAGAGGATTGCTATTCAATACTGCCTTTATAAAAAGGTTTATTTCACCAGCGCCATCACCGTGCGGTAAATCTGCTCCGTGGCGTCGGGAATGCCCAGGGACGCCATGCCCCGGGCCATGGCCTGGTGCTTCACAGGGTCAGTTACCACCGCCGCGGCGGCCTCATAGAGCCGCTCTCCGGCGGCCTCGCTCTCCAGCAGCACCACGGCGCCGCCGTGCTTTTCCAGAATCCGGGCGTTTTTCTCCTGGTGGTTGTTGGTGACGTAAGGGGAGGGGACGATCACCGCCGGCATCCCCAGCGCCGTCAGCTCGCTGATGGTGCTGGCCCCCGCCCGGCAGATCACCAGGTCGGCGGAGCGCATCACCACCGCCATATCGTAGATATACTTCCGCACGTCCAGCTCCGGGCAGTGGAGATTCCGCTCCGTCATGGCCCGGTCCATCTCGTCCCAGCCCCGGTCGCCCACGGCGTGGATGTGGTGGAAGGGGAAGCCCTCCGCCTTCTCCCGTGCGAAGAAGTCCAGCATGTTGCGGTTCATGGTGCTGGCCCCCAGGCTGCCCCAGAAGGACACCACCAGAGGCTTATCGTCGGTAAGCCCCAGCTTTTCCCGGGCCTCCGCCTTGGAAAGGGTAAAGAAATCCCCCCGCACCGGCGTGCCCGTCACAGCCACCTTGTCCGGGTGGCGGTAGTGCTGCCGGCAGTCCTCAAAGCCCACCATAATCACGTCGGCGCTGCCCTCCAACAGCTTGGTGGTCAGCCCCGGCACCATGTTGGACTCATGCACCGCCGTGGGGATGTTCCGCCGGGCCGCCGCCTTGATGATGGGGTAGCTGGCGTAGCCCCCGGTGCCCACCACCAGGTGGGCGGGGAACCGCCGTAAGATGGCGGCCGCCTCCCGGCGGGAGGTAATCATGGTCCGGGCCGTGTGCAGGTTGTGTCCGATGGCCTTCAAAGACCGCTGAAAGCTGGCAATCTCAATACCGGCGTAGTCGTACCCGGCTTTTGCCACCAGCTTCCGCTCCATGCCGTCGGGGGTGCCCACAAACAGCACCTCCAAGTCGGCAATGCGCTCCTTCATGTAGCCCGCCAGGGCCAGCGCCGGGTTGACGTGGCCCGCGGTGCCTCCGCAGGTAAAAATCACTTTCATGGCCGTTCTCCTATCCGTTTCTCGGCGCGGGAATCTGCCGCGATACGCTGAGTACAATGCCCATTTCCACCAGCTGCAGCATCAGCGCCGTGCCGCCGTAGCTGAAAAAGGGCAGGGAGATGCCGGTGGCCGGCACCAGCCCCGTCACCACCGCGATGTTCAAAAACGTTTGCAATCCCAGATGGGTGATGATGCCCACCACCAGCAGCGCGCCGAACCGGTCCCGGGCGTGGAGGGCAATCCAGAAGCCCCGGATAATCAGCAGCGAGAAAATCAGCATAATGACGCAGGCGCCGATGAGCCCCAGCTCCTCGCATACCACCGCGAAAATAAAGTCGTTGTGCTCCTCGGGCAGGTACAGGAATTTCTGCCGTCCCTTGCCCAGCCCCACGCCCAGCAGGCCGCCGGAGCCGATGGCGATCAGGCTCTGCACCATCTGATAGCCGTCGTTGATGGGGTCGATCCACGGGTTTTTCCACATGGTGATGCGGCTGGCGCCGTAGGAGAGGATGCCCTTTTCCACCAATTTGACGTACAGCACCGCCACCACGCCCACGCCGCCGAAGCCCAGGCCGATCATCCATCCCGGCAGACCGCCCACCGACATCATGATGATGCCCGTGCCCACAATGAGGATGGCACCGGAGAGATGGGGCTCCAGCAGCATCAGCGCGGCAATGGCCGCCAAAATGAAAGCGTAAGGCAGTACGCCCTGCCGGATGGTCAGCATCTTCTCCTTCTTCTTGGAAATGCTGTCGGCAAAGTAGACGATTACCGCCAGCTTGGCGATCTCCGAGGGCTGAAAGGTGAATACACCCGGCTTACCCAGCCAGCGGGTGGCGTTGTTCACCGTCACGCCCACGCCGGGAATCACCACCAAAATCAATAAGAACGCGGATACCGCCATCAGCGCCATGGCGGCGCCCCGCCAGCGCTGGTAGTTGACCTTCCCCACAAACAGCATGGCCACAAAGCCCGCCACGGCGAAAATCAGCTGCCGCTTGAAGTAATAGGCGGCGTTGCCGGATTCATAATAGGCCGAGGGGAAGCTGGCGGAGAACAGCATAATGAGGCCAATGGCCGTCAGTAGCACCGTCAGCAGCAAAAAGGGCAGATCCATAGCGCCCTTGCCGGCCAGCAGATTCTTCCGCTCCGCCTGCCTGCGCCGCTCTATGGCCTCCTGGGACAGTTTCCTTTTTTCCTGTGCCATCTCGCCCGCCTCCTTTCTGCCTTTTTTCAAATCATTCCTGCCTTCTCCCTGGGGAGAAGGTGGCCCGAAGGGCCGGATGAGGGGGCGACAACCGCCCACGCTGCCTCAGAAGCTGAACCGCTCCCAAACCCCCAGATACGCCAGCACGCAGAACGCCGCGCTGACGGCGGTGAACACCGTCACCACCTTCACCTCGTTCCAGCCGCTCATCTCGAAATGGTGGTGCAGCGGCGCCATCTTAAAGATGCGCTTGCCGTGGGTCAGCTTGAAATACCCCACCTGGATGATGTCGCTCAATGTCTCGCAGATGTACACAATGCCCACCAGCAGCAGCACCAGCGGCATATCGTAGGCAAAGGCCAACGCCGCCACCGCGCCGCCCAAAAACAGGGAGCCCGTGTCGCCCATAAACACCTTGGCGGGGTAGTGGTTGTACAGCAGGAAGCCCAGCAGGCCGCCCACCAGCGCCCCGGAGAACACGCCCAGGGACGTAAAGCCCGGCCACACCACCGCCATCACGGCGAAGAATACGCCCACCGGCACCGTCACCGACGAGGACAGGCCGTCCACGCCGTCGGTGATGTTCACGGCGTTCACCGTGCCCACAATCACGAACGCGGCGAACACCAGATATACCACCCAGGGCAGTACGATATGGGTCTGCAAAAAGGGGATGTACAGGTTGGGCGTCAGCATCCCCTCGTACCGCATCAAGGTCAGAAACGCGATGGCCGCTGCCAGCTGCAGCAGGAATTTCTGCCCCGCCGTCAGGCCGGTGTTGTTGTGCTTCTTCACCTTTTCATAGTCGTCAAAAAAGCCGATGGCGCCGAACACCAGCGCGAAGCCGTAGACGTACAGATGGGTGAATACGCCCTGCCCCATCTCCTGCCATCCCGCCGCCACAATGGCCACGGCGATGCCGATGATGAACATGATGCCGCCCATGGTGGGGGTGCCCTGCTTGGACATATGCCACGTAGGGCCGATTTCCTTGATGCTCTGCCCGGCCTTCAGTGCCCGCAGCGCGGGAATCAGCAGCCGCCCCGCCACCGCGGTCACGGCGAAGCTGATGACCAGTGCCAGAATGATTTCCATATCGTTGCTCCTTTCCGCCCCCATGGGCGGGTGTCATTGGTAACTATCAGCCCTTGAGATGCTCCGCCACGATGACCCGTTCATCCATGGGGTAGTGTACGTGGTTGATCTCCTGGTAATCCTCGTGGCCCTTGCCCGCCAGCACGATGACGTCGCCGTCCCTGGCGTTGTCCATGGCCCAGTGGATGGCCTCCACCCGGTCGGGAATGGTCACGTAGTGGTCGCAGCCGGTCATCCCCGCCAGAATGTCGTCAATGATGGCCTGGGGCTCCTCGGTGCGGGGGTTGTCGGAGGTGACAATGCAGAAGTCGGCCAGTCGGGCCGCAATGCCGCCCATAATGGGCCGCTTGGTGCGGTCCCGGTCGCCGCCGCAGCCGAACAGCACCACCGTCCGGCCCTTGGCGAAGCCCTTCACCGCCGTCAGCACATTTTCCAGGGCGTCGGGTGTGTGGGCGTAGTCGTTCAAAATGGTGTAACCCTTGCCTGGGGTGGGGATGACCTCCATCCGCCCCTTCACGCCGTGGCCCTGCCGGAGGGCGTCGGCGCAATCGGCCAGGGACACCCCCAGGTTGTAGCAGGCCGCCATGGCGTCCAGCGTATTATATACGGTGAACGGCCCGGGAATGCCTACTTCCACCTGGGCCCACTCCGTGTCCGCCTCGGCGTCGAAGGCCACGCTGCCGGCGGTGAGGCGAACGTTCTTGGCCCGCAGGTCGGCCTCGCGCTCCACGCCGTAGCTGAAGCGGCGGCAGGCGCTGCCGGCGAGCAGCCGCTCATGCCAGCCGTCGTCGGCGTTGTACACCGCCACGTCGCACTGGCGGAACAGCAGCGCCTTGGCGTCGCAGTAGTGTTCCATGGTCTTGTGGAAGTCCAGATGATCCTGGGTGAGATTGGTAAACACGCCCACGGCGAAGGGGATGCCGTACACCCGGTCCAGGGCCAGCGCGTGGGAGGACACCTCCATCACCACGTGGGTGCAGCCCGCGTCCGCCATTTGCCGGAACAGGCGCTGCAATTCAAAGGACTCCGGCGTGGTGCGCTCGGTGGGGATCACCTGGTCGCCAATCATGTTCTGAATGGTGCCGATGAGGCCCACCTTGGCCCCGGCCTTCTTCTCCAAAATGCTCTTGATGAGATAGGTGGACGTGGTCTTGCCGTTGGTGCCGGTGACGCCCACCATGGTCATCTCACGGGCCGGGTGGTCAAACCAATTGGCACCGATGATGCCCAGCGCCCGCCGGGTATTCTCCACCACCACGCAGGGGATTTCCCCCTCCACCTCGCGCTCGCAGATGGCGCACACCGCGCCCTTTTCCGCCGCCATGGGCACGAACTTGTGGCCGTCCACGGCGAAGCCGGACACCGCCACGAACAAATCTCCCGCCTGGGTTTGGCGGCTGTCGTAGCTGACGCCGGTGATTTCCGTCTCCATGTTCGCGGTGGTGGCGCGCACGGCCACGCCCCGCAGCAAATCTTTCAGTTTCATCGTACATACCTCCTGCTGCCCGCCGCTACATAGCCGCGTCCGCAGCCCTCGTATTATACCACCCGCAAGGCACCGCTATCAGCGCATTTCTTGCCTCATTTCGGGAAAAAGATGCTTTTTCCTGTATTAGTCCAGCACCGACGTGTCGCCCAGCCGCACGGTGATTACCGTGCCGGCCGCCACCTCTGTGCCCGCCTCCTCCGACTGGCCCAGCACACGGATGCTGCCGCTGCCGGTGGCGGTAGCGCCGGTAAAGCGAATCAGCAGCCCCGCGTTGGTGGCGGTGGTGTTGGCGTCAGCAGGGGAGCGGCCCAGCAGATTGGGCACAATGCAGGGCGTGTCGGGCTTCTCCGCCCCGGCGTACAGCACCACCGTGGAGTTCCGGGGGATGATGGCGCCGCCGGCGGGGGTCTGGTCGGTAATGGTGTCGCCCTTGCCCACAATGCGGCAGGTAAAGCCCTTTTCCTGCAAGGCCGCCTTGGCCTCGTCCACGGCCATGTCCACCGCGTTGGGCACGGTGGTGTCAATGCCCAGCAGCTCTTCGGCACTGTATGTGGGCTCCATGCCCAGGTAGGGCAGGATTTCGCCCATCACCGTGCTGGCCATGGGGGCCACCATCTGGCCGCCGGACACGTAGGTGCCGGTATTGCGGCTGGGGGTGTCCAGCGTCAGCAGCATGATGATTTCCGGGTCGTCCGCCGGGGCAAAGCACAGGAAGGACACCACCACGTCGCCGCTGTTGCCCTTATCCGCCGTGCCGGTCTTGCCGCCGATGCGGTAGCCCGCCACCTGGCCGTTCTTGCCGGTGCCCTGCGCCACCACGTATTCCAAACAATCCCGCACCTTGGCGGAGGTCTCCTCGGAGATGACCTGCCGCACCGGCGTGGTGTCGTGCTGAAAGACCACGTTGCCCTGGTCGTCCAAAATCTGCTCCACCAGATAGGGGGAGTGGAGATAGCCGCCGTTGATGCAGGCGGCCTGGGCGGCAATCAGCGCCACCGGCGTCACGTTAAAGTTCTGACCGAAGGCGTAGCAGGCCAAATCCAGCTGGGTAAAGGAGGGCTCCGGGATAAAGATGCCCGTGGCCTCGCCGGCCAGGTCGATGTCCGTGCCGGACAGCAGCCCGAAAGAGCGCATGTATTGGTAGAATTTCGCCGTGCCCAGCCGCAGACCGTAGGTGATAAAGGCCGGATTGCAGGAGTTACCCACCGATTCTTTCAGGCTCTGCAGCCCGTGGCCCGCCTTGTTGGAGCAGTAGATGGTGGAGCCGGACACGCTGATGGAGCCGCCGCAGTTGACGGTGGTGTTCAGGTCGATAACGCCCTCTTCCAGCGCGGCGGAGAGGGTCAGGATCTTGGATGTGGAGCCGGGCTCATAGGTGTCGTTGAGACACTTGTTGCGCCACTGCTTTAATTGCATCTCCCCCAAAGTGGCCTCGCCGCTGTCGATCTGCTGCTGCAGCCCCGGGTCGGCGATGTCGGAGAAATGGTTCAAATCGAAGTTGGGGTAGCTAGCCATGGCCAGCACCGCCCCGGTCTTGGCGTTCAGCACCACGCCGGCGGCGCCGTTTTCCGCCAGAAACTGGTCCACCAGGCCCTCCAGACCCTTTTCCAGATAGTACTGCACCGTGGCGTCCAGGGTGGTGACAATGTTGTTGCCGTCGTGGGCGTCGAAATACTGCTCGTACTCATACAGCATGTCGTTGCCGGCGTTGTCCTTGGCGGTGATGACCAATCCCGTCTCGCCCTCCAGCTGGCTCTCATACTCCGCCTCCAGGCCGTAAAGGCCCGTGTTGTCGTCGCCCACAAAGCCGATGACGTGGGCCGCCAGACTGCCGTAGGGGTAGTACCGCTTGGCGTCGGTCACCAGATACACGCCGTGGATTTTATTCTCGTTTACGTATTGCCGCACCCGGTCGGCCACGTCCTCCTCCGCCCGCAGCTTCAGCACCTCATATTGGGAATAGGTGCGGTCCATTTTCTTCAAAATGGACTCCTCACTGACCTCCAGAATCTCGCTGAGGGCGGCGGCCAGTCCCTCCCGGGTCCAGGCGGCAGGGTTTTCCTTGTCGTTTAACTGCTCTGCCAGCTCCAACGGGGAGAGAAACACGGTCTCCGCCGTGGCGGAGATGGCCAGCACGTTGCCGTTGCGGTCGTAAATGGTGCCCCGGTTGGCGGATACCACCGTGGACCGGGTCTGCTGTGACACAGCCCGGGACTGCAATTCCTCATGGCGGCGGATTTGCAGCGAGTACAGCTTGGCAAACAGCACCGCGAACATCACCACGCCCATCACCACCATCAAAATGGCGCTGCGCGTCTGAATCACCCGGTTGGCACGCCGGATATTGCTGTCTTTTCGGTTGTTTTTCGGCGTATTCTCCGGCACGGTTATCCCTCCTGTAACACCAAAGCAAGGAGTAAGAAAGTGGTTTCTTACTCCTCACCGTTTCACACTATTTGTATGGGCCCGTCATCTAAAGTATTCCCACAGCCCTGCCAGACTGGCCTGGGCGGTGGCGTACAGCTCATGGATGGCGTCCTCCGCTTCCGTGCGGTACACCACCGCGCTGTCGTCGCCGCTGAGGTCGATGTACTCGATCTGCCCGGCGGTGGGCTTGGCCATGCCGGCGGCCTCCGCTACCTCCTTAATGGTGGTCAGGTCGAAGGTGCGCTCATAGGTGGTCACCAGCTGCACGTGCTCGCCGTTCAAGTCGTTGAGCTGATTTTTCAGGCGGCTGATCTCGGCGCCGGCCTTGGTGAGCTGCACGTAGCCCAGCATCATCACCATCACCAGCCCCACCAGCACCGCAAGACACGCCACCGTCACCGGGGAGGCGTGGGGGCGCACCTGGGCGCGGGGCTGGCTGCGGCGGCGGGGGGCCGCCTGGGGCTGACGCTGCCGCTCCGGCATGACGCCGGCGTCCTCCAGCTGCCGCTGGCGGGCCAGGCTGTCCAGATCGTAGGCCAGATTACCGTATGTGGTTGTCTGTGGTCTGCGCCGCTGGTCTGCCATGCCGGTGTCTCCTTGTCGTCAGATTTTTTCCGCCACACGCAGCTTGGCGCTGCGGGCGCGGGGGTTATACAGCAGCTCTCCGCTGCCGGCGATAATGGGCTTTCTGGATACGGCCTTCATCCTTGCCGTCTTGCCGCACACGCACACCGGGAACTCCGGGGGGCAGGTGCAGCCGGTGCAAAGCTGCCGCAGGGTGTTCTTGATGATTCTGTCCTCCAGCGAGTGGAAGGAGATAACCGCCAGCCGTCCGCCGCTGGCCAGATGGTCGCAGGCCGCCTCCAGCATGGGGGGCAGGGCGTCCAGCTCGCCGTTCACCGCAATGCGGATGGCCTGGAAGCTGCGCTTGGCCGGGTGCTGCTTCTCCCGCAGGGCCTGGGGCGGCATGGCGGCGCGAATCAGCTCCACCAGCTCCGCCGTGGTCTCGATGGGGCAGCTCTCCCGGGCCTGGCAGATTTTTTTGGCAATGGCGGGGGCGTACCGCTCCTCACCGTAGTCGAATAAGATGCGCCGCAGCTCCTCATAGGGCCAGGTGTTCACGATGTCCCGGGCCGTCAGCGCGGCGCTGCGGTCCATCCGCATGTCCAGCGGCGCGTCGTTCATATAAGAAAAGCCCCGCTGCGCGTCGTCCAGTTGGGGGGAGCTCACGCCCAGGTCGAACAGCATCCCGTCCACACCCCGGAGCTCCAGCTCGTCTAAAATCTCGCCCAGCCTATCGAAATTGCTGCGCACAAAGGTGACCTTGTCCGCGTATTCCGCCAGCCGTTCCCGGCCCGCCGCAATGGCGGCGTCGTCCCGGTCGATGGCGATGAGCCGCCCGGTGGTCAAGCGCTTGCATATCTCCAGCGAGTGGCCGCCCCGGCCCAGTGTGCCGTCCACATAGACGCCCTCCGGCCGGATGGCCAGCGCCTCCATGCACTCTTTCCACAGCACCGGCTTGTGGCCGTAGGCCTCGTCCTGGGCGAAGTCGTGGGTGCGTTCCGTCACAGCCCCATCTCCTCCATAGCCTTCTCCAGGTCGCCGCTGTCAAAGGCAGCCTGCTCCACCTGGGCCCAGCGTTCGGCGTTCCAGATTTCCACCCGGTCATAGCTGCCGATCACCACCACGTCCTTGTCCAGCTCCGCATACTGCCGCAGCTTGGCGGGTATGAGGATGCGGCCCTGTCCGTCGGGCTCGCAGTCGGCGGCGTAGGCAAAGAGGCCCCGCAGCTGCTTCACCTCGTTGTAGCTCTTGGTCCGCAGCTTGTCCATAAAGGCGTTCCAGCTCTCGTCGGAGTAGACGCTGAGGCAGTGGTCCTGCCCCACGGTGACGTGGAAGGTGGCCCCCAGCTCCTGGCGCAGCTTGGCGGGAATGAACAGACGACCCTTGGCGTCGATGGTATGGGAATACTGCCCGGTCATGCTGTTCACCGTCCTTTCTGCACCGGATTTTGGGGTAAAACCGTGGGACAATGCACCACCTAAATGGGCTGCCCCTCCACAATTCACCACTTTTAGGTCAGTATACATAATTCCGTCCCGTTTTGCAAGAAAAAATTTGACCGCCCGGCCCTCCCAAAAGGGGGCGCAAGGCGGCCAAATCTGTCGTATTTGCCACAATTATCCCGAAAACAGGGGCAAAAAGAAACACCGGACACAAAATCTTGTGTCCGGTGCATTACGATAAATCAATATCTTGTGGGCCGTTGCCGACTGACGAATATGTAAAAAATCAAATCCAAAATCTGGTGATTTTTCACAAAATTTATTGGGCGTCGGTGGTGTCCTCGGCGGGCTTGTTCTGGGCCTCCCGGGAGGCGCGCATCTGCTCCTGGGACGTGGCGCGGAACTGCTCCCGTGCCTGCCGCGCCTCGTCCAGGGCGGCCTGAATGGCCTCCTCGGTGCGCTTGAGGGCGTCCTCGGTGTAGGCGTTGGCCACGTGGTACAGCTCCCGGGACCGCTCCTCGGCCCGGCGGATGATTTCCCCGGCCTTCCGGCGGGACTGCTGGATGATTTCGCTTTCGGAAACGATGGTGCGGGCGTCCAGCTCCGCCTGCTTCAGGATTTTCTCCGCCTCGCTCTTGGCGCCGGCCACGTAGTCATTCCGGGCGGCGATGAGCTCCTTGGCCTTCTTCATCTCCAAAGGCAGCTTGCCGCGGATTTCGTCCAGCAGGTCCAGCGCCTCGTCCCGGTTGATGACGCACTTCTCCGAGCTGAAAGCAGCCCCCTTGGCCTCGTCAATCATACCGTAGAGCATATCCAGCAGCCGCTGCACATCTTTCTCTTCCATCGGTCAGTTCTCCTTTCGTCGGTTCAATTCCGCTGCCACCGGGGCAGGGACGTATTGTTCCATCGGTTGCCCGTACCGGGCCATTTCCCGCACCATGGTGGAGCTGAAATGGGTGTACTGGGGGCTGGCGCTGAGCAGCACCGTCTCCAGCCCCGGCATGATGCCGGCGTTGATGCGGGCCATCTGCACCTCGCTGTCAAAGTCGGCGGTGTTCCGCACGCCCTTCACGATAATGTGGGCGCCCTTTTGCCGGGCGTAGTCCGCCAGCAGGCCGCTCCACTGCTCTACCTCCACGTTGGGGATGTCCGCCACGCTCTGGCGTATCAGCGCCAGCCGCTCCTGGGGGGCGAACATGGGGTGGCTCTTTTCGCAGTTCACCATCACGCACACCAGCACCTTGTCAAAGCAGGCGGCCGCACGGCGGATGATGTCCAGATGCCCCAGGGTGATGGGGTCAAAGCTGCCGGGATACACGGCAATGTTCATTGGGTCAGTCCTCATTTCCGCTGCGATGGTACACCGTCAGCTTGATCTTGCCGTAGCGGTACTCCCGGTACAGCGCATACGGCGCCTCCACGGCGGGCAGCACCGCGTCGGCAGCGCTTTCCGCCACAATTATACCATGCCCGCGGCAAATGTCAAACCTTGTAATTTCCTCGATGGATTTCCCCAGCAAATCGCTGGCGTAGGGCGGGTCCAGAAAGATGATGTCAAACTTCTCCCCGCTGCGGAGGTAGGCCAGGGCGTCCCCCTGCTTCACGTGGGCGTGGTCGGTGAGCTGGCACAGCGCCAGGTTCTCCCGCACCAGGGCCACCGCGTCCTTCCGCGCGTCCACAAACACGCACTCCCCGGCGCCCCGGCTCAACGCCTCGATGCCCAGCTGGCCCGTGCCGGCGAAGAGATCCAGCACCCGCCGTCCCTCCAGGTCAAATTGGATGATGGAGAAGATGCTCTCCTTCACCTTGTCGGTGGTGGGCCGGGTCTCCCGCCCCTCCAGCTCCTTCAAGCGGCGGCCTCTGGCCGTACCGGTAATGACGCGCATACGTTCGTTCCTTTCTTATGCTCTCGGGTCAAATCGTTCAAATATCACCAGATTGCCCCGCTTCTCTGCCGCCTCCATCTGGCTGCGGTCGGTGATGGTCCAGTTCACCTCCTGCACGTGGTACACGGCGCGGCAGACGGCCACGGCGGCACACTTCCGGTCGGAGAACCGGTAGGCGATGAAATCCGGCTGTGTCACAATGTTGAAAAAGAGATTGCTCAGCAAAAACTGAACCGCCTTGCCCACGCCGGGGTCGTTGTCCCGGTGGCGGAAAAACTGCTGGCTTAATTGCCCCCGCACCACGTCGGGCCGGTGCTTTTTCAGCCACATCAGGCACCGGGGGTCAAAGCTCTCCACGCAGTAGGCCACCCGGAACTTGTCCAGCATGGCCATGGTGGCCGCCGCCAGGGCGTCGTGGTTGCCCCGGTAGCTTTTCAGCTCCACCACCAGAGGCGTCCGGCCTTCAAACATGGCCAGCACGTCCTCCAGCAGGGGGATGGCCTCGTCGGTGCCCTCCAGCCGGTACTGCCGCAGCTCTTCCAGCGTCAAATCCTCCACCATCACGTCCGCCCCGGCGGTCCGCCGCAGACTGGAATCGTGTATCACCGCCAGATGGCCGTCCTTCATCAGATGCACGTCCAGCTCCGCGCCGAAGCCGTTTTCCACCGCCAGGCGGAAGGCGGCCATGGAGTTTTCCGGGATGGCGGGCCTACAGTGCCAGCCCCGGTGGGCGTAGCGATACTGCCCCAGCGTCTTCCAGTAGGGATGCGCCCGGCGGCACCGCAGGCAGATGGCCCACAGCTCAAACAGCACCACCGCCAGCAGCACGATAAACAATATGGTATTGATAACTGTGTTCATGGTCTATTTTCAGTCGGCGTCCATGTCCTCCAGGGCCTCCAGGCCCTTTTTGGCCACGGGCTTGCTGTCGCCGTGGCGGACGAACAGCATGGTCACAAACGCAATGGCCACAAAAATGGCCGCGTAGGGGAACAGGATGTGCATGCCCAGCTTGTCCATCAGCACGCCGGACACCATGGGCGTAGCCACCTGTGCCGCCATGGAGGCGGTGTAGTAGAAGCCGGTGTACTTGCCCACGTCGCCGCCGCTGCACATCTCCACCACCATGGGGAAGGAGTTGACGTTGATGGTGGCCCAGGCGATGCCCGCCAGGGCGAACATGGCGTTCATCAGCATGGTGGGGCTGTCGGCATTCATAAAGCCCGCCACGCCGAAGGCCACCGTCAGCATCACCACGCCCGCCAGAATGGTCTTCTTCCGGCCCACCTTTGAGGCAATCATGCCCACCGGCAGGTAGGAGATAATGGCCGCCGCCTGGGCGATGATGAGGGTCAGATTGTAGTCCTTGTGGAGAATGTTGGAGGCGTACACGCTGTACTTGGAGGTGACGGCGTTGTAGCCGAAGAACCACAGCACAATGCTGCACAGGATGAAGATGAGGGAGCGCATCTCGTCTTTGCCCAGCTTCCGCCCGGCGCTCTGGGCCTCGCCCTCCTCCTCGATGCCGTACTGCACGCTCTCCTGGTGCATCTCTTTGGCCCACTTGGGCTCCCGCACGGTGAGCATAAAGATGGCCAGAGCCACCAGCATAATGGCGGCAATCACGCCGAAGTACCCGGTGTAGCTCATCAGGCTGTTGCGCACCGCCGAGGTGGCGAACACCATGCCCAGCGCCAGCACCAGGATGCCGCCGGCGGAGCCCATCAGGTTGATAATGGCGTTGGCCTTGGAGCGCAGGGGCTTCATGGTCACGTCGGGCATCAGCGCCACGGCGGGGGAGCGGAACGTGGACATGCTCACCAGAATCACCAGCAGAATCACCACGAAGAGGATCAGCGTCCCCGGGTGGCTTGCCGTCACACGCTGGGCGTAGAGCTGCCGGGCCGGTACCACGTAGTTGGTGTAGTCCGGGTTGGTGACGGCCTTTTCATCGCCCTGAAGCTGGCTGCGGATGGCGGCAAAGTCCTCCCGGGTATAGGTCTCCGCCAAGGTGAACCTCTCGCCGCCGGGGGTCACCAGCGTCTCGTCCGCCACGGTGTCGTAAATCTCCACCAGCGCCGCGGGGTCGTCGATGGCGGACACGGCGGAAATGTTCTTCAGCTGGGCGTTGTCCACGAAGCTGAGGGCCACCAGCGCCGCCGCCGCCACCAGCGTACCCGCCAGAATGAAGGGCGTCCGCCGGCCCATTTTGCTGCGGCACCGGTCGGAGATGGCGCCGAACAGGGGCAGCATAAACAGGGCCAGCACGTTGTCCAGCGCCATGATCACGCCGGACCAGCCCTGCTTCATGCCGAACTTGTTGGTGAGAATCAGGGGAATGGTGTTGTCGTAGGCCTGCCAGAAGGCGCAGATCAGGAAAAAGGCGAAGCCCACCAATATGGTGCGTTTGTAGTTGAGTTTCATACGTTCTCTCCTCCCAAATCACGATATACAGCCGCAATATCCTTATAAATCCACGTGGGATGCACGTCGTACTTTGCAATGTCCTCCGTCACGCCCTCGCCGGACAGCACGAAAATGGTGTCCACCCCGGCGTTGACGCCGCAGGCGATGTCGGTGTAAATCCTGTCGCCGATGACCACGGCCTGCTCCGCCGGGAAGCCCGTCTTTTCCAGGGCCAGGCGCACCATCTCCGGCTTGGGCTTGCCGAGAAAGCGGGGCTCCCGGCCGGTGGCGGTGGTCAGCATCCGGCACACGCTGCCGCAGTCCGGCACGCTGCCGTACCAGGTGGGGCACACCCAGTCCGGGTTGGTGGCAATCCACTCCGCCCCCCGGTTCAGCAGAATGCAGCTGTCCTCCAATTTCTGGAACGTCAGCTCACGGTCAAAGCCGGAGAGGAGAATGTCGATGTCGTCCTCCAAGTGGTCCGTAATGGGGATGCCCGCCGCGGCAAGCTGCTGCTTGAAGGACGCCGTCCCCGCCACGTAGCACTTTTTCCCCGGGTACTCCGTCTGTAAGCACCGAATGGTGGCGTCCACCGACGTGAGGAAGTCCTCCGCCGTGGCGGCAATGCCCATCCGCCCCAGCTTTTCCATGTACCCCTCCACGCCCCGGGAGGAGTTGTTGGTCAAAAAGAGATAGCGCCCGCCGCAGTCCTTCACGTATTGTAAAAACTCCCTGACGCAGGGAAACAGCCGCTCGTCCAGATAGATGGTGCCATCCATATCCAGCAGAAACAGCCGCTTCGACCCAAGCTCCGGCAACGCCCTCGCCCCTCTCTCTATACATACTAATTATAGGATAACACAAAGCGGCAGGCAAGGCAAGAAAAAGTCGATTTCCCCCATTTTGTGGCGGAAAAAACAGGAAAAACACAATATGTTTGACTTGTCGGAATATGTCGAACGATTATCAGAAAAAATCGACACATTCACCTTGAAAACGATGTCTCTTTCTGCTAATTTGTAACCCAGCCAAGCGATAAATGTAGTTTTGTCGTGATGTAAGCGGCGCCGCGGCAAATCTTTGATAAAGGATGGAACATTGTATGGAGAATGTACGAACCGTACTCCTGGCCGACAGCGGGGAGGAGTCCCGCCTCCTGCTGCGCCAGCTGGTGGAGAGCACCGGCGAATTCACCGTGGTGGGCGCCACCGGCGACGGCCTGGAGGCATTGAAGCTGTGCGACGAGCTGCGGCCCGACCTGGTGTTGTCGGAGGTGGCCCTGCCCAACCTGGACGGCCTTGGCCTGCTGAAAGCGTTGCAGGAGCGGCAGCGGCGGCCCCAGGTCATCATGGTGTCCGCCTTCTGCAGCGAGCGTACCATGGCGGAGGCGGTGCAGCGGGGCGCCTTTTATTTCATGGCAAAGCCGGTGCACCACCAGTCCCTGTTAGAGCAGATGCGCCTTGCCCTCAGCGAGGGGGAAGCGGCGGAGGATCACTCCGTGGCCCTGGAAAAGAGCGTCACCGCCATCATCCATGAAATCGGCGTCCCCGCCCATATCAAGGGCTACCAGTATCTCCGGGAGGCCATTATCATCGCCGTGGGCGACATGGAGGTCATCAACGCCGTCACCAAGGTGCTGTACCCCGAGGTGGCCAAGCGCTTCGCCACCACCCCCTCCCGGGTAGAGCGTGCCATCCGCCACGCCATCGAAGTGGCCTGGGACCGGGGCGACCTGGAAACGCTGCAAAAATACTTCGGCTACACAGTAAATTCCGCCAAAGGCAAACCCACCAACAGCGAATTCATCGCCATGATCGCCGACCGATTAAGCCTCCAGAAAAAGCACCGGGCATAACACTGATTAACAAAAACACCCCTGCCGATTACTACGCAATCGGCAGGGGTGTTTTTGCGATGGAGCGTTGAGGGTATTAAAAACCTCAACTTATCGCCTATTATATGTAAATTTGCACTTTGGATAATTGGAACAGCCGTAAAAACTGCCGTACTTTCCCCTCCGAAGAATTAGGCTGCCGCCGCATCTGGGACAAAGACCCTGCCGCAGAGCGTCTTCTTTCTGCGCAATAGTCTCCTTAACGAATTGCACATGATGATCTCCGGCCTCGGTTCCGGTGAGATTCGCTTGGCTGATACGCTCGTAAATCTGCTCAACTTGCGTAAAGGGGATTATTTCCTGATTATAGTTCAGTATGAAAGAACGCAAGTGCGCCATGGTCAGGACAGGAACGTAGGTTGTATCTATATGTAGGGAGGCGTGATTAGAGAAAACAACTATGGGCTTAAATACAGCCCTGGACAATCCTAAATAAGAGGAGAGCGCATAAATATGTCCCCAATTCTGCTTAATAGGATTACGAAAAGTATACTTCCGCCTCCGACCAAAGTTTTCTTGCCAGTCCTCGCTCTTTTCGCTTCCGCTGATAAAACCGGTGTAATTCTTTGTTTCTATTACAAAAATACCATAGGGCGAGACTACTACGTGGTCAATCTGTGAAGTGCCGCGCTGCATAGGAACCGTGACATTGTTGATAACATAGTATTCACGAGGCAGGGAGCTCAGGATCATAGAAACGCGGTTTTCTCCGGCTTTACCGCGCCACCTGGGTGTCACAGCCTTAATTACAAAAATGCCACTAATGAATAATACTATGACTATGAGAAGCATGAGGCTACCCCCTCGATACCTTTTATATAACATTCTAACTATATCACGAAGAAGAGCCACTATCAATGTCGTTTTATTCGGATTGCGCCACAAAATCCCTTCGTAGGGGCGGGGCTCTGCTCCGCCCAGCCTTCCCCCAGGGGGGAAGGTCACGGCCCCAGACCGTGACGGATGAGGGGGCGATAAGCACCCAAGAATCCAAGCGCGAAAACCCGCCCCTCCGTAGGGCGGGACCTATGTGTCCCGCCAACTCCGCCGCGACCCCAAAGCCGCCGGCCGAACGGCAAACGGCTGCAATGCCTTCGTAGGGGCGGACGACTCTGTCCGCCCCACTTCGCCTCACCCTCATCATAAGAATAATCCGGCGTATGGCCCCGCCCATACGCCGGATTCTTCTACCCCTTCACCGCTTCTCCTTCGCCTTAAACACCACCGCAAACAACACCCCGAACACCACCGCCGCCGCGATGCCGCCCGCCGTGGCGGTCAGCCCCCCGGTCAACGCGCCTAAAAGGCCCTGTTCCGCCACGGCCTTTTCCACGCCTTTTGCCAGGGAATACCCAAACCCGGTGAGGGGTACGGTGGCGCCGCAGCCCGCCCAGTCCACCAGGGGCTGGTACACCCCCACGGCCTGCAAAATCACCCCGGCCACCACGTACCCAGTCAATATCCGCGCCGGCGTCAGATTGGTCTTGTCAATCAAAAGCTGCCCGATGGCGCACAGTGCCCCACCCAGCAAAAAGCAGTTTACATAATTACTCATCACACAGCACCACCCCATGGCAGATTCCCGGAATCGACTCCCCCTGAAAGCTGGACGTGGGAGACAGCAGCGCCCCGGTAGGCGCAAAAATCACCCGGTGCAGCTCGTGCCGCTGCAATTTGGGCAGCACCCACGCGCACAGCACCGCCGCCGAGCATCCCGCCCCGGAGCCCCCGGCGTGCATATCCTGGCCCTTCCGGTCAAAGAGCAGCAGCCCGCAGTCGTGGTAGTTGGTCCGCAGGTCGTACCCGTCCCGGCCCATCAGCTCCACCACGATGTCGTGGCCCAGCTTCCCCAAATCCCCGGTGAGGATCATATCGTAATCCTCCGGCTTGGTATGGGTGTCCTTGAAAATCGCCGTCAGCGTGTGGATGGCGGCAGGGGCCATGGCCGCCCCCATGTTGGTCATGTCCGTCACCCCCAGGTCCACAATGGTGCCCGGGCACACCGCCGCCACCCGTGGCCCGTCTCCGTTTCGGGACAGCACGCAGCACCCGGCGGCGGTGGCGGTCCACTGGGCCGTGGGGCTGCGCTGGCTGCCGTAGGGCAGGGGAGCCCGGTATTGCCGCTCGGCGGCGCAGTAGTGGGAGGAGGCCATGGCCGCCGCCACGTTCAGGTGCCCGCCGTCCAGCAGCAGGGCCGACAGCAGCAGCCCCTCGCCCATGGTGGCGCAGGCGCTGTACACGCCGCAAAAAGGGGCGTCCACGTCCCGCAGGGCGAACGTGGCCCCGATGCACTGGTTCAGCAGATCGCCGCTCATCACCATGTCCAGGTCCGCCGCCGCCATGCCGCCCTTTTCCAGGGCCCGGTGGAGGCTCCGGCGCTGCAATTCCGTCTCCGCCTGCTCCCAGGTTTGGCAGCCCAGGAACGAATCCTCCTCCAGCATATCAAATCCCGCCGCCAGCGGCCCCTTTGCCTCCTGGCTGCCTCCGATGGCCGCCCAGGCCGCCGCCCGCACCGGGTGTTTCAGCGTAATGGTTGCCATTTTCATCACCTCAAGGCCAGTATGCCGTTTTTTCCGGGAAATATCCCCATTCCGCCGCCCACAAATGGACAACGGCGGAAAAAGGATGTATAATACCCTCAAATATATAATAATGTGTGAGGAATGACCTATGGAAGAATTGCGCAGCTTCGGCTACATCTGCCCCAAATGCGGCAAAGCGGTGATGGGCAGCCGCACCAAATTCGCCCTGTCCGCCTCGGCGGTGCGCATCGAGTGCGACTGCGGCGACCCCGGCCTGGAGGTACAGACCGACGGCGCCATGTTCCGCCTCTGGGTGCCCTGCGGCCTCTGCGGCGACACCCACCAGGCGGAGGTGGACGCCGCCGCCGTCCTGGAGGGCCGTGGCGTGGGCCTGGCCTGCCCCAAGACGAAGCAGCTGTGCTGCTACGTGGGGGAGGAAAATGAAGTCCGCCGCCACGTGGAGGAGCTGGCCATCCGGGCCGAAAAGGAAAAGGCCGGCGCAGAGGAGGCCTTCACCGATAACGTGATTATGTACGAGGTGCTCTCGGAGCTGAAGGACATCGCCGGGCGTGACGGCATCTCCTGCACCTGCGGCAGCCATCACTACACCATGCAGATCCACCGCGGCGCCGTGGATCTGACCTGCACCCAGTGCGGCGCCCGATTGCGGCTGGACGCCGCCACCGACGAGGATTTGGACCGCCTCTGCTGCCAGATGACCCTGACCATCGGCAAACGCTGAATCAAGAATCCCGATCAAAAAGGAGCCTTCCGCCATGCTGCACCTGCTGGCAAAAGCCTTCATCCACCATTACGACGACCCTGCCGACCCCGCCGTCCGCCGGGCTTACGGCACCCTCTGCGGTGCCGTGGGCATTGCCCTGAACCTGCTGCTCTTCGCCGCCAAGTGCATCGTGGGGGTGGTGTCCGGCTCGGTGGCCATCGCCGCCGACGCCCTGAATAACCTGTCCGACGCCGGCTCGTCCCTGGTGGCCCTGCTGGGCTTCCGCCTGGCTGGGAAGAAGCCGGATCACGACCACCCCTTCGGCCACGGCCGGCTGGAATACGTCTCCGGCCTGGCGGTGGCGGGCCTCATCCTGCTGATGGCGGTGGAGTTGGCCAAGTCCTCGGTGGAGCGCATTCTCCACCCCCAGGCCGTCACGTTCACCGCCGTCACGGCGGCGGTGCTGGTGGCCTCCATCGCCATTAAATTATATATGTATGCCTATAACCGGACCATCGGCCGCCGCATCCAGTCCGCCGCCCTGCTGGCCACGGCGGCGGACAGCCGCTCCGACGCCCTGGGTACCGCCGTGGTGCTGCTGTCCATGGTGCTGGGCCGTGTCACCGCCCTGCCTCTGGACGGCTGGGTGGGCCTGCTGGTGGCCGCCGCCATCTTCGTCACCGGCGTCAAGGCCGCCCGGGAGACCATCAGCCCCCTGCTGGGCCGTGCCCCGGAGCCGGAGCTGGTGGACTCCATCCGCGCCATCGTCCTGTCCCACAAGAGCATCCGGGGCATCCACGATCTGGTGGTCCACGACTACGGCCCCGGCCGGGTGATGATTACCCTCCATGCCGAGGTGCCCGCCGGCGGCGATATTCTGGCCCTCCATGACGACATCGATCTTGCCGAACGTGAGCTGGCGGAACAGCTGGGCTGCGTGGCCACCATCCACATGGACCCCATCGTGGACGACGACGCCACCCACGCCCTCCGCGCCCAGGTGGCCCAGGCCGCCCAGGCGGTGGACAGCCGCATCACCATCCACGACTTCCGCATGGTGCCCGGCCCCAGCCATACCAATCTCATCTTCGACGCCGTGGTGCCCTATGATGAAGCCCTGCCCCACAGCGAGGTGGCCCGCCGCATTCGCGAGGCCGTCACAGCCCTGCCCGGCGGCCCCTATAACGCCGTTGTCACCGTGGAAACATCCTACGTGTAAAATGAGGAGGTACAAAAGATGCAGCAGCAGATTGAAGCCCTGCGCCAAATGGTGGCGAGCAGCGACAACATCGTCTTTTTCGGTGGCGCCGGCGTGTCCACCGAGAGCGGCATTCCGGATTTCCGCAGCGTGGACGGCCTGTACCACCAGAAGTTCGCCTATCCCCCGGAAACCATGCTGAGCCACACCTTCTACGTCCGCCACAAGCAGGAGTTTTTCGACTTCTACCGCGCCAAAATGCTGGCTCTGGACGCCCAGCCCAACGCCGCCCACCGCAAGCTGGCCCAGTGGGAGCGGGAGGGGAAGCTGAAAGCGGTCATCACCCAGAATATCGACGGCCTCCACCAGAAGGCCGGCTCCCGTGAGGTGCTGGAGCTCCACGGCAGCGTCCTGCGCAACTACTGCGAGCGCTGCCATACGTTCTACGGCGTGGAGGCGGTGGCGGAGAGCCGGGGCGTGCCCAAATGCACCTGCGGCGGCGACATCAAGCCCGACGTGGTGCTCTACGAGGAGGGCCTGGACGAGGATGTCATGACCCGCGCCCTGCGCTATCTCGAGAACGCCGACATGCTCATCATCGGCGGCACGTCCCTGGTGGTCTACCCGGCGGCGGGCCTGGTGCGGTACTATCGGGGCCATAAGCTGGTGGTCATCAATAAGGGCGGCGCCGGGGCCAATCTGGGGGCCCAGCTCACCATCGACGGCCCCATCGGCCAGATTCTGGACCAGGTGTAAAAGGCGTGCGTCAAATCGAAAAAATCCCGTTCCAGCCCTTGACAAACGAAAAGGGTTTGGTATAATAGTCGGGTGTCCGAAAGACATGTGGAAAGCGGAATATGCGAGCGTGCTGGAATCGGCAGACAGGCAAGCTTGAGGTGCTTGTGTTCGAATGGACGTGTGGGTTCAAGTCCCATCGCTCGCACCACTTTTCTCTCAGAAATTTTGAAATAACCGAAAAAAACTCTTGACTTTGCATGAGAGAACGGTTATAATAAATTTCGTTCCGACGCGCGAGTGGTGGAATTGGCAGACTCGCTAGATTCAGGTTCTAGTGTGCATTACGCACGTGCGGGTTCAAGTCCCGCCTCGCGCACCAACAAATAATCCCGAAACCAACCGGTTTCGGGATTTTTTGCTGCTATTTTTCAACTTTTCATCCACATCCAATTTTCCGCCGTATACCCTCTGCACCCCAAACCCACCCTCCGTGTTGAATAAATGTTGAATAGAATAAAAAAACATAGCGAAAAAATCGCACGATTTTGTTGCTAAAATCGTGCGATTGGCATATAATATGGATGAACCCATCTTGACGAAAAGGAGGCGCCCACTATGTCCATTACCGCAACAGAGTTGAAGCAGAACCTGAGCAAGTATCTCTTGATGGCGCAGCGGGAGGATGTATTCATCACCCGAAACGGTAAAGTCATTGCCAAGCTCACGAATCCTTATCAAGACAGAGTTGACATGGCAAAATCCTTGTTCGGCATCATCCCCGGTGACATGACCATTGAACAGGCACATAGGGAGCGGTTAGAGACGGTATGAATGTTCTGATGGATACCTGTATTATCATTGACGCGCTGCAAAGCAGAGAACCGTTCCACAAGGACGCCGAGGCTGTATTCCTGGCAGTTGCAAATCTGCGGTGTGTAGGGTTCCTCACCGCCAATTCCATAACGGATATTTACTACCTGATGCACAAGGCGCTGCACAGCGCCGAAGAGACAAAGAAGGTTCTCGGCGTCCTGTTCCATTTGTTTGAGATTGTGGACACCTGCGGAATCGATTGCCGGAAGGCGCTGGCAAGCGGCATTTCCGACTATGAAGATGCGGTGATGATCGAAGCTGCCGCCCGCGCCGAGATCGACTGCATCGTTACGCGCAATCTTAAGGATTATGCAGGCGCTCCCATGCCGGTTTATTCTCCCGCGCAGCTCATCGAACTCCTGTATGCTGACGAAGACTGATTCACCTGACAAAGTGGGTAATGCGTTTTATGGTGGCATTGTCAAGATAATTGCCCATTCCCAAGTTAGGCAGTAGGGAAAGAGCCTATGGATAGCGTCTTCACAGGAACCCACCTCCACGGCCTTAACTATTATGCTCGCGTGATTATCACAATACTATTTCACTACTCCTGCGGATGGCTTGGTAAAATGCCTGGAGACACATTTAACAAAAACGATCAATAACCCCATCGAAGGCTTTCGATTTTCTCGCCCACAGCAGAACTCAAAAAATAATATAGCTTTTAATGCAATATATTTCTTGTTAAGCACATTATAATGCCATAACAAGAAATATATTGCATTTTATTTTCACGTGTTATATACTGCTGTCATCGGAGGTGAGCCCAGGTGAAGATTACGTTTTACTCCTCTAACGACGAGGTGCTTACAGAGATTGGCAGCAGGATTAAGGCCTGCCGGATTGCGTTGCCTGCTACCCAAAAGGAGATGGCGCAGCTGACCAACCTTTCCCAGCGAACCATCAGTAATCTGGAGACGGGCAGGGATGTGTCCTTTACCACAGTCATCGCGGTGCTGCGGGCCCTGGGAAAGCTGCAAAGCCTGGAAACGATGATTCCGGAGCAGGGGCCGCGCCCCAGCGAAATGGCGGCCATGGGAAAGCCACGGGAGCGGGCCGGCAGAAAAACGAAGGCGAATACACAATCCAACTGGAAATGGGGCGATGAAGAATGACTACCGCAGAGGTTATGTTGTGGGGCACCAAAATCGGAACGGTGGCCTTTGATGACAACAGTGGCCTTGGCTCTTTTGAATATGGCCCGGCGTTTCTCGCCTCCGGGATAGAGGTTTCGCCCATCGCTATGCCCCTTTCCCGCCGGGTGTACACATTCCCGGAGCTGGCGCGTCAAAGCTTCCATGGCCTGCCTGGTTTGCTCTCTGATAGCCTGCCGGATAAATTCGGTAATGCAGTCATTGACGCCTGGCTGAGGAGCCGGGGAAGAGGCGGATGAAGTAATTGTCAGCATTGGTCTTGTCCATGTGCGCGAGAAAATTGCGTTCCTAAGAGGGGTGTTTGACTTTGCCCTGATTGGCCGAAGAGATAATTCTCAAACGAGTGTTGCTGATGCCGAGACAATGGATTATTATGCTATTCTTTCGGCTATAATCAATACTAGGTGGGAGGATTAACTATGCCCATAGCTGCTGCGCGCACCAAGGCTATTGAAGAGTTTGCCATGATGGTAAATAAAGCCTCAGAAAAGTACCAGTTAATTCACGCGACTTTTGCTATAGAAAAACTCTTTCAGGAAAAAATGAGCCGAGAGTCTAATGCTAGGGTGATTGAGTTGAGGAACCAGTTGAAGGAAGAAAATGATCCGGAACGCCAGAAGCAAATTCATTTGGAAGCCAAGGAACTTCAAAAGGGCGAGGATAAAAGAATCCGTATCTTAGTGAACTATATCTCTATCTCTCAACTGCCTGAAACTAGTGCGCGAATTGCCAAAACACCCAACAATACATTCATTATTTCTTTACCGAAAAGCTTGGAAAACGTTCGTAACCCAGACGGAGCCATTAATTTTGAGAAGATAAAGCAGTTACGAGAACTTATGGCTCACGAACTAGGACATATTGTTTTACATACTGGCATCTTCCAGTTGGATGGTGCGCCGATATGTGTTCCGGGCGAAGAGGAAGAAGAAGCGGAATTCTTTGCTCAGCGGCTTCTTGAGCTTCGCAGGGAACGAAACAGCGAAATATATAACGACGGCCACTACAAAAAAATATGATGGCACAACCTCCAATGTCATTAAGATAAGATGACAGGAAAGATACCTCGTACCCAAAGAAGGTGCGGGGTATTTTTTTCTGAGAAAAATAGAAGAAAAAGCTTGACAAA
>CACWYC010000004.1 GCA_902765025.1 Oscillospiraceae bacterium
CTCACGACGGACACCCTTGGCTTTGGCTATGACCTTCCCGCTGCCGGGCGGTCTCGGGACTTTCACCCGTTAGAACGTGCGCTCGCCGGGCGCACCACGCAGAAAAGCAGCCCTTCGGGGGCTGCTTTTCCTTTTATTCTCGCGTATTTTATTCTGTTTCGCCGAAGTCGCAGAGGAGCCATTGGAAGCCGCCGGAGGGGAGGGTGAGCCAATTTTTATCCGCGTGGTCGCCGGTACACAGGTCGTGGTAGTCGCCCAGCTCGTCCACGGCCACGTGCTTTTCTTGGTCCGTAAAGTTGAACAGGGCAACCAGCTTCTCGCCCTTATAATAGCGGCCGATGGCCAGGACGCCGTCGTCAAAGGTGTTGACAAGCCACACGTCGGCGCCGCCGTCAAAGACGCGATGGGCGGCGCGGATGGTTTCCAGCTGCCGCAGGCCTTGGAACAGTTGGCCCTCGGCCGTGGCGGGGTCTTGGCGGCGCGCCGCCCCGTCCCACAGCATATTGCCCCGGTGGAGATAGCGGCTGTCCGCCGCCTTCAAGGGGTCGTCATGATAGGTATAGTCGTTCTCACGGGCCACCTCGTCGCCGCTGTACAGCACGGGGATACCGCTTAACGTGAACACGAAGGCGTGGAGCATCAAATCCAGCCGCAGAGCCCAGGCCAGTTTCTCCCCGTCCCGCTCGTACCGGGCCGCCTCCACGCCGCAGAGGGAGGCGGTGGTGCCGCACAGGCGGGCGTCGCCCAGGCGGGGGTCGTCATTATACAGCTCGCCCCGGGCGGGACTGCCG
Source organism: Oscillospiraceae bacterium (assembly GCA_902765025.1). Taxonomy (GTDB): domain Bacteria; phylum Bacillota; class Clostridia; order Oscillospirales; family Oscillospiraceae; genus Vescimonas. Next base: position 792 of record CACWYC010000004.1, read on the forward strand.
GGCCATTTGCCGGTGAAATAATCGTTTAAGAACTTTTTATGGCCCACCTCCGCCATACCGAACTGGTGGAGGAAATCGTAATCCAGGCCCCAGCCGATGTCGTCGTGGCAGCGGAGATAGTTGAGGAAGCCGTATTCCCTGGGCAGGGCGAACACCTGGGAGAGCTGATGGCGCAGCAGGCGGACGTCGTGGGTGGCTACGGTGTGCCAGGTGGTGGCCATGGTGGTGACGTTGTACAGCAGGTGGCACTCGGGACGCTCCGGGGTGCCGAAATAGGGGGCCACCTTACTGGGCTCCATCACCACCTCCCCCAGCAGCAGCGCGCCGGGGCAGACGATTTCGCACACCATGCGCATCAGGCGCGCCAGATGGTGAACCTGGGGCAGGTTGCGACAGCTGGTGCCCAGCTCTTTCCAGATGTAGGGCACCGCGTCCAGGCGGATGACATCCACGCCCTGGTTGCACAGATAGAGCATGTTCTCCGTCATGTCATTGAGCACCACGGGGTTGCCGTAGTTCAGATCCCACTGGTAGGGGTAGAAAGTAGTCATCACCACCTTGCCCGCCTCGGCACACCAGGAGAAGTTGCCGGGGGCGGTGGTGGGAAACACCTGTGGCACCGTCTGCTCAAACTGCTGGGGGATGTACCAGTCGTCATAGAAGAAGTAGCGGTTTTGGTACTCCCTCTCCCCCGCTCTGGCCCGGCGGGCCCACTCGTGGTCCTCACTGGTGTGGTTCATCACGAAGTCCAGGCACACCGCCATATCCCGGCGGTGGCAGTCCTCCGCCAGGGCGGCCAAATCCTCCATGGTGCCCAGCTGGGGCTGCACCTTACGGAAGTCTGCCACGGCATAGCCGCCATCGCTGCGGCCGGCGGGGCTCTCCAACAGAGGCATCAGGTGCAGATAATTGACGCCCGCCTCCTGCAGGTAGTCCAGCTTCTCCCGGACGCCCTGCAATGTGCCGGCAAAGGCCTGGGTGTACATCAGCATACCCAGCAGGTCACGGCCCCGGTACCAATCCGGGTCCTTCTCCCGCCTGGCATCCAGCCGCTTCAGGGCGGCGCTGCGCCCCTGCCACATCCGGCGGAGCATGGCCTCGAAATAGTCGTAGGCGGCGGCATCGTGATAGAGCCCGTCGTACACCTGCCGCAGCTCGGCGCGGTGGCGGGCCAGACGCCTGTCAAAGGTGGTCTCTTTCGCCATTATCTCTCCTCCTCTATCCCTTTACTGCCAATCCCCCCGATGGGGCGCACCAGGGGGATTGGCAGTAATCGGATTCACAGGTATTATTTTACCATTATTCTATTGGTATGGCAATCGCTATTTTGAGGCGGGGCGCGGTGTTGTGGAGAACCTTCTCGGGGATTTATATTAGAACATTTATTAGAACAAGCCCATTTTCTTCCATTTCTGCCAGAATAAGAAAGACACCGGAAAGCCGCTTGCTTCCGGTGTCTTTTGGCGCAGTGGGAGGGATTTGAACCCTCGTGCCGCTTTTGACGGCAACACGATTTCCAGTCGTGCTCGTTATGACCACTTCGATACCACTGCATATTTAATTATGCTGCGCGCAACAGCAGATGTTATTATACCAAATCGCCGCCGCTTGTCAAGCATTTATCGCCATTTTTTAAGAGAAAATTCCTTTGCGCCGCCTATATATTCTATCCTTGCATTTACACGCCGGGCCATAGTATAATTAAACCGTTAGGGAGAGAGGGGTAAGGAGGCTTCGCGTATGATGGTAGAAAAACGGGGCAGCATCCATTTTGAGGAGATTCCCATCGCTAAAAACCTGCCGCCCCAGCAAAAAGAACTGGCCAAGGGCATGGTGCGGGTCAACCACCTGTACCGCAGCGCCCTGAAGGTGGCCATGACCCAGGTGGAGATTCTGGACGAGGAGTTTGCCAGCCTGTACGACCACTCCCCCATTCACCACATCGAGTACCGCATCAAGACGCTGGACAGCATCATCGACAAGCTGCGTCGCCGGGGCTACGAGGTGACCATCGACAACATTTACGCCCACATCCACGACGTGGCCGGCATCCGCGTCATCTGCAACTATCTGGACGACATCTACTACCTCCGCAGCCTGCTGACACGCAGCGAGAGCTTTAAGGTGCTGCGGGAGACGGACTACATCAAGACCCCCAAGGACACGGGCTACCGCAGCCTGCACCTGGTGGTGGAGGTGCCCATCGTTATCTCCGAGGGGACGCTGAAGCTGCCGGTGGAAATCCAGCTGCGCACCATCGCCATGGACATGTGGGCCAGCCTGGAACATGAGCTGCGGTACAAGTCCCCGCGGAAATTCAGCCAGGATGACGCCTACCGGCTGCGGCTGTGCTCCGACGCCATCTCCGAGGTGGATAGGGAGATGCAGAACATCTACCAGGGCACCGGGCCGGAGTATTCCGAAAAGCGGAAAAAGGGCGAGAAAAAGGCGGAATAAGGATATGATGAAAAGCATCCCGTGCCCCGTTGGGGCGCGGGATGCTTGCTTTTGGGGGTTACTTTATCCGGCCCAGGAATATGGCTGCCACGCAGCACAGGCCGATGACCACGGTGCAGACGACGCCGCCCTCCACGCCGAACAGGGCGTTATACAGCACACTGTCCCGGGCTGCCTCCAGGTGCAGGAAGGACTGCTGGGACACCAGGCCGGAGTTGGGCAGGCCGAAGAGGTAATTCTGGGTGAAGTTCCAGGAGGTGTGCATGGTGATGCAGAACCACAGGCTGCCGTGGTAGATCATCACCAGGCTCAGCAACACGCCGTACACCACGATGTTGACGATGGACAGCACCGTGACGCCGGTGTTCATCAGGTGCAGCGCGCCGAACAGCAGGGAGTTGCATGCCAGGGCCACCCACACGCTGTACCGCCGGGACAGGGCGCCAAAGATGTAGCCCCGGGTCAGCAGCTCCTCGGCGCCGGACTGGATGGCCACCATGACGAAGGACGCCAGCAGGTACAGCGGCTCAAACCGGCCCACGGAGAAGTCCACGTTCCCCGCCAGCCAGGCCACCAGGATGCACACCGCATTGGTGCCGAAGCCCACCAGCAGGCCCCAGAGGAGGCCCTTGGCGGTGTTGCCCTTTCCGCCGCCCCGCCGGGCAGCGCCGAAGCTGCGAAATACGTCTTTCTCCGCCAGGGCGCAGTACAGCAGCACTACCGCGTCGATGCCGATGAAGGTCAGGTAGTTGCTGGCGGAGAACACCATGCCGTCGGACATGGGTACCAGCCGCAGCAGCACAGCCACCAAAATCTCACCGAGAATTTCCCCCGCCAGCATCAGGCCCAAGGCGATGAGCAACACCCACACCACGAAGTGGCGCTTTTTATGCTTGGGCGCCTCGGGCAAAACCACGTTCATATTATCCATAATGCTATCCTTTCTCCCTGCGGGGAAATCAATTTGCATCCGCATTATACAGGTTATGGCACAGCTTGTCAATTTTACACCGTCAATCGTGACCGGACTGTAAATTTTTCGCCCCAGGGCTTGACTTTCCCGCCACAGGGGCTACAATACAGCCAAAGAAAGCCCCAACAGCAACGCTAAGGAGGATATGACCATGGAAAAGAAACTGACTAAGAGCGCCACCAACCGTAAGATCGCCGGCGTGTGCGGCGGCATCGCGGAGTATTTCGGCATTGATCCCACCATCGTGCGGCTGATCTGGGCCGCCTGCGTGGCCTTCGCCGGCACCGGGCTGCTGCTGTATATCATCGCCGCCCTGGTGATGCCCGAAAGCCCCGACTACACCGGCTACAACGGCTGACAAATCTGGCAAAAATCCCTCCGGACAGTTGTCCGGAGGGATTTTTTGTGCATTCGGTTTTACTTTTTGGCCCCCACCTTCTGCCAGAGGGGGAAGGTCAGCGGCCAGACGCAGCCGGCGAACAGCACCATGCAGCAATAGCGCACCGCGTCCGCCGCCACGCTGCCGTGGAACAGGGCCAGCAGCGGCGCTTTCAGCACCACGCGGATGGCCACCAGCAGCGCCATGCCCAGCACCAGCTTGCACACCTGGCCCAGGAGGGGCGCCGCCACGTTGAAGCGCAGCTTCTTCTCGTCCACGAAGCGGCTTACCAGCAGGCCGACCACCACGCCCAGCATCACCCAGGCGTTCTTTACGCCCTCGGCGTAGTTCTCCGGGTCGATGTCGGCGGGGAAAGGATAGCGCAGCACGAACAGCAGGTACACGACGGCCAGCGCCAGCAGGCCCAGCAGCGCCCACACCGCGCCGCGGGCGAAGTGGGCGTCGTCACGGAACACGAACCACAGCGCTGCCACCAGCACCGCCGACAGGGCGAAGCCCACGCCTACGTCCAGCGGCGTGTGGACGCCCAGGTACATCCGGGAAAAGGGCACCAGAATCACGCCTGCCAGGCACAGCCAGCGCACCCATTTCTGCCGGTTGGACACGGCGATGACGCCCAGGGTGCCCACGATGTTCTGGGTGTGGCCGGAGGGGAAGGAGTAGCCGCCGGCCCCTGCCCGGGCCGACTCCACGATGGTGAAATCGGGGTCCAGCACCCAGGGCCGGGGGACGCGGAAATACAGCTTCATCATCTGGCTTGCGGCAATGCCGGCAAAGCCCACGGCGAACAGGTAGTACCCCTGCCGCTTGTTGACGCACCAGAACAGCAGCATGGCCAGGGCCATGAAGCAGGTCTCGTCGCCCAGGTAGGTAATCACGGAGAAGAACGCCGTCAGCACCGGCTGCCGCAGCCCCTCCAAAAAGGTGAGAAATGCCATAGTAAACGCCTCTCTGATTTCCAAATCACACCGCGAATTTGGCCTTGTACTCGTCGTAATACCGCTCGAAGGAAGCGGACTTCATATCCCGCACGGAGTTGAGATACTCGTGGGTGTCAAAGGTGTCACGGTCCAGCTCGATGAGGGCCACGGCGATGTTGGAGCAGTGGTCGGCCACACGCTCATAGTTGGTCAGCAAATCGTTGAACACGAAGCCCTGGGACAGGGTGCACTGGCCCGCCTGGAGCCGGTCCACATGGTGGAGCTTCAGCTCGTCGCACAGGCCGTCGATGATCTCCTCCAGAGGCTCCACCCGAGCGGCCAGCTCCTCGTCGCTGTTGACAAAGGCGTCGATGGCCAGGGTGAGAATCTCGCTGACGGCGCTCTCCATCACGCCCAGCTCCTTCCGGGCGGTGGGAGAGAAGTCCACGTTCTTCTCGTGGAGCTCCTGGGCCAGGTCTGCGACGTTCACGGCGTGGTCGGAGATACGCTCAAAGTCGGAGATGGTGTGGAGATATTTGCTCACGTCCTCGCTCTGCTCCACGGACAGGGCCTTGTTGGTAATCTTCATGAGATAGGTGCCCAGTTTGTCCTCGTAGCGGTCGATCATATCCTCCATGTCCACCACGGCCTGGTAGCCCTTGTCGCTGTAATTGGTGCGCAGGGCAATGGCGTCCATCAGGTTGCGCCGGGCCTTCTGGGCCATGGAGTTGGTCACCAGGCGGCTCTGCTCAATGGACAGCGCCGGGTGCTGCAGGAAGCGCTCTTCCAGCAAATCCATGTCCTGGGCGTTGGCGCTGCCGGGCTTGTCCGGCACCAGGACACACACCAGCCGCTCCATCAGCGGGATAAACGGCGTCAGCAGCACCACGCTGAACAGGCGGAACGCCGTGTTCAGCGCGGCGATGGTGAAGGCCGTCATCACCATCTGCATGAAGCCGAAGTGGAAGATGGCGTTGGCGCCGTAGAACAGCGCCGAGCCCATGGCCACGCCTAAAATATCGGTAAGGAGGTACACCAGCGCCGTCCGCACGCCGTTGGTGCTGGCGCCCAGGGCGCTGATCAGCACCGGCACCGCCGCGCCGATGGCAATACCCATGATGATGGGCAGCGCCACGTCAAAGGTGATGGCCCCGGTGACGGCCAGCGCCTGCACGATACCCACAGCCGCGCTGGCGCTCTGGATGACGGCGGTGAACAGCATACCGGCCAGAATGCCCAGCAGGGGGTTGGAGAAGGTGGTCAGCACGTTGACGAACACCTGGCTCTCCCGCAGCGGCTCCACCGCGCCGGACATCATGGACATACCGTACATCAGCACCGCAAAGCCCATCAAAATGGCACCCACGTGGCGAGTGGCCGCCTTGTGGGAAATCATCCGCAGCAGAATGCCCACCACGGCGATGATACCCGTCAGCGTGGCGGTGGACAGCAGGTCCAGCCAGCCGCTCCGGCCGCCGCTGATGGAGCCCAGGGCCAGAATCCAGCCGGTGATACTGGTGCCCAGAATAGAGCCCATAATCACGCCGATGGCCTGGCGCACCTTCATCATGCCGGAGTTAACGAAGCCGACCACCATAATTGACGTGGCGGAGGAGGACTGAATCACAGCCGTCACACCGGTACCCAGCAGGATGCCCCGGATGGGCGTGCTGGACAGCCGATAGAGGAACACCTCCAGCTTGCTGCCGGCAACCTTCTTCAAATTATCACCCATTACGGACATACCGTATAGGAAAAGGGCGATTCCGCCCAGCAGGGTGATGACATCGGAAATTGTCATTAGCCCATACCCTCCCATCATAAAATAGCGTACATTGACAGTATAACGGACGCGGCGCCGTTTGTCGATAGGTTTTCTCACGAAAATAGGGTTTTTAGCGCATTTTTTATGCCGCAGCTTGCCAACGGCGCGGCGCGGGAGTATAATAAACCGATTTTATGTAAGGAGCGGCGTATGATTAAGCATTGTCTCATCGTGTTTCTGGTGTCCATGGTGCCGCTGATCGAGCTGCGGGGCGCCATTCCCTACGGCGTGGTGTACGGACTGCCCCTGTGGCTGACCTACGCCATCGCCATTGTGGGCAACATGCTGCCGGTGCCCTTTATTTATCTCTTCGCCCGCAAGGTGCTGACCTGGGGGCAGGATAAGCCCCTCATCGGGCCCTTTTTCACCTGGTGCCTCCAAAAGGGCGAGAAGGCGGGACAGAAACTGCAGGCCAAGGCGGGCCGCGGCCTTTTCTGGGCGCTGCTGCTGTTCGTGGGCATTCCCCTGCCCGGCACCGGGGCCTGGACGGGTACCCTGGGGGCAAGCATTCTCAACATGGGCCTGAAAAAAAGCGCCCTGGCCTGCATGGGCGGCGTGCTGCTGGCAGGTGTCATCATGGGCGCGCTCAGCCTGCTGGGCGTCACGGCGTTTGGCGTGCTGGGGTGACGGCATATTTGTTATAGGCAAAAGCGGGAGCCGCGTGGCTCCCGCTTTTGTGTTGGGATATCTCGCCCCTTGCGGGGCTTGCTTTTTGGGCCCGTCGGGTGACGGCGCAGGCTTTGTATGCACATTTCGGATGTGTGTATGGATGGAAACGATTTTGTTGATTTGCGTTTCCGCTTGGATGCTTAGGTTGGCGGCTGTTTTGGAGTTGTTTGGGAGATGTTTCAGGCGGTTGGGATATGGACTTTTTGGTTTGGTTGTGAGGGTTTTTACTTTTCTTATTGCGAGATAGCACAAAAGATGCGAGTCTATTTTTTGAGGTTTGGCAATGATTGCCCTTGTTTTTGGCCTCGGTGGTGTTGGACACCAGGAAGCGGAGGTCGGGATTCTTGGCCTGGTCCAGCAGGCCCTGGAAGTCCTCATAGGGGTTATTGCAGCTCTTGACGCAGGAGATGACACGCTTGCGGTTCACCTTCTCGCTATTCTCGCGGCCCCGGAGGAACAGGGTGTACAGGCCCTCCTGGGCGTTGATCATGGGGGCCAGGCCGGGGGCGATGGGCTGGGTCAGCACCACCTTGCCGTTGAAGCCGGCCTTCTCATTCATCACATCGATGAAATAGTCCACGAAAGCACGGAGGAAGTTGCCCTCGCCGAATTGCAGCACCTTGACAGGGGCCTCGGGCAGCAGGTAGCCGTCGTAGCCCTGGTCGCGCAGGGTCTTATAGCTTAACAGTTACATAGTCATTATCTCTCCTTACAGATCAAAATAGCGGGCGGCGTTACGGTAGCTGACGCCCTCCACGATGCGCTGCAGCGCGCTCTCGATGGCGGGATATTCGCCGTTCTCCACCCAGTTACCCACCAGGTTGCAGAAGATGCGGCGGAAATAGTCGTGACGGGCATAGCTCAGGAAGGAGCGGGAGTCGGTGAGCATACCCACGAAGTTGCCGATGAGGCCCAGATTGGCCAGGGAGCGCATCTGGCTCTCCATGCCGGACTTGGTGTCCATAAACCACCAGGCGCTGCCCAGCTGAATCTTGCCGGGAACCTCGGTGCCCTGGAAGCAGCCCAGCATGGTGCCCAGCACGTCATTGTCCACACCGTTGAGGGAGTAGAGAATGGTCTTGGGGCACTGGCCCTCCTTGTCCAGGGCGGACAGGAAGCGGGAAATCTCCACGGCGCAGGAGGTCTGGGCAATCATGTCGAAGCCGGTGTCGGGGCCCAGCTTGGCGTACATGCGCTCGTTGGCGTTGCGGTGGCAGGAATAGTGGAGCTGCATGGCGATGTTCAGGCGGTGATACGCCTTACCCAGGCACAGCAGGATGGCGGTCTGGTACTGCTCGGCCTCCTCCACGGTGATGGCCTGACCGGCCATGGCCTTGGCGTAGACCGCCTCCACCTGCTCCGCGGTGGCGGGGCGGAAGGGGATGTAGTCCAGGCCGTGGTCGCTGGCGCGGCAGCCCATCTTGGCGAAGAATGCCAGGCGCTCCACCAGGGCATCGCACACGGCGGCGGCGGTGGGCAGGGCGGTCTTGCCCACGCTCTGGGCCAGCTTGCTGATGTACTCCACGAAGCCGGGCTTATTGATATTGATGGCCTTGTCGGGGCGGAAGGAAGGGCAGACCTTTACCTTGATGGTGGGGTCGGCAGCGATCTTCTCATGCCACTCCAGGGAGTCGATGGGGTCGTCGGTGGTGCCGATGAAGGCTACGTTGGCCTTCTCGATGATGCCGCGGACGGTGAGGGAGGGGTCATGCTGCAGCTTATCGTTGCACCAGTCCCAGCACTCGCGGGCGTTCTCGGGGGTGAGGGGCTTATCGTAGCCGAAGAACTGACGCAGCTCCAGGTTGCACCAGTGGTACATGGGGTTGCCGATGGCCAGTTGCAGCGCCTCCACGAACTTCTCGAAGCGCTCAAAGGCGGGCTTATCGCCGGTGACGTACGCCTCGGGGGTGCCGTTGGAGCGCATGACGCGCCACTTGTAGTGGTCGCCGAAGTAGGTGCCGTCGGGATTCTTGCCGCCCAGCCAGACCTCCACCAGATTGTTGAAGCGGCGGTCCTCATAAATCTCCCGGGGGGAGATGTGGCAGTGATAGTCCACCAGGGGGAGACGCTCGGAATAGTCGTGGAAGAGATGGCGAGCGGTCTCGGTTTCCAGGAGGAAATCCTTATCCATAAACTGCTTCATGTTGTTACCTCTTAATGTCGTAATTCATGTTCATCAGGTTGCGGATGCTCTCGGCGTCATCGGTGATGTTGCCGTCGCCGTGGATGGTGTGCTTGCGGTCGTAGGTGACCTTGCTGGGGCGGATGCCGTAGCCCGTCTCCAGATAATAGGTGCCCAGGCGGTGGGTGGGGGTCTCCTCGGGGGTGCTGAGAATCACCGGGGCGCAATGGACGTCATTGCTGCGGAGCATGCGGATGGCGCTCTTGCCCAGGGAGTTGTTGGGCACCACGGAGAAGAAGGTGCTGTCCACACCCAGGTTGGCCAGGGCCAGGGCGATATTGGCCTCGCTGCCGCCTTAGCTGGCCTCAAAGTTGGTGGCCATGCGGATCTTTTCATAGTTGGGCGGGGTCAGGCGCAGCATCAGCTCACCGAAGGTGATGAACTTCTGCCCCGCGCGCTTGCCGCGCAGTAACGGATTGGAGTGTTCCATGGCGTCAGCGCTGGATGCGGCCGGAGCCGTCGCCGCCGGCCAGCTTCTCCACCTCGGAGACGGTGACCATGTTGTAGTCGCCCTCGATGGAGTGCTTCAAAGCGGAGGCGGCCACGGCGAACTCCACCGCCTGCTGGGTGGTCTTGCCGGTGAGCAGGGAGTAAATCAGGCCGCCGCCGAAGCTGTCGCCGCCGCCCACGCGGTCGATGATGCGCAGCTCGTACTTCTTGGAGAAGCAATACTCGCCGCTGGCCACGTCGTACAGCATGGCGCTCCAGCCGTTGTCGCTGGCGGAGTGGGACTCACGGAGGGTGATGGCCACCTTCTCGAAGCCGAACTTGTCGGCCAGCTGCTTGGCCACGCTCTTGTAGCCCTCGCGGTTGATCTCACCGGCGTAGATGTCGGTGGCCTCGGCCTCGATGCCGAACACGTCCTTGGCGTCCTCCTCGTTGGAGATGCACACGTCCACATACTGGCACAGGTCGGTCATGGCGGCGCGGGCCTGCTCGCGACTCCACAGCTTGCCGCGGTAGTTCAGGTCGCAGCTGATTTTCAGGCCGTGGGCCTTGGCGGCCTTGCAGGCTTCGCGGCAGATGTCCACCACGTTGGGGCCCAGGGCCGGGGTGATGCCGGTGAAGTGGAACCAGTCGGCGCCCTCGAAAATCTTATCCCAGTCGAAGTCGGCGGTGGTGGCCTCCTGGATGGCGGAGTGGGCGCGGTCATAGATGCAGACGCTGCCCCGCTGGGAGGCGCCCTTCTCGTTGAAATAGATACCCACACGGTCGCCGCCCCGGACGATGAGGGAGGTGTCCACGCCGTAGCGGCGCAGGCTGTTGACGGCGCACTGGCCGATGGCGTGGGCGGGCAGCTTGGTGACGTAAGCGGCATCCAGGCCGTAGTTGGCCAGGGACACGGCCACGTTGGCCTCGCCGCCGCCGAAGGTGAACTCCAGGTGATCGGCCTGGACAAAGCGCTCGTAGTTATAGGGCTGGAGACGAATCATGATCTCGCCGAAGGTGATGACTTTTGCCATAGTTTTACTCTCCTTTTTACGCAGTAGTGGCATTTCGCCGCAAAATGAACAGGTATGGCGCCTCTCTTACAGGCCGATGTGGATGGAGAAGCCGTTGAACTCGCCGTTGATATACACGAACTTGGGCTGGCCCTTGTCGTTGTACTTCAGGGTGCTCTCGTCGAAGGTGACGCCGCGGCGGCCCAGGTGGTACATGGCGCGCTCCAGGTTGTTGGTCTTGAAGGCGATGTGGCCCTTGGCGCCGGGGGCAGGCTTGAACATGCACTCGATGCCGTCGCCGGCGAACCAGGACTTGCTGGTCTCACGGGTGGTGAAGCCCAGCAGGCCGGCAATCAGCTCGGCGGTCTTCTTGGCATTCTCGGCGTCGCCGCAGGGCACGCCCACGTGGTCCAGGCGGATGCCCAGCATGGTCTTGACGGCCTCCTGGCAGATGGCGGTAATCTCATCCCACTTCTCGCCGTCAATGAGTTCCTTCTTCACCATCCAGGTGCCGCCGCAGGCCACAATCTTATCGAAGGAGAGGTAATCCATCATGTTCTTGGTGTTGACGCCGCCGGTGGGCATCCACTTCAGATTGCGGTAGGGGCCGGCCAGGGATTTCAGCTTCTTCACGCCGCCGTTGTCCTCGGCGGGGAAGAACTTGACCACGTCCAGACCCATGGCCATGGCCTGCTCCATCTCGCCGCCGGTGGCGGTGCCGGGCAGCATCAGCGCGCCCTTGGACAGGCCGTAACGCACCATGTCGGGGTTGAAGCCGGGGGAAACGATGAACTGGCAGCCGGCGTCCAGGGCACGGTCCAGCTGCTCGTGGGTCAGCACGGTGCCGGCGCCTACCAGCATCTCGGGCACTTCCTTGATGATGGCGCGGATGGCGTCCTCGGCGGCGGCGGTGCGGAAGGTGACCTCGGCGGCGGGCAGGCCGCCGGCTACCAGGGCCTTGGCCAGAGGCACGGCCTTGCTGGCGTCTTCAATGGCGATGACGGGGACGATACCAATCTGGGAAATCTTGCGCAATACTTCGTTCATGTGGGGATACCTCCTATGGAATATAATGAAATCTTTCGTTGAGCCAGGTTTGGCAAAGGGACACCCAGGGGGCGCAGGCGGGAGTGGGGGTCTCCGTCTCCTGGGTGCAGACGGAGATGCCGTGGGCGCCGCCGGCAAAGAGGTGGCACTCGTAGTCCACGCCGGCGCGCTGCATAGCGGTGACCAGCAGCAGCGTGTTCTCTACGCCGACGCTCTCGTCGCCCACGCAGTGCCACACGAAGGTGGGGGGCATGGTGGGCTTGACGCGGCGCTCCAGGGACAGCTTCTCCCGCAGCGCATCGTCGCCGCCGCTTACATTGTCCGCCGACTCCCGGTGGGCGTATTCGGCGGTGGTAATCACCGGATAGGCCAGGGCTACGGCGTCGGGGCGGCAGCGGGGGTCCAGGTGCAGCTCCGGATCGTCCCACAACGTGGCAAGGCTGGCGGCCAGGTGGCCCCCGGCGGAGAAGCCCAGCACGGCGATGTGGTGGGGCTCTATGTGCCACGCCTCTGCCCTTTCCCGGAGGGTGACCACCGTCTGGGCCAGCTGGCGCAGAGGGCGGCAGCCGCCGGCGTCGGGGGCTACGGAGTAGGACAGCAAAAACACCTGGTAACCCTGGGCCAGAAAGGGCAGAGCCGCCGGGTCGGCCTCCCGGGGGGAGATGTGGTTATACCCCCCGCCGGGGCAGACGATGAGGGCGGGACGGGTCTTGTGGTGGACAAGGCGGGGATGATCCTCTTGCAGATAGCCGGTGACGGCGGCGCCGTCAGCGGAAAAAGTGACGATTTGCATAGCGCCTCCCGTGGAATGGAGCCGCCTCTCCCCTGCCCTGCCGGGGCGGGAAAAGGGGCCTTATCGCAACGTGTCCGTGCGCCGAGGGTCGGCGCACGGGCAGCGTAGCACTATTTCATTTAGGGCTGCTTGCCGATGTAGGCAAGGATGCCGCCGTCCACATACAGGATGTGGCCGTTGACAAAATCAGAGGCCTCGGAGGCCAGGGCCTTATCCAAAGATTGGGAACTGCCGATTTGACTCGGTGTTCCCAATCTTTTTCATAGACGCTGGGGGCTGCCGCATGGCTTTTGCGGCCAGCCTTTTTCTTTTATCCGCGGCGGTTGCGGCCCCAGAACACGTTGTAGCGGTCGGGCTTCCAGCCGGGCTTCACGTCCTTGACCGCCTGGGCGGCGGTGATAACAGCGTCGCCGTTGTCGATGTCGATGAGGGTATAGCGGTCGTTGCCCATGCCCAGCTCCTTCATGTAGCTGAGCTGGCGCAGGCCGTGGCGGGTCTCGATGCGCTCAATCATGGCCTTGCCGCCGCCGTCGGGCAGGTTGTACAGCAAATCCACACAGGCGTTGTCCACCGCCAGAATGTCCAGGGAGGCCAGAATGCCCACGTCGGGAGTGACCACAGGCTCCGCCTCGGGGCCCTCGCAGTCGCAGGACACAGACATGTTGCGCATGGTGTTGATGAAGCAGACGCGGGGGGCGAAGCGATCCACGGTGGCCTTGGTGGACTCGGAGATGCGCTCCATCAGCTCCTCTTCGGCGATGTCCCACATATCCATGCGGGAGTGGATCTCCTTTTTTCCGATGCGGCCGTCGGCGCAGCCGATGCCGATGTTCTTATTGCTGCCGCCGAAGCCGCCCATGGTGTGGCCCTTAAAGTGGGTCAGCACCACGAGAGAGTCGTAGTCGGGCAGGGTCTTGCCCACGTGCATCTCGGTAAACCATTTGCCGCCGCTCACCGGGAAGGTGGTGACGCCGCTCTCGTCGGTGATGTCCACGGGGCAGAAGGTCCAGCCGTTAATCTCCAACGTCTGGCGGTGGGCCTCGGTGGTGTAGCGGCTGCCCTCATAGTAGGTGTTGGTCTCCACGATGGCGGCGCCGGGCAGCCGGTCGTCCACCAGGGCCTTCACCCAGGGGCGGGGGATGATGTTGGGGCCGTGGGCCTCGCCGGTGTGGAGCTTGATGGCCACCTTGCCGGAGATGACAGAGGAGACGCGGTCGTAGATTTTCTTCAATCCCTCCTCGGACAGGTCACGGGTGAAGAACACCACGGAGCTGTCGCCGGTGCGCCGGTCAAAGGGGATATAGCGGTTGCCGTCTTTGCCGGGAACAGGGCTCATATTTGTTTCCTCCTACTGAAAAAATCGATTATTTGCGGGAAATGGCCTTTTGCACCGCCGCCACGATGTTGGCGCTGCGCAGGCCGTATTCATCCATCAGATACGCCTGGGGGCCCACCTGGCCGAAGCGGTCGTCCACGCCCACGAACTCCTGGGGCACCAGGCAGTGGCGGACGAGGCTGTTGGCCACCACGCTGCCCAGGCCGCAGGTCAGGTTGTGATTCTCGGCGGTGACGATGGCGCCGGTCTCACGGGCGGCCTTTAAGAGCAGGTCTTCATCCAGAGGCTTCCAGGTGAACATATCGATGACCCGGACGGTGATGCCCTGGGAGAGCAGTTCCTCGTAAGCCTTGAGGGACTCGTCCACCATGATGCCGGAGGTGATGATGGTGGCCTGGTCGTGGTCGCTCTCGTGGAGCACCACGCCCTTGCCTACGGCGAACTCGGTATCGTCGCCATAGACCTGCACCACGCCCTTGCGGACGAAGCGGGTGTAGGTGACGGTGGGGATGTCGGCCTGGGCCCGGGTGACGAAGGCCAGCTGGGCATAGTCGCAGGCGTCGAACACCACGGACTGGGGGATGGACAGGTACATGGCGCCGTCCTCCAGGGGCATATGGGTGCCGCCGTTGAAGGCGGCCACCACGCCGGCGTCGCTGCCCAGCACGTGGATGGGCAGGTCGGCATAGGCGGCGGACATATAAATCTGGTCGTAGATGCGGCGGGAGGCAAAGGTGCCGAAGGAGTGGAGATACACCTTCTTGCCGGTGGCGGCAAGGCCGGCGGCAATACCGGCGGCGTTGGCCTCGGCGATGCCGGCCTCGATGGCCCGGTCAGGCCACAGCTGCATCAGGGACTTGGTGCCCAGGCAGCTCATCAGGTCGCAGTCCACATAGACCACGCTGTCATCCGCGGCCATCAATTTTTTCAGCTCCTCCACCAGGCCGTCACGGCAGGCACGGGGATCGTTTTCATGCTTGGCAATCAGATTCAGTTTCATTTCCGGCACCTCCTCACGCGTTTTCGGCATCATCCAGGGCTTGCTGGGCAGCGGCCAGGGCCTCCTGCCACTGCTCCTCCTTGGGCTGGGAGGAGTGGTCGTGCTTGGGCTCGGCAAAGGTGGCGCCACGGCCCTTGCTGGTGCGCAGCACGATGCAGGAGGGCACGCCCTTTGCGGCCTTGGCATTCTCGATGGCGTCATAGATGGCGGCGGTGTCGTGGCCGTCGATCTCCTGGACGTGGAGGCCGAAGCCCGCCACCTTGGCCGTCAGGTTGCCGTGGGGCAGGATGGCGTCGGTGGCGCCGTCCAGCTGGTAGCCGTTGCAGTCGATGAAATAGATGATATTGTCCAGCTTGTGGGCGCAGGCGAAGTGGAACGCCTCCCAGACCTGGCCCTCGTCGGCCTCGCCGTCGCCGATGACGCAGTAGACGTAGCTGTCACGGCCGTCCAGGCGGTTGCCCAGGGCGGCGCCGGTGGCGGTGGACACGCCCTGGCCCAGAGAGCCGGTGGTGAGATCCACGCCGGGGGTCAGCTTGCGGTCGGTGTGGCTGGGGAAATGGGTGCCGGGGAAGTTGAGGGTGTAGGCGTCGGCCAGGGGATAGTAGCCCATGATGCCAAGGGTGGCATAGGACACAGGGCCGGCATGGCCCTTGCTGAGCACCAGCCAGTCGCGGTCAGGCCAGCGGGGATTTTGGGGGTCAAAGCGCATCTCCGCGCCGTACAGCACGGCCATCAGCTCCGCCAGATCCACGGAGCCGCCCACGTGGCCAAAGCCCCGGGAATGGATGACCTTCAGCGTTTCCAGCCGGATTTTCGCGGCCAGAATATCGATTTTTTTCTTGTCCATCGTCGATACCTCATTCCTCTCGTGCCTGTTTTTCGGTAATAAGGCGCCCCTGCGCCCTTTTTTACGGATACAGTATAACCCAATTTTGCCATAAAGTAAAGCCGGAGAGGGCAGAAAAAGAGCCGCCGGTCGGCGGCCCTTTTTTGATAGGCTTTTTAGTTTTCGTGGAGGGGGGTGACGCCGGACTGGGTGAGAATGTCGTCACAGGTGGGGCAGCCAAACCAGTCGAACAGCCGCCGGGCGGGGCTGCCCTCCGGCTCGTCGGCCCGGATGACCACATAGCCCTTGGTGCCCAGGGGGTAGCTGCTGCTGGCCACGTTCTCCGGGGTGGGGGCCACGCCCTCCAGGGACAGGACCCGGACGTCGGTCTCGCCGTAGACGCTGTCCAGATACGTCATGATGGAGTAGCCCATGGCATAGGGGTCATACTCCACGGCGCTGACAATGGTGCCCATCTCGTCCAGGCGCTCAAAGCCCGACAGATCCGGGGCGTTGCCGCCGAAAAGCAGCTTGTCGAACAGCCGCTGGCTGCCGGACTGGTCGTCGCGGTACAGCACGTGGATGGGGGCATCCACGCCGCCCAGCTGGCTCCAGTTGGTAATCTCGCCCCGGTAGACGGCTCGCAGGTCATCCAGGGTGACATTCTCCACGCCGCAGGCGGTGTTGACGATGAACACCAGGCCGTCACCGCCGTAGAGCTTCATATCCACGGTGACGCCCTTTTCATTGAGGTACGCCTGCTCCTCCTCCGTGGGGGCGGCCAGCAGGGCGATGTCCGCCACGCCGTCGGCAATGTTGAGCCAGGCCCCGTGGGTGGTGGAGCAAAGGGGCTGGCTGCCCTCCACGCCCTGCTCCTGGCAGAAGAACTGCCACAGGCGAGAGGTGACGGGCTTGCGGGCGGTGGAGGAATCCATCACGGGGAAGGAGCCGTCGGCAAAGAGACTGGTCTCCACGCCGGGGCGGGTGACCTCGGTGCATTGGCCGTTGGACAGGTCAACCAGATAACGATGGACGCGGAAGCCGTAGTAGGGCTCGCCCCACAACTCGGTGGTGGCCTCCACGCTGCCGGAGAGCAGCGCATGGTCGCCCACCACATCCTCGGTGCGGACGCCCCAGCCGCTGTTCTCCACCGGGAGAAGAGTGGCGTTGCCCTCCAGGTCGTAAAAATAGGTGTCGGTGGTGCCGGCGGCATCGTCGCTGCGCAGCACCAGATAGCCGCCGCTGCCCACCGCCAGCACGGTGGCGCCGTTCATGTCGAAGGGCACCGCCACCTCTGTCTCCTCGCCGGTGGCGGGGTCGATTTCGGTCATGCGGGAGCTGGTAATATAGTTGCCGTTCTGGTCATAGTCCCAGGTGCGGCGGTGGGCCCACAGCCGGTCGGCGGCGTTGACGAAATAGTACAGGTCGTCGTCGGAGGGGTTGGTCTTTTCCCACAGCACCTCACCGGTGCGGGGATCCATGGCGCACAGCCGGTTGATCACGGTGTCAGAAGTCTCGTCGTAGGTGCTTTCGCAGTAGATAATGGTGTTGCCCCGGGCCGCCAGCTGGTAGGCGCTCTCGGGAAAGGCGATGGGTTGGATGGTTTGGCCGTCATAATAATAGCTGCTGTAGCCGTCTATCATGGTGAAGGTCCGCACCAGCACGCCGTCCTCCAGGGGCAGAATCTCGCCGGCGCTGGTGCCGACGGAGGCGGTGGTCACGGTGCCGTCTTCATGGAGGCACAGCAGGCTGCCGCCGCTGAGCATCACCAGCGTGTCGCCCCAGCGGTAGACCTTGCCGGTGACGGTGTCCAGCAGGCGGACGGCCTCGCCGCCGTCCACGGGCTGGGCGTAGGGGCGGCCCTGCTCCTGGGTGAAGTAGAGGTAGTCCGGCCCGGTGGGAACGGCGGGGTCGGTGTTCTCTTTTTGCCCGCCGCAGCCTGCCAGCAGCAGAAGGCACAGCAGGGCGGCAGCGATACGAATGGTTTTTTTCATATTCTATCCTCCTTGAAAAATGGGTCTCGGTCAGCGTTCCTCTACGGGCACACTGGCCAATACCTTGGTGAAAAATTGATAAAAGGGCACCAATTCGGTGAGACCCTTTATCACGTCGTCCGCCAGCGCCGGGTCGAAGATGCGGTCATCCAGGGGTGTGACGGTGTGAACCAACATGATATTTTTCTTCTGATACCAGGGGTACAGCAGCTTGCCGGGGTCGCCCTTGGGCCGGGCGTAGCTCTCCCCTTCCAGCACAAATTCGCTCTGGCGGTTGAAGCGGCGCACCAGCTTGGCAAATTCCTCGGCGTGTTCATCGATATACTTGCGGTACTGGGTCAGCACCGCCGCGCCGGGGGCCCAGAAGCCCAGGCCATACTGGTAGAAATCCGGGCCGATCTCAAACCAGAAGGTGGGGCGGCCCTGCCAGTCCTCCTCCCCGGAGCGGACGGCGAACCAAAGGTTGTCCTTGTAGGGGCCCCGGCCGAAGAGGCGGCGGGCGTCACGGTAAATGCGGCTGACCTTGCAGATCAGGGGCTCGTCGGGCAGCTCGGCGTGGATGGCGTCGTACACCTGATCCGCCAGGGCCTTGGTGGGCGCCAAAAAGTGGTCGGTATAGTCGGACTTGTGGGCCATGAACCAATCCCGCTCGTTATTGAAACGGATGCCCCACATGAAGTCCACGGTGGTCTGGTCGTATCCTTGAAACATTTTCTTATCCTCTTTCGTTTTCTTTGACGGTATTGTAATCCTTTTTGTTCCGGGAGGCAAGGGCGGAAAAGCATGGAAAAGAGCCGCCGAATGGCGGCTCTTTTAATGTCGCGGGGAGATAATCATTATTTGCCCTGGCGCTTATTATACGCTTCGATGCCCAGGGCCAGCAGGTCCATGGCCCGCTCCAGGTCGGCCTGCTTCAGCACATAGGCCAGGCGGACTTCATTTTTGCCCTTGCCGGAGCCGCCGTAGAACCCCTCGCCGGGGGCGAACATGACGGACTCGCCGTGGTCGTTCCACTCGTCCAGCAGGAAGTATTGCAGCTTCTCGGCGTCGTCCACCGGCAGGGCGGCCATGGCGTAGAAGGCGCCCTTGGGGCACTCGCAGATGACGCCGGGGATCTGGGAGAGCTTGTGCATCACCGTGTCCCGGCGGATATGGTATTCATCCCGGACGGCGGAGAAGTAGCCGGGGTCCACGTCGTAGAGGGCGGCGGAGGCAATCTGATCCAGAGTGGCCACGCTGAGGCGGGCCTGGCAGTATTTCATCAGGTGATCCAGCAGCTCATGGTTGCGGCTGATGACGCAGCCCACCCGGGCACCGCAGGCGCTGAACCGCTTGGAGACGGTGTCGATGAGGATGACGTTCTGGGCCACATCGTCAAACCGGCCCATGGACTCCAAGGGCTCGCCGGCATAGACGAACTCACGGTACGTCTCATCGCTGACGATGAAGAGGTCATGCTCCTTGGCGATGTCGGCGATGAGCCGCATCTCCTCCGGCGTCAGCACGGTACCGGTGGGGTTGCCGGGGTTGGTGAGCATGATGGCGCGGGTGCGGGGGGTGATCTCCCGCTCGATGCGCTCCCGGTCGGCGTAGAAGTAGCCCTCCTGGGGATAGGTGGGGATGGGGTGGATGGTGGCGCCGGTGAGGCTGGTCATGGTGTGGTAGTTGGGATAGTAGGGCTCGGGGATGAGAATCTCGTCGCCGTCGTCCAAAATGGCGGCGAACACCATCAGCAGCGCTTCGCTGCCGCCGGCGGTGATATAGATTTCATCGCTGCCGTAGTGGATGCCCAGGTTGTCGTAATACCGCTGGATGGCGGCAATCAGCTCCGGCACACCGGCAGAGGGGGCATAGGCCAGGGTGGGGGCGCTGAAATGCTTCACCGCGTCGAAAAAGGCGGGCGGCGTGACGATGTCCGGCTGGCCGATGTTCAGATGATACAGCTTGACGCCCCGCTCTTTGGCGGCCACGGCGCGGGTGTGGAACTTGCGCATGGGGGACAGACGGCTCTCCACGATCTTATGGGAAAATTGCATTGTCGGCTCCCTCCTGTTCGTATGATGTCGGGGATGAATACTAATGCGTGTATAGTAGCCTATTTTGGTAAAAAATGCAACTGAAAAACGCATAAAAGTGGGGAACAATTCTACAAAAAATGCGGGCATTTCGCCCGCATTTTTTAGACCGCTTGAAAAGCTTCGCAGAATTCGCGCCTCGAAAGGCGCGAACCTGTTTCAATCAAACTATCTTTGAATGAAATCAGTTCATCTGGCGGCGGCGGCTCAGGTTCACGGTGCCGTCGGTCATGGAGTTGAGGCTGTCCAGGCTGCGGCCGGTGCCCTCTGCCACGCAGGAGATGGCGTTCTCCGCCACGATGGTGTGGATGCCGGTGCGGGCGGTGATCAGCTTGTCGAAGCCGTCCACCAGGGAGCCGCCGCCGGTCATGACGATGCCGTTGTTGGAGATGTCGGCCACCAGCTCAGGGGGCGTGCGCTCCAGCACGCCGTGGACGGCCTCCAGCACCCGCTCCACAGGCTCCTCAAAGGCCTCCAGCATCTCGGTGGAGGACACGGTGATGGTGCGGGGCAGGCCGGTGAGCATGCAGCGGCCCTTGATCTCGATGCTGGTCTCCTGCTCCTTGGGGAAGACGCAGCCGATTTCCATCTTCATCAGCTCTGCGGTGCGCTCGCCGATGAGCAGATTGTGCTTGCGGCGCATATACTTGACGATGGCCTCGTTGAACTGATCGCCGGCCACCTTGATGGAGGTGGACTCCACCACGCCGCTGAGGGAGATGACGGCGATGTCGCTGGTGCCGCCGCCGATATCCACCACCATGTGGCCGTCGGGCTTGGAGATGTCGATGCCGGCGCCGATGGCGGCGGCCACAGGCTCCTCGATGAGGTACACCCGGCGGGCGCCGGCCTGGATGCCGGCGTCTACCACGGCGCGCTCTTCTACCTCGGTGATGCCGCTGGGCACGCAGATGATGACACGGGGCTTGAACAGCTGGAAGCCGCCCTGCACCTTATGGATGAACTCACGGAGCATACGCTCGGTCATGTCGTAGTCGGAGATGACGCCCTCCCGCAGGGGACGGATGGCCACAATGTTGCCGGGGGTACGGCCCAGCATGGCCTGGGCCTCGGCGCCCACCTTCAGCAGGCGGCCGGAGTTCTTATCGATGGCCACCACGGAGGGCTCGTTGAGCACCACGCCCTTGCCCTTTACATATACCAGAACGGAGGCGGTACCCAGGTCGATACCGATGTCCTTTGCCAAAGCACACATAGCTTGCACCTCATTATCCTTAGAGTGATATGGTTCACGGCGAGTCATCGCCGCTGATTCCTCGAATGGTTATTATAATAACGAAAAGGCAAATTTGCAATACTATTTTCAAATGTTTACAAATGGGTCAGCTTATGGCTATTGTATACCGTTTGGGGAAAAATCATTCCCGGGGCGTGATGGCCAGGGTCAGGCACACCACATCGGCGGCGCCGGCCTCCCGCAGCACCCGGACGCACTCGCCCAGCGTGGCGCCGGAGGTCATCAAATCGTCGATGAGCAAAAAACGCCTGCCACGGATGGCCTCGGGCCGGACGGGGCGATAGGCCCCCAGCACATTGGCCCGGCGGCTGGCGGTGCCCCGGAGGGAGGATTGGGGCGGGTTGTCCACCACCTTGCGCAGCGTCTCCTGGGGCATGACGTGCCAATCCACGCAGAGGCTGGCGGCAAGGAGGCGGGATTGGTCGAAGCCCCGCTTGCGCAGCCGTTTGGCGCTGACCGGCACCCAGGTGACGGCGTCGAAGGCGCCGTCATACCACTGCTTGGCGCACGCCGCCATCAGGCTGCCGAACAGGTCCAGGCCGCCCATGCGGCGGCGGAACTTCAAGTCCATCAGCGCCCGGCGGACGGGGCCGGTATACCACAGCGGGGCGGACACCACGCCGTAGTAGGCGCCCCGTATCTGGGTGTCGCACCGGGGCAGGGACGCCCGGCAGCTGTCGCAGACCAGCTCCTTGCCCAGGCCCACGCCGCAGAAGGGGCAGCGGCGGGGGTAGAAAAACCGGGTGACGCTGTCGATGGCGTCATTGATACTGTCCAGAAAGGAGGGCTTGTCGCTCATTGGGCCCCCTCCTTCAGCCGGCGGCGCAGGCCGCTGTACCGCCGTTGGGGCTTGTCGTTGGCGGCCATCTGGCCGGGAATCACGTCGTCCCCCACCAGCACCAGCAGCTCACGGGCGCGGGTGATGGCGGTGTACAGCACGCCACGCACCTGCAGCGCCGGGGCCACCGGGGCCGACACCAGCACCACGCAGCGGTACTCACTGCCCTGGGACTTATGTACGGTGATGGCGTAGGCCAGCTCCAGCTGGTTCAGTAAATCGGAGGTATAGGTGCTGAGGCGGTCATCGAACCGGATGGACAGCAGCTCGCCGTCGGCGGAGATGGCCTCGATAATGCCCACGTCGCCGTTGAAGATGCCGGTGCCCACCTCGCCGTTGTCCCGCTCCCAGACCACGTCGTAATTGTTGCGGGTTTGCATGACCCGGTCGCCGGTGCGGAACACCACGTCGCCCCACCGCTTCTCCCGCTTGCCGGGGGCGGGCGGGTTCAGGGCCGCCTGGAGGACACGGTTTAAGTTGGCGGTGCCCCACTCCCCCTTGCGGGTGGGGGTGAGCACCTGGATGTCGGAGGAGGGGATGTGCATATTGCCCGGCAGACGCTGGGCCACCAGCTCCACCACCGTCTGCACCAGACGCTCCGGCGAGCGGCGGCAGAGAAAGAAGAAGTCGCCGCTGCCGTTTTTCAGCTCCGGGCTCACGCCGCTGTTCACAAGATAGGCGTTGCGGATGATGGCGCTGTTCTGGGCCTGGCGGAACACCTCCGTCAGGCGCACGGCGGGGATGACGCCGCTGCGCAGCAGGTCGGACAGCACGTTGCCGGGGCCCACGGAGGGCAGCTGGTCGGCGTCGCCCACCATCACAAGGCGGGTGCCGGGGCGCATGGCCCGCAGCAGGGCATCCATCAGGGGCAGATCCACCATGGACATCTCGTCCACGATGACAGCCTCGCACTCCAGCGGGTCTTTCTCACATTTGCGGAAGGCGGTCTCCCCTGTCAGCTCGTTGAAGCTCATGCCCAGGGCGCGGTGGACGGTCTGGGCCTCCCGGCCCGTCACCTCCGTCATGCGCTTGGCGGCCCGGCCCGTGGGGGCCAGCAGGGCCATGGTGAGGCCCATGCGGTCAAAGAGGGCCACGATGCCACGGACGGCGGTGGTCTTGCCGGTGCCGGGTCCGCCGGTGAGCAGCACCACGCCACGCTCCGCCGCCAGGGCCATGGCCTCACGCTGGGCGGGGGCATAGGTGATGCCCGCCTGGCGCTGCAAATCATCGATGATCCGCTCCGGGCTGCGGAGGGCGTCGGCGCCGTCGTGGGCCATGGTCAAAAGGCGCTGGGCCACCGCCGTCTCCGCCTCGTAGAGGGAGCGGAGATAGCAGCCCGTCACCTTGCCCACGGCGCTCTCACAGACGGCGTGGCGGTCGATCATGGTGTCCAGGACGGCCTCCACCGCGTCGGGGGCCACGTCCACCAATGCGGCGGTGGCGGCAAGCAGCTTTTCCCGGGGCAGGAACACGTGGCCGTTGCCCAGATTGTGGGACAGCTCATAGGTCAGGGCCGCCTCCAGACGGCAGACGTCCTCGCCGCCTATGCCCAGGGCGATGGCGATTTCATCGGCGGTGGAAAAGGGCACGCCGAAGCGCTCATCCACCAGTAAGTAGGGATTGGTTTTCAGCCGGTCCACCGTGGCGGGGCCGAAGGCCCGCAGCAGCGCCACAGCCATGGCGGGGGGCAGGTCGTAATAGGTGAGGAAGTCCATCACCCGACGCAGGGCCATCCTGGCCCGGAGCTGCTCCGCCATCTCGGCGGCCTTTGGGGCGGTGATGCCCTTGACGGCCTTTAATTTTTCCGGCTCGTGCTCCATCACCCACAGCGTGTCGGCGCCGAAGCGCTGCACCAGCTTGGCGGCGGTGGAGGGGCCCACGCCCTTGACGGCGCCGGAGGAGAGAAAAGCCAGAATCTCGTCCTCCGTCTCCGGCATGCGGCGCTCCGCACCGTCCACGGTGAGCTGGGAGCCGTAGGAGGGATGCTCCGTCCAGGCGCCGGTGAGGGTAAGATGCTCGCCGGGGACGCACTGGGGCAGGCAGCCCACCGCCGTCACCACCTCGCCGGTGTCGTCACACAGCAGGGTCAGCACGGTGTAGCCGTTATCCTCATTTTCAAAAATCACGGATTGTACGGTGCCCTCCACCGTGGACTGATGCTCCATAGGCTCACCTCCTGGGGAAAAATAGCGGCGATGGAGGCAGCGGACGGCGGTGCCGATGCCCCATGCCAGAAAAAATGCGATTACACTGTCGCGCAGCAGCGCCATACCATCCCCTCCCCCGCCATTCTACGGCGGCGGAGGCGGAGCGGTTACAGCATACGGCGGAGATATTGCCCGGTGTAGGACCGGGGCTCCCGGGCCACCTGCTCGGGGGTGCCGGTGGCCACGATGGTGCCGCCGCCGCTGCCCCCCTCGGGGCCCAGGTCGATGAGATAGTCGGCGGACTTGACCACGTCCAGATTATGCTCGATGACCAGGACGGTGTTGCCGCTGTCCACCAGGCGCTGCAGCACCTCCAGCAGCTTTTTCACGTCGTCGGAGTGGAGGCCGGTGGTGGGCTCGTCCAGGATGTAGATGGTGCGGCCGGTGGAGCGCTTGGACAGCTCCGTGGCCAGCTTGACACGCTGGGCCTCGCCGCCGGAGAGGGTGGTGCTGGACTGGCCCAGCTTCACGTACCCCAGGCCCACCTCGCACAGGGTGCGGAGGCGGTCGGCGATGCGGGGGATGGGGGCGAAGAAGTCCAGCGCCTCCTCCGCAGTCATGTCCAGCACGTCGGCGATGGATTTGCCCCGGTATTTCACCTCCAGCGTCTCCCGGTTGTACCGCTTGCCGTGGCACACCTCGCAGGGCACGTACACGTCCGCCAGAAAATGCATCTCGATTTTCAGCATGCCGTCGCCGGAGCAGGCCTCGCAGCGGCCGCCCCGGGTGTTGAAGGAGAAGCGGCCGGGGCCGTAGCCCCGGGTCTTGGCGTCGGGCAGGGAGGCGAACAGATCGCGGATGTCGTTGAACAGGCTGGTGTAGGTGGCGGGGTTGGAGCGGGGAGTGCGGCCGATGGGGCTCTGGTCGATGTTGATGACCTTGTCCAGATGCTCCAGGCCCTCGATGGCGTCGTGCTTGCCGGGGTGGGCCTTCATACGGTTGAGGGCAACGCCCAGCTTTTTATAGAGAATCTCGTTGACCAAAGACGATTTGCCGCTGCCGCTGACGCCGGTGACGCAGGTGAAGGTGCCCAGGGGGATGGACACGTCCACGTTTTGCAGGTTGTTCTCCCGGGCGCCCCGGACGGTGAGCCATTTGCCGTTGCCGATGCGGCGGTGGGGCGGCACCTCAATGCGCTTCTTGCCGCTTAAATACTGGCCCGTCAGGCTGTTGGGGTTGGCCATGACCTCCTCCGGCGTGCCGGCGGCCACCACGGTGCCGCCGTGGCTGCCGGCGCCGGGGCCGATGTCGATGAGGTAATCGGCGGCGCGCATGGTGTCCTCGTCGTGCTCCACCACGATGAGGGTGTTGCCCAGATCCCGCAGGCGGCGGAGGGTGGCCAGGAGCTTGTCGTTGTCCCGCTGGTGGAGGCCGATGGAGGGCTCGTCCAGAATGTACAGCACGCCCATGAGGCCGGAGCCGATTTGGGTGGCCAGGCGGATGCGCTGGCTCTCGCCGCCGGACAGGGTGCCGGAGGAGCGGTGCAGCGTCAGATAGCCCAGGCCCACCGACTGCAGGAAGTTGAGCCGGGCGCGGATTTCCTTCAAAATCTGGGCGGCAATCAGCTCCTGGTTGCCGGTGAGGGTCAGGTCGTTGAAGAACTGCACCTCGTCGGTGACGCTGAGGGTGGTAGCATCGTGGATGCTCTTGCCGCCCACGGTGACGGCCAGGGCCTCGGGCTTTAAGCGGCGGCCCCGGCAGGCGGGGCAGGGGCACTCGGCCATAAACTCCTCAATCTCCCGCTTGCTGGCGTCGGACTGGGTCTCCCGGTAGCGGCGCTCCAGATTGTGGACGATGCCCTCAAAGGCCTGGTGCAGCACGCCTTTGCCCCGGGGCTGGTCGTATTCCAGCGTCAGCTTTTCGCCGCCGGTGCCGTAGAGGATCACGTCCTTCACCCGGTCGGACAGCCGCTCCCAGGGGGTGGACAGGGAGAAGGCGTACTTCTTGGCCAGGGCGTCGAAATACATACGGCTGATGCCGTCGGAGCGGATGGACTGCCAGCCGCTGGCGGCGATGGCGCCGTCTAAAATGGAAAGGCTCTCGTCGGGGACGATGAGGGTGGGGTCGGCCTTGAGCTGCATGCCAAGGCCGGTGCAGGTGGGGCAGGCGCCGAAGGGATTGTTGAACGAGAACATCCGGGGGGCCAGCTCCTCGATGGAGATGCCGCAGTCGTCGCAGGCGTAGTTCTGGGAGAAGTGGATGTCCTCCCCCTGCTGCACCAGGTTGACGGTGACAAGGCCGCCGGAGAGAGCCGAGGCCGTCTCCACGCTGTCGGTGAGCCGCTGCTGGATGTCGGGGCGGAGAATGAGACGGTCCACCACCACCTCCACGGTGTGCTTCACGTTCTTCTCCATGGGGATCTCTTCGCTTAAATCGTAGAGGTTGCCGTCCACCCGAACACGGACGTAGCCGGAGCGGCGGGCGCTTTCCAGCACCTTGGCGTGCTCGCCCTTGCGGCCACGGATGACGGGGGCCATAATCTGCAGGCGGGTGCCGTCCCCCAGGGCCATAATCTGGTCGATAATCTGGTCGATGGTCTGCTGGCGAATCTCCTTGCCGCACTTGGGGCAGTGGGGCACGCCCACCCGGGCCCAGAGAAGACGCATATAGTCGTAAATCTCCGTGACGGTGCCCACGGTGGAGCGGGGGTTCTTGCTGGTGGTCTTCTGGTCGATGGAGATGGCGGGGGAAAGGCCCTCGATGTAGTCCACGTCCGGCTTGTCCATCTGGCCCAGGAACATACGGGCGTAGGAGCTGAGGCTCTCCACGTACCGCCGCTGGCCCTCGGCGTAGATGGTGTCAAAGGCCAGAGAGGACTTGCCGCTGCCGGACAGGCCGGTAAGCACCACCATTTTGTCCCGGGGGATGGCCACATCGATGTTTTTCAGATTGTTCTCCCGGGCGCCTTTGATCAAAATTTCGTTTGCCATAGTCGTATCACTCCACTGTCACGTCTGCCGCCCCGGCGCCGATAAGGGCCATGAGGGCATTGGGGTCTGTTTCCACCTGGGCGCCGATTTTGCCGGCGCTGACGTAAATGGTATCGAATAGAATCACCGTTTCATGGAACACGGTGGGAAACGGCTTTTTCATGCCCACGGGGCTGCAGCCGCCGTGGACGTAGCCGGTGAGGGGCAGCAGCTCCTTCTGGGGCAGCATGGCGATGGACTTCTCCCCCACCGCCCGGGCCGCCTTTTTCAAATCGAGACTGTCGCCCACCGGGATGTCGAACACGTAGTAGCCCCCGGAGGCGCCCCGGGTCACCAGGGTCTTGAACACCGCCTCGGGGTCGGCCCCCACGGCTCGGGCCACGGAGAGGCCGTCAATGGGGCCGTCGGGGTCGTAGAAATGAGGGGTATAGGGGACGCCGTGCTGGTCCAGCAGGCGCATGACGTTGGTTTTATCATCTTTGGGTTTTGCCATGAGGGGTCTCTCCTTTTGCAAGCAATACGGCGGCCAGCAGCACCAGCACGATGCCGAGAACCGTCCAGACCGTCAGGGTTTCGTGGAAGAACACCACGCCGGTCAGGGCCGCCACCACCGGCTCCACGTTGGCGATAACGGAGGCGGTGCCGCTCTCCACGCCCTCCAGGCCACGGGTGTAGAAAAAGTAGGGCAGCACCGTGGCGATGACCACCAGGCCCACCGCGCCCCAGAGGCCCCGGGGCTGGCTCAGCGTGGCGGCCAGGGCGGGGGCGTCCAGAAAGGCGAAGCTGCCCAGGCCCGCCACGGCGAAGGTCCAGTAAATCATGGTGTAGGCATCGTAGTGGGCAAGGCCGTAGTGGGCAAAAAGGGTGTAGCTGGCGTAGCACAGGCCCCCCGCCACGCCCAGGGCGATGCCCAGAGGGCGGTTGCTGCCCAGGCCGCCCACCACGCCGCTGACCAGGGCGCAGCCCGCCAGGGCCACCGCCACCGACAGCAGCTTGCGGCGGGTCAGAGGGGCGTGCCACAGCAGCGCCGAGCCCAGCACCACGAAGGACGGGGCCAGGTACACCAAGATCCCCGCCACCGCCAGGGAGCACATAGTCTGGCAGGAGAAATACGTCCAGCCCAGGCCGATGACGCCGACGGCGCCGCTGCCCAGGAAGATGGGCAGATGACGCCATCGGATGCGGAACACCTGGGGGCGGAGGACGGCGAAGACGGCGGTCATCAGGGCGAAGCTGCCGAAATTGCGGATAAATACGCGGTTGGCGGTGGTGACACCGGCGTCGAACAGCATGCGGTTGAACAGGCCGATAAAGCCCCAGCACGCCGCGCCGAGGATGACGTATAGATAGGGGAGGTATCGTTTCATGGGCGCTCCTGTGGGGTGGTTTTTGGGGGATGGGTGCGTATCGCCCCCTCATCCGGCGGCTTTACACCTCATCCGGCGGCAGGGCATCGCCCCCTCATCCGGCGGCTTTGCCGCCACCTTCCCCCCAGGGGGAAGGCTTTTTTTATAAGGTTATTTCTGATTCCGCAGCTCGATGATTTGGTCCCGGAGGGCGGCGGCGATCTCGAATTCCAGCATTTTGCTGGCCTGCTTCATCTCTTTTTCCAGGCGGGCGATGGTCTCCTGCCGCTGGGCGTCGGTGAGCTTTTGCTTGCTCAGGCGGGACGCCTCCTCGGCGGTGTGGCTGATCTCCACCATCTCCCGGACGCTCTTGCGGATGGTGCGGGGGACGATGCCGTGGGCGCGGTTAAAGGCGTCCTGTATCTCCCGGCGGCGCTCCGTCTCGGTGATGGCCGCCTTCATGGAGGGGGTGACGGTGTCGGCGTAGAGGATGACCAGACCGTCGGCGTTGCGGGCCGCCCGGCCGATGGTCTGGATGAGGCTGGTTTCGGAGCGGAGGAAGCCCTCCTTGTCGGCGTCCAGAATGGCCACCAGGCTCACCTCCGGCAGGTCAAGACCCTCACGGAGCAGGTTGATGCCCACCAGCACGTCAAACTCGCCCAGGCGCAAATCCCGGATAATCTCCATGCGCTCCAATGCGGCCACATCGGAGTGCATATACCGCACCCGGATGCCGCCGGCGCGGAAATGCTCCGTCAAGTCCTCCGCCATGCGCTTGGTGAGGGTGGTGACCAGGACGCGCTCGTTGCGAGCGGCCCGGGCGGCAATCTCCGCCGTCAGGTCGTCGATCTGGCCGGTGACGGGGCGCACCTCCACCCGGGGGTCCAGCAATCCCGTGGGGCGGATGACCTGCTCCACCACCTGTCCGGCGTTGGCCTTTTCAAACTCGCCGGGGGTGGCGGAGACGTACACCGCCTGGGAAAACCGCTCCTCAAACTCCTCAAACCGCAGGGGGCGGTTATCGAAGGCGCAGGGCAGGCGGAAGCCGTACTCCACCAGGCTCTGCTTGCGGGCGTGGTCGCCGTTATACATGGCCCGGACCTGGGGCAGCGTCACGTGGCTCTCATCCACGAACAGGATGAAATCGTCGGGGAAGAAGTCCAGCAGCGTCATGGGGGCGGAGCCCACCGGGCGCTGGGAGATGATGCGGGAATAGTTCTCGATGCCGGAGCAGTAGCCCAGCTCCGTCATCATCTCCATGTCGTACTCCGTGCGCTGGCGCAGGCGCTGGGCCTCCACCAGCTTATTCTGGCCCTCCAATTCCGCAAGGCGCGCATCCAGCTCTATGCGGATCTGGCGGATGGCGGCGTCCATTTTGTCCCGGGGGGTGACGTAGTGGCTGGCGGGGTAGACGGCCACGTGCTGCAGGGACTTGATGGCCGCGCCGGTGACGGGGTGGAACTCGGTGATGCGGTCGATCTCATCCCCGAAGAACTCCACACGGACGGCCCGGTCCTTATAATAGGCGGGGTACAGCTCCACCGTGTCGCCCCGGACCCGGAACATATTCCGCTCGAAGGCGATGTCGTTCCGCTCGTAGCGATCCTCCACCAGACGGCGCAGCAGCTCGTCCCGGTCCATGGT
This sequence comes from Oscillospiraceae bacterium, assembly GCA_902765025.1. Classification (GTDB taxonomy): domain Bacteria; phylum Bacillota; class Clostridia; order Oscillospirales; family Oscillospiraceae; genus Vescimonas. Next base: position 30,954 of record CACWYC010000004.1, read on the forward strand.
CTGGCCCACCCGGAGGGAGATCATCATGCGGGCGAAGTCCTCCGGCTCGCCCAGGCCGTAGATGCAGCTCACCGACGACACCACAATGACGTCACGCCGCTCCAGCAGCGCGCAGGTGGCGCTGAGGCGCAGGCGGTCAATCTCCTCGTTGGTGGAGGCGTCCTTTTCGATGTAGGTGTCGGTATGGGGGATGTATGCCTCGGGCTGGTAGTAGTCGTAATAGCTGACGAAATACTCCACGGCGTTGTCGGGGAAGAACTCCCGGAACTCCTCGCAAAGCTGGGCCGCCAGCGTCTTATTGTGGGCAAGCACCAGCGTGGGGCGCTGCACCTTCTCGATGACCTTGGCCATGGTGTAGGTCTTGCCGGAGCCGGTGACGCCCAGCAGCACCTGCTCCCGCAGGCCGTTTTCGATGCCCTCGGCCAGCTTTTCGATGGCCTGGGGCTGGTCGCCGGCGGGCTCATATTCGCTTTTTACCTTAAACGGGGGCATGGGCCCACCTCCTCAATGTATCAAATAACCGCTCTGGCGCATGGAGACATAGTCGCCGTCCGCCACCACGATATGGTCCAGCAATCGCACATCCACCGAGCGCAAAATCTCCTCCACCTGCAAGGTGGACACCCGGTCCTCCTCCGAGGGCAGGGCCACGCCGCTGGGGTGATTATGGCCCAGCACCACGGCGACGGCACCGCAGCTCAGGGCGAAGTTCACCACCTGGCGCTGGGGCAGCGCCGTGCTGACGCCGTCGCCGGTGGAGAGCACCTTCTCCCCCAGCAGCTTGCCCTTGCCGTCGAGACACAGCATGTAGAGCTGCTCCTGCCGCTGGTCGCCCAGCACACGCAGCAGATAGCCGCCCACCTTCTCCGGCGTGTTGTAGACCCGCTCCCGCTTTCCCTGGCGGCGCAGGCGGCGCTGCACGTCGGGGATGAGGCCCAGCAGCGTGGCGGCGCCCTCCCCCAGGCTGGGGATGGCACGGAGCTCCTCGGGGGAGGCGGCAAACACATTTTCCAGCGAGCCGAAGGTGGCCAGCAGGGTATGGGCCAGGTCGTTGACGTCCCGGCGGGGGATGGCGTAGAACAGCAGCAGCTCCAGCACCTCATGGTCGGCAAAGCTGTCCAGCCCGTGGCGGAGATACTGGGCCCGTTTCCGGGCCCTGTGGCCGTCGTGTATACCCATGGTGCACCCCCTTCCCCGCCTGATGGGCGAAATGTTGCGGATAAAACCGATTAAGCGATTTATTATACCATATTTCACCACCGGCCACAAGGCATTTTTTGCGCTGAAAAACAGGGCAAATTCCCCGTCAAAGGGGTTGACAGGAGAGGGGTTTTCCATTATCCTTACAGTGACAACTGAATCGATCCGGTAGGTAAGGCTACCGCAGGGATACGGACTGCTGCCGCGAAGTGGTGGAGACACTACAAGATGGTTTGAACAGGCGATATCGAATCCAAGGTATCATCTAACGCAGTTTCATTGCCCGGCGATGCTAAAGCTTGTAACGGTTGGGGCGGGGCCGCGTGCCGCGCTCGCTGCACACGCCACAACACCTGCCGGGGGTCGTTGTGGATTTATTTTTGCCCCGGGGCAGGAAGGGAGGCGCAGACCATGTTTGACCGCGAGGAACACATGGAGGAATATCTGGAGAAAATCGAGGAGCTGCTGCGAAGTAAACAGTATGCCCAGCTGCGGGACCTGCTGCTGCCCATGGAGCCGGCGGACATCGCCGCCATATTGGAGGAGGGGCCCCAGGAGCAGATGCCCCTGCTGTACCGGCTGCTGCCCAAGGAGCTGGCGGCGGAGGTGTTCGTGGAGCTGGAGAGCGACTCTCAGGAGATGCTGATCAACGGCTTTTCCAACACAGAGCTGAAAGAAGTGCTAGACGAGCTGTACCTGGACGACGCCGCCGACATCGTGGAGGAGATGCCCGCCAACGTGGTCATCCGTATTCTGGACAAGGCCACGCCGGAGATGCGCAAATCCATCAACGAGATTCTGAAATACCCGGAGGACTCGGCGGGCTCCATTATGACCATGGAGTTCTTGTCGCTGAAAAAGGACATGACGGTGGCCGACGCCTTCAAGCGCATACGGCGCATCGGCGGCGACATGGAGACCATCAACATCCTGTACGTCACCGACCCCCGGCGCAAGCTGCTGGGCGTGCTGTCGGTGCGGGACCTGCTGCTGGCGGACGAGGACGACCTCATTGCGGACATCATGGACCCCAACGTGGTGGCCGCCTCCACCATCGACGACAAGGAAGACGTGGCCCAGGCCATGAGCAAATACGACTATCTGGCCATGCCGGTGGTGGACCAGGAAAACCGGCTGGTGGGCATCGTCACCGTGGACGACGCCATGGACGTTATGGAAGAAGAGGCCACCGAGGATATCGAGAAGATGGCCGCTATCACCCCTACCGACAAGCCGTATCTCAAGACCTCCGTGTTCGACACGTTCCGGGCCCGCATCCCCTGGCTGCTGCTGCTGATGGTGTCGGCCACGTTTACGGGGCTGATTATCACCAGCTTTGAGGCGTCGCTGGCGGTGGTGCCGGTGCTGACGGCCTACATCCCCATGCTGATGGACACCGGTGGCAACTGCGGCTCCCAGGCCAGCGTCACCGTCATCCGCGCGTTGAGCCTGGACGAGGTGGACTTCTCCGACATGCTGCAGGTCATCTGGAAGGAAATCCGGGTGGCGGTGCTGTGCGGCGCGGTGCTGGCGGTGGCCAACTTCGGCAAGATGATGCTGGTTGACCGCATGCTGCTGGGCAACACGGCGCTGTCGCCGGTGGTGGCAGGGGTGGTGTGCGCCACGCTGGTGTGCGCCGTGGCGGTGGCCAAGTTCGTGGGCTGCACGCTGCCGCTGCTGGCCAAGAAAATCGGCCTTGACCCGGCGGTGATGGCCTCGCCGTTCATCACCACCATTGTGGACGCCCTGTCGCTGCTGATCTACTTCCAGTTCGCCACCCACATTTTGGGGCTGTAAAATTTGATAATTCTGAATGGATTTTTCATCAGGATGCCATAATAAGGTCAGGTGTAATGCCTGACCTTATTTTTTTGTAATTACGGAGGAAACGGAAATGGACAACATCTGCACCAACGAGGGTAAGTCCTGCACCCCCAACAGCGCCATCAGCTGCACCGTCACCAACTGCGCCCACCACTGCAAGGACGTGAACTACTGCGGCCTCAACGCCATTGAGGTGGGCACCCACGAGGCCAACCCCACCGAGGACCAGTGCACCGACTGCCGCAGCTACCGCAAGTATCGCTGAAAAAAGCCGCCTTTTGGCGGCCTACATACAAAAAGGGGGCTGCGAGATGGGCGACAAGGTGAGGCTGGCGGTGACAGGGGCGCTGGCAGGGGCGGTGAACGGCTGCTTCGGCGGAGGCGGCGGCATGGTGATGGCGCCGCTGCTGCAAGGGTGGTGCCGCCGGGAGACGAAGCGGGCCCTGGCCACCTGCGTGGCGGCCATACTGCCGCTGTGCGTGGTGTCGGCGGCGGTGTACGCCCTGCAAGGGGGCTTCCCCTGGGGCGAGGCGGCGCCCTATCTCATCGGAGGGGCCGTAGGCGGCGCCGTGGGAGGCAGGCTGTTTCCGGCGGTGGCGGCGAAATGGCTGAAGCGGCTGTTTGCCGCGTTTTTGCTGTACGGCGCATGGCGGTATCTGCGATGAAGGACTGGCTGATTCCCCTGGCGGCGGGACTGGGGGCCGGGATCCTCTCCGCCTGGGGCGTGGGCGGCGGTACGCTGCTGCTGTTGGTGATGACGCTGGTGCTGGGGGTGCCGCCGGAGGAGGCCCGGTGCATCAACCTGCTGTACTTTCTGCCCACGGCGGCGGCGGGCGTGTGGCAGCACCGGAAGAACGGGCTGTTGGACGGCGACGCCCTTCGCGTCACCGTGCCCTGGGGCGTGGTCTTTGCGGCGGCAGGCGCGGCGGTGGCGGCCATGGCGGACACCGAGGCGCTGCGGCGGCCCTTCGGGGTGTTTTTGCTGGTGTGCGCGGCGGTGACGGTGTGGAAACGGGAATAGGTGTGAAAAGAGGGCGGAGCCGAGGCTCCGCCCTTACGATATCATTGCTGCGCGAGGGCGGAGCAGAGCCCCGCCCCTACCATCGTGAGGATAGGGGCGGACAGAGTCGTCCGCCCCTACATAAACCAAAAAATGAATCATGAACCATTCAGGTGGCCGCCGGCCGCCGGGGGCGACCTGAAGCGCCCCTGCATTTGCCTTTCGCTGCGTAAATTACCGCTGGGGGTTGAGGGTGATTTCCGTTTCGATGGTTTTGCCGTTTCGCAGCAGCGTCACCGCCACGGTGTCGCCGCTGTGGCAGGTGCGGCGGACGGCCATCAGCTCGTCGGTGGTGGTGACGGTCTCGCCCTTGACGGACAGCAGCAAGTCCCCTGCCTCCACCCCTGCCGACCAGGCGGGGCCGCCGGGGGTGACCTCCAGAATTGCCACGTGGCTCTTTTCCTCGTCTTCCCATTCGGTGATGACGGTGATGCCGAAGGTGGGCTTGCCGCTGTAAGACCCGGTGGAGAGAATCTCATTGATGACGTAACAGGCATCGGCGGTGGGCAGGGCAAAGCCCAGGCCCTCCACGGTGGCCTCGTCACGGCGGCGGCCGGAATTGCTCATCTTTAACGTGTTGATGCCGATGACCTGGCCGCTTTCGTTGATGAGGGGGCCGCCGGAGTTGCCGTTATTCAGGGCGGCGGTGGTTTGCAGCACGTTGACGCTGCGGCCGTCGCTGGTGATGGTGCGGTTGATGGCGGAGAGGATGCCCTCGGTCATGGTGCCCATCAGCTCCACCCCCAGGGGGTTGCCGATGGCATAGACCCGGTCGCCCACCAGGCACATATCGCTGTTGCCCAGCTCGGCGGCGGGAAGGTCTTGGGCGTCCATCATTTTCAGCACGGCGATGTCCTCCTCCGCGTCGGCGCCCACCAGACGGGCCTCGTACATGCCGCCCATATAGGTGGCCACGAAGCAGGCCTCCCCCTGGGCGATGACGTGGGCATTGGTGACCACATAGCCGTCGGAGGACAGGATGATGCCGGTACCCACAAAGGACTCCTGGCCGGAGGTGGCCACCACCACCACGGTGGAGGGGCCCACCTTGCCGTAAATCTCCTGGGCGGTGAGGGGTTCACTGGGTTCAGAGGACAGCGTCACCATGTCCGCCGTGCCTCGGGGGTCATAGGTGGGGATGGCGCTGTTGTCGCCGCCGAACATGGAGGTGATGGAGCTGGGGCTGCCGTCCTCCGTGGAGGGCAGGTCGGCGTCGGTAGCGGGGGCGGGGGTATTGGCCCGGACAAGGCTCACCACGCCGGCGGCGATGCCGGCGAGCAGCACCAGCACGGCGCAGGCGGTGATGACCCACACCGGCTTGATGCGCCGCTTTTTGGTGGCCTTGCCGGGGGCGATGCCAGCGGGCAGGGGCGTTTTCTGCACATAGTAGCTGACCACCTCCTCCGCCGCAGGGGCGGGGCGGGTATACCACTCCACTACCTCCCGTGGCGCAGGGGCGGCGGTGAGGCCGGAGGGGGCCTCAACGGTGTTCTTCTCTCTGTTTTCTTCCTGCATGGGCGGATTCCTCTTCTTTAGTATAGGCGCTCTGGCTGCGCTGCATGGTGAACACGAAGGAGGTGACGCCGTTCTCACTGGTGACGGTAATCTTCTCCTTGTGCTGGTTCAAAATGGTCTTGACCACGTACAGGCCCAGGCCGTAGCCGTCCTTGTCCTCGCTGCGGGATTTGTCCGACTTGTGGAACCGCTCGAAGAGCAGCGGGATCTCCTGGGCGGCGATGGTGGCGCCGTGGTTGCGAACGGTGACCAGGGCCTTTTCCCCGGCGGTGCGGACGCCCAGATACAGCGCCGTGCCGGGGGTGGCAAACTTGGCGGCGTTCTCCACCAGGTTATAAATCACCTGGGTAATCAGATCGTTGTCGCCCTGGACCATGACGGGCTCGTCGGGGATGTCGGCCTCCACGTCCAGGTGGCGGTCGATGATGCGCTGTTCCATGCTCAGCAGGGCCAGGCGCATGCTCTCGCACAGGTCGAAGTCCTTCTTCTTCATCTCCTTGCTCTGAATCTGGGAGATGTCCAGCATACGGCGGACCAGACGGCTGAGGCGGCGGCTCTCGTCGGAGATGATTTGCAGATACTGCCGCTCCTTCTCCGGGGGGATGGTGCCGTCCAGGATGCCGTCGGTGTAGCCGGCGATGGTGGTCATGGGGGTTTTTAGCTCATGGCTGACGTTGGCGATGAAGTCACGGCGCTGGCGCTCCGTCTCCTGGAGGGAGTCGGCCATGGCGTTGAAGGAGCTGGCAAGCTCGGCAAGCTCGGCGCTGCTCTCCACGTTGGACATACGGACATCAAAGTTGCCGTCGGCATAGGCCCGGGTGGCCTCCACCATCTCGGTGATGGGCTGAATCTGGCGCATGGCGGTGACGGAGCTGGCCAGAAACGCCACCAGCAAAATGGTGATGGACGTGACGAAGAAAAGACCGATGAAGGCCCGCCACATCTCCAAAAGGGCGGCGGCATCCATCACCGCCAGCACCATGCCGATGGGCACCTCGCCCGCCTCGATGGGCACGCCCACCACGTATTGCTTGGCCTCGTAGATGCCCCCCAGGGTGCCCCGGCCCTCATAGCGCATATCGCCGGACAGGGTTTGCTCCACCACCGTCTCCGGCACCTTCAGCGACTTGCCCACCAGGCTTTCGTCCGTGGTGAGCACCACGCCGCCCTGGGTGTTGCAGATGAGGAAGTCCACGTCCGTCATCCGGGAGGCCACCACCGCCAGCTTGCGCAGGGCCTCGTCCTGGTCGGTGGACTGGTCGATGCCGGCGGCGAAATAGTCCAGCGACATCTGGGCGATCAGCTCCGCCCGGGAGCGCATTTCGCTGCGGCGCTCGGACACGTTGATGCTGAAGCTCAGGGCGAAGAAGGACACGCCCAGCAGCACCATGGTCAGCAGCACCATGCCCGCCGTCAGGGCAAACTGACGCCAATAGAGGCTGTTGAGAGTGTTACGGATACGCTCTTTCATGGCCGTTACTGCTTAACCTCGAACTTATAGCCCACGCCCCAGACGGTTTTCAGCGCCCACTGGTCGGACACGTTCTCCACTTTTTCCCGCAGGCGCTTGATGTGGACGTCCACGGTGCGGCTGTCGCCGAAATAGTCAAAGCCCCAGACCTCGTCCAGGAGCTGGTTGCGGGTATAGACCCGGTTGGGAGTGGCGGCCAGGTGGTACAATAGCTCCAATTCCTTGGGGGGCGTGTCCACCTTTTTGCCGTCCACCAGCAGCTCGTAGCTGTCCAGGTTGATCTCCAGCTTATCGAAGGTCAGCTTTTTGCTGGTGTCGTTGGGAATCTCGCTGCGGCGCAGCACGGCGTTGATGCGGGCCATCAGCTCCTTCATCTCAAAGGGCTTCACCAGATAGTCGTCGGCGCCCCGCTCCAGGCCGGTGATGCGGTCGTCCACGTCGGACTTGGCGGTGAGCATGATGATGGGGGTCTTGGCCTTGCTGCGGATATGGTCGCACACGGCCCAGCCGTCCATGACGGGCAGCATGATGTCCAGCAGCACCATGTCCGGGGCCTGGGCGTCATACTCCTCCACGGCCTTGCCGCCGTCGTAGGCCAGGCGGACCTCAAAGCCCTCTTTTTCCAGATACATGCGGAGCAGCTCGGAGATGTTCCGATCGTCCTCCACCACGAGGATATTGCGTGCCATAAGCGATTTACCTCCCTGTCACGCGGAAATGGCGGTATTTTTCACGTGTTCATTATACCGAATGGCGGCGGCGTTTCCTGAATAAATTGTAAATTCGCCCCGCTTAACAGGGTATTATACCACGGTTTTACGGATTTGTATACCCTCCCAGGGTGACGCCGGTGTAGTACCACTGCAAAATCTCCTGCCACGTCTTGCCCTGGCGGGCCAGCTCGTTGGCGCCGTACTGGCTCATGCCCACGCCGTGGCCGTAGCCGGTGACCCGGAAGGTGACGCTCTCCCCCTCCCGGGCCACGGTGAAGGCGGTGGAGCGCAGGCCGTAGAGCCGCCGCATCTCCGCCCCGGACACGGTGACGCCGCCCACGGTGAGGGAGCCCACCCGGCCCGAGGCGTCCGCCACGGGGCTGCCCAGCCAGTCGCCGGAGAAATCCGCCTCCGGGTGGGCGGCGGCAAAGGTGGCCCGGAAGTCGGCCTCGGACAGGGTCTTGACGCTGTAATAGTTGGGCACGGTGTCCGCCCCCTCGGGGCTCTCCACGCTGACAAGATAGGGCAGGTCCGCCGCCCACACGTCGGCGCAGCGGGCGGTGGCCCCGCCGGAGGAGGAGTGGAACACCGCCATGATGGGCTGATTATCATAGAGGGCCACCACGCCGTCGGTGGCGGCCACGGCGTCCTTGACCCGCTGGGACAGGGCTTCATACTGGTCGCCCCACTTGGCCTTGGCCTCCGCCTGGCTCAAATAGGCGCTGCAGCAGCCGGGGTCGTCGCACACGTCCGCCTGGGGGTGGCGGGGCTTGCCGCCGGAGCGAATCTGATAGAGAATATAGGTGCGCTCCGCCACCGCCTGGGCCGACAGCGCCGCCGCCTCAAAGGAGGGCAGCATCTCCCCCTGCACCACGCAGGGCAGGTACTCCGCCATGGTCATGGTCTCCACCGTGTCGCCGATCAGCACCCGGAGGGACATCTCCGCATCATGCAGGCCCACGGGGGCCGTTTCCTCCGCCGGGGTGGGGGCGGCGGTGGCCGCCGGGGCGGGCTGCACCTCTTCATCGGCAGGGGCGCTCTCCCCGGCGTGGAGCCAGGTGAGGGCAAAGAGAAGGGCCGTCAGCGCGAGGCCCACGGTGATGCTCTCTTTCATAAGGGTCACATCCTTTCCTCCCCATTGTACGAAAAGGGGCGGGAAGAAAAGGACAAAGCCTGTCGGCGGTGAAAAGATTGTTTGCGCGGAATTTAATACATTTTTAATATTTTATCCCGAACTTTTGTAACATAAGGCGGGTATCTTAATATCTGCAAGAGACAAATACTTTTTTCATCTATCTTCCTACCATTAAAAGCCGAGGGCGTTTCGCCCCCGGCTTTATGGTTTTTTTACCTTTTTGAATACGGCAAAGGTCATTACCGCATTTTTTTGAAGAAGTCGGACAGGACGGCGGCGCAGTCCTCTGCCAGGATGCCGCCCACCAGTTGGGGGTGGTGGGGAAAGTCCTCCATAAAGAGGTTCAGCACGCCGCCGCAGGCCCCCATGGCCCGGTCACGGGCACCGTAGAACACCCGGCGGACGCGGGCGTTGACGATGGCCCCGGCGCACATGGGGCAGGGCTCCAGGGTGACGTACAAATCGCAGTCCTCCAGCCGCCAGGAGCCCAGGGCGGCGTTGGCCTGGGCCATGGCTTCCATCTCCGCGTGGGAGGCCACGGACTGCTTCTCCTCCCGGCGGTTGCGGCCCCGGCCGACGATGGCGCCGTCCTTGACGATGACGCAGCCCACCGGCACCTCCCCCGCCGCGGCGGCCTCCCGGGCCAGGGCAAGGGCCTGGGCCATAAACTGTTGATGCACGGTTTCCATGGCGGGACGCTCCTTTGATTAAACTCTGGCATATTTGTCCAAACTACCCGTACAATAATGGTACAAGGAGGAAGGACTATGCCCCGTAAACGTGACCGGTCTGACCCGGAGATGGCCAGCCTTTTGCAGGAGATGGCCGGGCTGAGTGAGACCATGAAGGACGCCTATGTGCGCTTCAACTGCGTGGATGACCCGGACCTCATTGAGGCCACCATCTTTGAGATCAACGCCTGCAAGGCCCGGTACAATTATATTCTGCGGTGCGTCAAGGCCAAAAACGGCGCCCCCATGGCCCGGCCCCACGCCGTGGCGGTGCCCAAGGTGGCGGTGGCGGCTGTCAGCGCGGAGGGAGGTGACGTATGCCTTACGTGACGTGGATCGCCGCAGGGGCGGTGGGCCTTTTCCTGCTGCTGGCGGTGGGGCGGCTGGTGAAGTCGCCGCTAAAGCTCATCGTGCGGGTGGGGGTGAATACCGCGTTGGGCCTTTTCGCCCTGTGGCTATTGAACATGACCGCGCCCTACACCGGGCTCTCCCTGGGGATGAACTGGTTCAACGCCCTGGCGGTGGGCATTCTGGGACTGCCGGGGCTGGGGCTGTTGCTGCTGGTGCAGTGGGTGCTGCTGTAAGCGTCAGTTAAACCGCACCACACGGTGGGCCACCTTGTAGAGAGCCCGGACGAAGGCGGCGCCGCCTTTGCCGGGGATAGACGCCAGGCGCAGCACGATCTGACGGCGGAAACGGTCCGCCCACGGTGCGTCGTATGCCCGGCAGGCGCGCCACATCTCCGCCAAATCCTGCTCCGCCTGGGCGGTGCCGCTGAGGCGGGCGCAGAGGACGGAGATGGCCAGCATGACCAGCAGCTCATGGCGGCAATAGGCCCGCTGGCGCTTTTCCGGCAAGTCGTCCAAGTGGCAGCAGGTGAAGCACAATTCCGTGACCTTGAGCTGGTGGGCATAATGGCGGGTCATCACGTCCGCCTGGACGCTCTGGCCGCCCCGGCCGATGAAGTAGCGGTACAGATCCAGATTCATGTAATACATCTTCTGTGCGCTGCGCAGGTTGCCGTAGACCATGTAGTTGTCCTCATAAAAGGTGTGCTTGGGCATCTGCAGGCCGGTCTGGCGCAACAGCGCCGTGCGGAAGGTGCAGGCGTGAATCATGAGAATCTGGTCTATGCGGAAGGGTCGGGTCTCGCCCCAGGTGAACACCCGGTCCTGGGGCAGGGCGTTGGAGAAATTGATGGAGCGATTGCCCTTGCCGTCGGCGTGCTCATAATAGTAATTGGTGATAAAAAGATCCACGCCGCCCCGGCGGTCCACCGCCTCCAGCGTGTCTAAAAAGCGGGGGAAATCCAGCAGCCAGTCGTCGCTGTCCACGGTTTTGAAATAGGTGCCGGTGGCCCGGGCCAGGCCCTGGTTGATGCCCTCGCCGTGGCCGCCGTTTTCCTGGTGGACCACCCGGACCATGGAGGGGTACGATTCCGCGTAGCGGTCGGCGATCTCCCCGGTGCGGTCGGTGGAGCCGTCGTCGATGATGATGATTTCCACCCGCTCACCGCCGATGAGCAGGCTGTCGATGCACTTTTCCATATAGTCCTGGGAGTTGTAGCAGGGTACGGTGACGGTCAGGAGTTTCATGATGTTTTCCTCTATCTATCCACAGTTTCCGCTTGCCCCGGAAGGGCGGGGCGAAAAAAACAATGCTGCATAACGGTGCCCTCCGGGCCTTCTGCGTTCCTTTTGGCAGGAGGCACGGAGGGCAGTGTTATATTGTATTACATTTTTTTCGACATGTCCAGCGTTGAAACGGGCAAAGGCGGTCACACCAGTTCTTTTTGCCGCCGGGCCCGCTTGCGCTGCCGGAAAAAGCCTGCCGCCAGCTTGCCCACGCCCTTGCAAAGGCCCAGGGCGTGGCCGTTGACGATGTCCAGGATGCCGTCGCACATCTCCTGGGACACCAGGCCACCCGCCATCTTGCCGATGGCCCGGATGGGCATGTTGTAGATAAACGTGATGTTCAGATCCGGCTCACCCTTTTCGATGCTCTTGCGGAGCATGGCGTCCATGACCCGCCACACCAGGCGGGCCTTCAGGCTGCGGGCGTAGTAGAGCTGGGCGATGGCGTCGTTGGGCTGGATGGTGCCGGCCCAGTGGCCATCGGGAATCTCGTGGCCCAACAGGGCTTCGTATTCCCCATCGGAGACGGCCTTGATATGGCCGCTGACGTAGCTGGGCAGCCGGGACAAATCCTCACAGGCGGGGGCGCCGGTGCCCGCCACGGTGACGGTGCCGGACAGGCGCACGTCCGCCACGCTGGCACAAATCTGAATCTCATAGTCGCCGCCGTCCACCTCGAAGCGGTCGGTGACGGTGTTCCAGTAGCGGAAGGCCTTGTCGTCCAGGGGGATGGTGACGGTTTTGCTCTCGCCGGCCTTCAAAAACACCTTTTGGAAGCCTTTCAGCTCTTTATTGGGGCGGTAGACGGTGGGGTTGACGGCGTGAACGTAGAGCTGGGCCACCTCGGCGCCGTCTCTGTGGCCGGTGTTGGTGAGGGTGAAGGCGGCCTCCTTTTCGGAGACCTTGAGGTCAGAATACGCGAAGGTGGTGTAGCTCAGGCCGAAGCCAAAGGGGAACAGGACGGGGACGCGGGCGGTGTCGTAATAGCGGTAGCCCACGTAGAGGCCCTCCCGGTATTCCACATTGCGCTCACGGGCGGGGAAATAGGGGGCGGAGGAGCAGTCCTCATACCGGAGGGGGTAGCTCTCGGACAGCTTGCCGGAGGGGTTGACCTCCCCCAGCAGCACCCGCAGCACGGCGGAGGCGCCGGCCTGGCCGCACAGGTAGCCGTGTACCACGGCTTTGCAGCGGTCCAGCCAGGGCATCTCGATGCTGGAACCGGCGGAGAGCACCACAATCACGTTGGGGTTGGCGTGGGAGACGGCTTGGAGGGTCTCTATCTGGCACTGGGGGATGGCGAGGGTGGCGCGGTCCAGGCCCTCGGACTCGCTGATTTCATCCAGGCCCAGGTACAGCAGCACGTAATCCGCCTGTTTGGCAAGGTCGGCGGCCTGCTGCATCATGGCCTTGTCGGGGGCGCCGTGGCGGGGGTAGCCGGGGGCGAAGCCCGCCACATTGAGGTCAAATTGGCCGATGACGTCCATGGTGTTGTCCAGCTTGGTGCAGTTGACCACGGAAGAACCCGCGCCCTGGTAGCGGGCCTTTTGGGCAAACTCGCCGATGACGGCCACACGGCTGCCCCGTTTAAGGGGCAAAATGTTGTCCTCATTTTTCAGCAGGACGATGGACTGCTCGCTGGCCTTTTGGGCAAAGGCGTGGTGGGCGTCCACGTCAAAGGGCTTGCCCTTGAGGTCGTCCACGGCCTTGCGGGTGGACAGCACCACATCCAGCAGTTCATCTACCCGCACGTCCACCTCTTCCTCGCTGATGCGGCCCTCGTAGACGGCCTGCATCAGCTGGTGGGGGCTGTCGCCGCCGGTGGAGGGCATCTCCAGATGGGAGCCGGCCCGGACGCCGTCCACAAAGTCGTTGCAGGCGCCCCAGTCGGACACCACGAAGCCGTCGAAGCCCCAGGTGTCCCGGAGGATTTTTTGGAGAAGCTGCTCGTTTTCGTTGGCGTATACGCCGTTGACCATGTTATAGGAGGACATGATGGCCTTGGGATGGCCCTCGGTGACGGCGATCTCAAAATTGGTGAGGTAGATCTCCCGCAGCGTGCGCTGGTCCACCACGGAGTTGGAGGCCATGCGGCGCAGCTCCATGTTGTTGGCGGCGAAGTGCTTGGGGCAGGCGGAGACGCCGTTTTTCTGGATGCCCCGGATGTGCACCGGCAACACCCACGGCAGCCTCATCGAAATCGGCGAACGGTACTACATCTTCTACCACCGCCACTCCAACCGCAAGCAGAGCTCCCGCCAGGCCTGCGCCGAGGAGATCCGCTTTGCAGACGGCAAATTCCACCAGGCGGAGATGACCTCCTGCGGCCTCAACGGCGGCCCCCTGGCAGGCGTGGGCCACTACCCGGCCTACATCGCCTGCAACGTGTACGGCATACACGGCACCCGGTTTATGTCCATGGTGAAATACCGCAAGGGTCTGAACCCCTTCCTGACCCAGAAGGGCGGCGACCGGGAGGAGGGGCCGGACCAGTACGTGTCCAACTTCTGCACCGACTGCACCGTGGGCTTCAAGTATTTTGACCTGCGCAAGACCCGCTCCCTCGCCGTGCAGCTCCAGGGCTACGGCAACGGCTGTGCCGTCACCGTCCGTACGGAGGAGCACGGAGCGCCCATTCTCCGCATCCCGGTGGAGACCTGCCTGGAGCCCAAGACCTTCTCCGCCCTCCTGCCCGCAGGGCTGGGCGAAAAAGAGGCCCTCTACTTTAGCTTAGAGGGCAAGGGCGGCAGCTTCGACTTTATCTCTTTTGATTTGGCGTAATTGGCAGCATAGCGAAAGGGCGCTGCGAAAAAGTCGATTAGCAGAAAACGGTCTCGTTTCACTTGTAGGGGACGCCGCCCCCGGCGTCCCGGCGGAAAAACCTTATCATAGCAGCAATCTCCGGCAAATTCGGGCTTTTCCCGTTTTTGCCGGAGATTGTTATTGTGTAGTTTCTTTGTGCTGCGCGGGCTGCCGGGGCGTCAGCCCCTACATTATGTCATAGGCTATCTTCACAGTCCTTTTTTACCGCTCCAAATGCTCTTTATCCCAACCGTAGAGGGGATAGCGCTCCATGGCGCCGAACAGCTTTTGCTTCAAGTCCGGGTAGCGGCCCTCCAGCTCCGTCAAAAGCTCCTTTACCTCCTGGCGGCGGGAATGGCCGTCCCGGGGGCAGGTGTTTTTCACCACCGGAAGCTGCTCCCGCGCCACCACCCGGCGGATATCCTCCTCGTGGCAGTACAGCAGGGGTCGAATCTGGGTGACGCCGGTGCGGTCCAGATAGGTGACGGGCTGGAAGCAGCCGATGCGGCCTTCAAAGAGGAGATTCATCAGCAGGGTTTCCACAGCGTCGTCATAGTGGTGGCCCAGGGCGATTTTGCGGATGCCCCGCTCCGTCAGGGCGGTGTTCAGGCTGCCCCGGCGCAGCTTGGCGCAGAGGGAGCAGGGGTTTTTCTCCTGCCGGTCCTGAAAGACGATGTCATACACCGGCACGCTGATGCGGGTATAGGGCACGCCCAGGCGGTCACACAGCGCCGCCACGGGGGCGAAGTCCATGTCCGGCATGCCCATCTCCAGGGTGATGGCCTCCACGGTGAAGGGCACGGGGTAGAACTTCTGGAGCCGGGCCAGGGCGGTGAGGGTCAAAAGGCTGTCCTTGCCGCCGCTGACGCCCACGGCGATGCGGTCGCCGGGGTCAATCATGTTGTAATCACTGACGCAGGCCCGCACCAGGCCGAGAATCCGCTGCATAGGGTACCTCCGGAAAAAATGAAATTGCGTTTTGAGAAAACGAGAGAAAACAGGAGCATTTAAGAGCAAATACGAGATGTTGTTGCCGTAATCAAAAATGGTGTTGACAGCGGGCGGGGGGTGTGCTATAAATACTCTTGCGCGTTTGAATGTCTTGATTGTAGCAAGGCGGCGCGGAAATGTAAAGCAATACATTATAATAAATGGAGGAAATACACCATGTCCACTTATATGGAAAAGAAGGGCTCTGTGGAGCGTAAGTGGTACGTCGTCGATGCCGCCGGCAAGCCCCTGGGCAAGACCGCCGTTATCGTCGCCGACCTGCTGCGCGGCAAGGGCAAGGTCACTTACACCCCCCACGCCGACTGCGGCGACAACGTGATCGTCATCAACGCCGGCAAGGCTGTGCTCACCGGCAACAAGATGGAGCAGAAGTACTACCGCACCCACTCCGGCTGGGTGGGCGGCCTGAAGGAGACCAAGTACCGCATCCTCATGCAGGAGAAGCCCGAGCTGGCTATGCGCGTGGCCGTGCGCGGCATGATGCCCCGCAACATCGTCACCAAGGATTCCCTGAAGCGTCTGCATGTGTATGCCGGCGAGAACCATGAGCATCAGGCCCAGAAGCCCGAGCTCGTCAAGTAAGGAGGAGAAGAAGAATGTATCAGTCCAAGAATCCCTACAAGTACGGCACCGGCCGTCGTAAGTCCTCCGTGGCCCGCGTCCGCGTGTTCCCCAACGGCACCGGCAGCATCACCATCAACGGCCGCGACATCGACGAGTATTTCGGCCTGGAGACCCTGAAGATGGTGGTCCGTCAGCCCCTGAACAGCACCGATATGCTGGGCAAGTGCGACATCGTGGCCACCGTGGAAGGCGGCGGCGTGTCCGGCCAGGCCGGCGCTCTGCGCCACGGCATCAGCCGCGCCCTGCTGCAGGTCAACCCCGAGTTCCGCGCCATCCTGAAGAAGGCCGGTTTCCTCAAGCGCGATCCTCGTATGAAGGAGCGCAAGAAGTACGGTCTGAAGGCCGCCCGTCGGGCTCCCCAGTTCTCCAAGCGTTAATCAAAAGCATCAAAACGTCAAAACCCTGGAATCTCAACGATTCCAGGGTTTTCCTCTTTTGCGAGGTTTATCGCGGCTTGTTCTTTCTCATCCCATTTTATACGGGATAAAAACGGGCTAATTCGCAAAAATGGGTTAATTTAGGGGTTAAATGAGGGAGCCAAGCTGCCTGTTCTTTGATGCTTATTTCATCTCCTGTATCCGGTCATTCATCTTCTTCGCTTCCTTGCGATAATATCTCATGAACAGGAACCAGATGATAAACGCAACCCCAAGCTGAATGGCCGCGATAATGATTCCCTGCGAGATAGTCGCGGAGCCGCCAATCCAGCCAACCGCATAAGCGACTATAGTGTATACAACACAGCCAATGCCCATGTGGATGATCACTCTGATCGGCATAGGAATGCTGTCTTTTCTGTACACGATTGTCGGAACGCCAAACCCAAGGCCGATCAATACGCATCCGACAACCATTTTTGTAAACCGATAATTGTCAAGGCTAAAGTTGCCTTTATATCCTATGTCAAAAACAATCCCCACCAGGCAGAAAATCGCCATGGCCATACCGATGCTGATCACCGTGCTTTTCACCAGATCTTTCATTGTCTCCTTCATTGCTTTTCCCTCCTATAATCCAAGATATTTTTTGAACTCCGGCAGATATGTCCTTGAGACATAATCCTTGCTTCCATTTTTCAGTTTCAGAAGAAGTGTTCCGGAAAATCCCTGTTCAATGCTGTCCATGTAAGACAGATTGATCAGAGTTGATTTCGATATCTGCATAAACTGCTTTCCCAATTGCTGCCCCAACTCATACAGCCGCTTCCGTGAACGGTATTTCCGGCGTTCACCGTATATGACCGTATCTCCGTTTTCGACTCGTACCATGTAGATTTCCTTCGGCTGCAGAATGACCAAATCTTCCTCATTCTGCAATGCGGTAATAGGGGTGTCACTTGTGCCGAATGCATCGATTATTCGCTGGATCTCATCGGTCATTTTATCCGTATAAATAACGGCATAGGGCTCGATGTGCTCTGGGGAAATGTCTACGCTTACTTTCATACCCGTGCCTCCTTTCGCTCTTGTGGCATCATAATACAACAAAAAAGTGATCCTGTGTTGTACTTTGGGGTAAGCGGCAAAAAATTAAAGGTGAATTGCAATAATTGAGATACAACCGCTTCAGCTCCCTCCCGCTTACAGCTTGAGCCCGACCTATGCCAGATCAATCCGAAGGCCTTTCAGCATTTGACGGGTCACGAAAACTGCAAGGCTACTATGGACATTTACGCCAAAGTGAAGTATAATAAACTTTAAGAGCTGGCGGCTGTAGTGAACGGTGCGTTCGGTCAATAATACGGCTGACGGTGGTTAAGCCTCCGAAAATAATATGGGTTAATTTAGGGGTTAAAAATCCAGGAACTCTCAAAAAATCCAGTAAAATCAAGGGGTCTGAGGCCTGCTGCTTTCAGAAGTACGGTCTGAAGGCGGCCCGTCGGGCGCCGCAGTTCTCCAAGCGCTGAACGATTATATTGTGTTACCAACAAGCACCCGCTTCGGCGGGTGCTTGTTTTTTGTGGGGGCGGCCCCATGCAGCCGGGCACGGTGGACGTTGCCGTGCAGGACAGGCGGGACACATAGGTCCCGCCCTACGGGGGGTGCCTTTTGCCGTTTCACCGGGATTGGGGGGCATCGGCGGCGGGTTGGGGCGGACAGGGTCGTCCGCCCCTACGGGAGTGTTGCCGGCTGTCGGTCATTCACCGGGTCGGGCGGAGCAGAGCCCCGCCCCTACGACAGAATTTGCCGACAGGATGTATACAACCGGCGTTTACGATGGGTGGCCCGGCGCAGGCGGGACACATAGGTCCCGCCCTACGGAGGGGGCTTTGCCGTTTCACTGGATGGGGCATTGGCGGCGGTACACGGGCCGCCGGCGCCAGCGACACACCGCGAAGAATGAGCGGCTTGTGGAGCCAGTGCCATTGGGATAGGCGTCGGCCCCTACGGTGTTTTTCGCCGCTGTGGGTGCAGGTGGTGGCGGCCGGTGCCATTCATCGGAGGGCGATGCTTGTCGCCCCCTCATCCGTCAGCTTCGCTGACACCTTCCCCCCGCGGGGGAAGGCGGGAAAAACATCCCCCCACGGTAAGGCGAAAAATCATCCCGCCGGGATTTCCTGTCCGGCGGGATGATTTTTCTTTTTACTTATTCTTTTTTCCGCGAAAAGGGGTTGGTGAATTTGTCGTTCCATTTGATGTCCTTCGAGTTGGTTTCCAGGCCGAAGATGGCCTTGGTCAGCCAGAAGAGGGCCGCTACCACCAGCAGCGGGATGAGGCAGGAGGTGACGATGAGCACCGCCACCGCCTCGATGAACTGGCTCAAGGTGGTCTCCACCTTTTCGGGGACGGCGGTGACGCCCTGCTTCACCTGCTCCACCGTCTCCTGGGCCTGTTGGATGAGCCGCTGCCACCAGCTCTGCTGGGGCTGCTCCGCCGCGGGCTCCTCCGCCGGCAGGTCGCCGGTGATGTCCTCCGCCGCCGACTGGGGGGCGTTGAGGCTTTGGGCGATGGCGTCGGAATAGGTGTTCTCAATCATCTGCCCGGCCTTGACGCTGACGGGCACCAGAATGAAAATCGCTAGGCCGAAGGCCGCCAGACGCAGGGCGATATTTCGGCAGACGTTGGACTTGACGAAGCAATCCGCCATCATGGCAAGGCACGCCAGGGGGATGAGGATGTAAAAGGTCAGGGCGCCGGTGAGGGTAATCAGGTATTTTTCCAGGAAGATGGCGCAGACGATGATGAGAAAATAGGAGCTTAAATCCGCCAGCTTTTCCGCGATGGGAGTGGCTACGTCGCCGGGGATGGCGGTGATGGCCACGGAGGCGGCGGTGGCGGCCCCGGCCAGCTCGGTGACGGTGACCTTTTTGCCGTCCAGGTAGGCGATGGAATTGGGATAGGTCTCCACCTTGGCGAAGTGGCGGCCCAGGACGAAGATGGACACCAGGGCCACCGCCAGGGGGATAATGAGCCGCAGGGCCAATTTGGTATTACGGGACATGAGATCGCCTCCTTTTGGATGAAAAGGGTTTTATTTCAGCCGTATTATACAATAACCGGGCGGATTTGGCAACCCGGCGGGCGGGGGAGACATTTTTTGCCCCTTTCGCCCCTTTGGGCATGGACAATCCGCCGCGGCGCTGTTATAATGACCACATTATGGCATAAGGAGAGCGGATATGACCTGCTTTGGCGCCAAATATGCCACGTCCATGTGTACCATGGGCGGGTGTTGTCGCGCCCGGAGATAGGCATCCGCTGACCGGGCGGCGCGTGGCGCGCCGGGGCGGAGGGTGCCGGGCACCTTCCGTTTTTTTGCGCTTATACTGGATAAGGGAGTGTTTTTCATGGCGAAAGTCACGTCGTTAAGCGAGCTGGTGGGCCGCACGCCCCTGCTGGAGGCCCGGCGGTACGCCGCGGCCCGGGGGCTGGAGGCCGTGCTGTACGTGAAATTGGAGAGCGCCAACCCCGCAGGCTCCGCCAAGGACCGAGTGGCGCTGGAGATGATACGGCAGGCGGAGGCGGAGGGCCGGCTGCAAGAGGGCGGCACCATCATCGAGCCCACCTCCGGCAACACCGGCATCGGTCTGGCCGCCATGGCGGTGAGCCGGGGCTACCGGGTGATACTCACCATGCCGGACAGCATGAGCGCCGAGCGGATGGCCCTGCTGCGGGCCTACGGGGCGGAGCTGGTGCTGACCCCCGGCAAAGACGGCATGGCGGGAGCCATCGCCAAGGCGGAGGCCATCCGCGCCGCCACGCCGGGCAGCATCATCGCAGGCCAGTTTGACAACCCCGCCAACCCCGCCGCCCACTACGCCACCACCGGCCCGGAAATCTGGGCCGACACCGAGGGCAAGGTGGACATCTTTGTGGCCGGGGTGGGCACCGGCGGCACCATCAGCGGCACGGGGCGGTACTTAAAGGAGCGCAAGCCCTCGGTGGAGCTGGTGGCGGTGGAGCCCGCCGCCTCCCCCCTGCTCAGCGGCGGCCAGGCCGGGCCCCACGGCCTCATGGGCATCGGGGCCAATTTTATTCCGAAAAACTACGACGCCAGTCTCATTGACCGGGTCATCACCGTCCGGGAGCAGGAAGCCTACGCCGCCGCCCGGCTGCTGACAAAGACCGAGGGCGTGCTGTGCGGCATCACCTCCGGCGCGGCACTGTGGGCAGCGGAACAACTGGCCCGCCGGCCGGAAAATCGGGGCCGCCATATCGTGGCGCTGCTGCCCGACACCGGGGAGCGGTATCTCTCCACACCACTGTTTCAGGAGGACAAATAAGATGTACGATCCCTATATTCGCCGTGCGGCGGAGGCCATGGCCCAGACCATGAGCGAGGCCCGGGTGCCCATGTACGGCGCACGGGTGCGGCTGCCCGACCGCAAGGCCATTGAAGAACTGATCCGGGAGATGCGAAAGCTGATGTTTCCCGCCTATTTCGGCGACGCGGCGCTGATGACGTTGGATGCCGCCGACTACGCCGCCCTGCTTTTGGAGCGGATTGAAACCGCCCTGCAGCGGCAGATCGCCCTGGCGCTGCCGGAGGAGGAGATCGACCGCAGCTCCGCCACCGCCCGGGAGGTGGTGGAGCAGCTGCCCCGCATCCAGCAGCAGCTTTTGACCGACGTGGACGCCTTTTTTGAGGGCGACCCGGCGGCCCAGAACAAGGAGGAGGTCATCTTCGCCTATCCGGGGCTGTTCGCCATCTTCGTCTACCGCATCGCCCACGAGCTGTTTTTGCGCCATGTGCCCATCATCCCCCGGATTATGACCGAGTACGCCCACAGCCGCACCGGCATCGACATCCACCCCGGCGCCGCCATCGGCAGCTATTTCTTCATCGACCACGGCACCGGCGTGGTCATCGGCGAGACGTCGGAGCTGGGGGACCACGTGAAGCTGTACCAGGGCGTGACCCTGGGCGCCCTCAGCACCCGGGGCGGCCACGGCGGCGTCTCCGGCAAGCGCCACCCCACCGTGGAGAGCGACGCCACCATCTACTCCGGCGCCTCCATTCTGGGGGGCGACACCGTCATCGGCCAGGGGGCCGTGGTGGGGGGCAACACCTTCCTCACCCACTCCGTGCCGGCGGGAATGCGGGTCATCAACCGCACTCCGGAGCCGGAGCTGCGGATGCCCCGCGCCAAGCAGCAGTCCTGAGCCTCCGCCGCGGCGAAGAGCGGCTCTCCCGCAGCGCCTGATGGGAACGCGGCGGGCGCATCGGCCATCCTGCGAAAAAACGAACGCCCAACGACGGGCAAAACGCCACCGACCTCTCCAAAAGAGGTCGGTGGCGCTGTCATATCCGGTCAAAGATGAGCTGTGCCTTGAAGAGATCGCCGTCCACGTCCAGAGAGAGCTCCCCCTTTTGCAGCTTCGTCAGGCTGGATGCGATATGCAATCCCAGACCGCTGCCCTCGGTGGAGCGGGAGACGTCGCCCCGAACAAATCGCTCCGTCAGCTCGTCAGCGGCGATGTTCAGGGGATGGCGGGAGATGTTCTTCACCGTCAGCCGCACCTTATACCCCTGGACGGCGCTGGACACATACACCCGCGTCCCGGGCAGGGCGTACTTGCACACGTTGCTCAGCAGGTTATCCATCACCCGCCACAGGAGCCGTCCGTCGGCCATGATGCGGGGCGATGACTTGTCCTCCGTCAGCACCGGCATCAGACCCGCGTCGTGCAGGCGCTGCTCATACTCCCCCATCACCTGGTGGAGAAACACATTCAGGTCGGTGACCTCCCAGTTGACGGCCACGTTGCCGGTGGCGGCCTTGGCCGCCTCCACCAGGTCCTCCGTCAGCCGTCGCAGCCGCTGGGACTGGCGGTCCAGCACGGCGATGTACTCCCGGGCCGTTTCGTTTTCGACGTTCTCTTTTTTAAGCAGATCCACGTAGTTGACGATGGAGGTCAGGGGCGTCTTGATGTCGTGGCTGACGTTGGTGATCAGCTCCGTTTTCAGCCGCTCGGACTTTATCTGCTCCGCCACCGCCTTCTGTACCCCCTGCTGCACGGCGTTGAGGTTTTCCCCGTGGCGGCGGAAATCGCCGAAGAGCCGCGAGGTATCTATGGTCTCGTCATAGCGGCCCTCCGCCAGAGCCTGCCCGCCCTTTTGCAGCTTACGCAGCCCGATGGCCAGATAGAGCAGAAATCCGCCCAGCAGGATCTGGCTGAGATACAGGACGGCCAAAAACTCGCCGTCATCTTGACGCAGGACGCAAAAGGCGTCAAGCAAAAGCACCGCCGCCACGGCCAGCGCCGTTTTCCACACCAGAGGGATGTGGACCAGCACATAGCCGGTGCGCCGCAGCAGCCCCCAAAGGAAGCGCAGGACACAGCCGATGACGGAGCGCCGCGCCACCTGCCCTGCCTTGCACTGGGCGGCGAAGGCGATCAGCGTCAGCAGTCCCCAGGCCACCGCCGCCGTCAGCAGCACCACCGCCTCGTCAAAGGGGCCGTCCATCATCATCACCACCAGCAGCAGTATCGCCGCCACCGCGCCGTCCATGGGCAGCTTGTCGAACCAGGTCAGGTGGATGCCCTCATGGTCCTGCCAGTGTCCGGCGGAGGCCAGAGAGAAAATGAGGAAAAACAGCGTCAGGCCCACCGCCGGCAGCCCCGCCGCCACCGGCAGACCCCGGTGATCCGCCAGAAAGAGAAGCAGGGCGGTCTCCATGCTGTCCGGTCGGAAGCTATCCTTCAGCGAGGCGGTGATGTGCCATCCGGCAAAACCCCTCGCGACGTCATCCGATAGGGCAGCCGTCACCGTCAGCAGTACGGCGCCGTCGTATTCCGCCGTCCGGACCGCCGTCTGCCCCTCGCCGTCCGTCACCACCAGCACACAGTTGTCGTCGGCAAAGCTGTCGGCAAACTGCGTCTCCACCTCGCCGCTGTCCGTAGAATACGTCAGATACCACGCCGCCTGTTGGATGGAACTGCTGCACAGCCTGTGGTAGCAGCTCTGCCGGAGCTCCTCGCCGCCGTCTATCCAGGCGTTGGCTTCCGCCAGCAGCACCACCCCCGCCCCGCAGGTCAGGGCCGCGGCCAGACAGATAAGGGTCAGAAAATAGGCCGTGATCTTGGCCCACACCTTGTCCATACAGCGCTTCATCGGCTCTCGCCCTCCATCTTGTAGCCCTTGCCCCACACCACTTTCAGATAGCGGGGCTCGGCGGGATTGATCTCGATTTTCTCCCGGATGTGGCGGATATGTACCGCCACCGGGTTGTCCCCTGCCGGCTCCTCGTGCCAGACGCGGCGATAGATCTCCTGTGGGGAAAAGACCGTGCCGGCGTTCTGCATGAGAAGGCGGAGAACGTCGTATTCCAGCGGCGTCAGGGACACCGGCTCGCCGTCCACCGTCACCGTTTTGGCGTTGTCATCCAGCGCCACCGCCCCCACGGTCACGGCGGAGGGCCGCGCCGCGCCGCCGCCCAGCAGCATATACCGCCGCAGCTGGGAACGCACCCGGGCCAGCAGCTCCACGGGTTGGAAGGGCTTGGTCACATAGTCGTCGGCCCCCATGTTCAGGCCCAGCACCTTATCGGCGTCCTCGCTCTTGGCCGTCAGCAGGATCACCGGCACGTTGCACACCTGCCGCAGCCGCGCAAGGGCGGTGATGCCGTCCATGGCCGGCATCATCACGTCCAGCAGCACCAGATGGATCTCCTGCCGCTCCATCACCTCCAGCGCTTCACGGCCATCGGAGGCGGTAAAAACCTGATAGCCGTCGCTTTGGAGATAGATGGTCAGGGCGGAGACGATGTCCTTTTCATCGTCGCAGACAAGAACATGATACATGGCAAACCTCCGGGGAAGATGGATCAGAAGGGCAGCAGCTCCTGCTTGGGGCGCTGTCGCAGGGATGCGGCGGAAACGCGGTGGGTGATGGGCTTCCACTCGCCGCCGGTGAACAGGGCGGACAGGGCGATGGGGATATAGGTGGACATGAACAGCGGGAAGGTGAAGGTGTACAGCACCTTTTTCCACGCCGCCGTGCGGATGGCTCGCCACTCGGTAACGGTGGTGACGGCGCCTATGACGAACAGCGTGACGTACATGCCCAGCAGCATCTCCCCCACGGACTGCGCCGCGATCCGCAGGTTTTCGCCTGCCACGGCCCCCCAGACAGCCAGCACCAGGTTGCACAGGATGCTGACCGCGGAGAGCACGAAGGCGGGCATGATGGCCATAGCCATGTCGTAGCAGGCAAACCGACCTCGAAACACGCCGAAGAGAAGCCGCTTTCCGTATCCCGCAAAGACCTGCAGATAGCCCTTGGACCAGCGGCTGCGCTGGCGCCAGGACTGGCGGAAGGAGGTGGGCTGCTCGTCATACAGCACCGCCTCGGGGCAAAAGGCAATACGCCGCCCGCGGGTGATCTGGTCAACGGAAAACTCGATGTCCTCCGTCAGCAGATGGAAGGGCCAGGGCCCCATCTCCTCCGCCACGGCACGGGAAAAGAGAAAGCCCGTGCCACCTACGCAGCAGCTTGTGCCCAGCAGCATGCGGGCGTGGTTGAGGTAGCGGCTCTCCCGCAGGAACCACAGGCCGTGTCCGGCGCTGATCCAGTTGTCGCCGTAATTCTTGCTGTTGCGATAGCCCGTCACGATATCGTGGCCCCGGGAGAAGACGGCGTTCATCCGCGCTATGTAGTCCGGCGACAGGATATTGTCGGCGTCAAAGACGAAGTAGCCGTCAAAGCCGTCGGGGAAGTCGCGGCCGATACAGCCCATCAGCTCCTGTAAGGCGTAGCCCTTGCCCACCTGGGCGGCATTGCACCGCTTATAGACTGCAGCGCCTGCCGATTCCGCGATCCGCGCCGTTTCATCGGTGCAGTTGTCCGCCATGACAAAGACGGTCAGCAGATTTTGGGGGTAGGACTGGCGGCGGAGGCTTTCCAGCAGGTCGCCGATGACGGCGGCCTCGTTCCGGGCGCAGATGAGGACGGCGAAGCGGTGGGGCTTCGGTGCGCCTTCCGCTTCTTTCCGTCCGCGCAGCCAGACCAGGGGGATAAAGAGGAATTGATAGCTGTAACAGATGAGAAAAATGACGCCGATGAGCCGGTTGACCAGTTGCAAGGTTTCCATGTGAGATCCTTTCTCCGCACGCACGCCAAAACGCTCCCCGAAAAAGGGCGCGTTCGGCGGCGGTGTTTCTGTGTAGAGGTGAGATCTCACACGGGTAAGTATAGGCGCAAACGGATTAAGAAACAAGGGGCGGAACGATTAAGATTTGTTGAAGACGGGGGATGGGGCTGCGCGCCCGGCGGACGGCGCTTTGCTTCTCATCCCCGGCGGGAGGGGCGAAATCCGCCATGAAAAAACGTGCTTGCCGACCATTTCCGTCGGTAAACACGTTTTTTTCTGTTTGACCTTCCCTCGGCAGCGTCGCCGTCCCGGCGGCGCCGGGCCCGGGGCGGGGTCTTTCATCCGGGTCAGGACTCTTTCATGCCGCCGTGGCGGGGCAGGTCGCCTTTTTCCAGCTTCATTTCGCCCCAGGCCCGGGGCAGGCCCGGCGCGATGAGGGGAAAGAGGTTCTCTGTGTCGGTGGTGGGCTGGATGTTGTAGGTGCCGTAGCGGTTGACGATGTCGAAAGTGCTGTCCACCGGGGCGTGGAAGGGGTGGATGTCGGGGGCGCGGTCAATGGGCTTTCGCTTTGCCATAAAAAAATCACCTCGGCGGTAGTATGCCGCCGGGGCGATGGCGCTATTCATTTTTTATAGATTTCCGCGTCGAAATCCCGGACCACGTCGCCCAGCTTTTCATCCCGGACGCAGACCACGTTGGTCTCGTCGAAGGCCAGACGCATGGCGAACTCCTTGGCCTCCTGGATGTCGTCGGTCTGGAAAAAGTCACGGAACGCCGGCTCGCTCTCATGCCGCCACAGCACGTGGAAACGGAAGGTCTGATAGGGCATGGCGCATCCTCCTCATAAGGTGACTATTTTGATTATAATACGGCGCAGAGGCAAATGCAACGGTGGGATTTGCCAAAAATGGAGGGTATCTTTCTCCGAATTGTCTATGGTGAAAAAGTGGGAAAAGGCTTTATTCTCACCACTATATGTTGTATAATGGCCCGTGTTTGATTTTTCCGGAGGGAGTGGATCCGAGATGAAACTGGGGTTTGACAACGACAAATATCTGGCTCTGCAGGCCGAGCACATCCGCCAGCGCCGCAGCCAGTTCGGCGACAAGCTGTATCTGGAGTTCGGCGGCAAGCTGTTTGACGACTATCACGCCAGCCGGGTGCTGCCGGGGTTCCAGCCGGACAGCAAGATCCGCATGCTGGCCACCATGCAGGACGAGGTGGAGATCATCATCGCCATCTGCGCCGCCGACATCGCCAAGAACAAGATCCGGGGCGATTTGGGCATCGGCTACGACGACGACGTGCTGCGGCTGATGGACAGCTTCCGGCAGTTGGGCTTCTTCGTAGGCGGCGTGGTCATCACCCAGTACGCCGCCCAGAGCGCCGCCGACGCCTTCATCCAGCGACTGGGCGCCCTGGGGGTCAAGACCTGGAAGCACTATCCCATCGCCGGCTATCCCTCCGACGTGGCCCACATCGTGTCCGAGGAGGGGCTGGGCCGCAACGAGTACATCGAGACCAGCCGCCCCATCGTGGTGGTGACGGCCCCCGGCCCCGGCAGCGGCAAGATGGCCACCTGCCTCAGCCAGCTCTACCATGAGAACAAGCGGGGCGTCAAGGCCGGCTACGCCAAGTATGAGACCTTCCCCATCTGGAATTTGCCGCTGAAGCACCCGGTAAATCTGGCCTACGAGGCCGCCACCGCCGACCTCAACGACGTGAACATGATCGACCCCTTCCACCTGGAAGCCTACGGCAAGACCACCGTCAACTACAACCGGGACGTGGAGATTTTCCCGGTGCTGGCCACCATGTTTGAGAAGATCCAAGGCCAGTGCCCCTACAAGTCCCCCACGGATATGGGCGTGAACATGGCGGGCTTTGCCATTGTGGACGACGAGGCCTGCCAGGAGGCCAGCCGGAGAGAGATTCTGCGGCGGTACTATGACGGCATGGTGGCCCGGGCCAAGGGCCGCTGCGACGAAACGGTGGTGACCAAGCTGCGGCTGGTGATGCAGCAGGCGGGCGTCACCGACGCATGCTGCCCCGCCATCCAGGCCAGCCTGGACAAGGCCGCCGAGACCGGCGCCCCCGCCGGGGCCATGGTGCTGCCCGACGGCGCCATCGTAACGGGCCGCACCTCCTCCCTGCTGGGCCCCAGCGCCGCCATGCTGCTCAACGCCATCAAGCACCTGGCGGGCATCGACCACAATCTGCAGCTCATCCCCGCCTCCGTCATCGAGCCCATCAGCGCCATGAAGACCGGGTATCTGGGCCACCACAACCCCCGGCTCCACAGCGACGAGGTGCTGATCGCGCTGACCATCTCCGCCCTCAGCAACCCCCTGGCCGCCCTGGTGCAGCACCAGCTCAGCAACCTGCGGGGCAGCGAGGCCCACTTCACGGTGATCATCTCCGAGGAGGACGCCAAGGTGTACCAGCGGCTGGGCATCCAGATCAGCTGCGAGCCCAAATACGAGGTCAAGAAGCTGTATCACAAATAAGTGAATCGCATTATGTAAACTTGAAATGGCCGCCACGCGGCCATTTCTTTGTCGGAATGATTTGTGGGAAAGAAATCATTGTCGGAAAGGATTATTCTATGGAAACCATTACCCAAATGTTGGCCCGGGAGCTGCAAAAAGAGCCCCGGCACGTGGAGAACGTGATCGCCCTGCTGGACGAGGGGGCCACGGTGCCTTTCATCGCCCGGTACCGCAAGGAGCTGCACGGCTCCATGGACGACACCACCCTGCGCGCCCTGGCCGACCGGCTCACGTATCTGCGGAACCTGGACAAGCGGCGCTCCGAGGTGAAGTCCGCCATTGAGGGCCAGGGCAAGCTGACGGAGGAACTGTCCGCCGCCATCGACAGCGCCGCCACCCTCTCGGAGGTGGAGGACCTGTACCGGCCCTACAAGCAGAAGCGCCGCACACGGGCCACCGTGGCCCGGGAAAAGGGGCTGGAAGGGCTGGCGGAGGCCATCTTCGCCCAGGAAGGCGGCGACCCGGCGGAGATGGCGGCGGCCTATATCGACCCGGAGAAGGACGTGGAGACCGTGGCCGACGCCCTGGCAGGCGCTTCGGACATCATCGCGGAAATGCTGTCCGACGACGCCGACATCCGCAAGGCGCTGCGGGAGCTGATCCGCAAGCGGGGCTTTCTCTGCTCCGCCGCCGCCACCGAGGAGGACACGGTGTACCGGCTGTACTACGACTTCCAGCAGCCCATTTTGAAGCTGGCGGGCCACCAGGTGCTGGCCATCAACCGGGGCGAGAAGGAGGAGATATTGAAGGTCTCCGTCACCGTGGCCCGGGAGGAGGCCGTGGAGCTGCTGTGCCGCCGGTGCGTGAAAGGCAGCGGCAAATGTGCCGACTTCGTGGCCGCTGCGGCGGAGGACAGCTATGACCGGCTGCTCTTCCCCTCCCTGGAGCGGGAGATCCGCAAGGAGCTGACCGATAACGCCTGCGAGGGCGCCATCGCCAACTTTGCCCTGAACCTGAAGCCCCTGCTGCTGCAGCCCCCGGTAAAGGGCCACGTCACTATGGGCCTGGACCCCGGCTACGCCCACGGCTGCAAGGTGGCGGTGATTGACGCCACAGGCCGGGTGCTGGACACGGCGGTGGTGTACCCCACCTACGGGGCGCGGCAGAAGGAGGAGGCCATCGACAAGCTGAGCCGCCTCATCCGCAAGCATAACGTCACCCATCTGGCCATCGGCAACGGCACCGCCAGCCGGGAGACGGAGGCCATGGCGGTGGAGATGATACACCGCCTGGGCGGAGGCGTCAGCTACATGATGGTGAACGAGGCGGGGGCCTCGGTGTACTCCGCCAGCGAGCTGGCCGCCAAGGAATTCCCCAACTACGACGTGAATCTGCGCTCGGCGGTGTCCATCGCCCGGCGGATGCAGGACCCGTTGGCGGAGCTGGTGAAAATCGACCCCAAGGCCATCGGCGTGGGCCAGTACCAGCACGATATGCCCCAGAAGCGGCTGGACGACACCCTCTCCGGCGTGGTGGAGGACTGCGTCAACGCCGTGGGCGTTGACGTGAACACCGCCAGCGCCAGCCTTTTAAGCCGGGTGGCGGGGCTGAACGCCACCACCGCCGCCAACGTGGTGGCCTACCGGGAGGCAAACGGCGCCTTTTCCGCCCGGAAGCAGCTGATGAAGGTGCCCAAGCTGGGGCCCAAGGCCTACGAGCAGTGCGCCGGCTTCCTGCGGATTCCCGAGAGCCGTGAGGTGCTGGACAACACCGGCGTGCACCCGGAGAGCTACGACGCCGCCCGGGCGCTGCTTGAGCGCTGCGGCTACACCGAGGCGGACGTAAAGGCCGGCGAGGCGGCCATGCTGCCCCAGAAGGTGAAGCTGCTGGGGGAGGAAAAAGTGGCCGCAGAGCTGGGCGTGGGCCTGCCCACGCTGCAGGACGTGGTGAAGGAGCTGACGAAGCCCGGCCGGGACATGCGGGACGAGCTGCCCGCCCCCATCCTCCGCACCGACGTGCTGGACATCAAGGATTTGAAGCCCGGCATGGAGCTTAGCGGCACGGTGCGGAACGTGGTGGACTTCGGCGTGTTCGTGGACATCGGCGTACACCAGGACGGACTGGTACACATCTCCCAGGTGTGCGACAGGTTCATCCGCCACCCCTCCGAGGCGGTGAAGCTGGGGGACGTGGTGAAGGTGGTGGTGCTGGAGGTGGACGAGAAGCGGCACCGCATCAGCCTCTCCATGCGGCAGGCCAAGTAAGATAGCATAAAATTGGCAGAGGCGAAAACCTCTGCCAATTTTTATGCGCCTTTATATTTCTTTCGTGTGGCCATGCCGCCCCGGATGTGGCGCTGGGCCTTGTTCTCGTCCAGCACCGCCTTTACCTGCCGGTACAGCCCCCGGTCGTAGGCCGGCAGACGCTCCGCCAGGTCCTTATGCACCGTGGATTTGCTGATGCCGAACTTTTGGGCGGCGGCCCGGACGGTGGCCCGGTTTTCCACCATGTACAGCGCCAAGTCCCGGGAGCGCTGCTCCAGATTGTCTTTGATCGCTGACCACTCCCCTTTTCCGATTACGGCTCATGTATATGCGCCCGGCGGGGGAAATAGACGGCGAAAAAAAGACTATCGTATAGCCCCCCCGGCGAAGCCGGGGAATAATGATTATTTGCGATGGGGGCAGTTTTCTTCGTTGCAGCCGTGGCAGGTGCCGCAGCCGCCCTTGCCCTTGCGGATGCGGGAGACGGCCCAGGCCACCAGGCAGCCCAGGCCCAGCAGAATGAGGATGTCGGAGAGATTCACAGCCGCCCTCCTTTACGCGCCCAGGGCCATGGCGATAAGCTGCACCGCCAGGGCGGCCAGCCAGGCGATGGCGCACTGCCACAGCACCACGTACACCGCCCAGCGCCGCCCCAGCTCCCGCCGAATGGCGGCCACCGCCGCCACGCAGGGGGTGTACAGCAGGCTGAACACCAGCAGCGAAGCCGCCGTGTGGGTGGGCAGGGCCGCCGCCACGCCCTGGCCGGCGAACAGCAGCTCCATCACCGACACCACGCTCTCCTTGGCCATGAAGCCGCTGAAAAGGGAGGTGACGATGCGCCAATCCCCCAGGCCCACCGGGCGGAACAGGGGCACCAGCAATCCGGAAACGGCGGCCAGGATGCTCTGATGGGGGTCGGACACCAGGTTGAAATGGAAGTCGAAGCTCTGCAAAAACCACACCGCGATAGTGGCAATCAAAATGACGGAGAAGGCACGCTGCAAAAAGTCCTTGGCCTTTTCCCACAGGAGCTGGGCCACATTCCGCACGCTGGGCAGGCGGTAGTTGGGCAGCTCCATGACGAAGGGCACCGCCTCGCCGCGAAACAGCGTCTTTTTATACAGCAGCGCCACCAGCACGCCTACCACGATACCCAGCAGGTACAGCCCCGTGATGATCAGCCAGCCGTTGCGGGGGAAGAAGGCGGCCACGAAGAAGCTGTAAATGGGCAATTTGGCGGTGCAGGACATGAAGGGGGTCAGCAGGATGGTCATGCGGCGGTCCCGGTCGCTGGGCAGGGTGCGGGTGGACATGACGGCGGGCACCGTGCAGCCGAAGCCGATGAGCATGGGCACGATGCTGCGGCCGGACAGGCCCAGGCGGCGCAGCAGCTTGTCCATAAAGAAGGCCACCCGGGCGATGTAGCCGCTGTCCTCCAACAGGGACAGGAAGAGGAACAGGGTCACGATCAGCGGCAGGAAGCTGACCACGCTGCCCACGCCCTCGAAAATGCCGTCCAACACCAGGCTCTGGATGGCGGTGTTGACGTGGGCGGCCTCCATGGCACGGCCCGCCAGATCCCCCAGGGCCTCGATGCCGGCGGCCAGCAGGTCCTGCAAAAAGGGGCCGATTAAGAAGAAGGTCAGGAAGAACACCAAAGCCATAATGGCCACGAACACGGGGATGGCGGTGTATTTGCCGGTGAGGATGCGGTCCAGCTGCTGGCTGCGCTTGTGCTCCCGGCTCTCGTGGGGCTTGATGACGCAGCGGCGGCACACCCGCTCAATGAAGGAAAAGCGCATATCCGCCATAGCGGCGCCCCGGTCCAGGCCCCGCTCCTTTTCCATCTGCAAGACGATGTGCGCCAGCATCTCCGTCTCATTGTCATCCAGGGCCAGTTGCTGGGCGATGCGCTCGTCGCCCTCAATGAGCTTGCTGGCAGCAAAGCGGAGGGGGATATCGGCCCGCTGGGCGTGGTCCTCGATGAGATGGCTCACGGCGTGGAGGGCACGGTGGACGGCGCCGCCGTGGTCGGTGGCGTCGCAGAAGTCCTGGCGCAGGGGGCGCTCCTGGTATCGGGCCACGTGGATGGCATGGCGCACCAGCTCGTCCACGCCCTGGTTGCGGGCAGCGGAGATGGGCACCACCGGCACCCCCAGCAGGGACTCCATGGCGTTCACGTCCACGGTGCCGCCGTTGCCGGTGAGTTCGTCCATCATGTTCAGGGCCACCACCATGGGCACGTTCATCTCCAACAGCTGCATGGTGAGGTAGAGGTTGCGCTCGATATTGGTGGCGTCCACGATGTTGATGATGGCCCGGGGCTTCTGGTGCAGCACGAAGTCGCGGCTCACCAACTCCTCGCTGGAATAGGGGGACATGGAGTAGATGCCGGGCAGGTCGGTGATGGAGGTGTCATCATGGCCCCGGATGACGCCGTCCTTCCGGTCCACGGTGACGCCGGGGAAGTTGCCCACGTGCTGGTTGGCGCCGGTGAGCTGGTTGAACAACGTGGTCTTTCCGCAGTTCTGGTTGCCCACCAGGGCGAAGGTCAGCACCGTGCCCTCGGGCAGGGGCGTGCCGGTGCCCTTGGGGTGGAACTTGCCCTCCTCGCCCAGGCCCGGGTGGGCGGTGGCGGCGGGGCGGGGATGGGGCTTGCTCTCATCGGCGGCACCCGAGGGGGTGATGTCGATTTTCTCGGCGTCACTAAGGCGCAGCGTCAGCTCATAGCCCCGGATGCGCAGCTCCATGGGGTCGCCCATGGGGGCCAGCTTGGTGACGGTGACGGTGGCGCCGGGGATGACGCCCATATCCAGAAAATGCTGGCGCAGAGCGCCCTGGCCCCCCACGGCGGTGACAACGCCGGACTGGCCGGGCTTCAACTCACGCAGTTGCATGGTATCTCTCTCCTTTGGTAAACAGTGTTCGCAAACTTCCGTCAGTATACCACCCCCGGCGGCGGCGCACAATAGGAAAACCGCAGATCGGGGCGAAAAAGCGGCAAAAAGCAGCAGCCCTCCCGAAGCGGAAAGGCTGCTGCCGTGGTGATTGTTTTCGTGCCCTTACAGGTACTTGCGCATGCCGTCGGTAGCGTCCTCCTCGTCGCCGTTGAGGGTGACGGTGAACTTGACGCTGTTCTTGTAGCTGAAGCCGTCCAGCCAATCCAGGAAGGCTTCCAGGGCATGATAGTCCTTGCAGTGGGAAATCTTGGCAAGGTTATCCACAAATACATGGGAAATATCGTAATTACCCGCGTAGAGGCCGCAGATGAAGCCGCGCAGATAGTCAAGGCTGCCAATCTGATACTCGCTGGCATTGACCAGACGCACGTTGTAGCTGATGTCGTAAGTCATGTCGGCGCTGGGCTCGATGCACACGACGCAACCGCGCTCGGAGTCTACCGCAGAATGCACCAACTCGATGAGCTGCTTGGTCTTGCCGGCACCGTTGGTGCCCATAATCAATCTAACCATAAGAGATCACTCCTTTGTCAATAAATGGGAGACGGTCACACTCCCTAACCCATACTACCATATCGGCGGGAAAAGTGCAATCCAAAAAAGGGGCGGGAGAATTGGTAAATCCGTCAGCGGCCCAGGCGCTGGTGCAGCTCCCGTCCCAGCTCCTCGTAGCCGGGCTTGCCCAGCAGGGCGAACATGTTCTTCTTGTAGGCCTCCACGCCGGGCTGGTCGAAGGGGTTGACGTTCAGCAGGTAGCCGCTGAGGCCGCAGGAATACTCGAAGAAGTAGATCAGGCCGCCCAGGGTGATCTCGTGGTTGGGGCCGGTGTACATCACCACGTTGGGCACGCCGCCCTCCACGTGGGCCAGCAGCGTGCCGTCCATGGCCTGCTGGCGGATGAAGTCCATGGACTTGCCGGCAATGAAGTTGAGGCCGTCGCCGTTCTGCTGGTCGTAGGGCACCAGGTTCAGGTGATGGCTGGGGCCGAAGCGAACCACCGTCTCAAAGAAGGTGCGCTCGCCCTGCTGGATGTACTGGCCCATGGAGTGCAAATCGGCGGTGAACTCCACGCTGACGGGGAACAGGCCCTTGCCCTCCTTGCCCTCGGACTCGCCGTAGAGCTGCTTCCACCACTCGGCCATAAACCGGAAGGAGGGCTCGAAGCAGGCCAGAATCTCGATCTTCTTGCCGGCCTTGTACATGGCGTGGCGGGCGGCGGCATACTGCCAGGCGGGGTTGGCGTTCATGTCGGCCACGGAGCAGCGCTCCATCATCTCCCCGGCGCCGAACATCAGGGCGTCCATGTCGATGCCGGCCACGGCGATGGGCAGCAGGCCCACGGCGGTCAGCACGCTGTAACGGCCGCCGATGTCATCGGGCACCACAAAGGTCTCATAGCCCTTCTCGTCGGCCAGGGCCTTGAGGGCGCCCTTCTTGGCGTCGGTGGTGGCGTAGATGCGGCGGGCGGCCTCCTCCTCGCCGTACTTGTTCTCCAGCATGGCGCGGAAGAAGCGGAAGGCCACGGCGGGCTCGGTGGTGGTGCCGGACTTGGAGATGACGTTGACGGAGAAGTCCACGTCCTGCACCAGCTCCATGACCTCCTCCAGCGCGTCGGAGGACAGACCGTTGCCCACAAAGTAGATGTTGGGGGTGTCCTTGTGGCGCAGGTTGTAGTTGGGGCTGCGCAGGCACTCGATGACGCCCCGGGCGCCCAGATAGGAGCCGCCGATGCCGATGACCACCAGAGCCTGGGAGTTCTCCCGGATGCGGCGGGCCGCCTCCTTGATGCGGCGGTACTCGTCGCGGTCATAGTCCCGGGTCAGACGCTCCCAGCCGGTGAACTCGCCGCCCACGCCGCTGCCCTTTTGCAGCTGCTCATGGGCCTGGCGCAGGCGGGGAATCAGCTCATCCTCGTAATGGCCGGGCAGGAACTTGTTGACATTGGTCAGATCGACCTGGATCATAGTGGGTTTCCTCCTATGTAAATATTCTTGGTTATTTATACTACAACTAATTTTAAAAAAATGCAAGGGTGGCGGGGGCAGTATTCCCAATTATTTCATAAAAAGGCCCCGCCTTGCCACGTCGGCAAAGAGCTGGCTCCAGGTGCGGCGCTCCACCCCCTCCGCCGCCAGCAGCGGCAGGCGCAGCGTGTCGCCGCCGGGGAAGGTGACCGTCAGCTCCCCCACCTGCTGCCCCTGCGCCACCGGGGCGGTGACGGTATCGGGGATTGCCAGCGCCGTTTCCGGCGCCGCCTCCCCCTTGCGCCGCAGCACGGTGGTGCCCTCCGAAGGGAGGGTCAGGGCCACCGTGTCCCCCTGGCCCAGGGTGACAGGCAGCGCCGGCAGGGGGTCGGCGGGGGTGACGTCCGTTAATTGATAGGTGGAGAAGCCGTAGTTCAAGAGGGCCTTGGCGTCGGTGTTCCGCTTGTCGGAGGTCTCTCCTTTCATAATGACGGCGATGAGCTCCATGCCGTCCTTCTCCGCCGTGGCGCTGATGCAGTAGCCCGCCCGCTCCGTGTAGCCGGTTTTCAGGCCGGTGCAGCCGTCATAATACCGCACCAGCTTGTTGGTGTTGGACAGGCCGAAGGTGCCGCCGCGAATGGTGTCCATCCAGATGGTGGTGAAGCGGCGGATGTCGGGGTGGCGCAATAGCAGCTCCCGGCTCATAAGGGCGATGTCCCAGGCGCTGGTGACATGGCCCTCGGCGGTGAGGCCGGTGGGGTTGACGAAATGGGTGTCGTGCATACCCAGGGCCTTGGCCTTGTTGTTCATCTCCTCCACAAACAGCTCCGTCACGCCGGAGACGTGCTCGGCCAGGGCCACGGCGGCGTCGTTGCCGCTGGAGACGCACACGGATTTCAGCAGCTCCTCCACAGTGATCTCCTCGCCGGGGGAGAGAAACACCTGGCTGCCCCCCATGGAGGCGGCGTAATCGCTGACGGTGACCACGTCGTCGTAGCCGATTTTGCCGGAGTCGATGGCCTCCATGGTCAAGAGCAGCGTCATCACCTTGGTGACGCTGGCGGGCTCCAGCACGTCGTGCTCATTCTGGGTGAATAAAATCTCACCGGTGGATTTCTCCATCAGCACCGCCGAGCGGGAGGTCAGCGCCAGGTCCACCGCCCCGGTGCGCACCGGCAGCGCCATCAGCAGCAGCGCCGGGAGAATCCATACCCATCGTTTCATGTTCATGCCCCCTGTTTGGTTTTTTGCCCACTATATGAGGCGCGGCGGCGGAACAGTACCGGAAGATTTTCTATTGTCATCGGCGGAAAATGTGATACAATGGAGAAAACCAACAGAAAGGAACCGACGGTATGAAAGATCAACATTGCGCCTACTGCATGGGGGGCGAGCTGCTGGATCAGTTCGGCATCTTCATCTGCGAGCTCAGTGTCAGCACCCTGATCCTCTTTAAGGAGCAGAGCCACCCCGGCCGCTGCATCGTGGCCTACAAGGATCACGTGGGGGAGATCGTGGAGATCAGCGAGGAAGAGCGCAACGCCTTCTTTGCCGACGTGGACCGGGCCGCCCGGGCCATTCACGCCGCCTTCCACCCCGACAAGCTGAACTACGGCGCCTACGGCGACACCGGCCGCCACCTGCACATGCACCTGGTGCCCAAGTATAAGGACGGCTTCGAGTGGGGCGGCACCTTCGCCATGAACCCGGGCAAGACCTTCCTGACCGAGGCGGAGTACGACGAGATGATCGCCAAAATCAAGGCCAATCTGTAATTATTGCGCGAAAACAGCGCCCCGCCCGGCACCGGGCGGGGCAATTCTCCCAAAGCGGCGGAATTCGTCTTGATTTTTGCCGCGAGGTATGGTAATATCTACCGTGGTCACCAGAAAACGCAGGATTAGTACATTGGTAGTATGTCAGCTTCCCAAGCTGAAGAGGCGGGTTCGATTCCCGTATCCTGCTCCATAAGTGAAAAACCTCGCAGCCATGCGGCCTGCGAGGTTTTTTCTTTTGCACCGTCTTCCCGGTTTTTCCGCCTCTGGTGGCAAAATGTCACGCTATTGTCACGCTATTACTCTGCGAAACCCGCCACAAGCAGCAAGCCTGTGGCGGGTTTTGTCTATTATCAGCCTGGTCGAGGCGCTTGTGGTCGGAGCGCATTACATCTGTGTGTCATTCCCGACTGCGGCACATTTTGCGTCCAAATCACGTCAGATTCCGTTCGATGGCTGCACCCTGTCATTTTCAAGCCGCTCAGGCGGTGCGGCAGGCGAATTGTCAGCCCAGCACAATAATTAGGCTTTTTGTCACGCCAAGTTTGCTTTCTATCGATATTCTTGCTCATTTGTCCTCCTTTCTGCCGTAATCATAGTTATTATCATTTATAAGGTCGATCGTCTTCTCCGCGCGCATCTCTGGCGGCTCCGGGGCTGTGCGGCTGTTGATGGCAGCCGCACAGCCGCCTCGGATCGAGTTGAGATTTGCGTTAAGAGAAATGGTACTTGCGCCGGGAATTTCGTACCTGTTTGGCCCACCAGATGACGAAGTCATCAGCGGCGACGCGGTACTGCCCGCCAACTTTGGCGCCGGGGAGTGCCCCGGACTTCAGCAATCGATCGACCCGACCGCGGGAGACCTTGAGGATGTCGCAAATCTCGAAGACAGTCAGATATTCCCCGTACCTCTCGCGGATGGAGTTGGTGGTGGTCGGATTATTGCTCGTGGCGTGGGTCATGGCACACCTCCTTTCCGATTAAACTCTATATTCCACGCATCGCTTTTTTCGCTCCCCCTCGGAGCATCTTGCGATGACGATGGTCGCTGTTGTTTATGTTATAATTGGCACTGCCATATAGTGCCTATCTATGCTTTACACACAAATCGCAAAGCCAGTAACTTGTGTTTTTTCAGATAACTACCACTATATATTGTTATTATACCTCAAGCTATCGCGCACGTCAACAAGTTGCAGATTCTCATTTTTTATCGCTTGTGGTTTTCAGACTATCTATGCGTCCAGACTATTATTGTTACAATATATTGTATTTGGCTTATTATTTCTTTTCTACTTTTAGTGTATTTCGCTCTTTTTCCGCGCTCCTTTGAAGGCGTAGAGCTTGAAGGGCGCGTTATAGTCAATGCTCTGTGTATTGCCAATGAGGGGAAATCCTTTGACGCTATACCGGGTGTGGGGTACGGGTTCCAGGGTGTCGGAAGAGTAGTAGCCGGCGAGCTTATTTCGGAGACACCTGGACATAACGTCTACCCACAGGGGGTCTTCCGGCCCGATGGCGTAGACGGGGTAGCTCCCCTCATATTTGCATTTGAGGTCTTGCAGTTCCGGGAATGTGACGGAGATAACCTCGCCGAGGCTCACGCCCAAACGCCTGCTCAGTTCGTCCCGCTGCGCTGCTTCCCGTTTGAGGCGTTCCGGGTCAAGGAATGCCGCCCTACGGTCTGCTTCGCGGGTATCAAGGGGGATGGCATATAAGGCGGAGAAAGCGGAGTGCGTATCAATCTTGATGCGTGTTGCCTTCTTGAGTTTAGGGTCCTTTTTCTCTTTCGCGCGTCCGCGGCCAAGTTCTTTTATAAGGACACCATCATCTACGCCATGGAAGATGGTGGGCAAAAGCGCATCACTGCTCGTGAAGAACCACATCTCCTTGCTAATGTTGCCCATGCCTATGTTGTAGTAGCTAAAGCCGCTGCCGAGGTCCGAAAGGAGAGATCTTACCAGGTTAGCCTCGTTTTCGCTAAGAAGATGCCGGGCTTTATCTCTTACCAGGATAAATAAGGCAATGCGATCCTTGAAGAAGACCACGCCAATTGTGGAGCCCCGGATAATATCAAGGCGCCTGTTTCTCTCACTTACATTGGCGTAGGCATCCGAGATTTCATCAATGGAATAGTACACACCTTCATGCATAAGGTCTTCCACGGAGTAATTGTCGTTTTCATAGTTGGTGAGGGCTGCGCTCGGGATAATAAAGGAAGCAGTGGAGCCAATGGCCCGAGCGAACTCAGCGAAGCAGGGCTTATCTTCATTCATACAGATAAGGTCAAGCCCGGATGCCAGGTAGATGCCAGTGCCATTGTTCGCCATGTGCGTCCTATTCCGCGCCCTCGTGAAGGATAATGCCCTCATGCATGGCGAGTAAAACACATTGTGCTCATCTATATAGGCCCATCCCTTCTCTGTGAGATAGTAGTAGGTGCTATTTCCCTCTTTGCCTGTTGTGATATAGCCTTGCTTGATTGCTTTGTTCAGGGCCCGGGAGAGTGCCGAGCTTCGCACAAGGTCTTCTGCGTTGCCGCCTTCCTTCACTCTGTACATACACCGTGACATCATCCGACGGGTCATAGCGCCAGCCTGTGCCAGCAGGGCAACCACCGCTTCCGCGTACCCGTTTTTTCTTATTTCTGTTGTATTTCGCGGCATCATTGCACCTCGCTATTTCTATATCATTATTTTGTGTTTTATTCTCGCATAGTACTCTATATATTGTGTATTCTAACTCCAGCCGCCGCATATGTCAACAAGTTGTAGATTCTTTTTGTCTATCACTTGTGTTTTTCTTCTTTTTTTACCACCTAATTCACCTTCAATTCCAATATATTGTGTTTTAATTCTTATTCTTCTACTAATTGTAGAGTATAATAACCCAAGTTTTTCCCTTGTGTCAACCAGTTGCACATTTCTGTTCCCGGCTTTTCGAGAGTCCGTGGTGCAGGGACCGCAAATGCGCGAAATAAAAGCAATATCTTGGGGGTTCCCTCCGAGGGTTCCCCCAAGATATTGCAAGCATATTCTGTTGCGCAATTATCTCTAGGTCAAATTGCTGCTTTAGTATCCTAAATTCCCGGATCACATAACTATGCATCAGCACCTGTGCATTGATAATAAATAATGACACGGAATGGTAAAATACACCGACACAAATTTTATCGATTGTTTGCCGATAAACAAACGTGCGGCAAAAGTAAAATCAACGGTTTTGACCTTACAATTTGCCGCACTTATGCTGCTCAACGCAAGAACTTCTCACTTGAGAAACTCGAGGATCTCCTCTACACTCTTCCCGCTGGCCTCGACCGCCGCGAGGATGGACGCCTTGTCCGCCTCCGCTTTCTTGGCAGCGGCAGCCTTGTCCGCCTTGGCTTTCACCTTCAACAACTGCTTCAGCTCGGTCTTTTTTGCTTTGATATCGCTTGAGAGCTTTTCAATTTCCGCCTGAACGGAAGCGATCGTCTCGTCGATGTTCTCGGCGGCAATCAGCGTCTTTTTGTTTTTGGAACCCTTCGGTCTCGGCATAGCAAGCGCCCCCTATTTTTTTTGATGTGGACAGGATAGCATAAGATATTCGATTTTTCAATCCAATTATATCGATATTCTTCAGTTATTTTCTGCGCTTCGATATAGGAGCAATAGCATCAACGCCATCAATATCGCCCCGGTCGCCGCGCCCGCGGTATCGAGCAACACGTCGCTCACCTGCGGTCCCCTGCCCTCGACAAAGCGCTGGTGCAGCTCATCCAAGGCGGCGAATGCGGCACTCGCGATAACAGCCAGCGGCAGCTTGTGTACTCGCCGCTGGTGCTGAAATACTCCGGTCAGGCTGAAGCCGAGCATGGCGTACAGCGTAAAATGCGCCACCTTGCGCAGCGGGTGGTTGTACTGGCGGATGAGGTCGTCGGTGGCCTCGCCGAGGAATAGTTCCAAGAGTTTGTGCAGCATCTCTTTGCTGGTCTCGTTGGACAGCTCTGCAGGTTGAGATGAAAAGGCGAAAATTGCGGCGGCAATTGCGACAGCAGCTAAAATCCAGAAGGCGAAAGAGATATATTTTCTGTTGTTCGTCACATCATAATCCCCACTGTTCCAGCAAACTACGGTGCTTTTCAATCGTCTCCCTCGAGCCAAACACCAACTTACTCTCGGCGCTGATGCTGACCTTTTTATGGATTGCGACATAGAA
The DNA here is from genome assembly GCA_902765025.1 of Oscillospiraceae bacterium. GTDB lineage: Bacteria > Bacillota > Clostridia > Oscillospirales > Oscillospiraceae > Vescimonas. Next base: position 71,858 of record CACWYC010000004.1, read on the forward strand.
GATACGGTAAATCCACGCGAACGGCAACAGCCACTTCTTACCCTTGAGAAAGGCGCAATAGGGCAAAGTGGCCATTTCGGCGTAAGGTTTGCAAACCTTTCTAATTGCGAAGATAAACGGGCGAAGCAGCTTCGGCGCCTTTACCATGTCCATGCGCTTTCCTGTTGAATGCGCCTTGAAGTCCTCATTGTCAAAGCCAAACACACCGTTTTGGAAAACCAGCGCTGTCGATGCTTCAAAAAAACCCCTGCTCAGCGGACTGACCCGCATCGGCGGCTCGACCCTCCACCACTTCTGACAAATTGCGAAAGCGGTGCAGGTAAACTCCCAGAGGCCGATTTTGCGCAGTTCCGTTTCTAGCCATTTCCAGTCCAAATCCTGTTTCTGAGCGGTGAATACCATATCCAAAAACTGACGAAAGCCGCTCCCGTTTGCGGTAAAGTGCTTCATTAGGTGTTCAATCAGAAACAGAAAATGGAAATTCCAATCGAGCGTACACCAGCCGTCATCATCCGAAGCGATATGCTCCCAACAGGTATTGAAATAATTCCTCCGCAAATCGCCCTCAAGATTTTGTTCGTAGACTAGGTGATCATGTAATTCCAGTGATATATTTGCCTTGGAATAGTGCCGCTCATATCCGCCCTCTTTGAGTTGGTAACCCAACCTGGTCATCGGCTCATAGGCGCGCTCGCAATCTTCCGACGACATGACAATATCCAAATCCCCCATCGTGCGGAACGCCGGAACCGGATACATCGCCGCAACCTCAAGGCCTTTCACCGTGAAAAAACGGATTTGCTCCCGCTGATACACCGCTTTCAGCTCCTCAAATGCCTGTACCTTGTTGGCGTAGTAAAACATCGCCAACGCGCTCGCTTTATCAAAGCGCTCCCGGATATCCGCCAGTTCCGGATGCTCTTTCAAATAGGGCAGGCACTGATATCCGACAATTCCTTCCACCTCGTGGCTCTTCGCATATTTGGCAATCTGCGGCCAATCCAGTCCTTCGGGCGGATTCGTCGCTCTGCCGTGGATATGGTCGGCTAACACCTGTAGGAAAAAATCCTGTTCACGGGTCATCGGCGCACGCTCCCTTTTTCAGTCTCTCCGGAACAAATCGCGGGTATACACTTTTTCTTCAACATCGTCGAGGCAGTTGTCGTAGCGGTTGGCAATGATGGCGTCCGCCGCCTTCTTGAACCGCTCCAAATCGTTCACCACAAGGCTGCCGAAGAATGTGCTGTCGTTTTCCAGCGTCGGCTCGTAGATGATGACCGTCGCGCCCTTCGCCTTGATGCGCTTCATCACGCCCTGGATGCTACTCTGGCGGAAGTTATCGGAGTTCGCCTTCATCGTCAGGCGGTAGACGCCCACCGTGATGGGGCGCTCCTTCTCCGCGTTCCACATGGACGATGCCGTATAATACCCCGCGCGGTCCAGCACGCGGTCAGCGATGAAGTCCTTGCGGGTGCGGTTGCTCTCCACGATGGCCTGGATCAGGTTCTCCGGTACGTCGTTGTAGTTTGCCAGCAGTTGCTTGGTGTCCTTCGGCAGACAGTAGCCGCCATAGCCGAACGAGGGGTTGTTGTACTGGTCGCCGATGCGCGGGTCGAGGCAGACGCCCTTAATGATGTCCGCCGTATTGAGCCCCTTCATCTCGGCGTAGGTGTCCAACTCATTGAAGTAGCTCACGCGCAGCGCGAGGTAGGTATTGGCGAACAGCTTGACCGCCTCGGCTTCGGTGAAGCCCATAAACAGCGTGTCGATGTTCTCCTTGATGGCCCCCTCCTGCAGCAGCGCGGCAAACTCGTGCGCCGCGACCTTGGATGCGGCGTCGCAACCAACGATGATGCGGCTCGGATACAGATTGTCGTAGAGCGCCTTGCTCTCACGCAGAAACTCGGGGCTGAACAGCAGCTTGTCCGTGCCGAACTTCTCCCGCGCGGACACCGTGTAGCCGACGGGGATCGTTGACTTGGTGACCATGTAGGCGTTGGGATTTAGCTCCTTCACCTGCGCAATGACCGACTCCACCGCTGAGCAGTCGAAGAAATTCTTCTGCGGGTCATAGTTGGTCGGCACGGCGATGATGACGAACTCCGCCTCGCGGTACGCTTCGGGGTCGGTCGTCGCCGTCAGGCGCAGCTCCTTTTCCGCGAGGTATTGCTCGATATAATCGTCCTGAATGGGCGATAATTTTTTGTTGATTTGCTCCACGCGCTCCGGCACCACGTCCACTGCGGTGACGGTGTTGTGCTGAGCAAGCAGCACGGCAAGGGACAAGCCGACGTAACCCGTGCCGGCGACGACGATCTTCTTGTTCATCCGTAATACTCCTTATACCACTCCGCAAACCTGCGAAGTCCTTCACGAATCCCAATCTGCGGGCGGAAGCCGTAGTCGCGCTCCAGCGCCGCGCTGTCGGCGTAGGTCGCCGGCACGTCGCCGGGCTGCATCGGCACGAGCTGCTTGTGCGCCTCAAAGTCGTAATCCTCCGGCAGCACGCCCGCGCGCACCAGTTCCTCCTGCAGGGTCGTGATGTAGTCCAGCAGGTTCTCCGGCTGGCCGCCGCCGATGTTGTAGACCGCGTACGGCGGCAGCGGCAGACCGTCCTCGCCGGTTTCGCGCCGCGGCGCGCCCTGCATCACACGCACCACGCCCTCCACGATATCGTCCACATAGGTGAAGTCGCGCTTGCAGTTGCCATAGTTGAAAATCTGGATGGTGTCGCCCCGCACCAGCTTCTGCGTCGCGGAGTAGTAGAACATATCCGGACGCCCCGCGGGGCCATAGACCGTGAAGAACCGCAGGCCTGTGGACGGGATGTTGTAGAGCTTGCTGTAAGCATGCGCCAGCAGCTCGTTTGACTTTTTTGTAGCGGCGTAGAGCGACACGGGGTTGTCCACCTTGTCCTCGGTGCTGAACGGCACCTTCTTGTTGCCGCCGTAGACCGACGAACTGGAGGCGTAGACGAGATGCTCCACGCCCTTCGCGCCGCCGTCATAGCTGTGGCGGCAGGCTTCGAGGATGTTGTAGAAGCCGATGATATTCGACTCAATGTAGACGTTCGGGTGGTCAATACTGTAGCGCACGCCCGCCTGCGCCGCGAGGTTGACGACGATATCGGGGTGATAGTCGGCAAAGATGCGGTCGATGAGCAACTTATCCGCGATAGAGCCTTTGATAAACGTCCAAATCGACTGCGGCGCTTTCACCGCGGCTTTCTGGATTTGCCGCAAACGATAGTCCTTGAGCGTAGAGTCATAGTAGTCGTTTAGATTGTCGACGCCGATGAGGTTCATCGGCTCACCGGAAGTGAGCAGACGCAGCACGAGATTCGCGCCGATGAACCCCGCCGCGCCGGTGACGAGGATGGTTTTTTGATTCAGCCTGATGGGTTCCTTGCTCATAGCTTTCTTGCCTCATCGATTTCCATACATTTTCTCATAATAATCCCGATACTCTCCGCTCACGATGGTCTCCCACCATTCGCGGTTGTCGAGGTACCACTGCACCGTCTTGTGCAGACCGTCGGCAAACTTCGTCTCCGGTAGCCAGCCCAACTCGGTGTGGATTTTCGTCGGGTCGATGGCGTAGCGCATGTCATGGCCCTTGCGGTCGGTCACAAACGTAATGAGGCTCTCCGGCTTGCCCAGCTCCTTGCAAATCAGCTTCACAATGTCGATGTTTCGCATCTCGTTGTGTCCGCCGATGTTGTAGACCTCGCCGACGCGCCCCTTGCGGATGATGAGGTCAATCGCCTTGCAATGATCTTCGACATACAGCCAATCGCGCACGTTGATGCCCTCGCCGTAAACCGGCAGGGGCTTGTCATTCAAAGCGTTGGCAATCATCAGCGGAATCAGCTTCTCCGGGAAGTGATACGGCCCGTAGTTGTTCGAGCAACGGGATACCGTCACCGGCAGACCGTAGGTGCGGTAATACGCCAGCGCCAGCAGGTCAGCACCCGCCTTGGAACTGCTGTACGGGCTGCTTGTGTGGATGGGCGTCTCCTCAGTGAAGAACAGGTCAGGGCGGTCCAGCGGCAGGTCGCCGTAAACCTCGTCTGTACTGACCTGATGATAGCGGATGTTGCCGTATTTGCGGGCGGCGTCCATCATCACCTGTGTGCCGAGAATGTTGGTGCGCAGAAACACCTCGGGGTCTTCGATGCTGCGATCCACATGGGATTCCGCCGCAAAGTTGACCACGACGTCCGGCTGCTCCGCCTCAAAAATCCGATAGACCGCTTCCCTGTCGCAGATGTCCGTCTTATAGAACTCGAACTGCGGGTCGTCCATCACTGGTTTTAGCGTGGACAGATTGCCCGCGTAGGTCAGCTTGTCCACGCAGACGATTTTGTCCTCCGGATGCGCCTTGCGCTCGAAGAAAATAAAATTGGAGCCAATAAACCCCGCGCCACCGGTTACAAGTATTGTCATTTTCTGAGTTTCCCTTCTGCAACATCCATAAGATATTTACCGTAATTTGACTTGCCGTAGGATTTTGCCGCCTCGATTAGCTGCTCCTTTGTAATCATTCGATACCGGTAGGCTATCTCCTCAGGCGCATTGACAAGGATTCCCTGCAAATTCTGAATCATCTGAATGAAGGAACCTGCTTGCATCAGGCTGTCCATTGTTCCGGTGTCCAGCCAGGAGAAGCCTCTGCCCATGATGTCGCAGTCCAGCAGTCCCCTACGCAGGTACATCTCGTTCAGCGTGGTAATCTCCAGCTCACCGCGGGCGCTGGGCTGCACCTTTTTGGCCTCCGCCGACACGCCGGAGGGGTAAAAATACAGGCCGGTAACGGCATAGTTGCTCTTGGGGTGTTCCGGCTTTTCCTCCAGGCTGACGGCCTGGAAATCATGATCAAACTCCACGACGCCAAAGCGCTGGGGATCCTCCACATAGAAACCGAAAACCGTAGCGCGGCCCGCCTCAGCACGGGCGGAAGCACGCTTGAGCATATTGCCCAAGCCGTTACCATAAAAAATGTTATCACCCAGCACCAGTGCACAGGCGTCGTTCCCGATAAACTCCTCGCCGATAATGAACGCCTGAGCCAGCCCATCCGGGCTGGGTTGCACCGCATAGGACAGGCGAATGCCAAACTGGTGACCGTCACCCAGGAGCGCCTCAAACCGGGGCGTGTCCTCAGGTGTGGAGATAACAAGAATATCCCTGATATTCGCAAGCATCAGCGTGGACAGGGGGTAATAGATCATGGGCTTATCATACACAGGGAGCAACTGCTTGGATGTGACCATAGTCAGAGGGTATAGTCGCGTCCCGGCTCCGCCAGCAAGAATAATACCTTTCATGATGCGGTTCCCTCCTTTGAGGAAGTTTTATTCTTTTGCGCCAATCTTTTTGAGCAAGATACTCTCTTTACGCTGGAATTGTTCAGATAATCTCGACCAATGCTTGTCCCACCAGAGAAAGAATGGTTTTTCAAGGAAGCGAATTCGCAAATGGTCGATTGCGTTACAAATAATAAAAACGCCAAGTACGCTGCAAATTGCGTGAAGCGGCATATATGGCGACGCATACATACCCACATTGTTCAGCGTATCCCGCCATAGCCACTGGCGCATGGTGTCGCTATGAGCGTGGATGCAGAGGACGCCAAATGTCGATGCTGCTACCGAATTGATGAACTTGCTATACGGCATCTTCAGGTTCTTGACGAACAAGAAAGAAAAGACACCGTTCGTTACGGCTAGGAATGTATTTGAATCTTGCACGAAGAAATAAGACAGATTACGCCCCAACTTCATCCCCAACCACGTTGCTGACAGCACTGAAAGAGCAGAAAGCACAAAGGACGCCACCGTCAGCCAGCCCCAAAGTTTTGTATTCTCGAATAGCTTCTTTGGGTACAGGCGGATATAAGACGCGATAAAATACAACACCATAAACCACGACACATAGTTCATGGTAACGCGATGGGCCGTGCCAAAGAAAATGTAGATAAAACCTGTCAGAGCAAGCAAATACAGGTGTTGCTTCTCACTGAGGTGCTGTACAAGCACATTCAGAAAAGGAATGGCCAAGAAAAACAGCATAAAGCAGGATGTAAAGCCACTCCCGATCTGCGTAAAAGGCACGATGCCCAACACAGCTGTTTTCAGTGTAAAGGGCTCATAACCGGTAATCCAGAAAATCGCATGAATAAGATACTTATAAAACAGCCATTCCCCCACCAGCTTAGCAAACTTCTTTGCTGTGATGTTGCTCTTGCACATGAAGTACCCGGTAATCATCACGAAGCAGTTGATACCGGTCTTGCCCCATGCACCGAGCAGCAGTAAAAAGAGGGACCGCCACGACAGCGGATTGGCATAGATAGGCCCATCTGCCGCCATCAGCCCGGAATTGACCACGTAATGATGGGCAACAATCAGCAGCATGGAGAGGATGCGATACAGCTCTAAATTGCTGTCTCGCTGTGTTCTGGGTACTGCTGATTCAGCAGTACCCCCCCCCGCTTTAACATGGTAAAGTGCGTATTCATCCACGGTTTCTCCTACGATTTATTCTCCCAGTATAATATCACAGATTCTATCCACATCCTCCAACGCCAGGTCCGCGTACAGCGGCAGCGTCAGAACGCGATCGGCCAGATAGGCAGCCACAGGGGTCTTTTCAACGCCCGCCGTGGGCAAATCGGCATAGCACTCAAAGCTATTGGTCAAAGGGTAAAAATACTTTCTGGCCGTGATATTCTGTTCGCCCAGCCTGGCAAACACCTCGTCACGAGTAGCGCGGAAGCCGTCGAATACCACCGGGAAATAGGCGTAATTGGGCGTCACGTCCTTCTGAGGATGACAGAGTTTGATGCCAGGCACATTTCCCAGGTGCTGACGGTATCGCTCCACAACGCGCTTGCGCTTCTCGATTTCGGCATCCAGGTGACGCAGGTTGCAAATACCCATTGCCGCCTGGAATTCGTTCATTTTGGCGTTGCCGCCTACGAATACACACCGCTCCGGCCCGCGAATGCCGAAGTTCTTCATATCGTTGAGGGTTTCTACCAATTCATCGTTGGGGAAGCAGACCGCGCCGCCCTCAATAGTGTTGAACACCTTGGTTGCGTGGAAGCTGAACATGGCGGCGTCTCCGAAGTTGACTGAAGACACGCCCTTGTATTTCACCGCGAAGGCGTGTGCCGCATCGTAGATGACCTTGAGGCCGTGCGCTTTTGCAATGCGGTCGATTGCCTCCACATCACACATATTGCCATAGACGTGAACCGGAACAATCGCCACAGTCCTGTCCGTGATCAGCGCCTCGATCTTATCTGCGTCGATGGTGTATGTATCGGGATCAACATCACAGAACACCGGCGTCAGGCCGTTGCGGACAATGGCGTGGGTGGTGGAGGCAAATGTGAACGGAGTGGTAATGACCTCCCCGCCCTTGGGGAACTGCATGGCAGCAATCACATTCTCCAACGCGAGGTGTCCGTTGGTGTAAAGCACGACATGGGGGCTGTCGAGATACGCTTCTAGCTCGCGCTGGAGCTGCTGATGCTCCACACCCATGTTGGTCAGCCAATGGCTGTCCCAGAGTTTTTTTATTTCTTCGCAGTATTCCTCAAAGTCAGGCATTGAGGAGCGGGTAACGAGGATGCTCATTGGTTTCTCCTATTCTCTTTCGATTGAACGTCATTTAGCGGCTCTATACCGCAGCGAAATACTGTTCCAACTGCTTATCATACTTTCTATCATGTTTCCCAATAATGAGTCTTCTCAATAAGAGAATAGTAGTCAGACGATAAGATGCCCATCATAGTTAAGTCGCGAAACTGTCCTCCTTTGTAGACATACTCTCGTTTGATACCCTCATCAATCCATCCGCACTTATCGTAAAGGCGCTTCGACGCTTCATTCGTGCCAAACCTGCTGCCATCGAGGCGATGAAGCCCGAGTTCATCGAAAGCATATTTCATTATCGCCATCACGGTATCTGTCCCGACACCTTTCGACCGGTGTGCTTTATTGGCAAGTTTTATTCCGTGTGTCGCCCTACGATTCTTCCAATCAATATCTGTAAGTGTCGCAATGCCCAGGGGTCCGTCTTCTTTCGTTTCAATGACAAATCTAAAGCTCTTTTGGTCATTATAGTGGGTTTCCAACCATTTTTCCTGCGCAAACGCCGATACAGGAAATGCCCAGCCTACTACCAAATCCTCAATCTCAGGGTCATTGAACATGCCCCTAATCAGCTCACAATCCGATTTTTCCATTGCCCGAAGAACAACTCTTTTTCCATAAATATTCATAACGAGCCTCCGCATCTATAACTTATAGAACAGTTTTTATTAGTACTTATTATCCATAACGGCGGAAATCACGTCCTTCATGTCTTCCTCTCTATACCGCTGATCAATCGGCAGCGGCAGGATATTCTTCGCCATCTGGTACTCTACCTCGTCCTCGCCGCACCAGTCGAACACGTCCGGCCAGAGCGTGGGAATGTATATTTTCTCCTGCTGCAAGCGCTTTCTGATCTCCGCGCCGTTTTTCAGCAGCAGCGGGTACATAAACGTTCCCGGTGTCTTGCTGAGCGTTAAGCCGTTGATGCCACTGAGCGACCGATGTAGATAAAGATAGTTTTGTTCGCGGATTTCCCGGATACGCTTATAGTCAATACCGTGCAGCAGATTCTCCGTCAGCTTTGACATACGTTTGATAGGTTCATTCGCAAACAGCTTATTATTGGCAGTGTACTCGCTGTAAAACTCACTGGCAGTTCGCTCAAAGCGTCCCAGCAGAAAATGCATCCGCTCAAAGGATTCATCCTGTTTCAACGGCTCGTCCAGCCTTGCGTCGGTATAGAGAAACGCACCGTCCGCTACGCCGAAATATTTGCGGCAGGTATAAATCGTGTCTACATGAGGAATCGGCGGCTGGAAATAGCTCTGGGCGTTATCTACGATCACTCGCTCATATTGCTTGATATATGTTGCGATTTGATCGTTGCTGAACTGCGAATAGTAGTTGACAAAATACAGCCATTCGCCCTCGCCCAGTTGGATGTCACCAACGGGCTTGAAGTCCAATCCAATGCTATAAAGCGTGTATGGCACGCCCTCGCGCTCGCAAACATCGGTCACAGAATTGCAGATGAATTTGGGAATCCATAAACGCTTAATCTCCCGCGCTTTGAGAAGGTATGCCAGCGCGTTCCGACCGCAATTCAGCGCCACCGCGCCCTCGTGCAGCATGGGCAGGTGGTAGGTATCCAGTTCTATGTATCCGCCGATTTCTTTCACTTCAAGATCACCTTTATGTATTCATTCATATGATTCATCTTATCAAGCATTTCATCCATACTTGAAAACTTTAGGAACACAATACCCAATGCTTTTGCTGCGTTATCAAAGTGTTCTACAGGATCTCCGGTTTTCTTATACAGTTCTTTTCGGAAAATGTTTTTCTCAATCTCATCAGAGAAAACTATATCTTGATAAATACCGTCCGAATCGGAATGAAGTACATAATGCGAGCAGTAGGGTATCACAACTTCAGGCTGAATGTTGATCTTCTCTCCCATTGCGCATAAGACAGACATCTCAACAATATCAACGCCAAAAATTGCGCTGAGCTGTATGGGAATCATATTGCCGCCGGCTCGTGGGCCGATGTCGATCAGATACACCTTGTCATCTTTATCAATTATAAGCTCGACATTCATGCTGCCGCTTTTGATTTCAAGCTTCGTTACCATGTCCTGGAGGGTGGCTTTCACTTTTTCAGTATCAGACTCGTTAAGTAATACCGGGAAAATTTTCCCTCCCGGAACGAGAGGATTTGGTGAATGATCCCGAAAACAATTCATTAATCCCCATAGGATGACTTCGCCGTCGTTAATAAAAATATCTCCGCCGATGGTATACTTGTGTTTGCGGACGATATATTTCTCGATAATGATTTTTTTTGAACGTGAGAACGAAAATGCAAACTCAACCGCTTTATCGAAATTCTCAGGAGAATGCAGGATGGTAACGCCTTTGCTTCCCGATGAATCAACAGGTTTCATAATAATCGGATAATCAAAGTTATCCCGATCCGAAATTGCTGCATCAGCAGTTGTATAGCTCTTGGCCGTTGGGCAGGCAAAGCCGTTATGTGCCAGAAAATCTCTGAACTTGTCCTTATTGCAAAGGATATCGACTGATTTGTATGGATTGGTAGCCAATCCCAACTTTTCCGCCACGTATGCCGCAGTCGGGGCAGCTGGATCGGAAGCATAGGCAAGCACACCGTTCACTTGTTCCTTGCGCGCCACATCAAGCACCGCTTCCTTGTCCGTGGTGCTGGTAAGATAGAACTTATCTGCGTGGTATTGGCCGGGGTTGTCCGGCAAATAGTCGCACAGAACAGTATATAGTCCAAGGCGCTTCGCCGTCTCAATGGCAATAACCTGCTGGGCTGACCCGCCCAGGAGCAGCAGCTTTTTCATTGTTGAATCCTCTTTCATGTGCGTTTGTGTTTTATTTACGCCTCACAGTCTCTTGCGCCACCTTTATCACTTCAACAAGCACTCTTCTATTAAGCACAGAGGAAAGCGTAACATAAATAATCACGCCAATAACGATTTGAAGTATCAACAGTACGATGTAACTCAAATCAAGCTTATTCACCATCAAAACGCATTTAAGCATCACTATTGCAATTATAATCGGCGGGAGAATGTCCGAAATCTGCTCGCGAATCGAATAATGCAATATTCTTTGATTAGGAAATGTGTTATAAATCAAAGAGAATATGCCCATTAACGACAAAACAATAATTACATGATAGATGCTATAATGAGCAGATATGATTAAAAGGATCAGAGAAAGAGTTCGCTTTATTACCTCAAGCTTAAGAAATACATCTGACCTTCCAATTGCATTAAACGCTTGCATATTTGTCGTACTAAGGATATTAATACCAAAAGGTATGCAGAAAAGTTGCATCATCAAAATAGATGGCGCCCATTTTTCAGTCAAAACAAGCAAAACAAAGTTTTTCGAAATACCCGCTATTCCAGCCATAATTGGTGCAACCACAAAAGCTGTAAGTGCCATCATTTTCCGTGTATATTTTTTCAATTGTTTCAAGTCGCCTTGGATGGTTGCTAGAGCAGGAAACATTACCGAGGATACTGTTTCATTTATTGTTGTTGTCATGGTATTTGGTAGACTCTGTCCGCGATTATAAAATCCAAGTGTCTCAGTCGAGAAAAACTTTCCAATTACTAGCGAATAAAGTTGTTGGTGTAAAGTTCCAATCATCCATGCAACAGTAAGCTTCCAACTATAGCTGAATAGTTTTTTCAAACGATTGAAAGAGAAAACAGCTTTTGGCTTCCATCTCACAAAAAACAAAAGTGAAATAAGAACGGTAAACTTCATAAGTATTTGAGAAATAATAAGGCTCCAAATACCAAATCCTGCAAGTGCAAAGCCAATTCCGCTAACACCTTGGACAAAAACGCTCAAAACATTTGTAATAAAACTTTTGTCGAACATCATATTCTTCCTCAACGCAGTAAGTTGCATTGAGGATAGAGCCTCTAATAGCAATATAATTGACATGGCCCTCACATAGAGCGACAAACTCTCAACATTGTAATAATGCTCGATAAATGGCGCTCCAAATATGAGAACTAATATGCAAATTAAAGCTATTGCAATCTGCACGTAAAAAACCGTAGAATAATCCGCGTCTTCGGAATCCGTTCGTTGAATAATTGCATTTCCTAGTCCATTATTAATTAAGGTATTTGAAAATGCAATGAACACATTTACAATCGCAAGTATTCCATAATCGCTTGGTGAAAGAACACGAGCAAGAAGAAGCTGAACTAGAAATTGAATCAATTGTATGCCGCCACGTTCAAGAAGGCGCCACACCATTCCTTTTGCAATTCTATTTGTAAGCGTTTCTTGTCCCTTCATTTTCCTTCTCCAAAACAACAGCTCTATAGCGCGCCTAATACACACAAAAGCTTTCTTATAGCTTTTCTTCCTCCAAATACGACAATTCGATTAATGACAAATATCTGATCATGCAAACGCATTGTCATCAAGAAATCTTGCCACTCGCGTATACTTATTTGCGCACTCCCCAATAGCCATGATAGGAATACCGCCGCCATTCTTGTACATACCTTGGGAGAAAAATCATATTTTCCATCAAAATACCAATTCATTTCTTCCACTATGTTCTGCATCATATAAGTATACTTCATTGCGTCCGTTTTTTGCCTAGCAGTAAAGCTTGTTGCGTCCTTTGACCCGTCACGGTGACAGTGCATCGGCTCAGGGAAAACATATATTCCACCATAGTCATATAACAAACATCTCGCAAAGACATCGCCCATTGTAGGTGCACAAAACCTTACTCGCTTATATCTCTCGCTCTGCAACGGAAAAAAGTTTCTGTAAAGTAATGTTCCGCCATGAATTGTAAAGCCATTGTAAAGATAATCATTCAGATAATATGTCTTGCTTACCTCTCGCTTTGTCATTGAAATCCTGTTGGTTTCACCATTATGGTCTACACAATAATAGTTAGATCCCACTGCTGATAATTCCGGATGTGTTTCTAGGTAATCAACCTGTTTTTGCAACCTGTTTGGGTCACACCAAAAATCATCGCACTCCAACGGGGCAATATATTTGCCTCGGCAATGTAATTGAACATTATAAGAATTGTGAGAAGCCCCTATGTTTTTTTCATTGATTAAAGGAATAATAATTTCTGGGTACTTATTTTGGTACTCAAGTAAAATATCCGCAGTCCCATCATGCGAAGCATCTTCTCCCACCACGATTTCATATTTAAAATCCACTTTCTGTTCTAATACACTATCTAACGCTTTTCTAATATAATTTGCATGCATGTACGATATTGCTGCAACACTCACCAAAGGAGCTTCCGTTTCCATAGTATCGCTATTTTTTATAATCTCGTTCATCCTCACACAATCCTCTCAGCACCAATTCCCGATGCGCCTCACACTCGATAAAGTTCCGTAGTGCCAGATAGTTCCTTTTCCTATATAAAAGCTTAACTTTAGCCTTATAATATTTTCCTCTGCTGAGACGATTAAGAATCCTCCCCAGCAATGTCCTTCGCGCCCCAAGAGAAACCAAATAGTCTGCTAAAGCACTATCGGCAAATGCCTTATATTCTCTGTCAATAAACCCTGTCTCTAAAATTCTGTGACCACGTTCTTGAAACTCCTGCAGAATCGCCTTCGCCTGGACTCCATCCGCCAATCGAACGCCGTTTCCCTGTTTGACAAGCGGAATATACGAAGCTTGAAGATTATTGTCCAATGATACAAGTAGACTGGTCTGCCAAAACTCACTTTTGCTATGGTCAAACAGAAAGTTACCCTGCCCATAGACGATCGTACCGTCGCCATACTTCTCCTCACAACCGATGCAATGGCTGTGCTGGCAAATGACGAGGTCTGCGCCCTTCTCGACCAACTTCCGGCAGGTCTTTTGCAGGTTTGGCGACGGATAGCGATAATGTTCCTTACCACCATGGTAAAGAACAATAACGAAATCACATTCGCTTTTTAGCTTTGCCACATGGTCGGGAGATTCCAACGGGTCAAACGGGTTTGCTCCGCAAGTTGTCTCAGTCGCGATGGAGAACTCATGTTCCGCGCAAGCGTAGACACCAATTCTTTTGCCCGCGAATCCAAATAAGTATGGCTTCGCTGCATCTGCAAGATCATCTCCCCCGCCCACATGCGCAATACCGGCAGCGTCCAAGGTACTTATCGTGGACTCATACCCCTGTGCGCCCTGATCCATGATGTGGTTGTTGGCCAGCGTCAGCAGGTCTACGCCCATCGCTTTGTAACCGTTGATGGTTCGCGTTGGCGCAATCAGATTAGGCCCGCACTTCGGAATGGGTGCAGCTTTATCTGTCAGTGGTACTTCCAAATTGAAAATGCGATAGCTCGCAGCAGCCAGAAGTTCAGCAAGGTCATCGCCAAGCAGCGTGGCTGTGTCGCCGGAAGCAAACTGTTCAATGTTGGTGGTTGTCGGCACCAAATCGGCACCTATAATAATTTGTTGCATAGCATTCATGTCGTAACGATTGCCTTATCCCCACTTGTTGTTTCGGCTGCATTCTCCCGCTCTGTTGTAAGTCTGTCTATGTTGAGAAAAAGAAAAGTAATTATAAGCATATGGTCAATCTCATAGATTAAGATCATTACCGAAGCCAAGAAAAGCTCAATCAAAAAAATCAGCAAGAGCATTCTTGCAGTATATTGTTTCTCTCTATCTCTAAACGATCTTTTTCCAAAGCATAAGCGAACACACTTGATAAATTCTGCTGCAAGTGGATTGAAAAACAGAATTGTGCCAATTATCCCGGTGCAAGATAGGATTTCTGCATAGGTTGAATGCGAATAATAGTGAAACCTAGAATACTGTGCAAATTGTCCATATCCTATCCCAAATAGCGGATGGTTGAGCCAAAGTTCTATTGCCTCTTGATACAGATCTATTCTTCTTCCTGATTCCAATTCTCCCGTAAGTCTAGTCATTCGCTGCGCTAGTGCTGTATTGCCATAACTGGTTATAATATAATACGTGCCAAATGCAATGAGAATCGCAGAAAATGTCATCAAAAAAAACTTTTTTCCTGATAACTTTCGTGAAAACTCGGATTGAAAATAGTCAATAGCCCAAAGTGCCGAAATAGCACCAATACATAAAAAGCTCTTTCGACTACCGGATCTCATCACGACATAGAAAAACAGCAATAGAAGGGGCAAATTTAATAGCAACCGCTTATTGAATTTCTCTTTATTATAGAGCAGAGCAATTGCTCCGAGCACCATCGTCAATCCTATTTTATTGGGATTATTATGATGGCTCATTGTAATAGTCGCTCCGCCATTGTATGAGACGCCAAAGAGCGCCGCTTGCAGTGCACATAGAATTGCGCAAACAGCAAAAATGTTCAAAATCCAATCGGTCGATCCCTCTTTACGGGATATAAAGATACAGTCTGCACATAAAATAGTAAACGTTGCGAGACGCATTATATAATTAAGGAAACTATCCATATCAATGGCAATAAATAGTCCGGTAATAAGGGAGTATACAAGCACCCTCCCATACATTGCCATGACATTCACTATTCTAATTTTTCTAGCATATCCCGTCCGGACAGCATCATAAAAGACAGTTGCCGTTAAAAGAATAACAGAACCATATAAAATCACATTGCTTGAGGAATAAGCTTCTTTATACCAAAT
Source organism: Oscillospiraceae bacterium (assembly GCA_902765025.1). GTDB lineage: Bacteria > Bacillota > Clostridia > Oscillospirales > Oscillospiraceae > Vescimonas. The sequence goes on from CACWYC010000004.1 coordinate 87,148, forward strand.
GAGGTAAATCAAAAATAATGATGTCAAGGCTTCCTCAACTTTTGTTATTATGCTCTTCCCTTTTTTGTTCGTATATGCTTTCATCAGCATCAATGATTCCTTTTTACTCTTGCATTTGCACTATTTGTAGCTACCTTTTTTATTTCGCTTCAGGAATTTTAATCCAATCTCCTATCTTCCTTTCCCATTCCAGAGGATAAAAAGGACTATAACCCGATCCAGGGCAGAGAGTAATCTCCGAAAAAAAGACTTCACCGGAAACTTCATATAAATCTACTCGGGCAAAAGGTATTTGATTTGATAGCTGCCTAGAAAACGACATCATTCGATTAAAGCAGACTGGTTTGTCTATTAAGAAGGGAAGTGTCCGATGATCTGGCCGGTTAAACGGCGGTTGTTCCCACTCAGTATCATAATAAGTGCATAGCAACTCTCCTTTATTGCCGTTTTCGATTCTATCAACGCCTACATAAAGAAACCGCGGTTCTCCATCAAAACAGTAGAACTTATACGAAAGCAAGGAGCCTATTTCCTCGTTTACGGAATCATTCGACATATACTTTTCAGCAAAGACTTTGGGAGTTATATTTTTATATGGCCATTCTCTACCATACCAGTATCCGTTTTTTTTAAGTGCTTTTTTCAGTTTATTAACTGTCTTTTCCCGATCTAAACTCTTTTTATCAGAACATACCACTACACCGCCACTATCGTGATTTGTCTTTAATACAAACTGCTCTGGAAGTGCGTCAAAGTCAATGTCTTCAGCTCGATCCCATACTCCAAGTGTCGGAATAATGTGCTCTTCTCCAATGATCGACGCCACATATTCTTTTGCCAATACTTTATCCACCATTATAGTGTAAAGAGGATTTCGGTCATACAGCTTTAACCACTGGAGCTTTTCGTTAAATGTCTTCGGGTTTTTCAAATTCGGCAGCTTATGAAAATGATAGAAATACTGAAGCTGGATATAGGTCTTGTCCGGCAAAACATGAGATACTGTTCTCAGCCACTCTGTGTTCATTTTTTTCCTCCGAGCTTTAAATACTCTTTGTGCGTTCTTTCCGCAATTGCAACCCAATCATAACGCAGTGACAAGTCGTGTGCGTTTCTCCCATATTCTAGCAATTTATCTTTCTGGGAAATCATACGACAAAAGCATTCTATAATACTTTCAACCGTGTTATCGCATGTCCACCCGGCTTGATGGCTATCAATTTCTTCGGCCATATTCGTACCTTTCGTTGCAAAACATGGTAGCCCATAGCTCATCGCTTCTATCATAGACATAGGCATTCCCTCAAAGCGGGATGTCATAAGGAAAAAGTCAGCGCATTTTAACACATCAGCCTTTTCTTCGCCAAATATGCCATCCTTTACAATTAGAATGTCATCCAATCCCCTTTCGCGGACTTCTTGCTGATATGCTTCACGCAAACCCATTCGTTCCGGGCCGTACAGTGATACACTAAGTTTCGCTGCTCTCAATTCTTTCTGAATTTCACTAACCGCGTCCATAAGCAAATCCAGCCCTTTATGAAACGGGTCAAATCTACCTATGCATACGCCTTTCAATTCAATGGGCTTATCGGTCTTTTCTTTATAATCGGGCAAAATGTATGCGCCGTTTGGCGCAATAAACCGGTTTTTATTCCATTTTTCACCAGAATCAGCTTGCTCACGGTGCGTCAAAAATTGAATTGCCGCTGCATGCTTAACCATGGGTTTGAAAATCAAAAAATTTGCTATTATTTTTTTAAGTCGCTTCTGCGCCTGGCCTTGATATGTAAGTGCACCACGAGGCACAATTGTGTACGGTATTCTTCGGAGGTAGCATTCCAATGCATGGAGAGCATCGTCCAGATAGTAAAAATCCTCGAACACAACCAAATCAGGACTATTAAAAGGCTTAGGCAAGGACGATATAGCTTTGTTTGGGTAGTCTTTAATTCCGTGAAACAATCCTGTCTTTAACCAGTCTTCCTGAACCGCGTCATCTGCCATATTCCACCAAAAAACATTATCAAACGCAGATTGTGCTTTAATTTGAGCCGGAACACTGTAACTAGGTCCATTTGCCATATCATTTATAAGATGTGAAAAATATAATATATTCATAGTTAAAACAGTACAGTATCTTACAATACAGCCGCATATGAATCTATCGGCAAAAATGAAGTTAAATTGTCTTTATCCATTTTTCCCTTTTATCGCCTTCATTACGCCAAGAAACGTGCCAACTCCGTAACCAATATGCAGTAACAAAAACATAACTGGCAACAATGCAAAGCAGATGTTACGGTCTTTATCGTTTATGACTGCCGTTACCGTCATCAATAGGTTTGCCGCACCATATGCGATCCAAAGTGCCGCACTCGGCCACATGATCCCAAAGAACATCATAATCGTTACTGCTAAAATGCTCAGCACAAAGGCGAGCGGTACAAAATGATAAAGTGAAAAACATCTTGGCTCAATTCCTAGTGTGATGCCTATCCAATAGCCATTTAAGTACTTCTGCCGAAGCAGTTTTCGAAAAGTTGGCCTCGTTTCTCTGCTGGAAACTATCTCTGGCGTATAGTAGAATTCAAAGCCCGCTTGTCGCATACGATAGTGCATTTCGTTGTCTTCCGTACGGACGAGCTGCTCGTTGAATGTTCCGACTTTATCAAATACCTCTTTGCGATATGCTGCAAATGCCAGCGTTTTCACAACACACGGCTGGTCTTTATGACGAAATGCAGCCACGCTGCCACCAAACATTGAGTCTTCGGCTGCATTTACAGCGGTACTCCAGCGCGTCTTTTGCGCTATATGGTTCATTACTTTTCCGCCGCAAATATCATGCCCTGCTTGAATGCACGCAGCATTCTTCTCTAAGAAATCAGATGGAATCCTTGCGTGTGCATCTAAGCGGATTATCACATCTGCATCAACATGGGCAAGCGCCACATTCCAGCCGCACGGCTGGAACGCCTTAGGATTGTCCAAGCAAAGTACACGGGCAAAATCCGTGCTCTCTGCGTAATCCTGCATGATCTGTTTTGTCCTGTCTTGGCTAAGGCCATCAACCAAAATCACCTCAACTTGCCGATGATCATAGCTTTGGGAAGACAAATCATTCAGCAAATCCGGCAACGCTTTTTCTTCATTGAGTGCTATAATGATTACAGATATCTTCATTTGCTACACATCCACCGTTGCTTTATCTACAGCAGGTTTGCCGTTCTCCGCATACTCTTTCCCGCACACAGCCAGCACCGTCCGCACCATTGTCGCAAGTTCAGCGCAAAAGCTGAATCTAGCAACGCTTTGCAAGTTCCAGTACATTTTCCCCGGAAGAACTCTTGCTACATAAGCCCAATCAGCATCTTCAGCGGACTCCAGCAATCTGTCCTCATCCTTATACCGAATGCTTGCTTCGCTTGTAATACCCGCCGGCAGCAGAAGCGTCGCCAGCATCTCGTTGCTATACTGCAACACATACTTTGGCACCTCAGGGCGTGTACCGACAAAACTCATGTTGCCCGCAATCACATCCAAGAGCTGCGGGAACTCGTCGAGCCTGCAGCGGCGAAGTCTCGCGCCCACCCGCGTAATGCGGCCGTCGTGTCCCACCGTCACTGATGTCCCAATTCTGTCCGCGTCGCTGACCATCGTGCGGAACTTATGTATCCGAAAGCGTTTGCCGTAGGTGGTCACCCGCTCCTGCCGATAGAAAACAGGTCCTTCGGAATCAAGCTTGATTGCAATCGCAATAATCAGCATCGGAATTGCCAGGATGACCAGCAAAAGCAGTCCAACCACAAGGTCAAACGCTCTTTTCAGTATTAAGCTAACACGTTTCTTCGACAGGGCATCGTAGTATGGCCTGACCTCGGATACCCGCATAAATGCCGGAAGATCTTCCCACCGTCTCAGCATCAGATATACTCTTTCACAACCGACCGTAACGTTTCCAGAACATACGCCACATCCTCGTCGCTGAGCTTCGTGTGCAGCGGTAGCGTGATGAGATTGTGGTAGTAGTCATAGGCGTTCGGGAAGTCCTTGATGTCCCAACCATACGCTTTGTATGCGGTCATCATCGGGAGCGGTTTATAGTGCACATTCGTTGCGACGCCGTGCTCAGCCATCTTCTCGATAATCTTGTTGCGCTGCAGCGCATCAATGCCCGGCAGGCGGGTCAAATAAAGATGCCCGCTGCTCTCATAGTCCTTGCCATAGTGGTTTAGATGCGCAACACCCAACTCATCCATCGCAGCGTCATACCGCCCGATGATCTCCTTGCGGCGCGCCAGAATGCCAGGATAGCGGTCAAGCTGCCGCAGTCCAATAGCCGCCATGATGTCCGTCATATTGCACTTGTACCATGGGCCGATGATGTCGTACTCCCACGCGCCGAGCTTCGTCTTGGCGAGAGCGTCCTTGTCCTGTCCGTGCAGGCTGAGCAGTTGGTAGCGATGATACAACTCGTCATCATCTATTCCTTTTATGGGCAGCCACGTTGAAGCGCCGCCCTCCGCAGTCGTAAAGTTCTTGACCGCATGGAATGAAAAACTGGTGAAATCCGCCACCTCTCCCGCCATTTTACCGTGACGCGACGCTCCCAGCGCGTGTGCACAGTCAGCAAACACCGCTACTCGACCGATGGCTTCCTGGATGGGATTGCTCGGTCGAAAAAGGTTTTTCTTACTCTCAACCACCTGATACAGCCGGTCGTAATTGCACATGATTCCGCCGATATCCACCGCCACGATTGCCTTAGTTCTCTCCGTGATAGCGGCAGCAACCGCGTCGTAGTCCATCTCCGGCGAGCGCGTGATCGGGTCGCCGTCCTTTTGTGAATCCACAAAGACCACCCTCGCACCGCAGTGGATCGCTGCGGACGCGCTGGCGGTGTAAGTATAAGCAGGCACAATCACCTCGTCGCCCGGACCAACACCGAGAATGTGGAAATTCAACTCCTCAGCCGCTGTAGCGGAATTGAGACAAACCATCTTGTCGGTATGGCAATACTCAGAGAGTCGCTTCTCCAGTCCCTTCGTTCTGGGCCCAGTGGTAATCCACCCCGACCGCAACGCTTCCGCGACCTCTTCAATTTCCAGTTCCGTGATATCCGGCGGGCTAAAGGGTATTGTCCTTTTATTTTCAGCCATAATCATGTCTCCTGTTTATCAAAAGAATGAGGGCTCCGTGCCAAATTGGGAAATGTAGTTTTTCACCCAATCCTCGTCTTTTTCGTAGGTTGGGGCTTTAAATTGTGTGACAGTTTCACTGCCCTCAGTTGTGGTATTATTTGTTGTGGCATCCTTCGCCATATTTTTATCCATACGCTCACCTCACACCGTCACGCGTTCTTCCGTGCGTCCTGTGACTCGCCGTTTCCCCCACGTCATCCCGATCGCTTCCAGCCGCTGCACCTGCTCGGCGGTCAGCGACTTGCTTGGGCGGTTGCCAATGTATATTTGTCGCTGCTCGTTGAGCCATTTGGCGAGCCACATGCCATTGGACTTGTACTGCGCGGGCATATTCAAATCGCCGTGTTCGATAAAGTACGCCTTCGCCAGCGCGTATCGCACTTCCCACGGGTCGGGCTTCTGCCACACCATGCCCAAAGCGTCCAGCTGCCGCCGACGCTCCGGATCGTGCTTCTCCCTGCCCTTTTCGCGGCGGTCTGCAATCCAGCCGCCCAGCTTAAAGCCCGAGGGTGCGACGTACATGGTCGGCACGTTCAGATCGCCATGCTTGTTGTAGTAGTCCTTCGCTTCGGCAAGCCCACGCTCCCATGAGCGTTCAAGCTTGCTGCTCCAAATCATGCCGATGCTGTCGAGCCGCCGAATCTGTTCGTCAGTCAAAGCCGCACCGACTGCCTTGCCCTGCCGCAGCATGCGCTGCTTGCGGAGCCACGTTCCGATGCGCAGGCCGTTTTTTGTGCAGTAGCGGTCAGCGATATCCAGATTTCCGTGCTCGCGGTAATACTGCATGGCCGCCGCATAGTTTTCTTCCCAGAGATAGTCGGGAACGTCCCACACCATCCCAATCCGGTCAAGAGCTTGGATGCGCTCCTGTGTGAGATATGCGCTTCGTATGCCGCTTTTCCGATATGAACGGAGGTTTGCGATCCACTGTCCGAGCCGTATCCCGTCCGTTGTTACATCCGTAACAACGACCTTCAGATTCCCATGCTCGTCATAATAGTTTTTGGCAGCTTCGTAGTACCGCTGCCACGACAGATCCCGGGCGCTGTCCCAGACCATGCCGATTGCCTCCAGCCGCGCAACACGGCTCTCGTCCAGGTTCCCGTACTGCACGCCCGCGTAGACCTTGCGCTGCGTGTAAATCCAGTTGCCGAGGCTGTAACCGTCCTCTGTCTTGTACCGCCGCGGCACCTCTAAATTGCCGTGTTCGGCAAAGTACCGCTTGGCGTATTCATACATCGTGTCCCACGACGCGCTCAGCGTATCGTTGAGCTGCTCGAACAGCTCCCGCGCGTCCCGCAGCTCGTCAATGACGCGGAACCGCTCGTTGACCACCATGCCGCCCTCACCGAGAAAGCGGTAGTAGTTCACCGCCGTCTGCATCTCCTGCTCGATGGTGCCGATGCTGTAGAGGTTTTCGATGTTGTTGACGATATCGAAGATGACCGGCTCCTTCGCCTTGGACGCGGAGAGCGCACGGCCGATCTGCTGCTTATAGATAATCGGAGAGACCGTCGGGCGGAACAGGATGACCCCGCTCACGTCCTCGACGTGGATGCCCTCGTTGAGCATGTCGATGCAGAACAGCAGCTTGAGATGGTCGCTGCCGTCCGCCTTGAAGTCCGCAAAAGCCCTGCTGGCGGCAGGATCGTCGGAATAGGCGCTGTAAACGTGCGGTGCGGCGTCGATTTTGCCAAACCACTCGTCCACATGGTCCATCATCTCGCGCATGTGCTCCGCGTTTGCGCAGAACACCAGATACTTGCCCGCGCGGTCGGTCATGTGCTTGTCGAAGATCGTGTCCAGCCCGTCCGCCTGCTCCAACGCGCGGCGCAGGGCTTCCAGATACTTCTCCGCCGCGTCGCGGGTCGCCTTGCTTTTGGCACGGCGCACACGGGATTTCAGGCGGTCGTAGTCCTGCTGATAGGCGAACACCGACAGCACATAGGTCGGCGCGTTGAGAATGCCGCGCACGATGGCTTCGCCCAGCGTCATTTCCGACGCCACGTTGCCGTCAAACAGCTCGTCTGCCATGTCACGCTGGTTGTCGAGGTAGCGGATATTGGTGGCGGACAGCCCCAGCAGCTTTGCTTCCGGGCAGGCTGACAGCAGACGCTGCACACCCTGCCCCCACTGCTCCGCCCCGCAGCGGTGGAACTCGTCGAGGATGATGTAGTCGGGGCGAATCTCCGCAAGCTCCGTCTCGTCCGTCAGCATGAGCTTGGCGTAGGTCAGAAACGTGATGTTCTCCGGTACAACCGCGCCGCTGGTGGCGAGATTTTCCAACTGGGTGCGGAAGATGTACTCGGACGGCGAGAGCCAGCAGACGCGCTTGTCCGCGTTGTCCTCGCAGAGCTTGAAGCCGATAAACGACTTGCCCGTGCCCGTGGGATGGACGACGGCGGCCTTGCCGGTCTCCGCAAGCATGGCGGCAGCGGCCTCGTATGCCGTCTGATTGTGCGCGAACAGTTCGATCGACACCGCCATGCCTCCCGTCGTTGGATTTTAGGACAGAATCATTCTTCTGTCCTGTCAGAAAGTGCCAAAAGACCGTCCCGAAGGGCGGTCTTTCGATGTTACTCTTGCTTTGAAATAGCACGAAATGA
>CACWYC010000005.1 GCA_902765025.1 Oscillospiraceae bacterium
AGTCTCTGCACTTATGCGGTTGAACCGCCGTGTACCGAACGGTACGCACGGTGGTGTGAGAGGTCGGGGTTTATTCAGCCCCTCCTACTCGATTAAAAATGATTTACATACCGGCGGCGACCATGCAGTTCAGCGCCAGGGTCAGCACTACGAACACGGCGCCCACCCACTTGGTGGCGCGGGCCAGACGGGCGTCCAGACCCTTGGCCTTGCTCTTGGCCATGTAGGAGTCAGCGATGCCGCCAATGGCGCCGCTGAGGCCCTGGGACTTACCGGACTGGAACAGCACCATGGCAATGAGCACCAGGGCCACCAGAAGTTGCAGAATCGTAATAGCAATCAGCATAATTTTCATCCTCCGTTATGGAATGCCCCAGAGGGCATATGTATCACAGTAAAGCTAATGTTACCATAGGAAAGGCGAAAATGCAAGACAAAAAACTAAAAAAAATGTAGAACAAATGTTGCAATTTATGAAATATTATGATACACTTGTTCCAAGAATGAAAGGGAGGGGCAGAATATGGCCGGACTGAGCAAAATGCAGCAGGCGATATACGACTTCATCGCCCAAACGCTGGAGGAGCAGGGGTATCCGCCCTCCGTGCGGGAGATCGGCGAGGCGGTGGGGCTGAAGTCCCCCTCCACGGTGCATTTCCACCTCAAGCACATGGAGGAATTGGGCGTTATCCAGAAGGGCAGCGGCAAGGGCCGCGCCATCGCCCTGGTGGACCGTCCTGCCCGCCAGGCGCAGGAGGAGGTAGAGGCGCCCGCGGGCCGCATCCCCATTGTGGGCAACGTGGCCGCCGGTACCCCCATTCTGGCGGAGGAGTGCATCGAGGACTATCTCACCTTCGACACCGGCGGTCGGGAAGGGGAATATTTTGCCCTGCGGGTGCGGGGCTACTCCATGCGGGACGCCGGCATTTTGCCGGAGGATCTGGTGGTGGTCCACCGCCAGCAGCAGGCCAACAACGGCGAGATCGTGGTGGCCCTGCTGGAGGACGAGGCCACGGTGAAGCGCCTGCGGCGGGAGAATGGCCGGGTGCTGCTGATGCCGGAAAACCCGGACTACCAGCCCATTGACGGCCGTTATGCCTCCATTCTGGGCCGCGTCACCGCTGTGGTGCGGACGTATAGCTGATTTTGCAAGTGATAATTCAAAGCCGCCCGGCATCTGCCGGGCGGCTTTAAGCTTGCCCAAAAACGGTGGGGGGTACCATTATTCCGCCATGTGCAGCGTCCAGTTCTCCATGCCGTAGAAGGGGTTGGCAGCGGTGGGGGAGACGTTTTCCACCAGACCACTGGTGGTGAGCACGGTGACGGATTTGAAGCAGAGGGGGGCGATGGGGCAGGTCTCTTGCAGGTGCTGACAGAGCTGGTACAGGGCGTCAGGCCGGGCCTCGTCCGTTGCGGACAGGCTGCGGGCAATCAGGGCATCGGTGGTTTCGTCCCAATAGCCACCCAGGTTCAGGTTGCCGCCGATGCCCACCAAAGAAGTCATGTCCCAGTCGGCGGTCATGCGGCACTGGCCGAAATAGAGGTCAAATTCGCCTGCCGCCAGGGCGGAGAGATAGTCCTCCCAGGGCAGGGCGCGAACGGTGACGTCCAGGTCGTAGCGGGCCAGGGTGTCGGCGATGGCCTGGCAGATGGCCACGCTGAAGCTGTTTTCGCTGTACACCAGTAAATCCAGCGTCCAGCGCTCCTCGCCGTCCATCAGCCCCAGGTCGGTCATGGTGGCATCCACCTCGCTGCGGGTGGGGTTGCGGGCCAGATCCGCAGGGTACAGAGGGCTCTGGGGATGGACGGGAAACTGGGCAGCCTCGCCGTGTCCCAGGAGGTAGGTGCCGGTGATGCGCTGGCGGTCAATGGCCAGGGAGATGGCGCGGCGCACGGCATCGTCCTGCAGCAGCTCATGGCCCAGGTGGAAGCCCAGGTATTGCAGTACGGGGGCGGGAGCGTCGGTGTAGTCCGAGCGCAGGTCGGGAATGGTGTCGTCCACGCCGGTGAGCTCGTAGCGCAGCAGGTGCACGTCCCGGGCAGAGAAGGCGTAAAGCATGGCCTCGTCGCTCTTGCAGGACATGAGGGAGATGCGCCGGAGGGGCACGGTTTTCTGCTGCCACCAGTTGTCATTGGCGCACAGAAGCCAGTTCCCCTCGTCCTGGGCCAGGTAGTAGGGCCCGGTGCCCAGAGGATGAACGGCGCCGGCCACATCCGTCCGGGCGATGGGAATATCCAACAGGGCCAAAAACTGTCGGTTGTCCCGCTGGAGGGTGATGATCACGTCGTTATCCCGGCTCTCCACCGACTTGACCTGTTGCAGCCGGGAGGCGTAGCGGTCACAAAGCCGGGCCCGGCGCAGGGACTGGGCCACGTCGTTGGCGGTGAGGGGGGCGCCGTCAGTAAAGGTGACGCCCCGGCGGACAGTGATGGTGTAGGTGTACTCCGCGGCGTCGTAGCGGGCTGACTGGGCCAGCACGGGGTAGGGGGTGAAGGTGCTGTCCAGGGCATACAGCCCCTCGTACAGCAGCGCTCCCACCGTCTGGGGCCAGCCGTCGGCGCAGGTCAGGGGATCCAGCGTCTCCTCCGGGTGCCAGGGCAGGGTGAAATCGGTGACGGGAGTGGGGGCGGCGGTCTCATTTTCCGGCTGATAGTAGTCCGTCAGCTCCCGGAGAGGGTCGGCCTCCATTTCATCCCAATCGCCGCAGCCCGCTAGAGGCAGGGCCAGACAAAGGGCCAGGCAAAGGGCAATCCATCGTTTCATAGCGTATCCTCCAGGGAGATGACAGCCGCCTGGACGCCCCGGCGGTCGCCGCAGCGGCGATGGGACCAATATCGCTCCGGGTGACACATGGTGCATTCCTCGCACACGTCGATGTGCTGCACGCCGCAGCGCCGCAGCCACAGGGCGTTGGCCGCCTTCAAATCAATGTGCCACTTGCTGCCGTTCCAGTCCATCAAGGGCTCCGCGTCGCTGCCCAGGGCCTCACGCAGCGCCTGGGGCACGTCGCCGTCGGTCTCAAAGCAGCATTGGCCGATGGAGGGGCCGATGGCGGCGTGGACATGGGCGGGGTCGGTGCCGTACTGCCGGGCCATGATCGCCACCGCCTTGGCGGCGATGCCGGCTGCCGTGCCCCGCCACCCGGCGTGGCAGGCGCCGACGGCGCCGTGGACCGGGTCGTGGAGTAAAATCACGTTGCAATCCGCCCCAAACACCACCAGCGGCGTGTGGGGCACGTTGGTCACCATGCCGTCCACATCGGTGTAGTCCCGGCGGCGCCACAGGCCCTTGCCCCAGTCCTCCGCAGTCACAATGCGGACGTTGTCGGTGTGGGTCTGTTGGCTCAATACGGCGTGGTCTATGGTCAGCCCCAGGGCGTGACCCAGCAGGCGGTAATTCTCCGCCACGTTTTCCATGGCATCCCCCCGGCTGACGCCCAGATTCAGGCTGTCCCAGGGGGCGGGGCTGACGCCGCCGAGACGGGTGGTGAAGCCGTGGCATACCCCGGATAATTGGTGGGAGGTTAAATAGACAAGGCCGTTTTTCTCCATAGTTTGGAACATAATGGCGCTCCTTTTACAAATCACGGAGTGGGGAAAAGGCGGGACCGCAGTCCCGCCTATTATAACCGGATTACTGATGGTACTCCTTGCAGGTGCATTTCTTCCACTTGAGGCCGGACCCACACGGGCACAGGTCGTTGCGGCCGATTTTCACCACCTTGGTGGGCTGCTTCTTCACGGTGCCGTCGCCGCCCACATTCTCGGAGGTGGCCTTGGCCACCCGCTCCCGCTTGACCTCCTCGTCCTTCCGCAGCCGCACGGAGTAGAGCCGGCGCACCGTCTCCTCCTGGATGGCGGCAATCATCTCGTCGAACATCTCCAGCGATTCCTTCTTGTAGGCGATGACAGGGTCGGTCTGGGCGTAGGCCCGCAGGCGGATGCCCTGCTTCAAGTCGTCCATGGCGTCGATGTGGTCCATCCAGTATTCGTCCACCACCCGCAGCAGCACCACCCGCTCCACCTCACGCATGACGGGGGAGGTGAACTCCTGCTCCTTCTTGTCGTAGAAGGCGGCGGCAGCCTGGGTGAACCGGTCGGTGACGTCCTCCTGGGAAAGACCGGCGAGCGATTCGGCGCTGACGGCACCCCGGGGGAAGTAGAGGCCCTCCACGGTGCGCAGCAGCTCCCGCAATGCGGCAGCGTCCAGCTGCTGCTGGCCCAGGAAGGCGGCGGACACCTGGTTGGTGATGGCGGTGGTCATCATGTTCATGATGATCTCCTTCACGTCCATGCCCTCCAGCACCTGGGTGCGCTGGCCATAGATGATTTCCCGCTGCTTGTTCATCACGTCGTCGTACTCCAGCACCGACTTACGGGCCTGGAAGTTGCGGCTCTCCACGGTGGTCTGGGCCTGCTCGATGGCGTGGGACAGCATCTTGTTCTCAATGGGGGTGTCCTCGTCGATGTTCATGCGCTCCATCATGCCGGTGATGCGGTCGCCGCCGAACAGGCGCATCAAATCGTCCTCCAGGGAGATGTAGAACCGGGACTGGCCGGGGTCGCCCTGTCGTCCGGCGCGGCCGCGGAGCTGGTTGTCAATGCGGCGGGAGTCGTGGCGCTCGGTGCCGATGATGAACAGGCCCCCTGCCGCCCGGACCTTATCGGCCTCGTCGGCGATGGCGGCGCGGTAGTGCTCCATCTTCTCGGCAAAGAGCTTCCGGGCGTCCAGAATCTCCTGGTTGTCGGTGTCGGCATAGCCGGTGGCCTCGGCAATCAGCTCATCGCTGAGGCCTGCCTTGCGCAGGTCGTTTTTCGCCAGATATTCGGCGTTGCCGCCCAGCATAATGTCGGTGCCGCGGCCGGCCATGTTGGTGGCCACGGTGACGGCTCCCAGCTTGCCCGCCTGGGCCACGATTTCCGCTTCCTTCTCGTGGTTCTTGGCGTTCAAGAGATTGCAGGGGATGCCCTCCCGGCGGAGAAGCTGGCCCAGCAGCTCGTTTTTCTCAATGGACACGGTGCCCACCAGTACGGGCTGGCCCTTTTCGTGGCACGCCTTCACCTGGCGGATGACGGCCCGGTACTTGCCGACTTCCGTCTTGTACACGCTGTCGTCCATGTCCACACGGGCCACAGGCCGGTTGGTGGGGATCTCCACAATGTCCAGCTTGTAGATGGTGGCGAATTCTTCCTCCTCCGTCAGGGCCGTACCGGTCATGCCGGACAGCTTCTGATACAGGCGGAAATAGTTCTGGAAGGTAATGGTGGCCAGCGTCTTGCTTTCCCGCTGGACGTTGACGTGCTCCTTGGCCTCGATGGCCTGGTGGAGGCCCTCGGAGTACCGGCGGCCGAACATGAGGCGGCCGGTGAACTCGTCCACGATTACCACCTCGCCGTCCTTCACCACGTAGTCCACGTCCCGGCGCATGGTGCCGTGGGCCTTGATGGCCTGGTTGATGTGGTGGGCGATGGTGGCGTTCTCCGGGTCGCCCAGGTTTTCCACCTGGAAGAACTCCTCCGCCTTCTTGATGCCCCGGGCGGTGAGGGTGGCGGTGCGGGCCTTTTCGTCCACGATGTAGTCGGCGTCCAGGGAGGGGTCTTCCTCCTCCTTGGCGTCGGTCTCCGCCACCACGTACTTTTTCAGCCTGGCGGCGAACATCTCCGCCATGTCGTACAGCTGGGTGGACTTATCCCCCATGCCGCTGATGATGAGCGGCGTGCGGGCCTCATCGATGAGGATGGAGTCCACCTCATCCACGATGGCGAACTGGTGGCCCCGCTGCACCTGCTCGTTGGCGTAAATGGCCATGTTGTCCCGCAGGTAGTCGAAGCCCATCTCGTTGTTGGTGCCGTAGGTGATGTCGGCGGCGTAGGCCTGCTGGCGCTGGGCCTTGTCCATGTCGTGGATGATGAGGCCCACGGTGAGCCCCAGGAAGCGATGCACCTTGCCCATCCACTCGCTGTCGCGCTTGGCCAGGTAATCGTTGACGGTGACGATATGGACGCCCTTGCCGGTGAGGGCGTTGAGGTAGGCGGGCAGGGTGGCCACCAACGTCTTGCCCTCGCCGGTCTTCATCTCGGCGATGCGGCCCTGGTGCAGCACGATGCCGCCCACCAGCTGCACCGGATAGGGCCGCAGGCCCAGCACCCGGTCGGCGGCCTCCCGCACGGTGGCAAAGGCCTCGGGCAGAATGTCGTCCAGCGTCTCCCCGGCGGAGAGCCGCTCCTTGAACTCCACCGTCTTGTGCTGGAGCTGGGCATCGGTCAGCGCCTTATATTCGTCCTCCATGGCCTCGATGCGGTGCACCACAGGCCAGATGGACTTCAGCTCCCGCTGGGAGTAGGTGCCGAAAATTTTAGTAAACAGTCCCATGAAATGTATCTCCTTTGGAAAGGGTAATTGCGTACAATCCAATATAGTATACCACACGGGCGAGGGGATGGAAAGGGAAAAGTGTAAACAAATGGGAAACAATACATTTTGTGCCCCCGGCGGCGGAATCGCCTTGCGAAAGGGCGGCGGCAATGGTACAATATAGCTTGAATAATTCTGCGGAGAAAGGATGAGCCATATGAAGCTATCATTTTTCGGCGCCGACCGCTGCGTCACCGGAAGCTGCCACTGTCTGGAGGTGGGGGGCAAGACCATCCTCATCGACTGCGGCTTGCAGCAGGGCCGGGACGAGATCGACAACGCCTCCCTGCCCTTTGCCCCGGCAAGCGTGGACTACGTGCTGGTGACCCACGCCCACATCGACCACTCCGGCCGCCTGCCCATGCTGGTGCGCCAGGGGTTCCGGGGCCGCATTCTCACCACCGCTCCCACGGCGGAGCTGCTGAAAATCATGCTGGCCGACTCCGCCCACATCCAGGAGAGCGACGCCGCCTACCAGAACCGGAAAAACGAGCGGGCGGGCCGCCCCCTGGTGGAGCCCATCTACACCGTGGAGGACGCCATGCGCGTGGCGGACTATATCGACACCTGCGACTATGACCACACCATCGACCTGTGCCCCGGCGTGAAGGCCACCTTCATCGACGCCGGCCACCTGCTGGGCTCGGCCTCCATCCGCCTGACGCTGACGGAGGGGGAGGAGACGCGCACCATCGTGTTCTCCGGGGACATCGGCAACGTGGACCAGCCCATTTTGCGGGACCCCCAGTGCTTCCATGAGGCGGACTACGTGGTGATGGAGTCCACCTATGGCGACCGCAACCACACCGAGGTGTGGAGCTACACCGAAGAGTTGGCCCAGATTATCGACGACACCTTCCGCCGGGGCGGCAACGTGGTGATTCCCAGCTTCGCCGTGGGCCGCACCCAGGAGCTGCTGTACTTCATCCGGGAGATCAAGGACCGCGGCCTGGTGACGGCGGTGCCCGACTTCCCGGTGTATGTGGACTCGCCCCTGGCCAGGGCCGCCACCACCATCTTCTGCGGCGATCTGCGGGGCTATCTGGACGATGAAGCACTGGCCCTGGTGCAGGACGGCACCGCCATGTTCTCCTTCCCCGGCCTGCGATTGACGGAGACCACCGAGGAGTCCAAGCTGCTGAACGAGGACAGGACCCCCAAGGTCATCATCTCCGCCAGCGGCATGTGCGACGCCGGCCGCATCCGCCACCATCTGAAATATAACCTCTGGAGACCGGACAGCGCCATCGTGTTCGTGGGCTTCCAGAGCCCCGGCACGCTGGGCCGCACGCTGCTGGACGGCGCACAGAGCGTCCGCTTGTTCGGCGAGGAGGTGGCCGTCCGGGCCAAGATCGTCAACTTCCCCGGCCTTTCCTCCCACGCCGACCGTGACCATCTGCTCCACTGGATCGGCCAGTTCGACCCCGCCCGGACGCAGCACGTCTTTGTGGTTCACGGCGACCGGGACGTGGCGCCTCTCTTTGCCGACAGCGTCAAGGCCCTGGGCTTTGCCGCCCACGCCCCTCAATATACGGAGGTCTACGACCTGCTGCTGAATGCCCAGACCGCCCCCGGCTACCTGCCGGAGCGGAAGAAAGTCACCTTCGAGGGCAAGAAGACGGCCCCGGCCTACCAGCGCCTTGTGCAGCTGGGCGACAGTCTGGCCGCCCTCATCCGCCGCAGCAAGGGCCGGGACAACAAGACCCTGGCCGCCTTTGCCGACGCCATCCGCAAAATCATCGAAAAGTTCGAGTTTTAATCTATGTTGCAGAAAAATCAAACCGTTACTGCCACTATCGAGGGCTATTCCTCCGAGGGCCTGGGCATTGCCAGGGTGGAGGGACAGGTGGTGTTCGTCCACGACGCCGTGGCCGGCGAGGTGTGCGACATCCTGATAATGAAGGTGCTGAAAAACGCCGCCTTCGGCAAGGTGGCGGCTGTTCGCCAGCCCTCGCCACACCGCATCGCCCCGGACTGTCCCCATTACCGCCGCTGCGGCGGCTGCGCCTTCCGCCACATG
This sequence comes from Oscillospiraceae bacterium, assembly GCA_902765025.1. Lineage (GTDB taxonomy): Bacteria > Bacillota > Clostridia > Oscillospirales > Oscillospiraceae > Vescimonas. The sequence goes on from CACWYC010000005.1 coordinate 8,436, forward strand.
GATTATCAGGAGGAATTGTCCGCCAAGTATCAGCGGGTGCAGGACGCCCTGACCCGGCTGGGGGGTTGGCAGGGGAGGGTGGAGGAGATTCTCCCCGCCCCCGCTGTGGCGGGCTATCGCAATAAGAGCCTCCACCCGGTGGACGGGCAGGGCAACGTGGGCTTCTTCCGGGCCCGCAGCCACCAGGTGGAGCCCATTGACGACTGCCTTTTGCAGCAGCCCACCGCCAACGCCGCTGCCCGTGCCCTGGCGGCGTGGATAAAAACCTATCACATCCCCTGCTACCGGGAGGACAGCCACACCGGCCTGGTGCGGCACCTCTTCACCCGCACCAACGGTAAGGGGGAGTGTTTGGTGTGCGTCATCGCCAACGGCGACAGCCTGCCCCATGAGCGGGAGCTGGTGGACGCCCTGCGCTCCGCCCTGCCGGGGTGCGTGGGCGTGGTGCTGGGGGTGAACCGCCGCCGTGGCAACGCCGTGCTGGGCGATGCCTTCCGCCCCCTCTGGGGCAGCGACACCCTGGCGGATACCCTCTGCGGCATGGCATTTACGTTGAGCGTCCCCTCCTTTTATCAGGTGAACCGCGCCCAGGCGGAGCGGCTGTATGAAAAGGCGGCGGCGTTTGCCGAGCTGCACGGCACCGAAACGGTGCTGGACCTCTACTGCGGCGCCGGCACCATCACCTCCGTCATGGCCAGGGGCTGCGCCCGGGCCATCGGCGCGGAGATCGTGCCCCAGGCCATTGAAAACGCCAAGGCCAACGCCCGGCGCAACGGCCTTACCAACGTGGATTTCCTCTGCGGCGACGCCTCTGACATGGCGGCAAAGTTCGCCCGGGAGGGATTGCGGCCCGACGTCATCTCCGTGGACCCGCCCCGGAAGGGCCTGACGGCGGAGGTCATCGACGCCATCGCCGCCATGGCCCCGGCGCGGGTGGTGTACGTCTCCTGCGACCCCGCCACCCTGGGCCGTGACGTAAAGCTGCTGTCCGCCCACGGCTACGAGGTGCAAAGAGCCACGGCGGTGGATATGTTCCCGAGAACGGCGCACGTCGAGACGGTATGTCTTTTGTACCACCAAAAGAAGGACTTTATTTTTGTGCCGTATGAACCGAAAGATGCGGAGTATCTGAAAAAGTAAAATGAATTATTCAAATCGTCATTTGGAGAGAAAAAATGAAACTAATCAGGAAGTACTCACATCCGATCATCTTACTGATCGTTTTTGAAGCAGTTGCCGTGACCTTGTGGCTGACTAAAAACAATCTGTTTTATCTGTTCAATTTCAGCTATATCGGATTGTCCATATTTTTCGGACTCGTTCTGTTTATAAATAAAAATAAACATGCCCGACGCGTTGTTCAGCTGCTTGTCGGTCTGTACATGCTTGTCTTTCTCGGATTGATCTGTAATGAAAACATGCAGATCGAGGGCTTCTGGTACTATCTCTTCACAGGAGTATTTGAGGCTGCAACCATCCATTATGCTGTGGCAAAGATTTTCGGGCCGCTGATATTCGGACGCGGATGGTGCGGATATGCATGCTGGACGGCAATGGTGCTTGATTTTCTCCCGTATAAGGTCCCCGCCCAGCCCAGAAAGAAAATAGGGTGGATAAGATATATCACATTTGCTCTGTCACTAATTTTCGTATCAGCGCTTTTCCTTGCAAAAGTCGGCAATATCGAAAGAATTATGTTTTGGGCATTTATAGCGGGGAACATCGTCTATTACGTGATCGGTATCATTCTTGCCTTCGTATTCAAAGACAACCGAGCGTTCTGTAAGTATATCTGCCCGATCACTGTTTTTCTCAAGCCTATGAGCTACTTCTCATTGATCCGAGTCAAATGTGATACGGATAAATGTATTCATTGCGGAAAGTGCAGGCGGGTCTGCCCAATGAATGTTGACGTGACAGATAACTCAAGAAAAAGAGAAAACGGTACGGAGTGTATTCTCTGTATGGAGTGCGTGAACAATTGTCCCAAAAATGCACTTTGACAAATATCCGTTTGTTGATTTTTTTCTGAATCTGAATTCTATTGAGACAGTCGTTCGACTGCCTCGACGCGACAGGAATTTCTGACGGAATCCGCGATATGTCCCTGCGGAATGCGATATGCGCCCTGCGGGCGCGTGGAAAGGAGACCATACATGACCCTATATGACCGCCTTTTGCCCTTGCGGGACGAGGACTACCGGGCGTTTCAGGTGAAGCTGGTGCCGAACATCCCGGCGGAGACCGTAATAGGCGTGCGGACGCCGGCGCTGCGCGCGCTGGCGAAGACCCTTTCCGCCGCCGAGGCCGAGGCGTTTCTCCGCAGTCTGCCCCACCGGTATTATGAGGAAAACCTGGTGCATTTTTTCCTCCTCTCCCGGATTAGGGATTTCGACACCTGCGCCCGGGCGGTGGACACCTTTTTGCCCTATGTGGACTGCTGGCCCGTGTCCGACCAGGCCACTCCGGCGGCCTTTCGCAAGAACCACGACAGGCTGCTGCCCTATATCCGAAAATGGCTGGCCTCAAGCCACGTCTACACCGCCCGGTTCGCCATCCGCATGCTGATGAACGAATACCTTGACGGGGATTTCACACCGGAATACCCGGCACTGGCGGCGGCGAAAATCGGGGAGGAATACTACCTGAACATGATGGTGGCCTGGTATTTCGCCACCGCCCTGGCCAAGCGGTATGACGACGTGCTGCCCTACCTGGAGCGCCGGGCCCTGGGGGAGTGGGTGCATAAAAAGACCATCCAGAAAGCGGTGGAGAGCTACCGCGTTTCCGACGAACACAAGGTGTACTTAAAAACACTGCGCTGACGCGGGAGGAACGGCTATGGACGAGAAAAAGACCCCCAAAAAGCGGGAGCCCTGGCGCATCGCCGTGGCGGCGGCGTCCATCCTTTTCATCGTCGTCATGTGGGTGAAAAAGGACGTGGCTGCCATTTACAGCCAACTGTCCCCGGAAGACGCCCTGCCGCTGCTGGTGACCACCGTGGCGGTGACAGCGTTGAAGGTGGCGGCCATGGCGGGGGCCATCGTGCTGGTGAAATGGATCATCCGGAAAATCAAAGATAAATAAGTCAGTGCCCGGAAAGGGCGAACGCCTGACAGGCGAGGAGGGAAACCGCAATGGAGCCGCTGTATTGGGAATTGACCGACAACGAGTGGCCCTTTACCTACACCGACCATGACCGGCTTATCGCCCGGGCCATGGTGGTGGACGACGCCGGGCAATTCTGGTTTGCCCACCTGCGCCGGGATGACGATTTCGGCAAGGCGGAAATTATCGAGACCTCCGGCGGCGGTGTGGAGCCGGGGGAGACGCCCCGGCAGGCCATCCTCCGGGAGCTGCGGGAGGAGCTGGGGGCGGAGGCGGAGATTGTCTGCGAAATCGGGGTGGTCAGCGACTACTATAACCTCATCCACCGCCACAACGTGAACCACTTTTTTCTCTGCCGGGCCCTGTCCTTTGGCAGCAGCCACCTGACGGCGGCGGAGCAGAACGATTTCCACCTGACCGCCTGGCGCCTGGGGTATGACGACGCCCTGGCGGCATATGACCGCCTGGCCGTCACGCCCCTGGGGCGGCTGATTGCCCGGCGGGAGGTGCCCGTTCTGCGGCGGGCCGGGGCTATTTTGAGCCTTGAAAAGGACGAAAAGGGATAAATGACCCCTTTACCCGGGGGGAAAAGTGTGGTACACTATCCGGGTATGTGACTTTTTGACGAAATCAGAGGAAAAACGCTATGGAAATCAATCAGGGCCTGCCCTTTGACAGCTTCGGCCTGTCCGAGCCCACGCTGCGGGCCATTCAGAATAAAGGCTACACCGTGTCCACCCCGGTGCAGGCCGGGTGCATCCCGCCCATGATGGCGGACAAGGACGTGATTGCCAAGGCCCCCACCGGCACCGGCAAGACCATGGCCTTCGGCATCCCCATCATCGAGAAAATCGACCCGGACAGCGAGGAGGTGCAGGCGGTGATCATGGCCCCCACCCGGGAGCTGGCCATGCAGATCACCGATGAGATGCGGGACATCGCCGTGTACCACGAGGGCGTGCGTCTGGTGTGCCTCTACGGCGGCCAGCCCATCAACAAGCAGATTACCGCCCTGAAGCGGCGGCCCCAGATTGTGGTGGCCACCCCGGGCCGGCTCAGCGACCATATCAAGCGCCGCACCGTGGACGTGCGGAATGTCCGCACGGTGGTGCTGGACGAGGCCGACCGGATGCTGGACATGGGCTTTATCCACGACGTGACACGGCTGCTGGACAAGATGAAGAGCCGGAAAAACCTGGGTATGTTCTCCGCCACCATCAGCCGTGAGGTGATGGACATCTCCTGGGTCTACCAGCGTGACCCGGAAGAGATTACCGTCCGGCCCACGGAGGAGAATAAGCCCGACATTTTGCAGTACCGCATCGAGGTGCCCTCCGACGGCAAGGTGGACGCCATTGCCCGCATTATCACCCATGAGAATTACGACCGGGTGATCTGCTTCTGCAACACCAAGGGCTCCACCGAGCGGCTCAACAAGTTCCTGCAAATGCGGGGGCTGGACGCCCAGTGTATCCACGGCGACATCCCCCAGGGCAAGCGGGAGCAGGTGATGCAGCTCTTCCGTGACGGCAAGCTGCGTATCTTCGTGGCCACCGACGTGGCCTCCCGGGGCATCGACGTGGACGATGTGGACGCGGTGTTCAACTTTGAGGTGCCCGACGAGAACGAGTATTACGTCCACCGCATCGGCCGCACGGGCCGTGCCAAAAAGCACGGCGTGGCCTACACGCTGATTTCCGACTTCCCCAGCCGCATCCGGCTGGACGCCCTGGTGCGGGACACCCGGCAGGAGGTCATCCCCGCCCAATTAAACGACGACGGCAGCGTGACGCCCATCGCCAAATAAAGGCTTTCCCATATAACAAAACGCCCGGCCGAAAGGCCGGGCGTTTTTCTGCGCCAAAATGGTTTATAGCGCCGCCCGGATGGCGGTCAGGAGGTCGTCGTAGGTCTCATAGGCGGGGATATCCGGGTAATCCGCCTTGATTTTCTCCGTGGTGCGGAACAAAAAGCCCGCCTTGCTGGCCTGGATCATCTCCAGGTCGTTGTAGCTGTCGCCGGAGGCGATGGTGTCAAACCCGCAGGATTGCAGCGCCCGCACGGTGGTCAGCTTGGAGTGGTCGCAGCGCATCTTCACGCCGCAGAGAAAACCGTCTGCGTCGATCTCCAGGGTGTTGCAGTACAGGCTGGGGTAGCCCAGCTTTTTCATCAGCGGCATGGCGAACTGGTCGAAGGTGTCGCTTAAAATCACCACCTGGGTCTCGGCGCGCAGGGCGTCCAGAAATTCCTTGGCCCCGGGCAGGGGGTCGATTTTGGCGATGACGGCCTGGATCTCCTTCAGCCCCAGACCGTGCTGCCGCAGGATGTCCATGCGCCAGCGCATCAGCTTGTCGTAGTCCGGCTCGTCCCGGGTGGTGCGTTTCAGCTCCGGGATGCCGCTCTCTTCGGCGAAGGCGATCCAGATCTCCGGCACCACCACGCCCTCCATATCCAGGCAGACAATGTTCATTCCCATTTCGTTATCCTCTCACAAACCGCAGCACGTAGTCCAGCATGTCCTCTTTGTCGATAACGTCGCCGTGGCGCACTTCCTTTTCCCGCAGCCCCGCCAGCCCCGCCGGCACGGGGACGCCGGTGAGCCGGTGGAGCTCCGCCATCATGGCGAACTCGTCCTCTCCCGCCTCCCGGCCCAGGGCATGGAGCACCGCCGCCGGGAACTTGTAGGGCGAGGCCGTGGACAGCACCACCACCGGCGCGCCGTCGTGGCACGCCGCGGCAAACGCGTCCGCCACCGCCCAGGCCACCGCCGTGTGGGGGTCGCAGAGGTAGCGGTGCTGCTGCCACACGCTGCCGATGGTGTCGCCGCAGCGGCCGTCGTCGCAGCAGCCGCAGGCGAACTCCGCCTTCAGCTTTTGAAGCACCTGGGCCGACACCTCATAGGCGCCCTCCTCGTTGAGCTGGCGCATCCACCGGGCCACGGCGGCGTCGTCCTCCGTCATGAGATACAAAAGCCGTTCCAGGTTGCTGGACACCAGAATGTCCATGCTGGGGGAGGAGGTCTTGTAGAAGGGGCGGCGGCGGTCGTAGCGGCCGGTGGTGAGGAACTCGGTCAAAACGTCGTTCTGGTTGCTGGCGCACACCAACATGCCTACCGGCAGGCCCATCTTCTTGGCGAAGTAGCCCGCCAGAATGTCGCCGAAGTTGCCGGTGGGCACCACGAAATGCACCTTGTCCCCCACCGCAATGCGGCCCGCCTTCACCAGATCGCCGTAGGCTTTGAAATAGTACATCACCTGGGGGGCCAGGCGGCCGATGTTGATGGAGTTGGCGGAGGACAGGTGGGCTCCGCCCAAATCCTTCCCGGCGCAGGCGGCAAACACCTGCTTCACCCCGGTCTGGGCGTCGTCGAAGTTGCCCCGCACGGCGCATACCTTTACGTTGCTGCCCTCCTGGGTGGTCATCTGAAGCTGCTGCACGGCGCTGACGCCGCCGTAGGGGTAGAACACCACGATCCGGGTGCCCGGCACGTCGTGAAAGCCCTCCAGCGCCGCCTTGCCGGTGTCGCCACTGGTGGCGGTGAGGATCACCACGTCGCCGTCCTGACGCTGCACCTTTTGCGCCTCCGTCACCAGATGGGGCAGCACGCTGAGGGCCACGTCCTTAAAGGCGCTGGTGGGGCCCCGGAACAGCTCCAGCACGTAGCGGTCCCCCACCTGCACCAGGGGAGTCAGCTCCTCGGACGCAAACTTGCCCGCGTAGCTGCGGCGGATGAGCCCCGCCATGTCCGGGAAGTCCGGCAGCATGGCGTGGAGGATTTTGGCAGACATGGTCTGGGCGTCGCAGGTGATGATCTCCCGCCAGTCCAGGCCCAGATGGGCCACGTCGCCGATATAGAGTCCGCCGTCGGGGGCGATGCCCTGCAGCACCGCCTGGGAGGGCGAGGCCGTCAGGCGGCGGTTTCGGGTGCTGTGATAGTTCATCGGAAAACCTCCAAAGTTTTTCTCTTGCATTTTCAATATGGATATGATACACTGTCCCCGATAAAAAAGCAAGTGTTTTTCCTATAAAAACAAAATCCAAATTTCTGTCGCCGGGAGACAGGATGAGAGCAGCCCGGGCGGCAGGGGAAAGAAGGGTTTCCGTGCGAAAAGTGTTGAAATTCGGCGGCTCCAGCATGGCTGACGCCAGGCAGTTCGCCAAGGTGAAGTCCATCGTGCAGTCCGACCCGGGGCGCACCTGCGTGGTGGTCAGCGCGGCGGGCAAGCGCAACAAGGACGACCACAAGATCACCGATTTATTGTATCTCTGCCACGCCCACGTGAAGTACGGCGTCAGCTGCGAGGGCATCTTCGGCATGATCCGGGACCGGTACATCACCATCCGGGACGAGCTGGGCCTGGCCACGCCCCTGGAGGCGGCGTTCGACGCGCTGTGGGACAAGCTGAACAGCGGCATATCCCAGGACGAGCTGGTGTCCCGGGGGGAGTATTTCGCCGCCCGGCTGATGGCGGACTACCTGGGCTTTGACTTCGTGGACAGCGCCCTGTGGCTCCACTTCCGCCTGGACGGCACCGTGGACACGGAGCAGTCCTACGCCGCCCTGCAGCGGTACGCCCAGGGCCGCAGGGTGGTGATCCCTGGCTTCTACGGCGTCATGCCCGACGGCAGCATCAAGACCTTCACCCGTGGCGGCAGCGACATCACCGGCGCCCTGGCGGCGGCGGCCCTGGACGCCGACGTGTACGAGAACTGGACGGACGTCAGCGGCTTTCTGATGGCCGATCCCAAAATCGTCCCCAACCCCGAGCCCATCGAGCATATCACCTACGCCGAGCTCCGGGAGCTGAGCTACATCGGCGCCCAGGTGCTCCACGAGGGCACCATCTTCCCCGTGCGGGAGAAGAACATCCCCCTGAACATCCGCAACACCAACCAGCCCGACCACCCCGGCACCATGATCCGGGAGTCCTTTGAGGATATGCCCGAGGCGGGGGACCGGTTCATCACCGGCATCGCCGGCCGGCGGAACTTCACCGTTATCACCATTACGAAAAACGGCATGTCCAACGAGGTGGGCACCCTGCGGCGGATTCTGGAGCTGATGGAGAAGTACAACCAGAACGTGGAGTACATCCCCTCCGGCATCGACTGCGTCAGCGTGGTGCTGTCCGCCGACCGGGTCTCCCCCTGCCTGTACGCCCTGCTGGGGGACCTGCAGAAGGAGCTGAAGCCCGATGGCATCCACGTCACCGAGAACATGGCGGTGGTGGCGGCGGTGGGCCGCAAGATGGTGTTCAAGCCCGGCATCTCCGGCAAGATTTTTGCCGCCCTGGGCGAGAACCACATCAACATCCGCATGATCACCCAGGGCCCCGAGGAGCTGAATATCATCGTGGGTGTGGACAACAAGGATTTTGAAAACGCCATTCGCGTGCTGTATAACAGCTTTGTGAAATAGGAGGATTAGGCGATGAAACAGTATAAAGTAGCGATTTTGGGCGCCACGGGCGCTGTGGGCCGTGAGATGATGAAGATTCTGGCGGAGCGGGATTTCCCCGTGGGCGAGCTGCACCTGCTGGCCTCGGAGCGGTCCGTGGGCCAGGAGCTGGACTTCCGGGGCAAGAAGATTGCCGTGGAGCTGGCCTGCGACGCGGCCTTTGAAGGTATGGACATCGTGCTGGGCGCGGCGGAGAATGACATCGCAGAGCGTTTCGCCCCCGCCATCGTCAAGGCCGGCGCCGTGTTTGTGGACAATTCCAGCGCCTTCCGCATGGACCCCAACGTGCCCCTGGTGGTGCCGGAGATCAACCCCGAGGACGTCAAGTGGCACAAGGGCATCATTGCCAACCCCAACTGCACCACCATCGTCTCCCTGGTGGCCATCAACGCCCTGAACCAGGACAGCCCCATCGAGACCATTGTGGCCAGCAGCTACCAGGCCACCTCCGGCGCCGGTGCCGGAGGCCCCAAGGAGCTGATGGCGGAGGTGGAGGCCCTCCGGGAGGGCAAGACCTACGAGCCCAAGGTGTTCCAGTACCAGATTGCCTACAACGTCATTCCCCAAATCGGCGGCGAGGCCTTTGAGGGCTACACCTCCGAGGAGATGAAGATGCAGAACGAGGGCCGCAAGATCATGCACCTGCCCGATTTGCGGGTGAGCTGCACCTGCGTCCGGGTGCCGGTGGTCCGCAGCCACAGCGTCAGCATCGTGGTGCGCACCAAGGAGAAGATCTCCGTGGAGCGGGCCAAGGAGTTAATTGCCAATGCCCCCGGCTGCCGCCTGGTGGACGACCTGAAAAACCGCCGCTACCCCATGCCTCTGGAGACCTCCGACCAGGACATCGTGTTCGTGGGCCGCATCCGGGAGGATTTGACATCCGACAACGGCCTGAACATCTGGTGCTGCGGCGATCAGGTCCGCAAGGGCGCCGCCACCAACGCCGTGCAGATTGCCGAGCTGGTCATCAAGACGCTGTGAATGTGACGCAACTGTAAATTTATAGGGACAGAGGCGGCCGTGTGCCGCCTCTTTTCTTTACAAAATAAGGTTTTTGGGGTATACTGGGCTGGCGTAATGATTCCCAAAGCAAAGGAGATTGCCCATGAGACGAGTGATACGGCTGCTGGCCCTGGGCCTGGCCCTGGTGCTGGCGATGACGGCATGCGGCGCCGGAGAGACCGCGCCGGGCCTTACGCTGCGCATCGCCATGGCCGACAGCCCCGCCACGCTGGACCCGGCTCTGGTGTCCACCGACACGGAGAAGACCCTGGCGGGCCACCTGTTTGAAAATCTGATGAAGCTGACCCCCGAGGGCGTGATGCCCGCCATGTGCCGCAGCTATGAGGTGACGGACAATTTGGACGGCACCGAGACCTACACCTTCGCGCTGCGGGAGGGCGTGGCCTGGTCGGATGGAAGATCCGTCACCGCCGGCGACTTTGTGTTCGCCTGGCAGCGGCTGGTGGATCCGGAGACCGCCTCCCCCAACGCCGCGCTGCTGGACATGGTGGCGGGCTACGAGGAGGCGCGCGCCGGCGACGTCCACGCCCTGCAGGTGGAGGCCCTCGACGAGCATACCCTTGTGGTGGCCCTTAACTGCCACTGCCCCTACTTCATCTCCACCGTCTGCACCGCTGCGGCCACCTGCCCGGTACGGGCCGACGTGGTGGGCCAGCCGGGCTGGGATATGAACCTGGCTGCCATTACCACCAACGGCCCCTATGTGCTGTCCCGCCGCACGGCGGACGGCGTGGAGCTGACGGCGGTGGAGGGCTACTATGACGCCGGCCGCCTGGGCGTGACCACCTTGCAGTTCACCTACAATGTGAACACCGCCACCGCCATGGCCCAATACGATGCCGGGGAGCTGGACGTGGTGATGGATGCCACCGGCGAGGACGATGCCGTGCTGTCCTACCTGCCCCAGACCACCGTGCTGCTGGCCAACCAGATGGCGGGCTCCCTCCGCAGCGAGGCGCTGCGCCAGGCTCTCAGCGCCGTCATTGACCGCAACGCCCTGGCCGCCCTGGCAGGGGAGGGGCGCATGGCGGTGGGCGGCATCGTGCCCCGGGGCACCGTGGCCACCCAGGGCGGCGCCTTCCGGGATCTGTCCACCGATCCCATTGACAACACCCCCGAGAACTATGAGACCATCGCCTCTGCCGCCGCCGCTGCCCTGGCGGAGAGCGGCGCGCTGTCCACCATCTCCGAGACGGAGAACGGTATGATTTCCCTGGCCTATGAGGCGAGCAACGAGGAGGTGGCCAAGGCGCTGCAACAGGTGTGGAAGGACAAGCTGGGCGTTCGGGTGCTGCTGCGGGGCATGGACAGCGAAAGCCTGGCCGCCGCCCTGACCCGGGGCGAGTTCGCCCTGGCCCTCACCGACCTGACCTCCGACCGCAACGACGCCCTGGGCTTCCTGGGCCGGTTTTCCACCGGCGCTGAGGGCAACTTCGGCAGCTACCACTCCAGTGCCTACGACCTGCTGATGCGCTGCGCCGCCGCGGCCAAAAGCGCCGAGGCCCGTGACGCCTACCTGGTGGACGCCGAGGAGCTGCTCATCGACAGCGGCTATGTGATGCCCCTCTACGGCGCCACCCACTACTGGCTGGTGCGGCCCAATCTGACAGGCGCGCTGGATAACGGCCAGGACACCCACTATTTCACCTACGTCCGGGAGATTCCCGCGGCGTAATCTAATGCAAAGAAAAAAGGAACGGCCCTGGGGCCGTTCCTTTTTTCTATACAGGCGCAATGAAAATTTTGCAAGTACCCATCAAAGCCGCTTGCCGCTCTCCGTCACCACGGCCCTGGCCTTGGCAAGGCGCATATCGTGGCGCAGCCGCACCGGGGGCAGCTGGGCCCGGAGGGTCTCCTCGGGAATCTGATACTGGGCGGAGAGGGTGTCGTACTGGGCCGCCAGCTCTTCCTCGGTCACATCCAGGTTTTCCAGCCGGGCGATCTCCGTCATGGCCAGCTCGTACCGGGCGGCGTTTTCCGCCTGGGCGCGGGAGTGGCTGCGCAGGTCGTCCATGGTGAGGCCCGAGGCGTCCAGATAGTCCTGCAAGGCCATGCCCTGGGCGGCCATGTGGTTTTTCAGCTCTTGCAGCAGCCCGTCCAGCTGGTTTTCAATCATGGCAGGGGGCAGGGCCACCGTCATGCCGTCGATGACCTGCTGCACCAGGGCGTCGGCCCACTCGCTTTCCCGCTGCTGGGCCCGGCGGGCCAGTGCGTCCTCCATAATGTGGCGGCGCAGGGCGGAGGCGTCGGCAAAATCCAGGGCCCGTGCCAGGGCGTCGTCCAGCGCCGGCACGGTGCGGCGGGTGACGGCGTGGCACTTCACACGGAACACCGCGTCCTTCCCCGCCAGCTCCGGGGCGTACTCCGTGGGGAAGGTCACCTTCACGTCCCGCTCGCTGCCTACGGTCATGCCCGCCACCTGCTCCTCAAATCCGGGGATGAACATACCGCTGCCCAGCAGCAGGGGATACTGCTCCCCCTTGCCGCCGGGGAAGGCCACGCCGTCCAGAAAGCCCTCGAAGTCGATGGTCACCTCGTCGCCCATGGCGGCTCTGTCCGGGTGCTCCTCCACCAGGTTGTCCTGCAAAAAGTCCCGGATGGCCTGCTCCGTGTCCTCGGCGGACAGCTCCACCGCGCCGTAGGGGGACGCCAGGCCCTTATACTGCCCCAGCGTCACCTCCGGGTACAGGTCGATGAGAGCGGTGAAGGAGAAGCCGTCGCTGTCGATGGCGTCCACGTGGAGGGTGGGGGTGCCGGCAAGCTGGATGTCCTGGTTGGCGATGGCGTCCACCAGCGCCTGGGGGTACACGGCGTTCACCGCCTCCTGGTACAGGAAGTCGCCGCCGTAGGCCGCCTCCAGCTTCTGACGCGTCACCTCACCGTCCACCGGGAACAGGGTTTTTACGCCCTGGTAGGCGTCCATCAATGCCTTTTGCCACACGTCCTTTTCCACCTGAATGGTCAGCTTCACCTGGCGCTGCTGCGCCAAATCCTCGCGGCGTAATACGGTCATAGGGGAATGCCTCCTCGTCAAAAATCGTACCCCCAGTATACGGGATTTCACCCTCTGTGGCAAGGGCCAGTTGTAAAAAATATGTGACATTTGCCACAAATGGGTAGGCAAGGTGGGCAGGGCGTGGTAAAATAATGAATACGAAAAAGAAAGGGTGACATCTATGGAGCAGTTTCCCCTGTTTCGCAACATTACGGCGGAGCAGTGGCAGGATATGCAGCGGTGTTTCGGCGTGGTGGAGCGCAGCTACCGCGCCGACGAGGTGATCTACGACTTCGGCGACGGCAGAAACATGATCGGCATTGTGCTGTCCGGCTCGGCGGTGGTGGAACGCATCGACGACCAGGGCAACCGGGCCATTCTGGAGCATCTCACCCCCGGCGGCGTGTTCGGCGAAATGCTGATGTTCGCCAACGTCCACGGCGACAGCATTCGCGTGCTGTGCGAGCAGCCGGGACGGGTGTGCTTCCTGTCCTACCAGGCCCTGACCAAGCGGTGCGAAAACGCCTGCGACCACCACAGCCGCCTGGTGGAGAATATGTTCACCCTGGTGGCGGACAAGGCCACGCTGCTCTCCGAGCGGGTGGAAGTGCTGTCCCGCCGCAGCATCCGGGACAAGCTGCTGTGCTATTTTGCCATGCAGTCCGCCAAGGGGCAGCAGAGTGCGTTCACCCTGCCCTTCACCCTCAGCGCCCTGGCCGACTACATCTCCGCCGACCGCAGCGCCATGATGCGGGAGCTGAAAAAGATGCGTGCAGAGGGCATTGTGGAGGTCAAGGGACGGCAGGTGCGGCTGACGGCGTAAATTTGCTGCGGCAGAGCATCGCCATGGATTGACGATTTCACCCCCTGTGTGGTACAATATGTCATTGGAACAACCCAACTCAGATATTCCGCGTAAGAATAACTATTGTGGAAAGAGGGATCACTTATGTATCGTATCGTGACGAAGGAAGCGCTGAAGCCCACGGTCATCCTCTACGAGATCGAGGCCCCCATGGTGGCGAAAAAGGCCCAGCCCGGCCAGTTCATCATCCTCCGGGTGGATGAGAACGGCGAGCGTATACCCATCACCATCCATGACTTCGACCGGGAGAAGGGCACTGTCACCATCATCGTGCAGACGGTGGGCGCCACTACCGAGAAGCTGAGCCACAAGCAGCAGGGCGATTTCCTGCAGGACTTCGTAGGCCCCCTGGGCAAGCCCACCGAGACGGAAGGCCGCAAGAAGGTCTGCGTGGTGGGCGGCGGCGTAGGCTGTGCCATCGCCTACCCGGTGCTGAAAAAGTTCCATGATGACGGCGCCGAGGTCCACGCGGTGGTGGGCTTCAAGAATAAGGACGTGGTCATCCTGGAGGACAAGTTCAAGGCTGTGTCCTCCGTGCTGAAAGTCTGCACCGACGATGGCAGCTACGGCCAGAAGGGCCTGGTCACCGATGCGCTGAAAGAGCTGCTGGATGCCGGTAACGTGTATGACGAGATTTTCGCCATCGGCCCCATGATTATGATGAAGTTCGTCTCCAAGACCACCGAGCCCTACGGCATCCCCACCACCGTGTCCATGTCCCCCATTATGATCGACGGCACCGGCATGTGCGGCGGCTGCCGCCTCACCGTGGGCGGCGAGACCAAGTTCGCCTGCGTGGACGGCCCCGACTTCGACGGCCATCAGGTGGACTGGGACCTGGCTGTGAAGCGCAACCAGATGTACCGGGAGTTTGAGATGCATAAGCATGACGAGGTTTGCAATCTGTACAAGCAGGAGGTAAAGTGACATGCCGAATATGAGCCTTAAAAAGAACGAAATGCCCTCCCAGGACCCCAACATCCGCAACAAAAACTTCCTGGAGGTGGCCCTGGGCTACACTGAGGCCCAGGCCCTGGACGAGGCCCAGCGGTGCCTGAACTGCAAGGCCCATCCCTGCGTCAACGGCTGCCCCGTCAACGTCCGCATCCCCGAGTTTATCCAGAAGATCGTGGAGCACGATTTTGAGGGCGCCTATCAGGTCATCCATCAAACCAGCTCCCTGCCCGCCGTGTGCGGCCGCGTGTGTCCCCAGGAGAGCCAGTGCGAGATGCACTGCGTCCGTGGCAAGAAGGGAGACCCCGTGGGCATCGGCCGCCTGGAGCGGTTCGTGGCCGACTGGCACAACGCCCACACCTGCGAGGTGCCCCCTCGTCCCACCCCCAACGGCCACAAGGTGGCCATCATCGGCTCCGGCCCTGCCGGTCTCACCTGCGCCGGCGACCTGGCCAAGCTGGGCTATGAGGTCACCGTGTTTGAGGCCCTCCACCTGGCCGGCGGCGTGCTGGTGTACGGCATCCCCGAGTTCCGTCTGCCCAAGAGCATCGTGCAGAAGGAAGTGGACGGCCTGAAGGATATGGGCGTCAAGGTGGAGACCAACATGGTCATCGGCCGGGTGGTGTCCATCGACGAGCTGATGGAGCAGTATGGCTTCGAGGCCGTGTTCATCGGCTCCGGCGCCGGCCTGCCCATGTTCATGCACATCCCCGGCGAGAATCTCAAGGGCGTGTACAGCGCCAACGAGTTCCTCACCCGTATCAATCTGATGAAGGCCTACCGCGCCGACTCCGACACCCCCATCATGGATCTCAAGGGCAAGAAGGTGGCCGTTGTCGGCGGCGGCAACGTGGCTATGGACGCCGCCCGCTGCTCCAAGCGTCTGGGCGCCGACGTGTACGTGGTGTATCGCCGCGGCATGGAGGAGCTGCCCGCCCGTAAGGAAGAGGTGGAGCACGCCATTGAGGAGGGCATCATCTTCAAGACCCTCAATAACCCCGTGCAGATCAACGGCGACGCCGAGGACTGCGTCAAGTCCATGACCTGCATCGAGATGGAGCTGGGCGAGCCCGACGCCTCCGGCCGCCGCAGCCCTGTGGCCAAGGCCGGCTCCGAGTTCGACCTGCCGGTGGACGCCGTCATCATGTCCCTGGGCACCAGCCCCAACCCGCTGATTAAGAGCACCACCGAGGGCCTGGAGGTCAACCGCAAGGGCGGCATCATCGTCAACGAGGACGGCCTCACCTCCCGCGCCGGCGTGTATGCCGGCGGCGACGCCGTCACCGGCGCTGCCACGGTGATTCTGGCCATGGGCGCCGGCAAGCTGGGCGCCAAGTCCATCCACGAGTATTTGAGCAACAAGTAAGGCGATAGATATATAGAGTTAACAGCGCCCCTGCCGATGTAAGGCAGGGGCGCTGTGCCGTCTTGCAGGGTGCGCCAAATGGAGATAGGGATAGTGAAAAAACGGTTGTAAAATGCACATAATTATGCTATGATTATGTACAGAAAGGAAGTGCATATTATGCCGCAGATTCGACCCATCACGGATTTACGCAATACCACGGAGATCTCTAACCTGTGCCACGCCAAAAAGGAGCCTATTTTCATCACCAAAAACGGCTACGGCGACATGGTAGTCATGAGTATGGACACCTATGACGAGCTGCTGGAGCTGGCCATGAGCGACGCCGCCATCGCGGAGGCGGAGGCGGAGCTGGCGAGAGACGGCGTGACGTATGACGCCCGGGAGCAGTTGGCGGCGCTGCGGAGGAAGCACCTTGGATAAGTACACGATGTATTAACGCCCCGTTCTAAAACGCCTCGCCCCTCCGTAGGGCGGGACCTATGTGTCCCGCCATTGTCGGAAGCGATTGCTACATAACAAAAGACAGCGCCACGAAAGGCGCTGTCTTTCACATTTTCAAAATCTCAAAAATCCACAGTGCCGTTAATCACGTGCAAATCGTAGGGCTCGTACATCACGTGGCGGTAGCCCTCCACGTCCATCTTCACGCCGGTCCAGTCGCTGTGGATGTCGCCGTTCTGCTTGATGAGGATGTCGTAGAGAATGTCGTAGGTGACGCCGTTTTCATCCGTTTCCACGATGGTGGAGTAGGGCAGCGTCTTGTGGTAGGTCATGTGGAGGCCCTTGTACTGGAAGTGGAAGCCGTTGCGCATACGGCAGCCGTCCAGGCCCTTGTAGGTGAACAGGCGCCGCAAGTCCTGGAGGATTTTGTCGTTTTCCTCCTCATACAGGTTCTCCGGCGTGGTGGCGGTGTAGTCGTAGCGGAACTGGATGGGGATGCCGTAGGGCAAAAACCGCTCCACGTAGTCCACCAGTTTATGGGCCGGGTAATTGCGGTACAGCACGCAGTTGATACGGGTGGGGCAGGCGATGCGGCCCAGCAGCTCATCCGGGCCCTCCTCCACGTACTTTTGCAGGTGGCGGGAGATGTTCATGCAGGTGATTTTGTCCCGGTTCCGCTCCGTGAAGGCGATCATCTCCTCCGGCGAGGTGTGCTGCTGCACGGGGAAGGTGGTGTTGACGTACACCTTGTGGGTGGCGGGGATGGCGTCCAGCATCTGCTGCAGGGCGTCCAGGTCCGCCAGGGGCTCGCCGCCGGTGAACACGAAGTCGCACCGGGGGGTGATGGCGTCCATGATACGGATGCTGTCGATAATTTTCGCCAGGCTGAAGCCGGAGCAGTCGGCGTATTCCTGCTTATTGATGCAGAAAGGGCAGTGGTTCTGGCAGTCGTAGGGCACGAATACCGTCACCGTGGCGCCGCCCTCTCTGGTCTTGTAGGGGTGGTGATCCATGTCGTTGTTTCCTCGCTTATCAATGTTCCAACGGCTATTCTACCCTTTGGTATGGGAAAAAGCAAGGCAAATCCATAAAAATGGGTCGTTTACTTATTCACAAAGTCAGTAGGGGAAATTCTTATCCCGCAGCTCGGCCCGGATTTGGGCCAGGGCCTCTGTCTCGTCCTTATCTTTCAGCAAAAGCAGCCACCGGTCCAGCAATTCGCTGGTGTCGGGGTGGATGAGGATGCTGCCCTTGCTGCGCTGGTAGTAGTCGTAGGGGGAGGCGGAGGTGTACTTGTCCCCCTGGTAGACACGGCAGGCGGCGATGCGGTCGCACACCATCTCCGCCACGTATTTTTGGGGCATTTTGTTGCCGCCGGTGGTGACGTGGCCGTCCACGGGGTCGATGCAGTAGTCGATCCAGTATTCATAGTGGTGCTTGTTGCGGCCCTTGTGGTGGAGCCAGGCCAGGCTGACGCCGGTGGCGATGCGCTCGGCGTCGTTGGGGCTGCGGTAGCCCTGGTAGTATTTCACGCCCCGGCAGAACTCATAGGGGCTGTATTTGGACAGGTCGTGGGTCAGCCCCTGCCAGTAGAGCCCCAGCCGGAAGCAGTATTTCCGCACCAGGCGGCGGTGCCGGTTGACGGTGTGCAAATGGTCAAAAAAGTGCATGGCGCAGCCTCCCTTGAGGGATAGTTTCTGAATAATGTCTTATAGTATAGCATAGAAAAAAGCGGCGTGCAACGCACCGACCACTGAATGAAAAAAGCATCGCAGATTTCGCGCCTGATAAGGCGCGAACGCATGAAATCAAAATTTCTGACGACATGCGCGTCAGAAATTTTACTTCTCAGCCCACGCAGTGTGCGAGCGAAAGCGAGTGCGCGGAGGGGGCTGCAAGAAAAGTATTTCAAAACGGCAACGCCGTTTTGAAATAAGCAGAAAAAAGCGGCGTGCAACGCACACCGCTTTTTTCAGAGCTACGATGCAGCTGTCTTACAGACCCTTCTCGTAGGACTCGATCATCTTCTTGACCATCTGGCCGCCCACGCTGCCGGCCTCACGAGAGGTCAGGTCACCGTTGTAGCCGTCCTTCAGGTTCACGCCCATGTCGCGGGCAGCTTCCATCTTGAAGCGGTCCATAGCGGCGCGGGCCTCAGGGACGTTCAGCTTATTGGTATTCTTAGCAGACATTGTTGGTTTCTCCTTTCCAATTCGTTGCGCGATTCGCTTGTTGGGTTATCGCAAGCCTATTTTGCATCGCCCCGGCGGAGATATACCCGCCCCGGCGCTGGTAATGTTTCCCGCATCCATGTAAAAATCGGGCTTTTCACGGCTTTGACCTTGTGACAGGCATGATTTTTTGGTATACTATATACTGCTTTACTATGGCGCAGCCGCCGCCGAGGCGGCAGGGAGGAGGCACAATGGAATACGTCATCACCTTTTTGGAGGGCGTGGTGTCCTTTATCTCCCCCTGCATGCTGCCGCTGCTGCCGCTGTATGTCAGCTATTTCGCCGCCGGGGAGAAGCGGGGCACGCTGCTGCGTGCCGCCTGCTTTGTGGCGGGGTTCACGGTGGTGTTCACGGTGCTGGGGGTGTTCGCCGGCACGGTGGGGGCCGCCCTGGCCCGCTACCGGCAGATTTTGAACGTGGTCTGCGGCGTCATCGTGGCCCTGCTGGGCCTGGGCTATCTGGAGGTCATACCCCTGCCCATGTTCAAGGGCATGGCTGCCGGGCGGAAGATGGAGAGCGGCGTTGCGGCCTTTGTGTTCGGCGTGGTGTACTCCGTCAGCCTGACGCCCTGCGTGGGGGCGTTTTTGGGCTCGGCGCTGATGCTGGCCTCCACCGCCGGGGGCGCCGTCAAGGGCGGCGCGCTGCTGGTGGTGTACTCGTTGGGCCTGGGGGTACCCTTTTTGCTGTCGGCGGCCCTGCTGCAGCAGCTGAAAGGTGCCTTCGACTGGGTGAAGGCCCATTATCGTATCATCAATACCGTCTGCGGCGTGGGGCTTATGGTGCTGGGTGTGCTGATGGCCACCGGGCTGCTCCACCGGCTGCTGACGGCCCTGATCTGACGGAGGATTGCATATGAAAAAGACAATGGGCATCGCCCTGGCGCTGGTGGCCGTGCTGGCCCTGTCCTTCGTGGGCTATCGGTATCTGTCCACCCACCGGGGCGGCGTCATTTCAAGTCCCGACGGCGTGCAGGAAATCGTCCCCATGACGGATGAGACGGAGACCACCCCGGACACCGTCCCGGAGAACACCCCGGACGCCGCCCCGGCGGAGCAGGAGACCTATCCCGCCCCGGATTTCACCGTCTACACCCTCGCCGGCGAGGCGGCCAAGCTGTCAGACTTCGCCGGCAAGCCGGTGGTCATCAACTTCTGGGCCACCTGGTGCCCGCCCTGCCGCCAGGAGCTGCCCGGCTTTGAAAACGCCTGGCAGCAGTATGGCGACGAAGTGGTATTCTTAATGGTGGAGTGCGGCGGCGAATCGGCGGACGAGGTGGAGACCTTCGTCACTGAGGGCGGCTACACCTTCCCCGTCTACGTGGACAGCGACGGCACAGCCGCCGCGGCCTACGGCATCAACGCCATCCCCGTCACCGCGCTGGTGGACGGCGACGGCAACCTGTTCGCCTATCAGGTGGGCGCGGTGGAGGAGGAGTCCCTGCGCGGCGCCATTGACCTGCTGCTGAATTCATAAGGAGGAAACGATCATGGGAGTGTTATCCAATCTGTCGCCCAAGGCGGTATTTGATTATTTTGAGGCCCTGTGCGCCGTGCCCCACGGCAGCGGCAACACCAAGGCCATCAGCGACCTGTGCGTGTCCTTTGCCCGGGACCTGGGCCTGCGGTACCGCCAGGACGGGCTGAACAACGTGCTGATTTGGAAGGACGCCTCCCCCGACTATGAAAACGCCCCGGTGGTGATGCTCCAGGGCCACATGGACATGGTGTGCGCCAAGGCCCCCGACTGCCATAAGGACATGGCCCGGGAGGGTCTGGATGTCCGCACCGACGGGGAATGGGTCTGGGCCGACGGCACCACCCTGGGGGGCGACGACGGCATCGCCGTGGCCATGATTCTGGCCATTCTGGCGGACGACACCCTGGCCCACGGCCCCATCGAGGCGGTGTTCACCGTGGACGAGGAGACGGGCATGTACGGCGCCGCCGGCCTGGACTGCTCGGATTTAAAGGCGGAAATGCTGCTGAATCTGGACAGCGAGGCCGAGGGCGTGTTCACCGTGGGCTGCGCCGGCGGTATGCGGGCGGATTGCCGCATGGATGCCGCTGCCACCGACGCCGAAGGCGACGCCTTTACCCTCACCCTGTCCGGCCTCACCGGCGGCCACTCCGGCACGGAGATCGACAAGGGCCGCCTCAGCGCCAACGAGGGCATCCTCCGGGTGCTGTGCGCCGCGGCGGAGCAGTTCCCTGGTCTGCGCCTGGCCGCCATGGAGGGCGGCAAGGTGGACAACGCCATCTGCCTCCACGCCGCCGCCACGGTGGTGGTGCCTCACAGCGCCGCCCCCGACTTCCCCCACTTCGCGGCTGCCTGGCAGGAGACGCTGCAAAACGAGTTTGCCGTCACCGAGCCCACCCTCTCCCTGACCTGCGCCGCCGCAGCCGCGGACAAGGCCCTCACCGCGGCGGACACGCTGCGGATTCTCCGCTGCTTCTTCGCCCTGCCCCAGGGCGTCCAGGCCATGAGCCGGGACGTGCCCGGCCTGGTGCAGACCTCTCTCAACATGGGCGTGCTGCGGCTGGACGACCGGGGGGCGGAGGCCAGCTTCTCCCTGCGCTCCGGCGTGGAGAGCCAGAAGCAGTGGCTGCTGCATAAGCTGCAAGCCATCCTCGCCCTCTCCGGTGGCACCGTCACCACCCACGGCGACTATCCCGGCTGGCAGTTCCGCCGCCAAAGCCCCCTACGTGACGCCCTCACCGCAGCCTACCGCCACCAGACCGGGAAAGAGCCTGTCATCGAGACCATCCACGCCGGCTTGGAGTGCGGCCTTTTCATCGGCAAAATGCCCCAACTGGACGCCGTTTCCATCGGCCCCGACCTACGGGACATCCACACCTGCCAGGAGCGTCTTGGCGTGGCCTCTGTGGAGCGGCTCTACGACCTGGTGTGCCGGACGCTGGAAGGGCTGAAATAAAGCGGATTTCGCTCTTGTTTTTCCCAAGGAATGCGTGTATAATAAACTGTCACATTGCGTGAAGACAGTTTTCCACCCCATCTCTACGGAGAAAGGAAGTTGACTATGATAAAGGTTCCCACCGAGCGCGGCGAGATCACCATTTCCAACGCCGTTCTCACCACCATCACCGGCGCCGCCGCCACCAACTGCTTCGGCGTCAAGGGCATGGCCTACCGCAGCGTGTCCGACGGTCTGGTGCACCTGTTGCAGCCCCAGAGCATGAGCAAGGGCGTCAAGGTTTTCTATAACGACGATAACACCGTCACCATTGAGCTCCACATCGTGGTGGAGAACGGCGTCAATATCACCACCGTCTGCCGGTCCATTATGAAAGAGGTCAAATACATGGTCTCCCAGAACACCGGCGTGGAGGTACGGGACGTAAACGTCTGCGTGGACTCCGTCAATATCGGCTAACAGGAGGAGCGCAGCGTCATGATTGAAACCGTAAACGGCAGCACCTTTAAGCAGATGGTGCTGTTCGGCGCGGCGTGCATCGCCGCCCAGAAGCAGGAGATCAACGATCTCAACGTATTCCCCGTGCCCGATGGCGACACCGGCACCAACATGAGCCTCACCATTTCCACCGCCGTGGACGAGCTGAAAAAGCACGACCCCGCCACGGTGGACGAGGCCGCCAAAATCACCGCCAGCGGCCTGCTGCGGGGCGCCCGGGGCAACTCCGGCGTCATTCTGTCCCTGCTGTTCCGGGGCATGAGCAAGGTGCTCAAGGGCCTCCAGAGCGCCGACGGCAAGCAGCTTGCCGCCGCCATGAGCGAGGGCGTCACCACCGCCTACGGCGCCGTGATGAAGCCCGCCGAGGGCACGGTGCTCACCGTGTCACGCCTGGCTGCCGCCCGTGCCGTGGAGGCCGCCACCGAGCACAACGACCCCATCTACGTGCTGGAGCAGGCCATCCGCGCCGGCGAGACCACCCTGGCCGAGACCATTGAGATGAACCCGGTGCTGAAAAAGGCCGGCGTGGTAGACGCCGGCGGCAAGGGCTATCTGGTGATTCTCGAGGGCATGCTGCGCTGCCTCAAGGGCGAGCCCATGCCGGAGCTGAACGGCTCCGAGAGCCGCACCCGGGCCGACTTTGACGCCCTCAGCGAGGAGGACATCACCTTTACCTTCGACACGGTGTTCATCGTCCGCAAGACGAAAGGCCCTGTGGATCTCCAGCCCCTGCGGCTGTACCTCACCTCCATCGGCGACAGCCTGGTCATCGGCGAGGACGACGACGCCTTCAAGGTCCACGTCCACACCGACATCCCCGGCAACGCCCTTAACGAGGCCCAGAAGTACGGCGACCTGGAAGTGGCCAAGATTGAGAATATGCGCATCCAGGCCCAGGACGTGGCCGCCGGCCGCAAGACCATCAGCGCCGACGACCTGGAGGACGAGCCCCACGGCGAAAGCACCGCCCAGGAGGTGACCTTCGCCCCGGCGGAGAAGAAGATCGGCTTCCTGGCCGTCTGCGCCGGCGACGGCATCGCCGACACCTTCCGGGCTCTGGGCGTGGACACCATCGTGTCCGGCGGCCAGACCATGAACCCCTCCACCGAGGCCATTCTGGCGGAGGTGAACCGCACCCCCAGCGAGGTGGTGTTCGTGCTGCCCAACAACAAGAACATCATCATGGCGGCCCAGCAGTGCCAGGGCCTGACAGAGAAGCAAGTGGTGGTCATCCCCACCGCCACCGTACCCCAGGGTATCACCGCCATGATGGCGCTGGACCCCGAGGATGAGGACGTGGACAGCGTCACAGCCGTGCTCACCGAGGCCGCTGCCACCGTGTCCACCGCCCAGATCACCTACGCCGCCCGGGACAGCGAGTTTGACGGCTTCGCCATCACCGAGGGCGACTATCTGGCCCTCATCGACGGCAAGCTGTTCGATACCGACCGGGACCTGAACGCCCTGCTGGAAAAGCTGGCGGCCTACGCCAAGGCGGGGGAGAAGGAGTACATCAATATCTACGCCGGCGACGGCGTATCCGATGCCGACGCCGCAGCCGCCGAGGAGCTGTTTGCGGAGAAGTCCGGTGCCGAGGTGGCCTCCGTCCGGGGTGGTCAGCCGGTGTACTACTACATCATCTCCATGGAGTAATCCCCAAAACATAACAATTCGCCCCCGGCGCTTACCGAAAAGGCAGCGCCGGGGGCGGTTTTTTGCATTTTTATGGGTAAATGGCTTATTGCTCCACGTGGAGACGCCGCAGCAGGGCGATCTCCTCGGCGTAGCCCGGCAGCTCGTTGGGGGTCTCCAGCACCATGGGCAGCCCCTGTAACGCCGGGTGATTGACGATGCGGCGGAAGGCCTCCGCCCCCAGGTACCCCTCCCCGATGCGGGCGTGGCGATCCTTGTGGGCGCCCACCGGGTTCAGGCTGTCGTTGACGTGTACCGCCCGCAGCCGGCGGAGGCCGATGACCTTGTCAAAGGCCGTCAGCACGCCGTCAATGTCCCCGGCGATGTCGTACCCGGCGTCGGACACGTGGCAGGTGTCCAGGCACACGCCCATTTTATCCGTCAGCGTCACCCGGTCCAATATCTCCCGCAGCTCCTCAAACCGGCTGCCCACCTCGCTGCCCTTGCCCGCCATGGTTTCCAGCAGCACGGTGGTGCGGATGTCCGGCGTCAGGATGGCGTTGAGCGTGTCGGCGATCTGGGCGATGCCCGTCTCCACCCCCTGGCCGGTGTGGCTGCCGGGGTGGAAGTTGTACACGTTGCCGGGGATATATTCCATCCGCTGCAGGTCGTCCGCCATGGTCATCCGGGCAAACTCCCGGGTGTGCTGGTCCTTGGAGCAGGGGTTGATGGTGTAGGGCGCGTGGGCCACGATGGTGCCGAAGCCGTGTTCCGCCGCCAGGGCCCGAAAGGCCGCCGCGTCGGCGCTGTCAATGGCTTTCGCCTTACTGCCCCGTGGGTTCCGGGTGAAAAACTGGAAGGTGTTGGCCCCCAGGGTCAAGGCCGTCTTCCCCATGGCCAGAAAGCCGTCGGAGGAGGAGAGATGGCATCCGATGTACAGCATGTGCTTCTCCTTTACAGCAGGCATGTGGTGCACTCCAGCTTGTCCCGGGTGGCGGTGATGACGCCGTAGGACAGCCTGCCGCCGTACTGACAGGTGCCCGGGTTCATGATCCACAGGTCACCCGACTTGTCCACCTTCGCCTCGTGGGTGTGTCCGAAGAGCAGCACCTCCGCCCCCGCCTCCGCAGCGGCGTAGCGGGAGCCCATTTCGCTGTTCTTCACGTCGCCGTGGGTGTGGCCGTGCATCATCAGTATCCGGTGCCCGGCAAATTCCAGCAGCCGCTCGGTTGGGGCGTCAAGGGCCCAGTCGCAGTTGCCGGCCACGGCATCCAATGGGATGTTGGGAAAGAGCCGGTGCAGCGCCTCGGCGTCCCGGAGGCAGTCCCCCAGGTGGAGGATGTGAGCGGGCTCCGCGAGACCCACGATTTTCACCATGTTTTCCACCGCGCCGTGGGAATCAGACAACACCAGAATACGCATAATGCCTCCTTATGACAGAAATTTTTCGACATTATATCACGCGAACCTTGCGTGTGCAAATGTTTTGTCATAAAATAAAAGAAAAAAAGGAGGTGGCGCCGTGGAGGGCATCGTCACCCTGGATTTACACGGCAAAAATACGTACCAGGCAAAGGTGGCCATCGACGCCGCCCTGCGCCGGGCCAAGAGCGGCACCTACCGCCTCCGCCTCATCCACGGCTACCACGGCGGCACCGCCCTGCGGGACATGATCCGCGCCGAGTACGCCGCCCGCTGCCGCCGCATGGTGCCCATCAATGAGGGCACCACCGACCTGGTGCTGCGGGAGTTTTAGGGCAGGGGAGGCCCTTTCCCCCGTTGAATCCGGCCATACATTGTGCTATACTATATATAATCTATTTTAGGAGGAGGCGCCACATGAAACAGTATCGTGACATGACCCTGCAGGAGCGGCAGGCGGAGTACCAGCGCGTCAAGGCGGACTTTGAGGCCCAAAAGGCCCTGGGTCTTTCCCTGAACATGGCCCGGGGCAAGCCGGGCAAGGAACAGCTTGACCTGGTCACCGATATCTGCACCGTGCTGCAAAAGGCAGAGGACTTTATCTCCGACGGCATCGACGTGCGCAACTACGGCAACGTGGACGGCATCCCCGCCGCCAAGCGGCTGTTTGCCGAGATCCTGGACTGCAAGCCCGAGCAGGTGTTCGTAGGCGGCAGCGCCAGCTTGCAGCTCATGTATGACGCCATCGCCCGGGCCTATTCCAACGGCAATCTCCACTCTCCCCAGCCCTGGAGCAAGTTGGACAAGGTAAAATGGCTGTGCCCCGCTCCCGGCTATGACCGCCATTTCAAAATCAGCCAGAATTTCGGCATGGAGATGATTACCATTCCCATGACCCCCACCGGCCCGGATATGGACATGGTGGAGGACCTGATCCGTGACCCCCAGGTAAAGGGTATGTGGTGCGTGCCCAAGTACTCCAACCCCGACGGCATCGTGTACAGCGACGACACCCTCCGCCGCATCGCCGCCATGCAGCCCGCCGCCCCCGACTTCATGCTCATGTGGGACAATGCCTACTGCATCCATGAGTTCGCCTGCGACTACCGCCCCTTCCCCGACATCCTCCGCCTGTGCGCGGAGCAGGGCAACGGCGACATGGTGTGGGAGTTTGCCAGCACGTCCAAGGTCACCTTCCCCGGCGCCGGCGTGGGCGTCATGGCCACCAGCGAGGCCAATTTGGCCTATCTGCTGCCTATCATCAACGTCCAGATTATCAGCTATGACAAGGTGAACCAGCTTCGCCACGTCCGCTACTTAAAGGACAAGGCCAACACCCTGGCCCTCATGCGCCGCCATGCCACCATTCTCGGCCCCAAGTTCCACGCCGTTTTGGAGGCTCTTGACCGGGAGATTGCCCCCCTGGGCATCGCCCAGTGGCAGCGCCCCGTGGGCGGCTACTTCGTGTCCCTCAACGCCATGCCCGGCACCGCCAAGCGCACCCTGGCCCTGTGCAAGGAGGCGGGCGTCACCATGACCGGCGCCGGCGCCACCTTCCCCTACGGCATCGACCCCAACGACTCCAACATCCGCATCGCCCCGTCCCTGCCCCCCGTCAGCGAGCTGGAGCAGGCCGTGGCCATCTTCTGCAACTGCCTGAAGCTGGCGGCCCTGGAAAAATTAGGGGTATAATCGTTACTATATAAAAAAGGACTGCCAAGAGACTCCATTGGCAGAAAGCGGACTGGTTATTGGCCTGTAGGGGACGCCGTCCTCGGCGTCCCGGCGGGAAAACCTTATCATAGAAGCAATCTCCGGCGAATTCGATCTTTTTCCGTTTTTGCCGGAGATTTTCGTTGCGTGTCTTCCCCTACCGCACGGGCTGCCGAGGGCGTCAGCCCCTACACCCTGTCATAGGCTTATTTCACTGCTTTTTTCGCCCCAAATGATTACGTCTCGTATTATTTCGCCCACAGTTCACAAATTGTTTTCATTTTGGTCAAAGAAAGTCAAAATTCACCCCTTGACTTTTGGCCAAATGGTGGTATGATACAGTCAAACATCAAAGAAAGTCAAAGTCAAACTTGACGAAGGAGGACGCCATGGGTATTTCCGATTTGATTGCCGGCTTCATCCAGGAGGCACTGGAGGACAGCGACGGCGTGCTGGAGCTGCAGCGCAGCGACCTGGCCCAGCGGTTCAACTGCGTGCCCAGCCAGATCAACTACGTCATGTCCACCCGCTTCTCCCCGGAGCAGGGCTACATCGTGGAGAGCCGCCGGGGCGGGGGAGGGTACATCCGTATCACCCGTGTCCGGGTGGACAGGGAGACCCTTTTGATGCACGTCATCAACTCCCTGGGCGACACCCTGGACCTGCCCTCGGCCCGTGCCATTGCCCGGAACCTGGTGGATAACGGCGCCATTTCCCTGGAGGCGGGCCGCACGCTGTTGTCCGCCGTCAGCGACGCCGCCCTGCGCGCCGCCCCCCGTGAGAGCCGGGGCGCCATCCGGGCTGACGTGTTCAAGCAGGTTCTCATCCATCTGGTTTGATTTGACGAAAAGGAGGCTATTCTTATGAAGTGTGAACGCTGTGGCCGCAACGAGGCCACCTACTTTGTCCGCTCCAATGTCAACGGCCGCATCACCCAGAGCCATCTGTGCCCCGCCTGCGCCCGGGCCATGGGCGTGGCAGGCCGCGCCTCGCTGTGGGACGATGGCTTTTTCACCCGCCCCTTCTCCCTGCTGGAGCCCTTCTTCGGCACCATGGGACAGGGGCTGCTGGGGGAGTTCCCCGCCCCCGACGAGCCCGACACCCCCGCCCAGCCCCGGCAAAGCGACCATTTGCTCACCGGCGCCGAGCAGGAAAAGCTGCAAAACCAGTGCCGCCGCAACGCCCTGGAAGCCCAGCTCCGCGACGCCGTTGAGCGGGAGGATTACGAATCCGCCGCCCGGCTCCGGGATGAGCTGAAGCAGCTGCCCCAGACTATTTAATATAGTATAAAGCACCGCAGATTTCGCGCCCGATGGCGCAAACCAATTTATAATAATGTATATTCACCCCAAAAAAGGAGGTTTCCGTTATGCCTGATATTCGTTTCACCCCCGAGGCCCAGACCGCCGTGGAGTTTGCCCACCAGGCGGCCGCCGAGATGGGCCATAGCTACATCGGCACCGAGCACCTGCTGCTGGGCCTGCTGCGGCAGGAGGGCGGCGTGGCCGCCCGGGCCCTGCAGGAGCAGGGCCTTCGTGAGGAGATGGTCACCGACATTTTGCAGCGCATCATGGGCCGTGGGCTGTCCGGAGCCGACCCCCAGAGCCTGACGCCCCGGTGCCGCACGGCGCTGGAGCTGGCCGCCGGTGAGGCCGGCAGCCAGGGCGCCATCGACACCGCCCACCTGCTGCTGGGCCTGCTGCGGGAGGGCAACAACACCGCCCTGCGCATCCTGCGCACCGTGGGCATCGACCCCCGCCAGCTCTCCGCCGCCCTCCGCCGCAAGATGGCGGAGACCGCTCCCGCCCCCGCCGCCACCGCCGGCGCCGCACCTCGTGAGAAAAAGAGCGGCAAGACCATGGAGGAGTTCACCCGCGACCTGACCGCCGCCGCCCGTGAGGGCAAGCTGGACCCGGTCATCGGCCGCAGCGAGGAGATTCAGCGTGTGGTGCAGATTCTCTCCCGCCGCACCAAGAATAACCCCGTCCTCATCGGCGAGCCCGGCGTGGGCAAAACCGCCATCGCCGAGGGTCTGGCGGAGCGCATCGTCACCGCCGACGTGCCCGAGGAGCTGCTGGATAAGCGCATCCTGTCCCTGGATTTAAGCGGCATGGTGGCCGGCACCAAGTACCGTGGCGAGTTTGAAGAGCGCATCAAAAACACCCTGGAAGAGGTAAAAAAGGCGGGCAACGTCATCCTCTTCATCGACGAGCTCCACACCATCGTGGGCGCCGGTTCCGCCGAGGGCGCCGTGGATGCCGCCAATATTTTGAAACCCGCCCTCTCCCGTGGCGAGATTCGCGTCATCGGCGCCACCACCCTCAATGAGTACCGCAAATACATCGAGAAGGACGCCGCCCTGGAGCGCCGCTTCCAGCCCGTCACCGTGGGCGAGCCCTCCCGGGAGGCCAGCGTGCAGATTCTGATGGGCCTCAAGGACCACTACGAGCAGCACCACCACCTGACCATCACCGACGAGGCCGTGAAAGCCGCCGTGGAGCTGTCCGCCCGGTATATCAACGACCGCTACCTGCCCGACAAGGCCATCGATCTGATGGACGAGGCCGCCAGCCGCGTCCGCCTGGAGGCGGAGGCCATGTCCCCGGATCTGAAGAGCCTGGAGGAGAAGATCACCACCCTCCACCGGGAGAAGAGCCAGGCCATCGCCGCCCAGGACTACGAAAAGGCCGCCCAGCTCCGGGATATTGAGAAAAATTACCAGGAGCAGGTGGACATCGAGCGGGAGAACTGGCGCAAGCAGCGCCAGCAGACCGGCCGGGCCGTCACCGCCGACGACATCGCCTCCGTGGTGTCCGGCTGGACGGGCATCCCCGTCACCCGCCTCACCGAGGACGAGGGCCAGCGCCTGCTGCACCTGGAGGACACCCTCCATCAGCGTGTGGTGGGCCAGGACGAGGCCGTGGCCGCCGTGGCCCGCGCCATCCGCCGTGGCCGTGTGGGATTGAAGGACCCCAAGCGCCCCATCGGCTCCTTCCTGTTCCTGGGTCCCACCGGCGTGGGCAAGACCGAGCTGTGCAAGGCCCTGGCCGAGGCCATGTTCGGCGATGAAAACGCCATGATCCGCATTGATATGTCCGAGTATATGGAGCGCCATACCGTGTCCCGCCTGGTGGGCTCGCCTCCCGGCTACGTGGGCCACGAGGAGGGCGGCCAGCTCACCGAGAAGGTGCGCCGCAAGCCCTATTCCGTGGTGCTCTTCGATGAGATCGAAAAAGCCCATGAGGACGTGTGGAACATCCTGCTGCAGATCCTGGAGGACGGCGTGGTCACCGATTCCCAGGGCCGCCGGGTGGATTTCAAGAATACCGTCATCGTCATGACCTCCAACGTGGGCGCCCGTGCCATCACCGCTGCTGAAACGGCCCCTCTGGGCTTCACCGCCGGTGAGGAAAAGGAGGACGCCGGCCGCTTCGACCGCATCCGTGAGGCCGTCATGGCGGAGCTGCGCCGCACCTTCAAGCCCGAGTTTTTGAATCGTATCGACGATACCATCGTCTTCCACCAGCTCACCGAGGAGGACATCGTCCGCATCGCCCGCGGCATGCTCAGCCGCACCGCCGCCCGTATGGCGGAGCAGGGCATCACCCTCACCGCTGACGACGACGCCGTCTCGGCCCTGGCCAAGGGCGGCTTCGACCCCCAGTACGGCGCCCGTCCTCTCCGCCGGGCTATCCAGAACACGGTGGAGGACGCCGTGGCCGAGCTGATGCTGGAGGGCAAGCTCAAGCAAGGCGACACCGCCCGCGCCACCCTCCGGGACGGCAAAGTGGTCATCGAAAAAGCGGAGTAATGCCATAAAATACCCCCTCGCACCTTCTACCGCCCCGCCAGGCTGAATGGCGCCCGGCTACACCTCCGTAGGGCGGGACCTATGTGTCCCGCCAACCAGGGGAGAATAATCCGCCTTGTCCGGCGATATGAAAACGGCGCCCCACCCTCCGTAGGGGCGGGGCTCTGCTCCGCCCAACCCCGCCGTGGGCCTCCGCCACCCCCGGTCGCATGCCGCCCGGCAACGACAACCATTCGTAGGGCGCGACGACCCGGCGCGCCGTACCCATGCGGCAAATAGCATACACGCCTCGTTGGCTGCGAATGGCTACCAACCCTCCGTAGGTGCGACGCCCACCCGCGGCCAAGTCGTCCCCACCCCCGGTGACACATCGGTAACAAAGGTTACAAATAGTTACAGATTCCCCAAATCCCTTGACGGTCCCATCTTCCCTTGCTATAATGCAAACCGTAAAAGGATGGGTTATCCAACCGAACACATTCAAATTTTTAATGGAGGAAAAAACAATGAAGAAGATTGTTGCTCTGGTGCTGTGCCTGGCTCTGGCTCTGGCTCTGTGCACCGTCGCTTTCGCTGAGGAAAGCAAGCCCTATTACACCAAGGATACCAACTCCCTGGCCACCAAGTCCGACGTTGAGCTGAACTACGTCAAGGCTGCTGAGCCCACCGTCAAGGACGGCAAGCAGATCACTGCCGGCCACGCTGCCTACTATGATCTGGGCGACGGGAAGAAGTACACTGCCGTTGACTCCCTGGCCAAGGCCAACCTGGTCGTTTACAGCGACAAGGACATGAAGAACGTTGTTCTGTACCTGGCCGAGACCAAGGCTCCCGATTTCTTCGATGCCAAGGTTTACACCAACTTCGGCACCAAGTGCGGTCAGTGCAACTTCGAGACCAAGAAGGGCGCCACCTACTACGCTGTGGACGGCGTGAGCCTGTACGAGAGCTGCGAGGCCAACGTTGAAGGCGCTCAGACCCTGCGCGTTGATGGTAAGTTCGTTACCGTCATCTCCAAGGGCAATATCATCCTGGTCGGCCACACTGCTGTCCCCGTCCTGGAGAATGCCAAGATTGTGGGTTACAAGTGCGCTAACTGCGGTCTGGCTGCTGTGAAGGCTGCCAACACCATGTCCCTGCCCAAGGATGTCGAGGGCTTCGGTGAGGATAACCTGTGGTACTTCCCCGCTGCCGCTGCTGCCGCCACCACCACTGGTGTGACCTCCGCCAAGACCTTCGACGCCGGTGTTGCTATGTACGCTGGCCTGGCTCTGATGAGCGTCGCTGGTTCCGCTGTGGTTATCGGCAAGAAGAAGGAGTTCTAATTAAACCTTCCGGTTTCTAACCAAAACCTTACGGTTTGATAAAACATCCATACACAAAAAGCCCCGGCTCACGCCGGGGCTTCTTGTTGTCTCTGCCTTCCCCCTGGGGAGAAGGTGGCGGCGAAACCGACGGATGGGGGGCCGATGCCCGCCCAACTACCGATAGCCGCGCCTCATGCCAGCGTCCACGTCTGCACCACTTGACCATCTACCACCTGCCGCACCTCAAAGGTGACGGCGGGTGTTTTTTGCGTTTCCGCCCCGTAGGCCACGCCGAAATAGTCGCATACCGCCTGGGCCGTCTCGGCGGCGATGGTGCCCATGTTGTCAATCAGCCATTGCGCCTCCGCCAAATTGTCGTGGAAGCCGAACTCCGGCAGCACGGCGGCCATCTTGGTGGCTTTCAGCTCATAGAGTGTGGCGCTTTCCACCAGCTTGTCGCTCCCGCCGGGGGATAGGGGCGCGATGCGCGCCTGTATCAGCTTGCCGATTTTCCGGGACTTGTCGCTGGGGTAGCAGTGTACCCGCGTCCCCGCCACGGTGCCGTCAAAGCCGTTGGTGTGCAGGGCGATGTACAGGTCGGCGCCCCAATTGTTGCCGTCCTTCACCCGGTCATACATGTTGCCGTACTGCATGTTTTTCACTTCAAACCCGCAACGGACCAACTCTTTTTCCAGCAAATCCGCGCAGCGGCGCATTTGCTCCTGTTCGTTTGTGCTGCGGCCCCGGTACAGCGCCTGGGGATGGTATGTGTTGGTGCTGCGATCCTCCGGGGACAGGGCGATTTTATAGGCCATGATCATCTTCCTCCATCTTGCCGTTGCCGGGCAGCACCGGGGCCGTAACATTAACCTCCGGCGCCACCTTGTCGTCCACGGTCTGCTTCAGCTTGTTCAGCAGCCGCCCCAGCCAGGGGGGCACCGGGCCGTCCATGGCCGCAACGTTCTCCAAAATCGAAATCAGTTCGTTGATAATCAGCCAGCAGGTCACGATCATCCCCAGCAAAAAGGGCAGATGAACATCAATGCCCGCCTGGGCCAGGCCGTAGCTGATGAGCCAGTCCATCACCCCGGCCACCGCCACCGTCACCACGTAGCCCAGCTTTTTCAGGATGCCCCGGACGCCTACCCGGCTGCTCAGTTCCCCCCGGTGCCAGGCCTTGGCCATGCCTGTGGCGTAATCCAGCAGCATCACGCACACAAGCACAATCAGCGGCACCATCAGCTTGATGTAATAGGAGCACACCAGCCCCCAGAACGCGGCCAGCACCGCCGCCGCGCCGTTTGTTTCCGTTTTCATCGTCGCTCTCCTCTCAAATCGTCCATTTCACGCCCCAGATGCGGGTGGGGATGCCTCTCTGCGAGCCTGTACCGCTACTGCCGTTTTGCGAGTAGCCAAACACGATCTCGCCGTCTGTAACAGACGTTATCTTTCTGGCGTAACCCGTGTCATTGTATGTGTACCAGATAAAGCCGCTTGCCCATCCCGAGGTCCC
Organism: Oscillospiraceae bacterium; assembly: GCA_902765025.1. GTDB lineage: Bacteria > Bacillota > Clostridia > Oscillospirales > Oscillospiraceae > Vescimonas. Next base: position 41,711 of record CACWYC010000005.1, read on the forward strand.
AAACGGCACATACAGTATGCCGGTGCCCGCATCCGCGTAGGTGTAATTGCGGAACTCCACCAAATAGGCGCTGTATCCCGTGGGCAATGTCACGGAAAAATTGGCCTGGGCGAGGGTGGGTTTGGGATTCGTCCACAGCAGTTCGGGCTCTCCACCGCCGCTCCCCACTGTCACCGCGTTGCCGATGATGCTCATGCCGTCACCTCCGTCACGGTACACTGCACCGTCCCGCCCGCAGAGGGCGCGGCCTCCAATGCGTAAGCCGTCAGCGTGCCGTTGTCGTTCTCCACCCAAAGGGCTGCCACACCGTCATTCAGCAGCAGCTGCAAGGCGGCAGCGCCCAGCTGCAAATCCACCTTGCTGTTGGCGGTAACGGTGGCGCCTGTGACGGTGACGGTTTGGGAGTAGACGCCGCCGCTCTCGGCCCATGTGGCGGACAGGGTAATGGTGCCCACCTTGGGCTTGGCGGCGTTGAGGGCGTTGTACACGCCGCCGGAGGTCACCAGCGCCGCGCTGCCCGAGGCGGGAGCGCTGTCCACCGCCTGCACGGTGACGCTGCCGCCGCTGCCCACCAGCACGCCGCTGAAGGTGGTGGCCGTATCGGCATTGATGACGTTGGGCCCCTGGGGGCCTGTGGGGCCCTGTGGCCCCGCCAGACTGCCCAGACTCACCCAGTTGCTGCCATCCCATACATAGATCGCGTTGCTCACTGATGTGCCCACGGCGTAGGCGTCCCCCACCGCCGCGGTGGGATGGGCCGCTTGCAGCGCCGCCAGGGTGGCATACAGGCCCATGATTACCAATCCGTGACCGTCTGCGCCATCAGCGCCATCCGCACCGTCAGCGCCATCCGCACCGTCAAAAACGCCGCTGTCCGCGTCGTCTCTCACGCTCTGGGCGATGGCCTGCGCGCTTTCCGCCGCCAGCAGCACCTGCTGGGCCAGGGTGGGGGTGATATCCGCCGCCTCCTCCGTCACCGCCGCCCCCAGCTGCACTGCGCCGCAGTCGCAGAAGGGGGTGGGGGCGGGCCAGGTGGCGCCGCTGTCCGTGGCGCCGTACACACCGATATACAGCGTCCGCCCGGGCGTGTGCAGTACCTCAACCGGGATGACGGCCCCGCCGTTTTCATCCAGCACCATCTGCCGCTCCACGTCGCCGCAGCGAAACACCGCCGTCTTCCCACTGATGGTGTCCCACGCCTCGTCAAAGGCGAAGTCCACCGGCGCCCCTGCCATCCCGGTGGTGACGATGCTCCGTTCCAGGCAGCGGATGGCGCTGCCGTTTACTGTCAGCTTCATTTCCGCCCCCTCCTTTTCACACCGTCATAGCCACGGCGTTGCCGCCCCGGCGGGACGCGGTGGCCGCCTTGGCGGTTTTGGCGGTCTTTGTGGTTTTGGAAGCGGTTTTCGCCGCCGCTGCTGCCGCCTTCTGGGCCGCCTGGTACTGCTTCACGTAGTCCTGATACTGCTGGTAGGCCGCCTTGTCCGCCGCCAGCAATGCGCTGTACTCCGCCCGCAGGTCGTTGCCCTCGTTGCGGTAGCGGTTGTAGGCCTGCTGGTACAGCGTGGGCAGCACGCCCCACAGCTTGTTGATGTAGTTCAGATAGTTCTGCTGTGCCGCGCTCTGGCCGTAGGTGGAGGCGTAGCCCCCGGTGAGGGCGGCGGTGCGGCCCAGGGTGTCGTCCCTGGCCTGGGCGGCGGCGGTGGTGTACTGCCGCCGGTAGTAGCGATACACCGCGTCGTTCTCCGGGTCATAGGTGAAGACGGGGCGGTTGGTCATGGTCTCATACAGCGTGGCCATCCGTCCGCCCACCGGCGACTCGTAATGGGCCACGCCGCCTCCCCGTTCAAAAAGGCTGTTCATGGTCTGCGGCCCAACAACGCCGTCCACCTGCAGGGCGTTGCGGCTCTGGTAATCCCGCACGGCGGCAGCCGTCTCCGCGCCGTAAATGCCGTCCACCGCCAGGCTGTACCCGGCGGCGTTGAGCTGCTTTTGCAGCGAGGCCACCTCGTCGCCCCGACTGCCATAGGATAAATTGGTCAATGGAATACCTCCTTTTTATGTCTCGTGTACCATGCGGTCCACGTACTGCGCCAGCGTCTCGCCCCCCAGGTCGATGGCCGCCGCCCCACCGCTGACGGACAGCGCCGCCGTGGCCATGCCGGTGGCGTCGCCCACGGTGGCCGGGGCGTTCACCGCCCCGGAGAGGGACACCGGCCCCACCTGGATGGCGCCGCCGGTGATCTGCGCTCCGCTGAAGGCGGCCTTTTGCAGGCTGCGCTGCACCAGCGCCCGGATTTCCCGGGCCGACAGCGTGGCCTCCATGGCCCCTGCGCCGCCGCTTTCACCGGCAGCCCCGGTCAGATCCTGCAACAGCAGGTTCAGCCGCTCCGCCGTCTGGTACAGGTAGTCGTATAAATCATCTCCGCCGCTGCGCAATTCCGGCGGGGGAAGGGGAAACCGCTCTGTCACCATAGCTGGTCGCTGCCCCCTTCCCAGTAGGCGGCGATGGCGTCCAGCCGGCAGGGCCGGTTGCCGCTGAGCCGCAGATACACGGCGCTGCACCGCCGGGGCTGCACCGGCAGCACGAAGCTGCTCTGGCCGTGGCCCTCGTAGGTGCCGCCCTTTTCCCAAGGGCCGTCGTCATAGCGGATTTGCAGCCGGAACCGCCCCTTCGTCTCACATCGCACCACGAACCGCCTTACGTACTGGCTGCCCGGTGACCGGGCCTGCAGCGGCCCGCTTTCCGCCGCCCACTCCATAGGTGCCTCGCCGTCTCCGCCGTCCATGGCAAAGAGCCTTCCCTCCGCCGTCAGGCAGTAGAGCTGCCCGCCCCACAGGGCAAAGGATATGGCGTGGGTGTCGTCCTGCCGGTGCCAGATGCGGCGCTGGGCGTCGTAGGTGAAAAGATGCCAGGTGTGGTTGTCGCTGCGGCGCATGGAGATGTAGTAGCATCCGTCCCAGCCCCCGGCGGCGGCGCTGTCATAGCTCACCCTGCCCAAATCGGCGGACACCGCCCGGGGCAGAGAGCCGGTGTAGGCGCACACGCCCTGGGGCGAGAGATAGTACAGCGTTTCGTCCACAATCTGCAGGCTGCGGTGGCACCCCGCCGCCACGCCCCGGCACCCCAGGGACACGATGCGGTGGGCACCGGTGGCGGAGGGGTACACCTTCTCCAAAGCGTTGGCCTTGAAGAAAAGGGGCTGGGAGCCGTAGGTCACCGCCCCGGTCCAGGGCCCGTCGCTGCCCCGGGCGGCGGCGTAGCTGTCGGTGGAAAGGCCCTGATAGCACCGCCAGTTGCGGAAATCTCCCAGCTTGCAGGCGTAGATTTCGTTCACCTGCCGCCCGTCCACCGTGCCGTAGCGGCAGCCCCAGATGCGGTTGTCGCACTCCGTCACGAAGTCCATATCCGGCACCGTCCGGGCCACGGTAAGCTGACCGTAGCAGTTAAGGGTGGTACTCACCATCCCCGGAATCACCACGAAGCCGCTCTCCGCCGCCTGGGCGGGGAACACGCCGTTGAGGCTCTCATCGCTAAAGCCCGACACCTCCAGCCCGTCGCCCCTTTGCAGTCCCGCGCCGATGCCGGGGGAGGCCAGCTTCACGTAGGTGGGGCTCTCCACCTCCCAGGCGGCGCTGTCGGTGCGCCATATCTTCAGCTCCGGCGGCGTCACGGAGGTGTCCAGCCACCGCTCTCCGCCGGCGGGATTGGTGGGAGCGGTGGCGGAGCGGGTGCAGGTGATGTCGCTGCCGTCAGCGGCGCACAGCGTCACCACCGCGGAGGCCACCGTGTTCACCTGCTCCATGCTGCCGCAGTCGGTGATGTCCGCCGTGTTCACGTATTTCTTGTCGGGCCACACCAGCAGATACGCCCCCATGGACACCATCTGCTTCTCGCCCTCCGTCAGCCCCAGCTCCACCGCCACGCCGTCGTGGCGCAGCTTGCTGCCGCTGACGTACCACAGGTGCTCTTTCGCCAGCAGCCCGCCCCCGGCGTCGGTGACGCTTACCTCCCGCCGGGGCAGCCGGGTGGACAGGGCGGGGTAGCGGTGGGCGGAGAGGTTTTCCTCCCAGGCAAACTGGCCCGCTACCGGCGTTTCCGTGGCGCAAAAGCCGCCAAACCGGTCCAAAAACCGCACCGTGGCCCCCTTTTGCCGCATTCTCACCATCTGCTCCATCACAGTACCCTCCATCGTGTGGCGTCACTGACGGGCATATGGGCGCGGCGCAGGGCGTTGCAGTAGTTCCGCAGCGCGGCGTCGTAGGCGGCAGCCGCGTCGTTGAACCGCTCCGTCTCATTGTTGGCCTGGGCCACCTTGGCCTGGAGGTACAATGTGTATACCTCGGCGTAGGGGTCAGCCACCTGCAGCACCGTTTCCGGCAGCAGCGGCCCCGGGGCGTCTGCCTCCGTGCCCTCATGCCGGGTGATGACCTGCTCGTAAAGCTGCCCCTCCAGCGCGGAGAGCCATTGCAGCTTCCGCTCCGTGGAGAAGGTGTTGGGCGTCAGCTCGTCCAGGGCCGTCAGCACTTGGTTTACCGTCATAGCGTCCCCTCCTTACACTTCCTGCTCGCTCTCCTTGGCCGAGCGTTTCAGCTCCGCCATCATGGCCTCGCTGCGGTCGGCAGCGAAATCCGCCATGGCCCGGGAGTGCATAATCACCTCGTAGATGGGCAGAGGCACGTCATGGCTCTGGCCGTCCCGGGGAATCTGAAAGTGCCGGTCGTTGACGCTGACCCACTGGAAATTCTGCTCGTTCTTGCTGTGTCGGGGCAGCGTCACCTGCCGCATCTCCTCCCAGGGATCGTACACCTGGGCGTTTTTCTTTTCAGACATGGAAACATCCTCCTTTTTTTGATAAAAGTAGGGCGGAGCGCCCGGTTACGACCGCTCCGCCCGGTGGCGTCAGTTGGCCACGTCCTCGCCGGAATAGTGGCTGCAACTCTCCACCCGCACCATGCGGTCCTCATAGAGCACCTTGGCGCCGTTGGTGGTCAGCTTGTAGCCCACGGTGCTGAACTGGTCCAGGGGGCCGCCGGCCTCGCTGGCGCTGTGGAGAATCATCTGCAAGCCGCCGCCCTGCAAATCAATGCAGCCGAAGGCGTCCTTGCCCAGGAACAGCGTGGCGTACACCGCCAGACGGCCATTGTTGCCGTCGCTGGGGCAGGTGCTGTCCTTGAACACCTTGGCCTGGCTGGACTCCACGAATCGCACGCCGTCCAGCTCGCCGATTTCGCCGGAGAAGATCTCCCGGGTGCCGGCGTACTTGTGGTACTCGATCCAGTCCTTGTGGGAGGTGAGATCGTAGGCCACGCTGGGGTGGATGATGGCCACGTACTTGCCGTCGATGGTGGGGGCGTGGAGCTTCTTCAGCTTGGTCTTGGCCCGCTTCACGGTGTCGGGGGTCAGCACGGCGGTCATGTCCAGGCCGCTGCGCTGGGACACGTCGGTGGCCACGCCGCTGACCATCTTCTGGGCGTACAGCACGTTGGTGCCGGTCATCAGGTCGTTGCGGCACAGCTCATCCTCGGTGCGTCCGGCGGAGGCGGAAAGCTCCACCTGGGCCTCCATGGCCACAGGGTCGATGGCGGTGAGATCCAGCATGTCGGAGATGGCCACGTAGGTGCCGTACTGGCTCACCTCGTCAGTCAGGGTGGACATGCCCAGCTTCTGGCCGGTGGGAATCACGCCCTCGGTGAGCTGGGAGGCGGGGGCGATGGTGTTGAACTTGCGCCACTCCACCGTCTTGCCGTTGCCCCGGGGCAGGGGAGTGCGTTTGGCGAACTGGCTGTGTACCATCTCCGCCTTGGCGTTCTCCAGCAGGGCGGTGTTGTAGAAGGTCTTGTTCTCCGGCGACAGGGTGTTGCTGCCGGAAAAGGCCTCGTAGGTGCCGTCATAGGCGTTCACGTACTGGTTGGTGGCGTTCACCAGCGTGCCGCCCTCGGCAAAGCGCTGGAGATCCATGAAATTGTGCATGTTGTTTTCTCCTTTCAAAATGAAACTCTCTCTCCCCGCAGCACCCGGCGGCGCACGTCCTCTATCTGTCGCGCCGTCATGCGTGTGGGGTCGGTACCGGCGGTAACCGCCGGTCCGCTGCCGGTCTCGGCGGGCCTGGCCTGGCCGGAACGGATGCTGTCCGCCATCCGGGAGCGGGCCTGTGCCACGGCATAGCCCAGCACGCTGGCCATAATCTGCTCGTGGTGGGCCGCCTGGTAGGCGGTGCGCAATGCGTCAGGCCAGCCCAGGCCGTTGAGGGTGGCCAGCAGCATGCCGAACTGGGGGTCCGCCATCTCCGTTTCCAAGTCGAAGGCGGGGTAGTCCTCCCGCAGCGCCGCCGCCTCCTGGGCGATGGCCTGCCAGGCGGGGTCCTCCGCCGGCTCTGCCGCCGGGGCCGCTGCCTCCTGCGGGGCGGGAGGAGCCATCCCGGCCGTAGGGGCCGCTGCTTCCGCCGCCGTTTCCAGGCTCTCCGCCTGGGTCTGGGTGGTGTTATCTTCCATGTGTTGTCTCCTTTCCCGCCTCGCAGGGGAGGCGATTTCCTTTTGTGCCGTCCACGGCGGTGATGTGGCGGGGGTACTGCTCCGCCAGGGCTTTCACCCCGCGCCAAATCATGGCCATGGCCTGTTCTCCGGCCCGGCTGCGGCTCACCGCCCGGTTGCCCGCCGTGGCCACGCCGTCTTGCAGCGCCAATGTGCCGTACAGGGCGGACACGGCGGCACACACGATGTCCTGCCCTCTGGCTGCATACCCGGCATGGCCCCAGAACACCATCTCCGGCGGGTCATACGTCACGGTGATCATGGCCCTCACCTGGGCCGGGTGGCCTGATGTACCGAGCTTCTGGCCCGGAAAACGGCGTCGTCCTCGCCGCCGGTGGGCCAGTTGACACCGGGCCGCAGGACGCCGGCCGCCATGGCCGCGTCCGCCGCCTCCATGGCCCCCTCCCGGATGCGCCGGGCCACCGCCTCCTTGCCCTTGAAGTCCATCATCTCCAGGCAGGCCAGGGCCTGCTGTGCCCTGCCGGGGTCGAAGAAGCCGCCGCTGTACAGCGCCATAGCCAGCTCATTGTAGGCCGCGGTGGTGTAGCGGCTCTCGTTCTGGGGCGCCACGTCGATGTCAAACTCCGCCGCCCGGGCCCCCAGCGCCACGCCGAAGGCGCTGTCCTCGGCCCCCACAAGGCCGCTGTTCTGGTAGCGGATGAAGCCGCTCTCGCCGCTTTCGCCCACCACCCGGAAGGTGCGTGGCGCATCGTAGAACTGGCGCATCAGCTCGATGCACAGCAGCACCACTTCCTCGAAGGCGTCGTAGGTGGTGCCGTTCATGTCCCGGCTCAGCTTGCCGCTGGCCTCCTGCAGCGCGGCAATGGCGCTGGCTGCCGTCACGGCGCCGGTGGCCACGCCGGTGGCGCTGTCGGTGTTGCCGGAGGTGAGGCGCATCTCCTGCACCTTCTGCTGCAATACGTGGAGCGCCGTGGCGGGCAGGGGGGCGGTGGGCACCGGCAGAATGGCGTCCTGGCCCAGTGCCCCGTCGGTGTGGACAAAGGGCTTGGTCCAGTCGGCGAACTCCTCCTCGTTGATGCTGCCGTCTGCGCGGATGAAGAACCGGGGCGTGGCCGCTGCGATGGTGTTCTTCAAAATGGCCTGGTTCAGCACGTCCACGTACTTCTGGGGATCCTTGCAGATGTCCACGTACCCAAAGCCGCAGGGCGTCCCCTCCTCGGGATACAGCGTGTCCAGTACAAAGGGATACCGCCCGTGGCTGTACCATCCGGCGTCACCATAACGCGCCTCATTCTCGGTGGCAAACAGCACCTCGTCGCCGCAGAACTTGCAGTAGTGCAGCCTGTCCCCCTTGCGGTAGTACCAGTCCACCACCAGTGCCTTGTCCGTCACGTCCACCTGGTCGTCGTAGAGATAGTGGCTCACCTCGCCGCTGCCGCCCACCGCCTTGTCCTGCAGCTGGGGATAGCGGCTGACCAGCTCATCCTTGTGGCACAGCTCCACGCAGAAGACGTTGCGGCTGTCCTGAATGTCCTCCACCCCCGGCTCCCAGAAGAGATTCAGCAGGCTGACCCGGCGGATGGCGATGTCCCCCAGGCCGTGGAGCTTCCGGCTGTCCCAAAAGACGCCGTAGGCCCCGCAGCCGGATTTCAGCTTGTCGTACATCACCCGGCTGTACGTCTGGCGGAACCGGCAGTTCCGCAGTATCACCGGCAGCACCTGGTTCAGCGTGGCGGCCTCCGGCTCGTCGTCTGCCGCCCGGGGCAGGCAGGTGGGCTGGGGATAGGCGTCCATGGCGTCGGCGTGGCGGTTGAGTATCACGTTCACCAGCCACCCGCTGACGGGCTGGGGGTCGCCGCCGTTGCCGGCGCGGTACTGCTGCCAGTGCCGCAGCTTCCAATACTGCTCGTTGTCGATGAGTCGCTGCTCCAGGCTGGCCTTGCCCTGCTTGTAGCGCCGCAGCGTCTCCATGGCCTGCCGCACCTGCTCCTTGCCGATGGGCAGCGCCGTCTCCGCACCCTCCGGGGCAGCGGCGGTGTGGGAATCGAAATTTTTAGTTGACATAATACCTCCTCTTGTGATGGGGCCCGCAGAGCCCCTTTCCGGAATGGGAACGCATCATCGCCCAAAGGCGTTGCGCCGTGGTACCGTGCCCTCCGCCAGCGGGTCGAACAGCCGGGGCCTGGGCGCTTCAATGGGCCGGGCGGCCACCGGCCGCATCATGCAGAAATACCGGCTCTCGTCGGCCACGTGGTCCTCCAGGTCGGTGTCCAGATCCTCCGGGCGGCGGCTGTCGTAGAGCAGCAGGGGAATGGTGCGGATAAAGGCCCTGCACGTCTTGAATACGTACAGCTGGGCCCGCCCCTGGCCGTCAAAGCTCATGCGGTAGTGCATCTGCATCCATCCGGGAATCCGCTGGTTGTCCCCCTTCTGAAACCACACGCCGCACCGCCCCGCCGTCTCGGCGATGCTCTCGCCGTGGGACTTGTCCCAGATGGCCGGGTCCGCCACGCCCCGGATATTGCGTCCCCGCAGCCAGGGGTGCTCCCGCTCAATGCGTCCGATTTCCCGAAACTGCCGCTCCGGCGCCCACCGCACCCCCTCGTTGGGCGTCTCGGTACAGCCGTACAGCTCCAAAAAGCGGTAGGCCACCCCGTCCTCATCCATGGCCCACCAGGCGCAGGAAAAGGGCTTGTTGTACCCGAAGTCGTAGCTGCGGTACACGCTCCACCCCGCCGGGATCTGAAACGGCTCGATGACGTGGGTGAACAGGTGGTCGTCGTAGTGGGCCGGGTCGTCCCGGAACTCGGCGAAGAACTGCCCCGCCCCCACGTCCCACCGCCCCTCCAGCCACATCTGCCGCAGGTGGGGCGGCAGCGTGCGCAGCTGTGCCACGTATTCCGGCTGGGCGCGCAGCAGCGCCGTGTTGTCTGTTACCAGCGCCTGGATGAAGCGATATTCCTCCGGCCGCTCCGCCTCCTTGAACTGCCTGTCGATAAACAGCCGCTTAAAGTACCCGTGGGCCGGGCCGCCGGGGTTCAGGGTGTAGTAGGCCCGCTTGGGAAAATCGTTGACGCCCCGGACGCAGGCGTTAAGCTGCTCGATCCACTCCGGCATCAGCTGTCCCGCCTCGTCGATGAAAATCACGTCGTATTCCGCCCCCTGGTACTGGTCCAGGTCGCCGTCGCAGGCGCAGTAGCCCATGGCGATGGTGCTGCCGCCGGGAAAGGTGAACACCTTGTCGGTGCTGTGGTACACGGCGATGCCGTGGAGCTGCCGCCGCAGGAAGCTGACGTGGTTGTTCATCAACTCCCGGTAGCTCCGCCTGAGGATCAGTATCTTGATGCCCGGCCACCGCAGCGCCAGCAGTATGGCCTTGGTGCGCACAGCCCAGCTCTTGCCGCCGCCCCGGGCGCCGCCGTAGGCCACATGCCGCTCCGTGGCGGTGAGAAACTGCTGCTGCTTGGGGTTGGGCGGGTCAATGTGCAGCAGCGCCCCCAGCTCCTCACTCTGCATATTCCTCCGCCGCCCCCAGCTCCACCTGTATGGCTGCGGCGGTGGGCTCGCCGCACAGCTTGTCCAGCTTCTCCGCGGCGGTCAGCAGCTTCCCCAGCTTGTCCGCCTCGCTGCCCTCTGTCTCCGCCACCGCCTCCTCCAGCCGGGTGAGGATGGCGTCGTACAGCATCTCCATCCGGCTCTGCCGCGTCTGCCTGTCCCGGTGCCGCACCCACCCCTCGCTGCGGATGTGCCGGTTCACCGACTGGGCCGTCACGCCGTACTTCTTTGCCACCTCCGCCACCGTCTCCCCGGCCTCATACAGCCGCCGGGCCGCAGTCCACTGTGCCGGTCTCACGCCTCGTCCTCCGGGTACTTGGCGTACATCACCGTGGCGTAGCGGTAGCACCGCTTGTAGCTGTCGCAGCAGCAGAAATCCGTCATCTTCTGCTGCAAATCGGCGCTGCGGGGATACGCCGTGGTCTCCACCGTGCCGTCCTCGCTGCCCTCGCAGCGGATGGTAGAGCGGCTGTGGCTGTGGAAGAAGGGGCACACCACGTCGGCGCTCCTGTCCCGGAATCGATACTTTTTCTGGCTCATGGCCGTCACTCCTTTCTCCGTTCCCCCTTTTTCCCTGCGGCCATCGCCCCACTGTCCTTTTTTTCGCCCTCCCGGGATGATACACTGTGCCTGCCGCCGTTAGAGAGCAGTGCTGTCGCCCCCTCGTTTCGACACATTTTTCCCTTTTTCGATAAAAAAACGTTGACAGTGCAGCATCTATGTACTATAATGGCGACCACAAAGAAAAAGTGCATTCCTCGTGAACTCATGGGTGCATAATAGTGCATTCAAAATGAACTGTCAAGGGGAAAGAGTGCATCTAATATGAACTTTGTGAAAATTGCTCAAATATGAGGGAGCCGGTATGTTTAATTTGTACGACAATATTAAGAGCCTCTGTGCGCGCCACGGCACCACGCCCAGCCGCCTGTGTGAGGAGGCGGGCGTCAGCAAATCCGCCCTGTCCAATCTGAAAAACGGCCGTGCCGCCACGCTGTCGGTGTCCACCTGCGAGAAGATTGCCAACCATCTGGGGGAGCCCCTGGACCGGGTCATGCACGGCGACACCGCCGATGACAGCGAGCGCCGCCTGCTGGAGCAGCTTCGCAGCAGCGGCGCCACCCGTGCCCTGCTCCACAGTCTCCGGGACATGAGCGAGGAGGAGATTCGGGCCTATGCCGATTTTGTAAGGAGTCTTCGCAATGCCAATTGAAGGATCCGACTATTTTATCTACTTGGTGGATTTTCCCGACTGCCGCGCCGGCGGCATGGTCACGCCCAATGACGACGGCACCTTCTCCGTCTATCTCAACGCCCGCCTCTCCCGTGGCCAGCAGCTCACCAGCGCCGCCCACGAGTGCCGCCACATCGCCCACGATGATTTTTACCGCGACGAGGACATCGCCGAGATGGAGCGCCAGGCGGACACCCCTTCTCCTCGGCGCTAAACGGCGGAAAATCTTGCTTTCCCTGACGAAATGTGGTATTATTCAAGGGATAATAACGGAATGCGGAGAGAGTGTCCATGACTTTACATGATTTCTATGTGGCGATAGGCGGCGACTATGCCGCGGCGGTGTCCGCCATGGGTGACGAGCAGCAGGTGGTGTCCCGTCTCCGGGCCTTTCCCTATGCCCAGGACTACGCCGGTCTGCTGACCGCCATGCGGGACAGCCGCTGGCAGGATGCCGCCGACTGTGCCGCCGCCATCTCCCGGGAGGCGGAGGCGCTGTTCTGCCCCGGCCTGCAGCGGGCGGGTGATGCGCTGGCGGAGGCCCTGACCCGCTTGGAGGGGGACGTGCTCACCCTGCGGGAGAATCTGGCCCGGGAGTACCGTAACGTCATCGCCGCCATCAACGGCGTCACCAACTGACAAAACCCCATGGGAAAAGCTCTGCCGAAGGCAGAGCATTTCTTATTGGCAAGAAAACAGGAGGTACTATGGAATCCATTTATCAGCACCCCTTCCGGGTGCGCTATTGCGACGTCACCGCCGGCGGCACGCTGCGGCTTTCCCGGCTGCTGGCCGAGTGGCAGGAGACCGGCATGGTGCAGATGGAGCAGTTCGGCCAGGGCAACGACGTGACGCTGCGCCGCGGCCTGCTGTGGATCATCAGCCGCCAGAACCTGCATATCACCCGCCTGCCCGGCCTGGACGAGGAGGTCATCCTCCGCACCTGGCCCGGCGAGATGCGCCACGGACTCTTTCCCCGATATTATGAGGTGGAGGCTCAGGACGGCACGCTGCTGGCCCAGGCGGTGTCCCAGTGGTCGCTGCTGCACTGCGACAGCCGCACCATCGAGCTGCGCCCCCAGGACTGCGGCGTGTATCTGCCCCCCGCCGTCACCGGCCGTGAGATGCCCCGCAGCCGCAGCCTCCGGGCCGTGGACACGGACCACACCGGCACTTTTACCGTGCCCTACAGCTTTCTGGACCTGAACGGCCACATGAATAACGCCCGCTACCTGGACCTGGCCCAGGACGTGCTGCCCCGCCAGACCCTGCCCCTGCGGGATTTGCAAATCGAGTACCACCACGAGATTTTAGACGGCGAAACCGTCACCTGGGGCTGGACGCAGCAGCCCCTGGAAAACGGCACCCGCTTCTACTTCCAAGGCACCATAGCCGACCAACCCTGCTTCCGCCTCCAAATGGACTACGGAGAATAAGAATAATAATAGGGGCGGACTTGCGTCCGCCCCCTTTTCGCGCCATAAATCCCGCGTCAGAACTGAATGGTCCCTCCGCAGTTGGCGCTCATGGTGCCGCTGATGGCCAGCTCCGCCACGGCGGGCACCGTCTCATAGGTGCCGCCCGGGTTCTGGGTGAAGGTGGCGGCGTCCAGTGCGATGGCCCCTGCCACGGTGGCGAACGCCCCGGTGGTCTCATCGTAGGTGTAATCGGTGCCTGCCGCCAGCGCCACGCCGTCCAGCGTCACGGCGATGTTGTGCAGCACCGGCTCGAAAGTGTCGCTCACCACCACGTTGTCCCCGGCCACGGTGGCGGCGTTGCCGCTGTTGCAGAGGGTCAGCGTATAGGTCACAGTCTCGCAGGCCGTCACGGTGGTAGGGCTCATGGCCTTCACCAGCGACAGCACCGGCTGTGCCAGCGCCGTAATGGTGACGGACGCCTGGCTGTTGCCGCCGGGCGCCCCCTCCACCGTCACCGTGTTGGTGATGGTGCCGCCCTGCCCCGGGTCGGCGTAATCGCTGACCTCCGCCTCGTAGATCAGCACCGCGCTGCCGCCGGCAGGCAGGTCAATGCCCTGGAACACCAGGGGCTCCGCCGTCACCACCGCCGGGTCGGCCTGCAATACGCCGTTTACATAATACTGCACGCTGCCGGCCACAAACGTCAGCGGATACACGGTTTGCCCCTGGTAGACGTAGCCGCCCAGGTCGTCGCTGAAGGTCAGGTCGGTGAGGGGGCCGGTGCCGGTGTTCCGCAGCGCCACGGAGTACACCTTCCGCTCGCCGGGGGTATAGGTCTCGGTGTTCACGTTCTTGTCCACGGTCAGCCCGTTGTCCAGCTGCCCCACCGTGCGGTTGGAAAGCCGGGTCAGACCCCGGTAGGTGAGGGAAGCCTGGTTGGTAATGGTTGCCATTTACATTCCTCCATTGTATCTCTCTCTATGGGCGGTTTCTCCCGCCATCCCATCCTATGCCCGTCCCCGCCTGTCCGTACCAGAAATACAATAAAAAGCCGCCTTCCCACCAAAGGGAAGACGGCAATAGTTTACATAATATGTAATTGTTTATTGCTTTCGCGCCGTGGCGTAGTCGTCGCCGCCTCGCCAAAAGGGGCAGTCCCGGCTGTCGCCTCCGATGAAGCGGACGAAGTCGTCCTCGTCCATGTTCACCGTGCAGATGTAGTCGTCATATTCCTCGTCGTAGTCGTAAAACTGGCACGTTTCGCACTTCGTCACCGCGGCATCACTCCTCGCAAGCGTTGAGAGGATTATACCCCCGCCTCGCCGCCGCCGTCAAGTGCCCCCTTGCCCAAAAATTCCTCCACCGTGGCGGGCCGCATGATGCTCACCTCGTAGGCCGTCCGCTCCTGCACGCCGCCCAACGTGGCCTTGTTGTAGAGCCGGCTCTGCACCCGCCCCTCGGCGGTGAGATGCTCCCCCACCCGCAGCCGGCCCACCGCCTGGGCCAGCGCCCCCCAGGCGATGCACGGCAGGTAGTCCGACCGCCCGTACCGCCGGTTTACCGCCAGTATGGCGTCGCAGATCTCCCGTCCCAACGGTGTGTGCCGCACAATTGGTGGTTTACATAATATTCCGGAAATCTGTATCACGTTCACGCTCTCCCGCCCGGCCTTTTCCAGCGTGAACGCGAACACCGACAGCACCAGCCTGGGCCCCTCGCCGCTGCGGTTGTTAAACGAGCGCAGCTGCCCCTGCACCGTCAGCGTGTCGCCGGGGGAGAAGGGGGCCAGGGCCAGCTGCGTGCCGCTGGCGATAATGGGCAGCGCGTCCACCTGGCCGCTGAGCCGGGGCACCGCCAGAATGAATTTGTAAAAGGGTACGTTGTGGTTCACATGGCTCAGCACCGGCTCGCTCTGAGCCTTGCCGCACAGCGTCACATGGTTCCAATGATCGTTCATAGTTCTCCGTCCTCGTGTGTGGTTTTTTCCAACCTATGCGAGGCGGAGGGAAATTATACTCTTTTCAATTCCGCCGTCCTATGGCATAATAGAGCTACCCCAATACTCTCAAAGGAGGCGTCCCATGCGCTATTTCGGCAAGGTCTACCGTCCCCCCTCCGAGGCGTACAGCCTCATCGTCCAGGTCACCTACGGCTGTAGCCACAACCGCTGCGCCTTCTGCGATATGTACGACGATAAGCGTTTCGCCCTGCGGCCCATGGAGGAGATTTTTGAGGATTTCCGCCTTGCCCGGGCCCGCTACGGTGCTGTCCGCCGGGTGTTTCTGGCCGATGGCGACGCCCTCATCCGCCCGGCGCCGGAGCTGCTGGAAATCCTGCACTGCATCACCAGCCTGTTCCCCGAGTGCCAGCGGGTCACCTGCTACGCCTCCCCCAAAAGCCTCCAAATCCGCACGCCGGAGGAGCTGCGTGCCCTCCATGAGGCGGGCCTTGCCATGGTCTATATGGGCCTGGAATCGGGCTGTGACGACGTGCTTGCCCGCATGCAGAAGGGCCACACCGCCCAGGCCATCGTGTCCGCGGGGCAAAAGGCCCGGCAAAACGGCCTTGCCCTGTCCGTCACCGCCATTTCGGGCCTGGGCAGCGTGGAGAACTGGCGCCGCCACGCGGTGGACACCGCCCACGCCCTCAGCGCCATGAATCCGGAGTATATCGGCCTTCTCACGCTGATGGTGGAGCCGGGCACGCCCCTGGAACAATGGGTGTCCGCCGGGGATTTCACCCTCCTCACCGCCGACGAGGTGCTGAAAGAAACGGAGCTCCTTTTGCAGTCCATCGACTCCCCCGGCAGCGTCTTCCGCATGAACCACGCCAGCAATTACCTGTCCCTCAAAGGCACCCTCAACACCGACATCCCCGCCATGCTGGCACAGATTGAGGCGGGTCTCCGGGGCAAGGGGCTGAAGCCGGAGTTCCTCCGGGCCCTGTGATGGACGAAAATTCGTTCTTGACAAACGCATACGGCAGGCGTATATTGCAGACAATATTTCAAACCGATGCGGAAGAGTAGTACCCCATCGGCGACCCTTTCAGAGAGCGGCCCGCATGGTGCAAGGGCGGCAGGGGAGCGGCGGGGGAATGGACTTCCAAGGGGACGAAGAAAGCCTTTGGGCGAGTAATGCGTCACGGCCCACGCAGCCGTTACCCCGCGTGCGCGTATGATGGTACGCGGCAAAGGGGGCGTCGATACGACGCCAAGCCTGGGTGGCACCGCAGAATCTGTTCTGTCCCGGGGAGCGAGCAATCGCTCCCCGGTTTTTTGTTTTTCCCCACAAATTCATCCGAAAGGAGACACGCAATATGGCTACCATTCCCTACAAAATCTACCTGTCTGAAGAGGAGCTGCCCAAGGCGTGGTACAACGTCCGCTCCGACATGCAGGTAAAGCCTGCCCCGCTGCTGAATCCCGCCACCGGCGCCCCCATGACGGAGGACGACCTCTCCGCCGTGTTCTGCCGGGAGCTGGCCCGCCAGGAGCTGGACAACGACACCCCCTATATCGAGATTCCCCAGGAGATCCGTGACTTCTACAAGATGTACCGCCCCTCGCCCCTGGTGCGGGCCTACTGCCTGGAGCAGAAGCTGGACACCCCCGCCAAAATCTACTATAAGTTCGAGGGCAACAACACCTCCGGCAGCCATAAGCTGAACAGCGCCATCGCCCAGGCGTATTACGCCAAGCAGCAGGGCCTCCGGGGCGTCACCACCGAGACCGGCGCCGGCCAGTGGGGCACGGCGTTGTCCATGGCCTGTGCCTATCTGGGCCTGGATTTGCATGTGTTCATGGTGAAATGCAGCTATGAGCAAAAGCCCTTCCGCCGTGAGGTGATGCGCACCTACGGTGCCTCCGTCACCCCCTCGCCCAGCCCCACCACCGCCATCGGCCGCCAGATTCTGGCCCAGTTCCCCGACACGGTGGGCTCTCTGGGCTGCGCCATCTCCGAGGCGGTGGAGGACGCCGTCAGCCACGAGGGCTACCGCTACGTGCTGGGCAGCGTGCTGAACCAGGTGCTGCTCCACCAGTCCGTCATCGGTCTGGAGACCAAGGCGGCGCTGGATAAATACGGCGTCAAGCCCGATATGATCATCGGCTGCGCCGGCGGCGGCTCCAACCTGGGCGGCCTCATCGCCCCCTTCGTGGGCCAGATGCTGCGGGGCGAGGCGGAATATGACATCGTGGCCGTGGAGCCCGCCAGCTGCCCCAGCCTGACCCGTGGCCAATTCGCCTATGACTTCTGCGACACCGGCAAGATCTGCCCCGCCGCCAAGATGTACACCCTGGGCAGCGGCTTCATGCCCTCTCCCTCCCATGCCGGCGGCCTGCGCTACCACGGCATGAGCCCCATCGTCAGCCAGCTCTACCACGACGGCTATCTCCGCGCCGTGTCCGTGGAGCAGACCAAGGTCTTTGAGGCCGCCACCTATTTCGCCCGCTGCGAGGGCATCCTGCCCGCCCCCGAGTCCAGCCACGCCATCCGCGTCGCCATGGACGAGGCCTTGCGCTGCCGTGAGACGGGGGAGGCCAAGACCATCGTCCTGGGCCTCACCGGCACCGGCTACTTTGATATGTACGCCTACGGCGCGTTCAATGACGGCACCATGTCCGACTATATCCCCACCGACGACGACATCGCCCGTGGCCTTGCCCAGCTGCCCCACCTGGGGGAGTGAGCCCCTTGTAACCGTGGCGAAGTACAATCTCAATACCGCCCTGTTTAAATAAAAAAGACCCACTTTCTGCAAAACTGCGAAATATGTCGAATGATATTTAAAGAATATACTTGATTCTTTGAATACAACTTGCTATAATGGCCACATATTATCCGTAGTTGCGAAAGAGGGAGGTGTTTATATGGCGTATCAGACGCTGAAAAAGCTGTATTATGCGGACCATGAGGAGTATCGGTCCACCTATATGCAGAGATTCTCCGGGGAAAACGCCGTTCATATGGATTTTGACGTGGCGGGCTATCAGGCCTTTTTTGTCAACAGTAATGAAGTCGTTGAACTGGGATATCATATTTTTGCTCTGGATAAGGAGATTCTCAAGTTACAGACACAGCTTCCCAAGGTTGCATTGCAGCAGTATTCCAGGCGGTGCCTTATCGACGAAATCGTGGTAACGAACAAGATCGAGGGCGTACACAGCAGCAGAAAAGAGATTGGAGACGCCCTGACGCAATTAGAGGAGCAGTCCACAAGGCGTGGAAAAAAGAATGTATTCCTCGGGCTTGTCAATAAGTATTTGAAGCTGTCAAGCGAGGAGAAGGTTGCCCTTCAAACCTGCCGGGATATCCGGGATATTTATGATGAAATCGTATTAGACGAGGTTGTCAGTGAGGATAAGAATAACGCGCCGGATGGCGTGCTTTTTCGGAAAGACATGGCGGAGGTCTATGGGGAAACCGGCAAATCCATTCACAAGGGGAAGTATCCGGAGAGTGAAATCATAAGCTATATGGACAAGGCGTTGCAATTTCTGCATGACGAAAGTATTGCCGCCCTGTATAGAATCTGTCTATTTCATTATATGATAGAGTATATTCACCCCTTTTATGACGGCAACGGGCGTCTGGGCCGGTTTATCCTCAGCTATTGCATCTCTGAAAGCTTTGAACGCCTGGTGGCCTATCGCATTTCTGAGACGATCAAGGAGAATATCAGTAAGTATTACACCGCTTTTTCAACGTGTAATGACCCGAGAAACCTTGCTGACCTCACACCGTTTTTAATTATGATGCTCAGTATGATTGCATCTGCCATGGAGGATCTTAAACGGTCTCTACAGGAAAAGCTGCTGAGCTTGGAGCGGTATCTTTCGGTGGTTCCCCGGTTGCACCAGTATCAGACCAGCGAAATGGCCACACTGTACAGCATACTTATCCAGGCGTCGCTTTTCAGTGAAAAAGGTATATCGACACAAGAACTCATATCCATCTTCGATACGAATTATACAACCCTTGGAAAACGCCTTGCCATTGTAAAAGATCAGGAGCTCCTTTCCGTGGAGAAATATAAGAACAAAAAATACTACGCAATGAAGCTTCAAGAATTGGATGACATGCTATTGCTATCCTGATTGTCACGCTGAAATGCACATCTCCCGCCCCTTGACAAATCCCCTCGCCCGGCGTATAAAACAGGGGAGAAAACGAGGTGATGCACCCATGACAGGAACATTGGTCAACGCCGCCGCCATCGTGGCAGGCAGCGTCATCGGCGGCACCTTCCGCCGGGTATTGAGCGACCGGCTCAGCCGCGCCCTGATGGACGCCATGGGCCTTTCGGCCTTCGCCCTGGGCGTCAACGCCGTGGTGCAGAATATGCCCAAGAGCCAGTATCCCGTGCTGTTCATCGTCAGCCTGGCCCTGGGCTGCCTGCTGGGCACGCTGCTCCAATTGGACCAGCGGGTGAAGCGGCTTACGGAGAAGCGGGGCGGTGCCGGCCTGGGCCAGGGCATCCTCACCGGCTGCCTCCTGTTCTGCATCGGCACGCTGTCCATTCTGGGCCCCGTCCAGAGCGCCCTCTACGGCGACCATACCTACCTCTTCACCAACGCCTCCCTGGACTTCGTCACCTCCATGGTGCTGGGTGCCACCTACGGCGTGGGCATGGCCCTCTCGGCGGTGGTGCTGGTGGCCTGGCAGGGGGGCATCTACCTGCTGACGCTGCTGCTGGGCAGCTTCATCACCGATACCATGATGACGGAGATCTCCATCGTAGGCGGCCTGCTCATCGCCATGTCGGGCCTGTCCATTATGAAAATCAAAGCCTTCCCCACGCTGAACTATCTCCCCGCCCTGGCCGTCCCCATCCTCTGGTGCCTGATTCGGGGCTGAAACAACCGAAAAATGCCACCGGGCGGAGGAATCCTTTGGTTTCTCCGCCCTTTTTTAAGCTGCTCTGTAAAGCGGCATTCCAGAAAAGCGAGATAGAATACCTCTTGCATCCTATCAGAACTATGGTATACTATTGATAGAATAAAACCAGGGGGGTATTATGTAATGAACATCAAACCGTCCACATCACTGCGAAACGAGTATTTGCAGATTTCCGCGCTGGCAAAAGCATCCGGCGAGCCCATTTATATCACCAACAAGGGTGAGGCTGACGGCGTATTTATGAGCGTGGAGGCTTTCGAGCAGCGCGAGAAGATGCTGGCCCACCGGGCCAGCATTCTGGAGGCGGAGCTGGCTCGTCTCTCCGGCAGTCCCACCTTTTCCGTTCAGGACGTTCGCGCCAGGCTGAAGGAGAAATACCGGAATGGCTGATTTTCATCTGGCGTTTCTGCCTGCGGCCATGGATGATCTTGACCGGATTGCCGAGTATTATCTGACAATGGTTGGCGCACGCGCGGCAGAGCGCGTCACGGATCAAATCCTGGATACGCTGTCGCGTTTGGAGCGATATCCCTATCTCGGCGCTTCTCATCCCGACCCGGTGCTGGCGTCCATGGAGTACCGCAGAATCCTATCCGGCGAGTATGTGTGCGTCTATAAGGTGATCGAGCATTCCATTGTGGTTTACCGCATCGTCCGCGGTGCCACCGACTATCCCAAGTATTTCTATTGAACAGCGCAAAAGCAGAATCGGCAGCTTCTCATGGAGGAAGCTGCCGATTCTGCTTTTGCGCTATGCGCCTGTGCCACTGGGCAGACGCGGTCTATATGTCATTATCGATACTTGAAATACCACACCGCCAGCCCCGCCAGGATGAGCTGCGCCACCAAAATGGCGGGCAGCCCCCAGCGGAAATACCAGTGCTTCGTCTTGTGGCGAAAGGTGTTCATACCCAGAATAGCGCCCACCGAGCCCCCCAGCAGGGGCAGCAGAAACAGCGTCTTTTCCGGCACCCTCCACTGGTGGCGTCGTGCCCGCCGCTTGTCGGCGCCGTACACCAAAAAGGTGGCGATGTTGATGAGCGCCAGATACGCCAGCGCACATTTAGCAGCGGTGGTCATCTTACCGGCGGCACAGCTCCGCCGCGGTCTCGGCGGCCAGGGCGGCGTTGTTGTACACCAGCCGGATGTTGCTCTCCAAGGAGTCGCCGCCGGTCAGGTCCTTCACCCGTGCCAGCAGGAAGGGGGTGGTGGCCTTGCCGTGGATGCCCTGCTCCGCCGCCTCGGCGATGGCGCGGTCAATGGCGGCGTTGATAACGGCGCTGTCCATGCTGTACTGCTCCGGGATGGGGTTGGTCACCAGCATGCCGGTCTTGAGGCCCATCTCCCGCTGGCAGCGGAAGGCGGCGGCCAACTCCTCGGGGCTGTCCAGCTCGTAGTCCACACCGAAGCCGGAGTGGCGGGTGTAGAAGGCGGGCAGCTCCTTCGTCTGATAGCCGATCACGGGCACGCCCTTGGTCTCCAGATATTCCAGCGTCAGCCCCAGATCCAAAATGGACTTGGCCCCGGCGCACACCACCATCACAGGGGTCTGGGCCAGTTCCTCCAGGTCGGCGGAGATGTCCATGGTGGTCTCCGCGCCCCGGTGCACGCCGCCGATGCCGCCGGTGGCAAACACCTGGATGCCCGCCATGTGGGCGATCATCATGGTGGTGGTCACAGTGGTGGCGCCGTCCATGCCCTTGGCCACGATCACGGGCAGATCCCGGCGGCTGGTCTTGGTGACGCCCGCCCCGGTGCGGCCCAGGTAGTCAATCTCCTCGGGGGTAAGGCCGGCCTTCAGCCGCCCGCCCAGGATGGCGATGGTGGCGGGCACGGCGCCGTGTTCCCGGATGATTTTCTCCACCTGCAGCGCCGTATCCACGTTCTGGGGATAGGGCATGCCGTGGCTGATGATGGTGCTCTCCAGCGCCACCACCGGGCGGCCCTCCGCAACGGCCTTTGCCACCTCGGGGGCCACGTCCAGATAACGATTCAGTTCACGCATAATCAAAAAACCTCTTTTCCAAAATCCCGTAGGATAGATAGTACGTTTTCCCGGCTCATCCCGGGGTGAATGGTGGTGGCCGCCGTGCAGGCAAGCGCCCCGGCCCCCATGGCAAACCGGGCCGTGTCGGTAAGCGCCGTGCCCCGCAGCAGCTCCAATGTAATCGCCGCCGCCATGGCGTCGCCGCCGCCGGTGGCGTTGGCCACCGTCACGGCAGGGCAGGGGAGACGCACCTCTTCGCCCCGCCTGTTTTTGGCAAAAATGCCCTTGGTGCTCAGGGAGATGAACACGTTTTCCACCCCGGCGTCCAAAAGGGTGTCCGCCGAGCGGCGGAGGGAAGATTCGTCCGTAATGGACACGCCGGACAGCGCCTCCGCCTCCATGCGGTTGGGCTTGATGGCGGCCAGATGTGGCAGCAGCCCCCGGAGCCGTCCGCACTTGTGGCAGCTCACCGGGTCGGCGGTGATGGGAATGTCCACATTCTCCCCCAACCACTGGAGCGTCCGCTCCGGCACGTTGGCGTCCACCACCAGCGCGTCGTACCGCCGTATCTCCGTAAGCCGCGGCGAGAGCGCTTCCGGCGTCAGCGCGTCCAGCACCGCCATGTCGTTCACCGCCATGGTCATGTCCCCGGTGTCATCCAGCAGCGCAAGATAGGTGCCCGTGCGCCCGCCCTTTACGGTGACGCATAAAGACAGGTCCATGCCCGCCGCCTCGCAGGAGGCCCACAGCATCCGCCCCATCTCGTCGTCGCCCAGAGCCGTCAAAAGCGACACCTCCGCCCCCAGCAGCGCCAGGTTGTGGGCGATGTTGCGGCCCACGCCGCCCATAGACAGCGTCACCTGCCCGGGGTTGGAATCCCCTGCTACCGGTGGCCTTTCGCAGCGGCCCGCCAGGTCCATATTGGCCCCGCCAATCACCAGAATCCGCGGCATGGCACTCCCTCCCTTCATTCGGAAAGGCTATTCTACACGCCTTACGCCAAAAAGTCAACAATTCAGGCTTGTCATTTCCGGACTGTTCGTATATAATGCTACGTTGTGAAACTAACCAGTAAAGGGGTTTTTACTATGATTGAACGCACCAGAATCGCCGCGGTCTTTGCCGATGCCGACGCCCTGTCCGGCAAGGAGATCACCGTTTTCGGCTGGGCCCGCACCATCCGGGATATGAAGACCTTCGGCTTCGTGGAGCTGAATGACGGCTCCTGCTTCAAGAATCTGCAGGTCGTCATGTCCGCCCAGGAGCTGGATAACTACCGGGACATCGCCTCCCAGAACGTAGGCGCCGCCCTGCGGGTCACCGGCACCGTGGTGCTGACGCCTGAGGCCAAGCAGCCCCTGGAGCTGCGGGCCCGGGAGATTGCCGTGGAGGGCAAGTCCACCCCCGACTATCCCCTGCAGAAGAAGCGCCACACCGTGGAGTTTCTCCGCACCATCCAGCACCTGCGCCCCCGCACCAACCTGTTCAGCGCCGCCTTCCGTGTCCGCTCCGTGGCGGCCTACGCCGTCCATGAGTTCTTCCAGAGCCGTGGCTTCGTCTACGTGAATACCCCCATCATCACCGGCTCCGACGCCGAGGGTGCCGGCGAGATGTTCCAGGTCACCACCCTGGACCTGAACAACCTGCCCCGCAAGGACGACGGCACCGTGGATTACAGCCAGGACTTCTTCGGCAAGCGCACCAGCCTCACCGTGTCCGGCCAGCTCAACGCCGAGAACTTCGCCATGGCCTTTGGCGATGTCTACACCTTCGGCCCCACCTTCCGTGCCGAGAATTCCAACACCCAGCGCCACGCCGCCGAGTTCTGGATGATCGAGCCGGAGATGGCCTTCTGTGACTTAGAGGGCGATTTGGAGTGCATGGAGGCCATGGTGAAGTACATCATCCGCACCGTGCTGGCGCGCTGCCCCCAGGAGATCGACTTCTTCAACAGCTTCGTGGATAAGGGCCTCAAGGAGCGCCTGGAGCACGTGGCCTCCAGCGACTTCGGCCGCATCACCTACACCGAGGCCATCAAGATTCTGGAGCAGCACAACGACCAGTTTGACTATAAGGTGTTCTGGGGCGCCGATTTGCAGACCGAGCACGAGCGCTTCCTCACCGAGCAGATTTTCAAGCGCCCCGTCTTCGTCACCGACTATCCCAAGGAGATCAAGGCCTTCTATATGCGCCTCAATGACGACGGCAAGACCGTGGCCGCGGCGGACTGCCTGGTGCCCGGCATCGGCGAGATCATCGGCGGCAGCCAGCGCGAGGAGCGCCTGGATATGCTGGAGAGCCGCATCCGGGAGCTGCACATGAATCCCGAGGACTACTGGTGGTACTGCGACCTGCGCCGCTACGGCTCCTGCCGCCACGCCGGCTTCGGCCTGGGCTTCGAGCGCATGGTGATGTACCTCACCGGCATCAGCAACATCCGGGACGTGGAGCTCCACCCCCGCACCGTAGGCAACGCCGAGTTCTAAAAAACGCCCCCCAGCCCCTTTCCCCTCGGGAAAGGGGCTGTTTTTCGTAAAATGTGTCGTAATGATACCCGCCCCGCGCATTTCTGGTTGTATTTCCGGAAAAACTATTGTACAATGGTACCGAAAAGAGGTGAGCCCACATGGTATACACAGTAGAAGACCTGCGCCGCATCATCACGCCTATCGCCGTCAAATACGGCCTGCCCGCCGTATACCTGTTCGGCTCCTATGCCCGGGGCACGGCCAAAGAAAGCAGCGACGTGGATTTACTGATCGACACCACCGGCACCTCCATCAAAACGCTGCTGGATTTGGGCGCCGTGTATTGCGACCTGGAGGAGGCGCTGGGCAAGCCCGTTGATCTGCTGACCCTCAGCGCCTTCACCCAGCGCGCCCAGATGCCCAGCGAAGCCGCGTTCCGTCAAGCTGTGCAAGAGGAGAGGAAGGTGCTCTATGCTGCTGCCTGATCTGCAACGAATCCAACACATCCGGGACTACTGCGCGGAAATCGAAAAGACCGTCCAGCGGTACGGCAAATCTTTCGCCATATTTGACGCTGACGCGGATTACCAGCGCTCCGTCTCCTTTTGCATCCTCCAAATCGGTGAGTTGGGCAGCAAATTGTCGCCGGAGTTTCGGGAGGCGACGGCAGACCGTGTCCAATGGGGCCCCATCAAAGGCATGCGAAACCTGGTGGCCCACAGCTACGGCAGCATGAGCCGCGATGTCATCTGGGAAACGGCAGTGACCGATATCCCCGTGCTGAAAGCCTTCTGCGAAGAGCAGCTGGCCAACGGTTGAGACCGTATCATACCCGCCCCACCCCCAGCCCCTTTCCCCTCGGGAAAGGGGCTGTTTTTTCATAGCGCACAAATTAATAAAAAATGTCTACCCGCCGGTTGAATTCCCGCTTGCAATCCCGGGGTAGAGGCGCTATACTGGCATTGAACCACAACGAAATGCGAGGTGGCCATTATGGAAAAGGAACTGATTCGGCACTACTCCCTGCTGGTGGATTATCTGGGCCACATTCTGGGCCCCGACTATGAGATCGCCCTCCACGAGCTCACCAGCGACTCCAACCGCATCGTCGCCATCGCCAACGGGCAGCTCACCGGCCGCCACATTGGCTCCCCCCTCAGCAACCGCATGCTGGCCTTCGTGGCGGGCAAGCTGTATGAAAAGCAGGACTATGTGCTGGATTTCGAGTCCGTCTCCGCCAGCGGCAAGAAAATGCGCTCCAACACCATGTTCATCAAGGATGACAGCGGTGAGCTGGTGGGCCTTTTGTGCATCAATTTTGACGCCAGCCGCTATGAGGAGTTGAGCGAGCGCATTCTGGACCTGTGCGGCAGCGCCATCCGCCCCGCCGCCCCCAGCGGCACCCGCCTCATCGCCGATGAGGCCGACCCCAGCGAAAAGGTGGAGCAGCATTTCCCCACCTCCATCGCCGGTGCCACCGCCAGCATCGTCAGCAGCGTGCTGCAGCAGTACCCCGTCCCGGTGGATCGCCTCACCCAGGACGAGAAGATGGAAATCATGGACGTGCTGAACCGCCAGGGTGTCTTCCTGCTGAAAGGCTCCGTCAATTACGTGGCCCGGGAGCTCCACAGCAGCGAGGCCAGCATCTACCGCTACCTGGGCAAGCTCAACGCCAAAAAACAATCATAAATCATAAAAAGACACCGCCCTCGGGCGGTGTCTTTTTATACAACAATTATCCTGTCATTTCATCTCATCCAGCGCCTGGAATTGCAAAAACGTGGACTGCTGATACCGCTCCCCCCTGCGCAGGAGGATGGGCGGGAAGGCGGGGTAGCTGGGAGCGCAGGGATAGTGCTGTGTCTCCAGGCAGAAGCCGTGGCGCTGTCCGTAGCGCACGCCGCCCTTGCCAGGCAGCGCACCGCTGATGAAGTTGCCGCTGTACAGCTGCATCCCCGGCTGGGTGGTCACCAGCGAAAGGGCGATGCCCGTAGCAGGGGAGTAGGCCAGGGCCGCCGGGGCCGCGTCGGGGCGCAGGCAGTAGTTGTGATCGTAGCCGCCCACCAGCTCCATCTGCTCGAAGTGGATGGGGAAGCCCTGGCCGATCCGCCGCAAGGTGCGGAAGTCCATAGGCGTGCCCTCCACGGACTGTATCACCCCGGTGGGGCAGCAGTCGTCCGCCGTTTCCAGATATTCGTCGGCGGCGATTTGCAAAAGCTGGTCGTCCACCTTGCCGGAGTCGTGGCCGGAGAGGTTAAAATAGGTGTGGTTGGTGAGATTCAGCAGCGTGTCGGCGTCAGCAATGGCGTCGTACTTCATGCCCAGCACGCCGTTTTCGTCCAGCGAATAGGTCACCGTCACGTCCACTGCTCCGGGGAAGCCGTCCTCCCCGTCGGGGCTGTGGTAGCGCAAACACAGCTCGTTTCCGTACACCTGGGCCCGCCACACCCGCTTGCAGAACACGCCGTGGAGGTGGTTCAGCCCATCGTTGGCCTCCAAACGGTATTCCTTGCCGTGGAGGGAGAACCGGGCGTCCTTCAGCCGGTTGGCCACCCGCCCGATGCAGGCACCGAAATAGCAGTCGTCCCGCTCATAGTCCGCCAGGCTGTCGTACCCCAGCACAATGTCCACCGGCGCTCCGGTGCGGTCGGGCACGGTGAGATGGGTGATGATGGCCCCAAAGGTGATGACGCTGATGCGGATGCCCCTGCTGTTTTCCAGCACGTAGCGCTCCACGCTCTGGCCATCTTCGGTAACGCCGTAGGCCGATACGGTAATTTTCATAGGCTCCCCCTTTATTTTCCCGATAGGGTATGCTATACTTACCGGTAGATTGTAGCAAAAAAAACAGATAATTGCAACAGGAGTCAATCGTATGAGTGAACAGACATATCGTCCCGACAGCGCCCGTGTCTCGGCGCTGCGGCAGACCTTCTCCGATACCTACGGCACCCAGCCCACGCTGTGGTGCAGCGCCCCCGGCCGCACGGAGCTGGGCGGCAACCATACCGACCACCAGGGCGGCCACGTGCTGGCGGCGTCGGTGAATATGGATATGCTGGCCTGTGCCGCCCCCAACGGCACCGACACCATCCGCGTCCTGTCCCAGGGCCACCCCGCCTTCTCCGTCAAGTTAGGCGACGGCCACCGGGAGGCGGAGGCCACCTCCGGCGCGTTGGTGCAGGGCATGGCGGAGCTGCTGCGGCAAAAGGGCTTTGCCGTGTCCGGCTGCGACATCTGCATGGATTCCCACGTTCCCGCCGGTTCCGGTCTTTCCAGCAGCGCCGCTTTTGAGGTGCTGATGGGCCAGGTGCTGAACTGCCTTTTCTGTGACGAAACCGTCTCCGCCGTAGAGCTGGCCATGATGGCCCAGCAGGCGGAGAACCAGTGGTTCGGCAAGCCCTGCGGGCTGATGGATCAGGCGGCCTGCGCCGTAGGCGGGGCCGTGGCTATGGATTTGGGCGTCACCCCGCCCCAGGTGGAGAAGGTGACGCTGGATACCACCGCTTTGGGCTATGCCCTGTGCATCATCAACGTGGGGGCAGATCACGCCGACCTCACCGACGCCTACGCCGCCATCCCGGCGGAGATGGGTGCCGTGGCGGCCTTCTTCGGCAGAAATCGCCTGCGCGACGTGGCGGAGAGCGACTTCTGGGCCAACCTGGCCGCCGTCCGCCGCCAGTGCGGCGACCGCGCCGCCGCCCGCGCCGCCCACTTCTTCCGGGAGGACAAGCGGGCCCATGAGATGGCCCAGGCCATGAAGCAGGGCGACTTTGACCGCTTCCTCTCCCTGGTGCGGGAGTCGGGACGCTCCTCCGGCATGTATCTGCAAAACAGCTACGCCTTCCCTCAGGAGCAGTCCGTGACCCTGGCCCTGGCTGCCGCCGAGCAGCTTTTGAATGGCCGGGGTGCCGTGCGCATCCACGGAGGCGGCTTTGCCGGCACCATCCAGGCCTGGGTGCCCACCGACCTGGTGGAGCCCTTCCGCGCCGCCATGGAGCAGCGCATCGGCCCCTGCTACGTGCTGGAAATCCGCAACCAGGGCGTCATCCGGGTGGCGCTGTGACAGTTTTGCCAGATTGTTGCAAATATCACTGTATAAATCCTACCCGAGGGGTACACTATATTAAAATACACAACAAGGAGGAACTTGACATGGCGATTATTCATGCCACAAGCGATAACTTTGAAAAGGAAGTGCTGCAGAGCAAGCAGCCCGTCCTGGTGGACTTCTGGGCGGTTTGGTGCGGCCCCTGCCAGATGATGGCCCCCGTGCTGGAGGACCTGGACGCCGGCGCCAGCGACTTCAAGGTGGCCAAGGTGAACGTGGACGAGAACATGGATCTGGCCGCCGCCTATCAGATCAGCAGCATCCCCGCCCTGATGATCTTCAAGGACGGCCAGGTGGTAAAGCAGTTCGTAGGCGTCACCGACAAGCAGCGCCTGCTGGACGCCCTCCACAGCCTGTAAAACCCAAAAACAAAAAAACGCCGCCCACCGGGCGGCGTTTTCCCTATTCGCTGCCTACCTTCTGCAGAATGATCCGGTCTCTACGCTCCATACAGCGTGACCCTCCTGTCCACCTCAAGCATACTGTCCTCCGGCAGCGGGCCGTGGACGATGTCCACCTCCGTGCCCAGCAGCTCCTCCATCCGCAGCTTCAGCGCGTTGAGGGTCAGCAGCGACACCCGGGGCTGCACAAACTCCACCAGCAAGTCTACGTCACTTTGGGGCGTGTTCTTTCCGCTG
Source organism: Oscillospiraceae bacterium (assembly GCA_902765025.1). Taxonomy (GTDB): domain Bacteria; phylum Bacillota; class Clostridia; order Oscillospirales; family Oscillospiraceae; genus Vescimonas. The sequence goes on from CACWYC010000005.1 coordinate 70,516, forward strand.
GCATAGGAGCCGAACAGCTCCACCTTGCGCAGCGGGTATTCCCGGGACGCCACGCGCACACAGTCTTCAATTTTCTGCACCGTCAGCATGGAAACACCCCCTGTTCCAGTGTTTTATAACCGTATTATACCCCATGCCGCCCCATTCGTCAAACAGTCTCTTATGAACGGCACCTCCCCGGCGTTTTTCTCCCCCACACCCCCAATCTGTTCTCTTGCAGTTGACAAATGCTCTTTATACGAGTACAATAAGGCAAATTCGTTTTTGTGGAGGTGCGATATGCAAATTGGCCTTTTGGGATATGGTGTGGTAGGCGGCGGCGTGCATCAGTGGTGCCTGGGCCGCAGCGATGTGGCGGTGAAGCGGGTTCTGGTGCGCTCGGACAAGCCGGAGATCGCCGCCATTTCCACCCGTGACATCCAGGATATTCTGCGCGACGACGCCATCGACACGGTGGTGGAGGTGATGGGCGGCCTCCACCCGGCCTATGAGTACGTGAAAGCCGCCCTGGAATCGGGCAAGAACGTGGTCACCGCCAACAAGGCCCTCATCGCCGCCTATTACCGGGAGCTCACCGCCCTGGCGGCGGAAAAGGGCGTGGCCCTGCGCTGCACGGCGGCGGTGGGCGGCGGCATCCCCTGGCTGGTGAACCTGGAGCGTGTGGCCCGCCTGGACGAGATCGAGTCCCTGGGCGGCATCATGAACGGCACCAGCAACTATATCATGGACGCCATGCACCGCAGCGACGTGGACTTTGGCGACGTGCTGAAAAAGGCCCAGGAGCTGGGCTACGCCGAGGCCGACCCCAGCGCCGACATTGACGGTGACGACATCCGCCGCAAGCTGACCATCTCCGCCAACATCGCCTTCGGCGCGGTGCTGGAGGAGGAAGCCATCCCCGCCTTCGGCATCCGCTATGTCACCGCCAAAGACATCGCCAACTTCCGGGCCCACGGCTTCGTGTGCAAGCTGCTGGCCTACGCCGGCACGGCGGAGAACGGCGTCTGCGCCTACATCGAGCCCACCCTGGTGGACGCCCACGACCTGGAGGCCGCCGTCCCCGCCAACTTCAACCTCATCACCTACGGGGCCGCCCAACTGGGCCGCCAGAGCTTCTACGGCCAGGGAGCGGGCCGCTTCCCCACCGCCGCCAACGTGATGCAGGACTGCCTGGACATTATGGCCGGTCAGCGCCGCTTCTACGCCGAAAAGGCCGTCCCCACACCCCTGGACGGCACCAATGAGGCCCATCCCTACTACGTCCGCTTCGAGGGCAGCGATCCCTGGCTGGACAGCCTCACCGTAGAGCGCTGGGACGGCGCCGTCATCACCGCCGCCGCCAACACCTACGAAATGATCGCCTGGGCCAAGTCCCATCCCGGCACGTTCATCGCCGGCATCCGCTGAAAGCATACTGATAATAAAACAACAGGGAGCAGATGCACTCCCTGTTGTTTTATTATTCTGCGATAATGCTCCTAATATCCCGGCCTCCGTAAAAGATGCGGACAACTTTGACCACCTGCTGCGACTGCTCTACCAGATAGAACACAACATAGTTTCCAACCGCCATCTTGTGCATCCCAATAGTGGCCCAGGGCTCCCAATCCACAGAGGAGTATCGCTCCGGCATTGTTTTCAGCGCCTGAATCTCCCGGCGGATACGTCCAACCTGCCTTTCGGCTATGCTTCGCTCTTTCAGATGGAACGCGATATAGGTGTAGATTGCTTTGAGGTCATGCAGGGCTTCCGGGGAATACTCCACAAAAAACGCTTTTCTCATATTCCATACTCTCTGGCGAGCACAGCATCCACCTCTTCAACGGAGAGGCTTTTTCCGCTACGAAGAGAATCGACACCTTTACGCAGCTCCCGGTCTAATTCGTCCCGTGTCATACTGCCAATGGCTAAAGGTGCAGCGGTGGGCAGCCGCATTTCAAACGGCATACCACGCTGTAAAACGATTTGACTATACAGCATTTGAATTGCGCTGGCAGGGGAGATGCCAAGCTGAGATAGAATTCCTTCGGCATTTTCTTTCAAACCCGTGTCAATGCGGGCATAGACAGCAGAGGTATTTGCCATTCATATCACGCTCCTTTTGCCTATATTATAGGCTGTTTTGCAAAAAAATGCAAGCGTTCGCAAGCAAATTAACGTAAAAGAATAGAGCCGCAGTAAAGCGGCTCTATTTCGGCATCATCAATACGCCACGCCCCAGTAAATATCCGTGGTGCATTCCTTGCCGCACACCACGCACTTGCCGGTGGTGCCGGACTGCTGCAGCGGCATGCAGCGGGAGGATACGCCGGCCTTCTCCTTCATGGCCAGCTCGCACTCCAACGAGCCGCACCACTTGGTGCGGGCGAAGCCGCCGCGGCCCTCCGCCATGGCCTTGACCTCTTCCCAGGAGGTCATGTCAAAGGTGTTCTCCTCCAGGTTTTCGCAGGCCATGCGGTACAGGTTGTCGTGGATGTCCTGGAGCAGGGAGGGGACAGCCGTCTCCAGCTCGTCCAGGGGGATGAAGCACTTCTCGCCGGTGTCCCGGCGGGCGGCGCAGCACTGCTGCTTTTCCATGTCCTTGGGGCCGATCTCCAGGCGCAGGGGCACGCCCTTCATCTCATACTGGGCGAACTTCCATCCCGCGGACTGGTCGGAGTCGTCCATCATGACCCGCAGCCCCGCCTTCACCAGCCGCTCCTTCAGCGCCGTGGCGGCCTCGATGACGCCGGGCTTGTGCTGTGCGATGGGCACCACCACCACCTGGGTGGGGGCGATGACGGGGGGCAGCACCAGGCCGTTGTTGTCGCTGTGGGTCATAATCACCGCGCCGATGAGGCGGGTAGAAGCGCCCCAGGAAGTCTGGAAAGGATACTGCAGCGTGTTGTCCCGGCCGGTAAAGGTCACGTCGTAGGCCCGGGAGAACTTGTCGCCGAAGTAGTGGGAGGTGCCGGACTGGAGGGCCTTGTGGTCCTTCATCATGCACTCGATGGTGTAGGTGGCCTCGGCGCCGGCAAACTTCTCCTTGTCGGTCTTGCGGCCCTTCACCACCGGCATGGCCAGCGCGTTTTTGCACACGTCGGCGTAGCAGTTGAGCTGCTGCTCCGTCTCGGCCATGGCCTCCTCGGCGGTCTCATGGATGGTGTGGCCCTCCTGCCACCAGAACTCCCGGCTCCGCAGGAAGGGGCGGGTGGTCTTCTCCCAGCGGATGACGGAGCACCACTGGTTGTACAGCATGGGCAGCTCCCGCCAGCTGTGCAGCACGTGGGCCCAGTGGTCGCAGAACATGGTCTCGGAGGTGGGGCGGAAGGCCAGCCGCTCCTCCAGCTTCTCGCTGCCGCCGTGGGTGACCCAGGCCACCTCGGGGGCGAAGCCGGCCACCAGCTCGCCCTCCTTTTTCAGCAGGCTCTCGGGAATCAGCACAGGCATGGCCACGTTGGTGTGCCCGGTCTTCTTAAACTCGTTGTCCATGTAGCGCTGGATGTTCTCCCAGATGGCGTAGCCGTAAGGGCGCAGAATCAGAAAGCCCTTCACGCTGGCGTAGTCCACCAGCTCCGCCTTCAGGCAGATGTCCGTATACCACTTGGCAAAATCCTCCTCCATGGGGGTGATGGCTTCCACATTTCTCTGGTCCTTGGCCATGATACGATACCTCGTGTTTCTATGTAAATTTGGATTTTTCTCCGACAAATAATTATACCGTGTCCCCTGCGGGCTTGTCAAGCCTTGGCCCCATCTCCGCCGCCAATCTGAAAAAAGGAGTGAATTCCCAAAGTAAATTCCACAGTGGAAATTGAAATGGAGTTTAGTCTGGGAAGAAGTTGGTGGTAGAATTTAGTCTGGGAAGGAGGTGTCTCA
>CACWYC010000006.1 GCA_902765025.1 Oscillospiraceae bacterium
ATGGCCTTCACTGGTATTGTACAGATAGGTCAGAGTAGGAACGTTGGTGAACTTCTGGGTGGACTCGTCGTAATTGTAGTACTTCTTCAGGGTCTCGATAGCAGAATCATAGTTGCTCTGAAGAGCATCAGCAGAAACGTCGTAATATCCGACGTAATCTTTGCTGCTGCCTGCATTCTGATAGAACTGAGTCTTTCCGTCAGCATCGGTCAGACCCATGGCAACAAAGGAAGAAGCGGGAACCTGTCCGCCCTGAACGATGCTGTCGCAGATGTAGTTACGGTCGAACAGCAGGCTGATGGCATTGCGGATCTCTTCGCGGGCCTTTTCAGCATCGGCGCCGGTCAGGCCGGAATCTTCCGGAAGGATATCCTGGTCAACGTTCCAGCAAACATAGTAGGTACCCAGCTGGCCGTCGATCTTTAACTCATCCGGATATTTCTCTTTCAGAGATGCGATTTCGTTGGTAGGAACGTCATCGATCATCTGCCAGTCTCCGTTTTCGAAGTTGGTCAGCATGTTGTTGGCATCATCGGACAGATAGAAGTTGATCTCGGGCATGGTGACTTTATCTTTGTCGATGTAGTTGTCGTTCTTGTCCAGAGTGATCAGACTGTTATGATTCCAGGCAGTCATGACATAAGGACCGTTGCCGATATAGGTAGAAGGATCGGTAGCCCAGTTCTCATTGGAAACCACGTCCTCACGAACAGGCATGTAGGTCGGGAATGCCAGCAGCTCGTTCCAGTAAGGAACCATGTTGATGGTGGTGACTTCCAGAGTCTTATCGTCGACCGCTTTTACATTCAGGGTCGCATCCGGATTAACGGGCTCCTCGATTTCGTTTCCGTCATCGTCTTTCTTGCCCGTGTCCTTCATTTCCCACATATCTGCATAACCGTCAACGACTTCGAACATATATCCGTAGTCGGAAGCGGTATCCGGAGAAGCGGCTCTGTTCCAGGCAAATACGAAATCGGAAGCCGTTACGTCTTTGCCATCGGACCATTTCAGTCCGTCACGCAGTTTGTAGGTATAGGTTACGGTTCCGTCAGCATTCTCAACGCCGTCCGGCAGTTCTTCCGCGCAGTCGGGAACGATCTCGAGCGCACCGGAATCGTCTTTTTCCCACTTGGCAAGGCCGGAGAACATATGGCTGATCAGGGTCGCGCCGTCTACAGCGCTGTTAAGGGCAGGATCAAGAGTCTGAGGCTCAGAAGCAAGGCAGACATTAAGTGCCTGTCCGTCGCTGGTGCCTTCAGTTGTGGTACCGGAAGCTTCAGCAGCCGTCGATTCTTCTGTTGAAGCTTCACCGGTGCTTCCGTTATTCTGAGCAGAATCGCCGCAGGCGGTAAGGCTCAGGATCATTGCTGCACAAAGCAGTATGGCAATGATCTTTTTCATGGTAAGGTTTCTCCTTTCAAATTTTATCTATCTATTCAAACCGTCTCAGGCTTTCCCTATAGTCTGAGACGGAAAGAATCAAAATAAGATCAATCGTTGATCTCTTCTGCCAGATGGCAGGCAACGAAGTGTCCTTTGGACAGTTCTTTAAACTCGGGCATACTTTCCGAGCAGACGGGCTTTGCGTAAGGGCATCTGGTGTGGAAAGGGCAGCCGCTCGGCGCATGCAGAGGGCTGGGGATCTCTCCTGTCAGCTGGACCCTTTTATTGGCCCTGGCCGTTTTGGGATCCGGCACGGGCACTGCGGAGATCAGCGCCTTGGAATAAGGATGCAGGGGATGATCGTAGATGGCGCTCTTTGGGGCGATCTCCACCATCTTGCCCAGGTACATGACGCCCACGGTGTCGGAGATGTGCTCCACCACGGACAGGTCGTGGGAGATGAAGAGGTAGGTCAGGCCGAAGTTCTTCTGCAGCTCACGGAGCAGGTTGATGATCTGGGCCTGGATGGACACGTCCAGGGCGGACACGGGCTCATCGCACAGGATGAACTCGGGCTTCAGCGCCAGGGCCCGGGCGATGCAGATGCGCTGGCGCTGGCCGCCGGAGAACTCGTGGGGATACCGGTCCTTGTGGAACTCCTGGAGGCCGCACTGCTTCATGATGTCGGTGATATAATCATCGAACTCCGCGGCGGGGACGATATTGTGCTCACGGACGGCCTCGCCGATGATCTCGCCCACGGGCAGGCGGGGAGACAGGCTGGAATAGGGGTCCTGGAAGATGATTTGCAGCTTGGGGCGCAGCTTGCGCAGCTCGCTGCTGCTGAGGGAGAAGATGTCCTGGCCGTTGAACAGCACCTGGCCGGAGGTCTTGTCGTGGAGGCGGAGGATGGTGCGGCCGATGGTGCTCTTGCCGCAGCCGGACTCGCCCACCAGGCCCATGGTGGTGCCCCGCTTGATGTGGAAGCTGACGCCGTCCACCGCCTTGACCTGGCCCACGGTGCGGCCGAAGAAGCCGCCCTTGATGGGGAAGTATTTCACCAGGTTCTTTACTTCCAGCAAATAGTCCTCGCCGTCCACGGTGGGGATGGCCTGGTTCTCCCGGAGGTCATTCTGATTGGTATTGGACATGCTTACTTGGCCTCCTTCCCGTCAAAACGATAGCAGCTGACAAAGTGGGTGTCGGAAATCTGGATTTCCTTGGGATATTCGCCGCTGCACTGCTCCACGCACATCTCGCAGCGGTCGCGGAAGTAGCAGTACTTGGGCATGTTGATGGGGTTGGGCACCTTGCCGGGGATGGAATAGAGCTCATCCACCTTTTTGCCCACCACGGGCTTGGAGTTCATCAGGCCGATGGTGTAGGGATGGGCGGGATGATAGAAGATGTCCTCCGCGGTGCCCTTTTCCACCACGCGGCCGGCGTACATGACCACCACGTAGTCCGCCATCTCGGCGATGACGCCCAGGTCGTGGGTGATGAACATGATGGAGGAGTTGGTCTTGTTCTTGAGCTGACGGAGCAGGTCCAGAATCTGGGCCTGGATGGTCACATCCAGGGCGGTGGTGGGCTCGTCGGCGATGATGATGCGGGGGTTGCAGGCCAGGGCCATGGCGATGACCACGCGCTGGCGCATACCGCCGGACAACTCGTGGGGGTACATGCGGTACACGCCCTCGCTGTTGGCGATGCCCACCATCTCCAGCAGCTCGATGGTGCGGGCCTTGAACTGCTCCTCGGTGCGGTGATCGTCGTCGTGGAGCTTCAGCACCTCCTCAATCTGCTCGCCGATGCGGAACACGGGGTTGAGGGCGGTCATGGGCTCCTGGAAAATCATGGACACGTAGTTGCCCCGCAGCTTCTGCATGACGGAGTTGGGGGCCTTGGTGACATCGTAGGCCTTGTCGCCGCCGATGTTGAGGCGGATTTCGCCCTCCACGGTCTGGCCCTGGGGCCGCTGCAGCAGCTGCATCAGGGACAGGCTGGTGACGCTCTTGCCGCAGCCGGACTCGCCCACCACGCCCACGGTCTTGCCGATGGGCACGTTGAAGCTGACGCCGTCTACGGCCCGGACCACGCCGGTGTCGGTGAAGAAGTAGCTGTGGAGATTATCGAACTCCACGGCGTTATTGGGGTCGTGCATCTTGGTGAGATACTCGGACTCGGGCACGTTCTTGCGCTTGCGGGCCTTTTCGTAGGCGTTGGTAATCTTGCGGTTCTCGCGGGAGATACGCCGGGACTCTTTTGCGGAGAGATAACCGTCATTCTTTTTCTTTGCCATTTCGCGTACCTCCTTATCGCTTCATCTTGGGGTCGAAGGCGTCACGCAGGCCATCGCCCACCAGGTTGAACGCCAGCACCGTCAGCAGGATGCAGATACCGGCGGGAATCCAGATGAACCAGTAGTTCTGCAGCACGAAGGTGTTATTCACGTCGTTGATGATATTGCCCCAGGAGGCGAAGGGGAACTTGACGCCCAGGCCCAGGAAGCTGAGGGTGGCCTCGATGAGGATGGTGCTGCCGATGCCCATGGTGCAGGACACGATGAGCTGGGGGATGACATTGGGCACCAGGTGCTTGAAGATGCGGCGGGACACCCGCAGGCCGCTGGCCTCGGTGGCCACCATGAACTCCTGCTCACGCAGGCCCAGAATCTGGCCGCGGACCAGGCGGGCCATGCCGGGCCAGCCCAGGAAGCCCAGAATCAGCATCAGGTACAGCATGCGGATCTGGGGATCGACGCCCATGGTGTCCATGGCGGCGCCCAGGATGATGATGATGGGGGTGGAGGGGATACAATAGAAAATATCCACGATACGCATGATGAGGAAGTCCACCCACTTGCCGAAGTAGCCGGCAAGGCCGCCCAGGATCACGCCGATGATGAGGGAGATCAGCTCCACGATGAAGCCGATGACCAGGGACACCCGGCCGCCGTACATCAGGCGGGTCAGCATGTCCATGCCGTTACGGTCGGTGCCCAGCCAGTGCTTGGCGGAGGGGGCGGCGTAGCGGTCGTAGGTGCGGGTGGCGGTCTCCTGGCGCACCACCCAGTTCTTCACGTCGGGCTTATAGTCGATGAAATACTCGCTCTCGCCGTTTTCATCGGTGAAGGTGAACTTATCCGCGCCGCTCTCCAGGGCGATAACGAGCTGTTCCTGGAAGTCACGGCTGAGGAAGATGTCGGGGGAGATGGGGTTGATGACGTAGCGGCTGACGAAGGCAACCTCCTCACCGCCCTTTTCCACCACGCCGCCCTCGGCGATGGTGTACTGCTCGCCACCCAGCTCAAAGGCGTTCTCGTCGTTGGTGTACGCCTTCAGGGTGGCGAACACCAGGTCGAAGGGCAGCTTCTGGCCCTCCACGCTGGAGGTGACCACGTCCTTGTAGCCGATGCCCACCAGGGTGGCCTGGCCGTCGGTGGTGACGGAGTAGAAATCCTCGCCCTCACGGTTGACGTGGTAGGTGGTGTCACGGTAGGTGACGGCGTCCTGGCCGGTGGTAACGGCCAGCACCACCTGGGCCTGGATGGCGGAGTCGAACTTGGCGTCGCCGGAGGCCAGGAAGCGGAAGTCGTTATTCCGGACGGCGCCGGCGTACTCCTTCTTCTGGATGGTCTCGGTGTAGAAGAGCTGGTCCTCGGCATAGGGGGAGATGACGCCGCCCAGGAAGGAGAACAGGAACATGACGGCCAGAATCACCAGGCCCACCACGGCGATGCGGTTGCGGAAGAACCGCTTGGCCACCATGGCGCCGGGGGACAGCACCTTGACGCGGCGGTCGTCGTTGAGGGAATACTCCTCCTCGGAGGCGGCGGTGGTGTCCACCGCAGTCTGGGCCTCGGCCTGCTCGTTGAGCTTGCTCGCCAGGATGTCGTTTTTATCTTTATCGTTGAATTTCATCGTGGCATCCTCCCCTCGTTAAGACAGACGGACCCGGGGGTCCACCACCGCGTACAGCAGGTCGGCAATCAGGTTGCCCAGCAGCGTGAGAATGGCGATAAAGGCCAGGTAGAACATGGAGAACGGGATGTCGCCGCCCACCATGGCGTTGTAAGACGTGTAGCCGATGCCGGGGATGGCATAGAGGGTCTCGGTGATGAGGGCGCCGGAGAACAGGCCCGGCAGGGAGCCGCCCAGGATGGTGACCAGGGGGATGAGGGTGTTGCGGAAGGCGTGCTTATAGATGACGGTGTGCTCATCCAGGCCCTTGGCCCGGGCGGTGCGGATATAGTCGGCGCTCATGACCTCCAGCATATTGGTGCGGGTATAGCGCATAAGGCCGCCGATGGACAGCACCACCAGCGTGACGATGGGCAGCACCAAATGGTGGGCCTTATCCAAAAACTGGCCCATGGGGGACAGGCGCTCGTAGTTGCGGCCCACCAGGCCGAACAGGTCGAACCAGCCCAGCTTCACGCTGAACACCAGCTTCAAAAGGGAGGCGAAGAAGAAGGTGGGCAGGGAGATACCGGCCAGGGCAACGATGGACACGGTATAGTCGGTGACGGAATACTGCTTGGTAGCCGCCAGAATACCCAGGGGAATGGAGATGATGATCTCGAAGAACATGACGATGAGGCCCATCCAGAAGGACAACCACACGGTGTCATGGAACTTCTCGATGACAGGCACGGTATAGAACCAGCTGTCGCCGTGATTGCCGGTGATGAAGTTGCCCAGCCAGCCGAAATAGCCGGCCAGATAGCCCTTATCCATACCATACTGGGCCTCCAACTGGGCCAGCCACTCCTGATAGGTCTTGGAGCCGGGGCGCTGGGACATCTGCCGGGCCACGTTCTCCAGATAAGAGGTGGGCAGGCAGCGCAGGATGATATAGATCACCAGCATCACGAAGAAAAAGATGAGGGCGGAATAAAGCAGACGCTTTATGATGTATTTATGCATGGGTTTACCTCCATTCGTCAAGGGTGGGGCGCCGGGATATGCTCAAATCGCCGTATATCAAAAGACGGCTCTTTGGAGGGAGCTGCCCTTTGATATACGGCGTCGCCGCCGTCCCCGCGGCTTGCGCCGCGGGGACGGCAGACGTTTCGCTGTGTCAGATCAAGCGTTCAGCCTGAACTCAGTTCATCTCCAGGTTCTGAATCTCGCTCATCCAGCCATAGAAGGTGGTGATGTCGGGAGTAACAGTAGCCATGTTCACACGCTCGGTGGAGAAGATGATGGCGTTCTGACGCTGATAGACGGGGGTCTCCACGGCCCAGTCAACCACGATGTCCAGGCAGGCCTTGTACATGGCCTTGCGGTACTCCTGGTTGGTGGTGGCGCGGGCGTCCATGATCAGCTTATCCAGCTCGGGATCGGCGATGCAGTACTCATAGTTGGAACCGCCCTGGGCAGAGCCGCCCATGGGGTTCTGACCGTCGCGGGCAGTACCGGCGTTGGCCACGTCAGAGTAGTAAATCTGATACATATCGGGATCCACGGTGGCGCCCCAGGCGGCGGCCCACATATCGACCTGGATGGCGTCCAGGTTATCCCACAGATCGGAGCTGTTGGTCAGGTCCTTGATGTTCAGCTTGATGCCCAGCTCTTCCAGAGCATTGGCAGCCTCGGTGACGATCATGAAAGAGGGGTGATCGCCGGTACCGTCGCCGGGAATCCAGAAGGTGTACTCCATCTTGGCGCCCTCGGGAGCAGCGGTGACCTTGCCGTCAGTGACGGTGTAGCCGGCGGCCTCGAAGTAACCCAGAGCAGCCACCTTGGCGGCAGCGTACTTGGCCTCGGCATCCATATCGGAGGTATAGATGTCATTGCCGTTCACGTCGGTGGAGAAAGCTACCTTGTAGCCGTCATCGGCGGGACGGGGAGCGGCCCAGGAGGTGTTGGAAATGGGGTAGTTGATGACGGAAGCGCGATCGCCATAGTAGGAGTCGATGGCCACGTCACGATACACGGCAAAGATGGTGCCGAAGGCCTTACGCAGGTTCTTGGAAGCCTCGGAAGCACCGTCGCCGCCCACGGACACGTTGATGGCGTTCTGGCCGATGTAGCCGTAGCCCAGGTTGTCCACGGTGTTGGTGGTGATCTTATCGCCGGTCAGCTCGCCGCCGTTGGTCTGCTCGATGGCGGTGATGTTCTTGTCGGAGAAGGTAGGATCGGTGATGTCGATGGTGCCGGTGACGATACCGTTCAGCTTATCGTCATCGCTGTTGCACTGCACGAAGTTGACGTACTTGGTCTTGGGCTCGCCCTGGAAGTAGTTCTCGTTGGCCTCATAGTTGATGACGCCGTTCTCGAACTTGATGAACTTGTAGGGGCCGGCACCCATGGGCTGGGTGGTCTTGGCACGGACAGAGCTCAGGTCGCCCTTGGGGAAGCCGAAGGAGTTGTTGTCGTAGTCATACAGGTCCTTGTTGCCGTAGTAGTGCAGAGGAGCAATGGACACGCCCAGCTGATAGATAGCGGTGGCGTCGACCTTGGTCATGTGCACGCGCAGGCTGTTGTCGCCGGTCTTCTGGATACCGGTGATGCTGGCGGCGGACTCACCGGTCTGGATACCGGTGGTGGCGTACTCGTCCAGACCGGGGAACAGGTCCTCGACGGTGGAGCCGGCGTTCTCGGTGTTGATCATGCCGGCGACGTCAGCGCCGTAAGCGGCCTCCAGAGCGGCAGCGAACTCCTCGATGGTCTCACCGCCGAAGCCCCAGGCGGAAGCAGCGGCGTTGATGTCACCCTCGGCGGCATAGCCGGCGCCCACGCAGTAGTCCACGATCTCCTGGGCCAGAGCGGTGGTAGCGGCGTCATACTTGCCCCAGAAAGCGGTCTGCTGCTCTTCGGTCCAATAGGTGAAGTCAGTGTTGTCGCGGCCGGCGGCATAGAGCAGGTTCAGCAGGGTGTCCATACCGCTGCGATAGGCCTCCATGCCCTCGATGGGCTGGGCATACAGGGTGCTGGAACCGTCATAGGTAGGATCGCACAGGACGTACATGGAGAAAATCACGTCGTCCACGGTCAGGGGCTCGCCATCGGAGAAGACCAGGTCATCGCGCAGAACGAAATCGTAATCCACGGTGCCGTCGGCATTCTCGGTGATGGTCAGGTCAGCGGGACCATAATAGGTATAATCAGTACCATTATAGTTGATGGTCTCGCCATCGATGCCCTTGAGGATGATGGCGCCGGTACGGTCAGAGGCCAGCAGACCCAGCTGGGTCATAGCCATGGCGTCCTGATCGTACGCAGTCTGGGAAAAGAAGGGGGAGAACTTGCTGTTGAAGGGGCTGTAGCCGACGGACAGAGTCTTGGCCTCGGCGGGAGCCTCTTCGCCCTCGTTGCTGGGGGTAGCGGTCTGGCCGCAGCCTGCGAGCAGGGCGACAACCATCACCAGCGCCAAGAGCAGAGACAAAATCTTCTTGGTGTTCATCTTAAATCTCCTTTTTTCAATTTTTTATTTCATGCGGCAAGCCGCAAGGAATAACGGGTCACTTTTGCGCACAAAGGCCCATTATTTTCTTTCCCACACGGGAAAGAAAATAAAACAGGGTACCCTGTTTGGGCACTTGCACGCCTTTATTCGGTTGTTTCGGCGGGGATAACCGCCATATCGAAGCGGCGGCGCAGGGCAAAGAGGGCCGCGCCGCTGCCCAGCAGCGCCGCCGTGGCGCAGAGGGTGGGCAGATGGAGGGGGCCTTGGCCTGTGGCGGCGTACACGATCTGCCCGGCCAGGCTCACCGCCGCCAGCAGGGCGGCCAGGAAGCTCCAGGGGGCCAGGCGGTCGATTTGATCCCGCCGCTCGTGGGTCAGCTTTTCCCCCAGGGTCAGCAGACGGACGCACCACTGCACCAGCAGCACCGCCGGCGCGATGGCTAGGGCCAGGGGAATCATCACATACCACGCCCGGAGGACGGGGGCCACCGCCAAAAGCGGCACCAGCAGCGATGCGGCGCACAGCGCCACAAGGGCTGCCGCCAGGGGCAGACCGCGGCGGTCACGGGGCAGGACGTAGCGGTAATAATCGCCCACATAGTCCGCCACCGTGCGGAGACGGCCACGCTCGTCCAGCGCCTCATGCAGTGTATAATCCTTGCTGTATTTTCCGGATAGCACCGCTGTCCTCCCGCATCGGCGCAGCCCCGGAGGGATACAGTTCACCCAATCCCGCAGGGGCAGGCGCCGCCATGATGGAGCATTATACAATAAGCCCCGGGCAGATTACAAGCCTAAATCCGTAATTTTGATGGATTTGTCAAAAATCAGTGAAAAATAACTATGCGTTCAGTGGATTTTCGGCAAGCCAGCGCTGAATGGCGCTGCCCACTTCCTTCATGCAGCCGGGATCGTAGGGCACCTTCAGCCCGGCGCCGTGGACCAGCTCCTCGAAGGTGCAGGTGCCGCCCTTGTCCACAAAGGCCAGATACCGCTGCCAGGCGTCGTCCCGGTCACGGAGGTAGGCCATCCAGAACTGGAAGGCCACCGTCTGGGCCATGCAGTAATCAATATAGTAGAAGGGATGCTGGTAGATGTGGAGCTGGCGCTGCCATCCGGCGCCCCGGCCGTAGAAGGGCAGGTCCTCAAAGTCGTTCCAGGGGCGGTACTTATGCTCCAGCGCCATCCAGACCTCATTGCGCTGGGCAGGGGTCAGGTCGGGATTCTCATACATGCGGTGCTGGAACTCGTCCACCATGCAGCCGTAGGGGATGAAGGTGAGGGATTCCTCGCAGTGGGCGATTTCATACTTGCGGGTGGCGGGGCCGAAAAACAGGTGATGGAAGGGGCTGGTGAGGAACTCCATGCTCATGGAGTGGCATTCGCAGGACTCCATGGTGGGGCTCATGAGCTGGGGGATGATACCCTTCTGCATGGCCCGCCAGCCGGCGAAGGCGTGGCCCGCCTCGTGGGTCAGCACGTCCACGTCGCCGGAGGTGCCGTTGAAGTTGGAGAAGATGAAGGGGGAATGGTAGTCGTAAATCTCGGTGCAGTAGCCGCCGGGGGCCTTGCCGTCCTTGCTGAGCACGTCCAGCAGCTCATTGTCATACATGTGGTCGATGAAGGTGGCGGTCTCGGGGCTCAGCTTGTGGTACATCTCCAGGCCGGCGGCCAGGATATCGTCGGCGGTGCCCTGGGGGACGGGGTTGCCGTCGGGGAAGAGCACCAGGTCGTCGTAGAACTTCAGCTTGTCAAGGCCGATGCGCTGGGCCTGGGCCTCCTTCACCCGGGCCACGATGGGCACCAGGTCGGCGGCGATCTGGTCGCGGAAGGCGGCCACCTTGGCGGCGTCGTAGCAGTTGCGGCCCAGACGGTCGTAGGCCAGGGGGATGAAGTTGTCGTAGCCCATCATGCGGCCCTGGGCGGTGCGGACGTGGATAAGCTCGTCATAGAGCCGATCCAGCTCCTCACGGTGCTGGTCGAAGAAGCGGCCCTCGGCCTCGGTGGCCGCCTTGCGGACGGCACGGTCGGCGCTCTCCTTGTAGGGGCGCAGCTTGGGCAGGGGCATGGTCTTGCCGTCGAACTCCACCATGGCGGAGGCGTACAGCTTCTGGTACTCGCTGGTGAGCTTATTCTCCTTTTGAATCAGCTCCACCATCTCGGGCTTGAAGGTGCGGAATTCGATCTCCAGGTTGGTGAAGAGCAGCTTGCCGAACTTCTCCTCCAGGGCGGGGCGGAAGGGGGAGGACAGCATGGCGGCGTTGATCTCCTGCTCCAGCTCACGGAGGAGGGGGAGATTCTCGTCGTTGAAGTCGTTCTCCTTGTCGTAGAATTCGTCACGGGTGTCGATGGTGTGGCGGATGTAGGCCAGGTTGCTCATGGTGCTGACGCGGCCGCTGATGACGTTGAGCCGGTCGATGGCGGCGATCTGGTCCTCCACCGAGGCGGCGGCGCGCAGGGCGTCGCGGACCTCCGTGAGCTGCTGCTTCAATGCATCGATATCCAGACGGGTATAGGGCATTTCGGAAAATTTCATGCTGTGCCTCCTATGGGTCATTTATTGAAAAATCACTGAAATAGCGCATATTTGTAATATTATTATATAGGAAAGGGGCCGTCAAGTCAATGGCTCCGGGGCGACGAAAGGGGGCGGAGACATTGACTTTGCCGGCGCCGCGCTATATAATCGTGGCGAAACAGAGGCCGCACACAAGATATAGCGCTTTATCGCTTCAACGCGGCAAAGAATTTTTTGTAAGGAGACCAGATTATGGAAGCTCTGCTGGACTATATCGCCCAATGCCCCACCGCGTTCCACACCGCCGGACACAGTGCCGCCCTGTTGGAGGCGGCGGGGTACACACGGCTTGCGGAGACGGAGGAATGGCAGCTCACCCCGGGCGGGAAGTATTACGTGATGCGCAACGGCTCGTCGGTGATCGCCTTCCGGCTGCCGGAGGGGCGGGTGGCGCGGCTGATGATGGCGGCGGCCCACACCGACAGTCCCAGCTTTAAGCTCAACGAGGACCCCCAGTTTGCCGGCGTGGGGGTGGAGCGGCTGAGCGTGGAGAAGTACGGCGGCTCCATCTACGCCACGTGGCTGGACAGGCCCCTGAGCATTGCGGGCCGGGTGCTGGTGCGGACAGAGGGCGGCGTGGAGACCCGGCTGGTGGATTTGCGCCAGCCCTGCGCCGTGATCCCCAACGTGGCCATTCACATGAACCGGCAGATGAATGAGAAAAACGCCCTGAACCCGGCGGTGGATCTGGTGCCGGTATACGGGCTGGAGGGCTGCGGCAGCCTGAAAGCGCGGATTGCCGCCGCCGTCGGGGCGGAGGAAAAGGACATTTTGGGGGACGATCTGTTCCTTTACAATCCCCAGCGGGGCGTGGAATGGAACGGCCTAGTGTCGGCGCCCCGGCTGGACGATTTACAGTGCGCCTACGCCGCGCTGCGCTCTTTGCTGGAGGCGGAGCCGGCGGAGGGCACGGCGGCGGTGTGCTGCCTGTTTGACAACGAGGAGGTGGGCAGCCAGACGAAGCAGGGGGCGGCGGCGCCCTTCCTGCGCAGCGTGGCGGAGCGGATTGCCGCGTGGAGCGGGGAGCGGGATTTGACGGCGTGGCTGGCCAGCAGCTTCATGGCCTCCTGCGACAACGCCCACGCCCAGCACCCCAACCACCCGGAGCTGGCGGACAGCCGCCACGCCCCACGGATGGGCGGCGGCGTGGTGATTAAGCACAACGCCGCCCAGCATTACACCACCGACGGCGTGTCCGACGCCATTTTCCGCCTGATTTGCGAAAAGGCGGGGGTGGCGGTGCAGCATTACAATAACCGCGCCGACATGGCGGGGGGCTCCACCCTGGGCAACATCGCCAACACCCAGGTGGCCCTGAACACGGTGGACGTGGGCTGCGCCCAGCTGGCCATGCATTCCGCCTGGGAGACGGCGGCGGCAAGCGACACCCAGGCCATGGTAAAGGCCCTGACGGCGCTGTATGAGACGGCGCTGGTCAGCGACGGCAAGGGCGGATACAGCGTGTGAAGAGAAAAAGGAACAACGCATCGCCGCCCGGCGTTCCATTGTGGAAAGCCGGGCGGCGGATTGTTATTCTTTTTCGGGCTTGGGGACGTGGTACTCGCAGCCGGGGTCGAAGCGGACTTGCCTGGGGGGCTGCTCCAGCATCTCCGGGTGCTCCAGGCAGCGGCGCATATCGTTGAAGAACCGGGCGTAGTGGGCGCCGGAGCAGACCCGCTCGTCCACCACCGCGCCCAGGGGCAGGAACCGCTTCATGCGGCCCTGGCCGTCCTCCACCACGGCGATTTTCTCGGCAAGGCCCATGCTGAAAAACATGCTGACGTTGCCGAAATTATAGATGTGATGGTTCACATCGTGGAGGCCGATGGAGGCGGTGTTGGTGATGTACATGCCCACGTGGAAGGGCAGCTCGTCGATGAGGGCGGCGGGGCACAGGCCGTAGCGGTCCAGCAGACGGACGATGCCCACCACCGCCGTGGGCAGGCCGGGCACCTTGAACAGAACCGACACCAGCTTGTCGATAAACCCGGCGGGCTGGTCGCCCCGCCCGGCGTTCACCGCCGCTTCCATACGGTCGCGGACGTCATAGATGGTGTCGGTCAGGTCGAAGCGGAACTTCACCACGCTCTCGCCCTCGTCGGCGTCGGCGGGATTTTTCAGAATGGTGAGGGCCACGGAGCAGTTGTTGCGGGAATAGTACTGCTTATTCATGATGAAGCGGTTGACCTCGGGATTCTGGCTGACGGCCCGGACGTAGGCCGCCACGATGACGTTCATGTGGGAAAACCGCTCCCCATTCTCCGCGGCGTGGGTGCGGATATAGCGGTTCATCTTCTCCAGGTCCACATTGTGCTTCAAAAATACCTGGGCGTCGCAGCGCATGGGCATGATATAGGGCGTGATCTGCACGATGGGGTCAATGCCCTTGACGCGGCGGCCGTCGGGTCGTCTTCCAAACATACGGTTTCTCTCCTTATTCTGCGGCGGCGCACCGCCGGAATCACACAGGAACAATGTAACACAGCCGAGGCGGCGGTGTCAAATTTTTGCCGTTATTTTGTGAGAATTTGTGCCTCGTAGGGCCGGAGGAGGCCCAGGCGAGGGTTGGGATAGTTGCACAGCAGGGGGCGGGTGGCGGCGCTGTGCCAGTCGCCGGGCAGGTCGCAGGACTGGGGCAGGTGGGAGAAGGAGACCACCACCAGCACACGCTGCCCCCGGTAGGCACGCTCATACATATAAATATGGGGGTGGCGAGGATTATACTCCCGGTAGCTGCCCCAGAGAAGGGCCTCATTTTCCTTGCGCAGGCGCAGGCAGGCGCGGTAGAAGTTCAGAATGCTGTCGCCGTCCCGTTCCTCCCTCTCCACGTTGATGCGGTGGTAATTATGATTGAGGAAGAACCAGGGATTGACGGCGGAGAAGCCGGCGTGGGGGCCGCCGGTCCACTGCATGGGGGTACGGGCGGAGTCACGGGAGGAGACGTGGATGCGGTGCATCCGCTTCTCCTCCGGCTCATGGCGGTGGAACATGCGGTAGATGTTCTTGGAGGCCACGTCCAGATACTGGTCGATGGAGGCCAGGTGGATGTTGGTCATGCCGATTTCCTGGCCCTGGTAGATGAAGGGGCTGCCCTGCTGGAACAGATAGGCCGCCGCCAGAGCCGTGCCGGACTCCCGCCAGAACAGGGTGCTGCCGTAGCGGCTGATGACCCGGGGATGGTCGTGGTTTTCCAGGTACAGGCAGTTCCACGCCTTGCCATTGAGGCCGTACTGCCAGCGGGAGAAGGCCTTTTTCAGCTTGCGCAGGGAGAAGGGATGGTGGAGGTACTCGGTGAGGAAGCAGTCCGCCGACATGGCGTCGAACTGGATGATCATATCCAGCACCCGGTCACGGCCCTTGATATACCGCAGGGCGGAGCTCACGCCGGTCATGGGGGCCTCGCCGATCTGGATGGCGCCGTACTCCCTGGCCACCGCCCGGAACTGGGAGAGGTAGGGGATGATGTTGGGGCCGTCCTTATAGTAGGGCATGCCGTTGATCACCGGCAGGCCGGGGATGCCGTCGGGCAGGCGGGGGTCCTTGGAGATGAAGGTGATGACATCCTCCCGGAAGCCGTCTACCCCCAGTTCCAGCCAGAAGCGCATGATGTTGCAAATCTCCTGCCGCACGGCGGGGTTATCCATGTTCAAATCCGCCTGCTTTTTGTCGAAGAGGTGGAGGTAATACTGGCCCCGGACGTCGTCATATTCCCAGGCCGAACCGGCAAACTGGCTGGACCAGTTGTTGGGGGGCAGACGGCGGCCGTGGCGCATTTTGCCGTCGCGCCAGATGTAGTAGTCCCGGTAGGGATTGTCGCCCCCCTTGCGGCTCTCCTGGAACCAATGGTGCTCGTCGGAGGTGTGGTTGATGACCAGATCGAGAATCACCTTGAGGCCCAGGGCGTGGGCCTTGTCCAGCACCTTTTGAAACTGTGCCAGGGTGCCGTAGTCGGGGTGGATGTTGCGGTAGTCGGACACGTCATAGCCGTAGTCGGCGTTGGGGGAGGGATAGAGGGGGCTGAACCAGATGGCGTCCACCCCCAGGGACTGGATATAGTCCAGCTTATCGTACACGCCGTACAAATCGCCGATGCCGTCGCCGTTGCCGTCGCAGAAGCTGCGAACCCAAATCTGATAGAAGCTCATGGAGCGGAAATCCGGCTGTTTTTTTGCCATGTGTGCCTCACCCCTTGTGTAAATTCCCCTATATTCTATCACATTGTCGAAAAAAGGAAAGAGCCGGGGTGCGAAAAAGCTTGACTTTTCGTTATTCTCATGTGAGAATAGCCCTGTCAGAGGATACTATTATATATGAATGGGAGGACGGAACGATGAAACGCTGTGTGGCATGGATGATGGCGCTGGTGATGGTACTGGCCCTGGCGGGCTGCGGGGCAAAGCCGACGGAGACGCCGCAGCAGGAAGCCCAGCCGGAGCAGGAAGCGCTGCCGGAGCAGGTGACGCTGACGGTGTTCGCCGCGGCGTCGCTGCAGGAGACGGTGACGGAGATCGTGGAGATGTACAAAGCCGTGGCCCCGGAGGTGACGGTGGTGTGCAGCTTCGACTCCTCCGGCACGCTGAAAACCCAGATCCAGGAGGGGGCGGCATGCGACCTGTTTATCTCCGCCGCACCCAAGCAGATGAACGCCCTGGACGGTTCCAGGGACGCCGACCACGGCAACCCCGATGGGCTGGACTTCGTGCGGCAGGGCAGCCGGGTGGACCTGCTGGAGAACAAGGTGGCCCTGTCCGTGGCCGAGGGCCGGGGGGCGGGCATCGCCTCCTTTGACGACCTGGCGGCGGCGCTGCGGGAGAGCACGGTGCTGCTGGCCATGGGCAACAGCGACGTGCCGGTGGGCCAGTACACCCAGAAGATTTTTGACTACTACGGCCTGAACGAGGAGGAGCTGGCGGCGGCGGGCTGCCTGACCTACGGCTCCAACGTGAAGGAGGTCACCTCCCAGGTGGCAGAGGCGTCGGTGGACTGCGGCATCATCTACGCCACGGACGCCTTCTCCGCAGGGCTGCCCATCACCGACACCGCCACGGCGGAGATGTGCGGGCAGGTCATCTACCCGGCGGCGGTGCTGCAAACGTCAGAGCATCCCGAGGCGGCCCAGGCGTTCCTGGACTACCTGCGCTCGGAGGAGGCGGGGGCGGTATTTGCCGGTGTGGGCTTTACGCCTCTTGGTTGACACCGGGGCAAAACCGCGATATGATTTTATTGGGCAGGTATGGGCTTTCCCGCCTGCCCTTTTTTCAACAGAGAAAGGCAGGTGGGCGATATGGATTGGTTCCCCCTTTGGAACTCGCTGCGGATTGCGGCGGTCAGCACGGCCATCGTGTTCTTCGCCGGCATCGCCCTGGCCTATTACGCGGCCCGGCTGCCCCGGCTGGTGAAAGGCGTGGTGGACGTGATTCTCACGCTGCCGCTGGTGCTGCCGCCTACGGTGGTGGGCTATTTGCTGCTGCGGCTTTTGGGGCCGCGGCGCATTCTCGGCGCGTGGGCGCTGCGGGTGCTGGGGCTGCGGCTCACCATGACGTGGTGGTCCGCCATCATCGCCACGGCGGTGGTGGTGTTCCCGCTGATGTACCGCACCGCCCGGGGGGCCTTTGAGTCCTTTGACGAGACCCTTGCCCAGGCGGGGAAGACGTTGGGCCTATCCAACACCTACATTTTCTGGCGGATTCGGATGCCGGTGTGCCGGCAGGGAATTCTGGCGGGGACGGTGCTGACCTTCGCCCGGGCGTTGGGGGAGTACGGCGCCACCAGCATGATTGCCGGGTACACGCCGGGGCGGACGGCCACCGTGTCCACCACCGTGTATCAGCTGTGGCGGACGGACAATGACGCTATGGCGCTGCGGTGGGTGCTGGTGAACGTGGCCATCTCCGCCGCCGTGCTTCTGGCGGTAAACCTGCTGGAGCGGCGAAAGGGGGCGGTGTAAATGTCTCTTGTGGTAGACATGGAAAAGCGGCTGCCCGGCTTCACGCTGAAGATGGCGTTTGCCGCCGAAAACGAGACGCTGGCCCTGCTGGGGGCCTCCGGCAGTGGCAAGAGCATGACGCTCAAATGCATCGCCGGCATCGTGACCCCCGACCGGGGCCACATCGAGGTGGACGGGCGGGTGCTGTTCGATTCGGATTCGCGCATCAATCTGCCGCCGCAGCAGCGGCGGGTGGGGTATCTCTTTCAGCAATACGCCCTGTTCCCCCACATGACGGCCCGGCAGAACCTGCTGTGCGGCGTCCGGAGCGACAAAAAGCGCTCCGGGGCCCAAGCGGACGGTATGCTGGCCACCCTGGGGCTGACGGCGGCGGCGGACAAGCTGCCCGCCCAGCTCTCCGGCGGCGAGCAGCAGCGCATCGCCCTGGGGCGGATATTGCTGAACGAGCCGGACATTCTATTGCTGGACGAGCCTTTTTCGGCCCTGGACAGCCATTTGCGCTTTGCGCTGGAGGGGGAGCTGCGGCGCACCATCCGGGCCTTCGGCAAGACGGTGGTGCTGGTGTCCCACGACAGGGACGAGGCCTATCGCCTCAGCGACACCATGGCCCTGGTGGAAAACGGACACGTCACCGCCCGGGGGACGAAGGAGGCTATTTTTGCCCAGCCCCGCACACGCTCCGGCGCGGCGCTGACGGGCTGCAAGAACCTCTCCCCCATCACCCTTTTGCCGGACGGGCGGATTTGGGCCACGGACTGGGGCGTGACCCTGGCGGCGGGAACCGTACCGGAGGCGGCGCGGTACGTGGGGATACGGATGCACGCGGTGCAGTACGGCCCCGGGGAGAACGAGATACACGGCGCGGTGACGGAGGTGGTGGAAAACCCCTTCTCCTGCACGGTAATGGTGCAGCCCCAGGGCGGGAAAAAGCCCCTTGGCTGGGAAGTGGATAAAGATTGGTGGCGCGGCCACGGGGCGGACAGCGTAACGCTGCACCTGCCCAAGGATGCGCTGCTGCTGCTGGAGGAATAAGCATGAAAAAAGTACAGGTGGAAAAAGCGGTGGGCATGACGCTGTGCCACGACATCACCGCCATGCGGGACGGCTTCAAGGGCGCCGCCTTCCGGCGGGGCCACGTGATTACGGAAGAGGACGTGCCCAAGCTGCTGGATCTGGGCAAGCGGACGGTGTTCATCTGGGAGGCGGAGGCCGGGGAGCTCCACGAGGAGGACTGCGCGGCGCGCCTCGCGGCCATGGCCCCGGTGGAGGGGGCCCATTATGAGGGGCCCTCCGAGGGAAAGATGCTGCTCATCGCCCACCGGGAGGGGCTTTTCCGGGTGGACAGGGAATTGCTCTCCGCCATCAACCACATCGGCGACATCACCATCGCCACCCTCCCCGACCACTACCCGGTGAAGCCGGGGGCAAGGCTGGCCTCCATGCGGATTGTGCCGCTGGTGACGAAGGAGCAGCAGATCATCGACGCCGAGGCGCTGTGCAAGGGCAAAAGACTGCTGGATTTGCGGCCCTACGGCCACAGGAACGTGGGTGTGATTATCACGGGGTCGGAGATTTACACAGGGCGGATTCAGGACAAGTTCCAGCCGGTGATTCGGAAGAAATTGTCCCGGTTTGACGCGGATATTCTGGGCTGCACCGTGTGCGACGACGATTTGGACATGATTGTGGGCGCCGCCCGGGGCTATCTGGACCGGGGGGCGGATTTCCTCATCTTCACAGGGGGCATGTCGGTGGACCCGGACGACCTGACCCCCACCGCCATCCGAGCCCTGGGGGCGGACATCATCACCCACGGCGTGCCCGCCCAGCCGGGGAACATGACGCTGGTGGCCTACCTGGGCGGCGTGCCCATTTTAGGCGTGCCGGGGGCGGCCATCAGCCTGCCCACCACGGTGCTGGACGTGCTGCTGCCCCAGATTTTTACAGGCGACCCCATGACGAAAGAGGATTTGCTGCGGCTGGGAGACGGCGGCCTTTGCCAGATGTGCCCGGCGTGCCATTACCCCAACTGCACCTTTGGCAGGTATTGAGATGAAGGATTCGATCGGACGTGAAATCACCTATCTGCGCCTCTCGGTGACGGATTTGTGCAACCTGCGGTGCCGCTACTGTATGCCGGAGGCGGGCGTTCAAAAGCGGCCCCACGGCGAAATGCTGACCCAGGACGAGATGGTGGCGGCAGTGCGGGCGGCGGCCCGGCTGGGGGTGCGCAAGCTACGGCTCACCGGCGGCGAGCCGCTGGTGAAGCCGGGCATCGTGGACCTATGCCGCCGGTGCGCCGCGGTGGAGGGCATCGAAGAGGTGTGCCTCACCACCAACGGCACGCTGCTGCCGCCCCTGGCGGAGGCCCTGCGAGAGGCGGGGGTCAGCCGGGTGAACATCAGCCTGGACACCCTGCAGCCCCAGCGCTACCGCGCCATCACCCGGCGGGGGGAGTTGCGGGAGGCTTTGGCAGGCGTGGAAAGCGCTGTCAGGGCCGGGTTTCGGCAGGTGAAAATCAACGCCGTTTTGATGGGCGGCGTCAACGACGACGAGATACCCGACCTGGCGGAACTGACGAGAACGCTGGGGGTGGACGTGCGGTTCATCGAGCTGATGCCCATGGTGGACGGCGCCTTCGGCCCAGCCAGCTTCGTGCCGGGGACGGCGGTGCTGCGCGCGTTGCCCGACTTGCAAGAGGAAACCGCCGACGGCGGCGTGGCCAGGCTCTACCGCCTGTCCGGGGCGGCAGGCCGGGTGGGGCTCATCAGCCCGGTGCACGACAGCTTTTGCCACCGGTGCAACCGGCTGCGGATTACCGCCGACGGCATGGTGAAGCCCTGCCTCCACAGCGCCGGGGAGTTCCCCTTAAAGGGACTGACGGAGGCGGAGATGGCGCAGCAGCTCCGCCGGGCCATTGACGCCAAGCCCGTGGCCCACGGCGACCTGACCTGCGGCTGCATAAGCGGCGCAGGCCGGGCCATGAACGAAATCGGAGGATAAGCCATGGAACTGACCCATTTTGACCCCCAGGGCAACGCCCGGATGGTGGACGTGGGGGGAAAAGCCCCCTCCCGCCGCATCGCCACGGCGGCGGCCCGGGTGCTGGTGAACGACGACACCTTTGCCCTCATCCGCCGCGGCGGCGTGAAAAAGGGGGACGTGCTGACGGTGGCCCAGCTGGCCGCCATTATGGGGGCGAAACGGACGCCGGACTTGATTCCACTGTGCCACCCCATTCCACTGGAAAAAATCGAGGCCAGATTGTGGCTGGACGAGAAAAAAAAGAGCGTGGAGATTGAAACCACCGTGGCCACCGACGGCAAGACCGGGGTGGAGATGGAGGCGCTGACCGGCGCCGCCGCCGCGGCGCTGACGGTGTACGACATGTGCAAGGCGGTGCAGCGGGACATGGTGATTGCGGACGTGCGGCTGCTGGCAAAGTCCGGCGGCGTACACGGCGACTACCGGAGGGAGGACCAGGTATGAGCGGCTACACAGCGGCGGTGATCACCGTCAGCGACAAGGGATATCAGGGCCTGCGGCAGGACACCAGCGGGCCGGCGCTTTGCGCCATGCTGGCCGGGGCCGGGTATCGGGTGATACACACGGCGCTGGTGCCGGACGAGGGGGTGCAGATCGCCGCCGCCCTCACCTACTGCGCCGACACGTTGGAGGCAGCCTTGATACTCACCACCGGAGGCACCGGGTTTTCGCCCCGGGACATCACGCCGGAGGCCACCCTCTCCGTGGCGGAGCGGCTGTGCCCCGGCATCGCCGAGGCCATGCGCGCCGAGAGCCTGAAAATCACCCCCAGAGGGTGCCTGTCCCGGGGCGTGGCCGCCCTGCGGAAGCGCAGCCTCATTGTGAACCTGCCCGGCAGTGAGAAGGCGGCAAGGGAGAATCTTGCCGCCGTGCTGGACGCCCTGGGCCACGGCATTGAAATGCTGCGCTCCCAGGGCAGCGCCGACTGCGCCGCTACGGCGCAGGTCGCCCGGCCTGCGCCGCCCTCGGCGGACGATTGGCTGCGGCAGGCCAAGGCGGAGGCGGCAGCGTCAGGCATCGGCATGTATCTCCTCCACAACGGCGTGGTGCGCGCCACGGCCCGGGCCGCTGTCCGGGAGGGACAGGAGGCCCCTGACGTGGCCGGGATGTGGTTCGACTACGACGAAGAAAAAGCGGAGGCCGCGGCCGAAAAGGCCCGGCAGCTGCCCGGCATTGGGCTGGTGCGCTGGTGGATGAACCGGGGGCAGCTTCGGGTGGGCGACGACATCATGTACGTGCTGGTGGGGGGCGACACCCGGCCCCACGTGCTTTCGGCATTGGAAACGCTGGTGGGGGAATTGAAAACCAACTGCGTCACCGAGCGGGAACAATTTCTCCCCCAATAAGTCATATTTTCAATAAAAAGCCCCCAAAAGGGGACGGAAAGAGGTCGGCAATATGATCTCCATACAGGGAAAAGGCGCCAGCGTGGGCATCGCGGTGGGCCAGCTGCAATTTTTACGCCGGGAGGAGCAGACGGTGGAGCGCCACACCGGGGGCGACCCCTACCGGGAGTGGCTGCGGTTTACCGCCGCACGGGACAAGGCGGTGGAGGAGCTGGCGGCGCTGGAGCAGCAGGCCAAGGACGAGGCGGGAGACGACGCCGCCCGGTTCTTTGAAATCCACCAGATCATGGCACGGGACCCGGACTACGCCCAGGCCATTTCGGAGCTGATTCACAGCCAGCGGCTGAACGCCGAGGCGGCGGTGGCGGACGTGGCGGAGCAGTTCGCCGCCATGTTTGCCGCCATGGACGACGCCTATCTCCGGGAGCGCAGCGCCGACGTGAAGGACGTGTCCGACAGGATATTGGCGGCCCTCACCGGCGTGGAGCGGTCACGGCCCGACTTTGACGGCCCGGTGGTGCTGGCGGCGGACGACCTGGCCCCCAGCGAGACCATGCAGCTGGACAAGCGGAAGATTCTGGCCTTCGTCACCACCGGCGGCTCCGGGGCCAGCCACACCGCCATTCTGGCCCGCACCATGGGCATACCCGCCATTGTGGCCATCGGCGACACGCTGCGGCCGGAATACGAGGGCCGGGAGGTCATCGTGGACGGCGGCAGCGGCACACTGGTGCTGGACCCGGACGAGGCCATGCGGGAGCGGATGCTGAAGCGGCAGCAGCGGCAGCGGAAAAAGCTGCAATCCCTGCGGCAATTAAAGGCCCTGCCCTCCGTCACCGCCGACGGGCAGAAGGTGCAGATTTGCTGCAACATCGGCACCCCTGCCGACGTGTACCCGGTGCTGGAAAACGGCGGCGAGGGCATTGGCCTCTTCCGCAGCGAGGTATTGTTTCTCCACCGCAGCCAGATCCCCGGAGAGGACGAGCAGTTTGACGCCTACAAGCGGGTGCTGTCCGCCATGGGGGGCAAGGAAGTGGTGATACGCACGCTGGACGTGGGGGCCGACAAATGCCCGCCCAGCATGGTGCTGCCCGCCGAGGCCAACCCCGCCCTGGGCACCCGGGGACTGCGGCTGTGCCTGAACCGGCCCGACCTTTTCCGCACCCAGCTAAGGGCGCTGTACCGGGCCTCGGCCTACGGCACGCTGAGCATCCTATTCCCCATGGTGACCTCCGTGTGGGAGGTGAAGGAGGCGCGGAAGCTGTGCCGCCAGGTGACGGACGAGCTGCGGGCCCAGGGCGTGCCTTTCGCCGAAAACGTGGCGGTGGGCGTGATGATTGAAACCCCGGCGGCGGCGCTGGTCAGCGACAGACTGGCCAAGGTGGCGGACTTCTTCTGCCTGGGCACCAACGACCTGACCCAGTACACCCTGGCCTGCGACCGGCAGAACAGCGACCTGGGCCGTTTCTACAACTCCCGCCACCCGGCGGTGCTGCGGCTGGTGAAGCTGGTGGCGGAAAACGCCAGAGAGAACGGCATCCGGTGCAGCATCTGCGGCGAGCTGGCGGCGGAAACCGACCTGACGGAGACCTTCCTGGCCCTGGGCATCGAGCAGTTCTCCGTGGCCCCGGGCGCGGTGCTGCCCCTGCGGGAGAAGGTGCGCGCTATCGACGTGTCCCAGGTGCGGCAGCGGGTGATAGACGGCCTGATGAGCGATACCATTCCGCTGTAATCTCCCATAAAAAGCGCAAAAACACCCTCTTTTCTTGGGAAAAGGGGGTGTTTTATTATGGATTTATTACAGGATTTTGCCGGGTGTGGCGGCGGTGAGGGCGCCGCGGCGGAGGACGATGGCGCCGTTTACCACCACGGTGTCCATGCCCGTCGGGAATTGGTCGGGATGGGCGTAGGTGCCGGTCTCATGGAGCCGCTCGGGGTCGAAGATATTGATGTCGGCGGCGAAGCCGGGGCGCAGCGCTCCCCTGCCCCGCAGGTGCAGCGCGGCGGCGGGGGCGGCGGTCATGCGGTGGATGGCCTGGGGCAGGGTCAGCACCTTATCGCCCAACACATACTTCTCGATGGCCCGGACGAAGGTGCCGTACAGCCGGGGATGCGGACGGCCGGAGGTGGGATAGGTACTGTCGGAGATGAGGGACACGGCGGAGGAGCGGAGAATGGCGGCGATGTCCTCCTCGGCGGCGATGAAGTCCACCATGGCGATGTCGCCGCCCTCGAATATCAGCAGGTCGAAGGCGCAGTCGGCCTCTGGTTTGCCCTGGATGGCGGCGATTTCCGCCACGGATTTGCCGATAAAGGGCTGGTGTTCCGTCTTTTGGAGGGAGGTGAGGTAGATATTCTCCCAGCCCATGAGGGCGACGATATTGTTATAATCCTCCGCCGTCCGGAGCCGCTGCTTCACATGGGCCCGGCAGGCCGGGTCCGCCAGGCGGCGGCAGATGGCCTCCGCCCCGCCTTGCAGCACCTCCGGCGGCAGCACGTGGAGCAGCTGGGTGGAGCCGGCGGTGTAGGGGTACACGTCCCAGGATACGTCCATGCCATCCCGGCGGGCCTCTTCCAGCATGGCAAGCACAGCGGGGATTTTTTTGCCCCAGTTGGCCTTGCCGATGGCCTTTAAGTGGCTGATATGGAGGGGGCAGCGGAGGGCACGGGCCACGGTGAGCATCTCCGCCACGGATTTGTCCACATTGGTGCCCTCGTCCCGGGTGTGGACGGTGAGGGGGATGGATGTGTTTTGGAGGGGCGCCAGGGCGCGAATCAATTCGTCGGTGGTATAGTAGCATTCCGGGGCGTAGCCCAGACCCAGGGACACGCCCAGGGCGCCGTCGGAGAGGGCGGACTCCATTTGGCGGTGGAGTTGGCGGTACTGGTCATCGGTCAGGGGGCCGTCCGCCAGGCCCGCCGCGTCCGCCCGGAGCACGCCGCCGCCCACCAGTGTGCCCACGTTGAGGGGCAGGGGCGGCAGGGCGGCGCAGTAGGCCGCCATGGTGTGGGTGGGGGCGTCGCCCTGGCCGATGATGGGGGAGAGATAGTCTAAAATCTCCCGGCGGTGGGCGGGGCCGAAGGGGGCGGCGGACATGCCGCAGTTGCCGTTGATAACGGTGGTGAGGCCCTGGCGCAGCTCGATTTCCCCGAAGCCGGGGCGCAGGGCGGCCAGGTCGCCGTGGCGGTGGACGTCGATGAAGCCGGGGGTCACCGCCATGCCCCGGGCGTCTATCTCCCGGGCAGCGTCGCCATTAAGATGGGGGCCGATGGCGGCGATGACGCCCTCCGCCACCGCCACATCGGCGGCGAAGCCGTCGCTTTCCGACCCGTCATAGACGGTGCCGCCCCGTATCAGAATGTCCCACATGGCGCTCATCTCCTTTTTTCACCATTATAGCACCGCCGAAAAGAATGGCAAGGGCGGGACGCCGAAGCATCCCGCCCATCGGAACACGTTTTTCTATTTGCCGGAGACGGTGACGCCCTCGCACTTCACGTAGGGGAACACGCTGTCGCCGCTGCACACCGCCTCGCGGCTGACGGCGGTGACGGAGCGGAACAGGTCCAGCAGATTACAGGAAATCATGGTCTCGTTGACGGCGCCCACGATTTTGCCGTGGCGGATGAGGAAGCTGTTCTTCGCCACGCCGGAGAGCTCGCCGTTGGCCCCGGGGTGGCCGCCGGAGAAGCCGCCCACCAGCAGGCCGCAGTCGATGGAGGCAATCATGTCGGAAAGGCTATCGTCGCCGGGCTCCATGATGGGGGTGGCGCCGTCGTTGGGGGTGACGGGGCGGCCCGACTTGCCCGCGGCGTACAAATCCAGGCAGTGGCTGCGGAGAACACCCTTTTCGATGAGCTTGACCTCCCGGCTCAAAAAGCCGTCGGAGGTGAAGGGGTCCCGCTCGGCAAGGCGCTCATCGTCCACCGCCAGGCGCAGCGTCACCTTGTCGGAGGCCACGGCCTTGCCGATGCTGTCCCGCCAGAGGCTGGTGCCGGCCATGATGACGTTGCCGCTCATGGCCACGTCCACCAGCATGGCGGCGGCATACTGGGCAAGGGCGGGGGTCATGATGATGGGGCCCACGAACTTGTCTTCGATGGCGGCGGTTGTCAGGCTGTCCTGGGCGTCCCGGAGGGCCTGGGCCACGTTGCCCAGGGCCATGATGGGGGTATCCAGGTCACGGAAGGCCACGGCGGCGTCGTGGAAGCCGGTGGTGCGCGCGCCGTCATTGCCGGCGAACTCCAACACCACGTGGTACACGCCGTCGAAATTCTCAAAGGCGGTGCCGTTGTGGTTGGCGTAGAGGGTGTGGGTGGCGGTATGGTCGGCAATCATGGCCATCAGCTTCACCCGGGGGTAGTCACGTTCCACGGCGGCAAGGAACTCGGTGAGCCGGTCGTAGAACCGGGGCATATCCGGGGCGAAGGGGCCGTTATGGAAGGTGTGGGCGCCCTGGCAGGGGGCAATGGCGTTGGCCTCGTCGGCCTGGGAGGACTCTGCCGAGGCCATGGCGCTTTGGGCCAGGGCGGACAGACCTTCGTCGCTTAAATCGTTGCCGGAGGCGGCGCCCTTGCGGCCCTCCGTCAGCACGGTGAGGGCGGCGCCGTGGTCAAAGGTGGTGCGGTAGAGGGAGAACTGGTCGTTCTCCGTGTTCAGCTCCTGCTTTTCCCGGGTGAAGACGGTGGCGCTGAAGCCTTGGGCGCCGGTCTCCGCCGCCAGACGGCACAGGGCGTCGGACGTTTTTTTCAAATCAACCATTGTATGACCCTCCTT
Organism: Oscillospiraceae bacterium; assembly: GCA_902765025.1. Lineage (GTDB taxonomy): Bacteria > Bacillota > Clostridia > Oscillospirales > Oscillospiraceae > Vescimonas. The sequence goes on from CACWYC010000006.1 coordinate 26,492, forward strand.
TTATCGGCCGCCGATGAGGATGCGGCAGCGCATCTCCGGGCCGCCCATGCCCACGGGCATGGGCTGCTTTTTGCCGCAGAAGCCGCTGGACGACCAGGTGATGTTGTCGGACACCATGTCCACGGTGCGCAGCATGTCGAAGGCCACGCCGGACACGGTGGTGTCCAGCAGGGCGCGGCCCAGCTTGCCCTTCTTGATCTCGTAGCCCAGGGACACGCCGAACATGAACTCGCCGGTCAAATCGGCCTGGCCGTTGGAGCTGTCGATGAGGTAATAGCCGTCGTCGATGGAGGCGATCATGTCCTCCAGGCGGCTGGCACCGGGGAGGATGCAGGTGTTGCGCATACGGATGAGGGGCTCGTCGTTGTAGAGCCACGCCCTGGCGTTGCCCGCCGGGGCCACGCCGTACCGCGCCGCGCTCTGGCGGCTGTTCATGTAGCCGGTGAGGATGCCGTTTTCAATCAGCATGGCGTCGGTGGCGGGGGTGCCCTCATCGTCCAGGTAGACGGGCAGGGGCGTGGGGGCGCCGAAGGCGGTGTGTGCGAAGTCCACCAGCGTCACCAGGTCGGAGGCCACACGCTTATGGAGCATGGGGCCGGCCACGCTGCCGCCCTGCACCAGGTCGGCCTCCACGGTGTGGCCCACGGCCTCATGGGCCAGCATGCCGCCCATCATGCCGCCTAAAATCACGGTCTTTTCCCCGGCCTCGGCGTAGACGCCCTCCCGCTTGGCCATAAGGTGCTGATAGAGGGCATCGATGGCCTCGTAATACACGGTTTCATCGGCAAAATGGTCCTCGAAGCTGCCGTAGCCCCCGAAGGCCCGGAACAGCTCCACCGGGGCGCCGGACGTGCTCTCCGCCGTCAGGAAGACGTAGAGGTAGCAGCGGGGATAGGTGACGTGGCCGGAGGCGGCGTCGGAGGCGCAGATGATCTTATCCTGGGAGTCCTCGGTGTAGATGACACGGCGGCTGATGAGGTTGGGGTAGGTCTTGGCGAGGTAATCGTCAAGGCGGTGGCACAGGTCGATGATCCGCTTCTGCTCGCAGTCCACGATGGGGCGGCAGGGGGGAATGGGGTTGGCGGACAGGGCGGGATAGATGACGCCGGGGGCGGCGGCGCGGTGGGCCAGGAAAACGGCGTTGTCCGTGGCGGCGCGGAGGACGGCACGGGCGTCCTCCGCCGTGTAGAGGGCGGTGGAGGCGAAGCCGTAGGCCCCGTTTTTAGCCACCCGGGCGCTGACGCCCCGGCTCTCGCTGCGGGCGTTCTGCACCAGGTTGCCCTGCAGCAGCATGACGCGGCGGCTGCGGTTCTCGTGGCCCCGCAGCACCGTCTGGACGCCATCGGCGAAGCAGGCGGCCTGGGGGGTGATGATATCAGTGAGCATGGCGAATCTCCTTTGGTGATACTCCTGCCCCGAAAAAACAGGACAGGGCGGGTCTTTTCCCGGACAGTATACCACGGCGGGGCGAAAGGGGCAAGATAGCGGGCGAAAAATGGGAAAAGGCGGCCATCGCGCGGTGCGACGGTCGCCTTTTCAGAGGGGGTAAACGGGTCTATTACGGCTGGGGCGGGGCGGGGGGATTGCTCCCCATGGGGGGATTGGCCCCGAAACCGTTTTGCCCCATATCGGCTTGCCCGAAATCGTTTTGGGCGAAATTGCCCTGGGTGAAATCGTTTGCCATGGGGGGATTGGGGGCGTTGTCCCGGGCCCACTGGCGGGCGGCGGTGACGCCGTGGGCGTGGGCCTCCTCCACCTGGCGGGGCGTGACGGCCACCGCGGCGGCGGGGACGCCGTTTTGGCTCTCCACCGTGTCACGGAGCTGGCGGCACAGCGTTTCGGCGTGGGTCTCGCCGCCGGAGGCGCTGATGAGCACGCCCTCGGGGGACACCCTGCCGCTTTGCTGCAGCGCCTCCACCGTGGCGGACACGGCGTCGGACACCTTGCGGTGGCGCAATCTCCCTTCCCCCACCTGGCGGAGGGTGGCGGCCCCGGCCTCGTCCACCGCCTGGACGGACAGGACGCGGTCGAAGCAGTTGATGGTGTACTCCACGGCGCCGACGCTGTCCAGGCTGACGGTGCCGGCGGGGGTGGCGTAGGCCACGGTGCCCAGGCTCAGCAGCAGCGTGAGGGCCGCAGCCAGGGCCGCCACGCCCCGGCGGGTCATGCGGGGCGAGAGCGGCACCTGCTGGCCGATGGCATAGTGCCTGTCCCGGATGCGGCGGACGGCGCCCCGGTCATCCAGCACGGCGGCATAGGCGCCCTGCCGGTCTACGACGATTCCTTTCATTGTTCCGCCTCCCGGGTGATGAATTTCAAATGGGACGCCAGGCCGGGATAGTCGCCGGCCAGGACGGTGACCGCCATGAGGATGTATTTGCGGTAGCGGTCCAGGGTCTTTTTATCCACGCCGCTGTGCGCGCTGACGGCCTTCACCGGCAGGGTGCGGCTGTGGCGGAGCTGGGAGAGCAGCAGGGGGCTTTCCAGAATGGTGCGGACGGCCCGGGCGCAGCTGCGCCGGGTCTTTTCCTGCCGGAGGGAGCAGTCGGCGAGGTCGAAGAAGCGGAAGCCGTATTGCGCCAACTCGCGGCTGACCTCCGCAATCTCCCGGTGCAACTCCGCCGGGTCATTTTGCTGGCTCGCACTGGCCACGGCGGCGGCCACGCCCAGGGTGTCCTCCTCGCTGTCGCCGGTGAAGGCGTAGGGGGAGACGGACACCTCCTGCTGATAGCGGCGGTTCCGGCGGTAGTAGTCGATCAAATCCCGGCGGATCAGCGTGGCGGCAAAGGGGAGGAAATCGCCCCGGGTGGGGGAATAGTCGTCCACCGCCCGGGAAAAGGCCCACAGGGCGATGGACCACTCGTCGTCGCTGCGGGTGACGAAGCGGCGGCAGGCCACGCTGGCGGTGCGGAGAATCAGGGCCTCGTGCTCCTGAATCAGTTCTTCCCGGGCCCGGCGGTCATCGGCGGCCCGGAGGGCCAGGGCGTTGACGGCGTTATCCATGGCGTTGACGGGTTTTTCCATACCGCTCCCTCCTTTCATAGCTTGGGGGGCGGAGGCAAGCTCTCCGCCCCCCTGTTGTGGGCTATGATAGAGGGATAAGCTGAATTGTAACTGAAATCAGCCTTTATTTTTTGGAAAACAGATTAGAGAACCAGTTGGCGATGCGCTGGAAGAAGTTGGGCTGGCTGGTCTCGACCTGGGGTTGGGTGTCCACGGGGCCGTTCTGGCCCAGGTCACCATTCTGGCCCATCTGGCCACGGCCGCCGAACTGGCCGCCCATCTGGCCGCCCATGCCGCCCATGCCGGCGTCGAAGGCCACGCCGCCGTTGTTGGTCAGGTCGAAGTCATCGGACAGGTAGTAGCTGCCCACGAAGTCGATGCCCGCCTCGCCGCCGTTATAGGCGCTGTTGATGACGGCGCTGCCGGAGATGAGGTTGATGCCGTTTTTGGCGTTGCCGTTGACGGTGAGGGTGCCATTTCCGGTGATGACGCAGTCGGCCCCGGCCTTTACCTTGATGGCGGCGCCGTCGAAGGCGTCGGCCACGGCGGCGTCGGTGGAAGTCTCGTCGTCGGGGTTTTCGTTGTCGGTGAGGGTAACGGTGCCGGAGATGACCACCTTCACCTGGCTTTCCTTATTGATGGAGAGGGTGGCGCCGGTGGTGCTGGTGAGATCCAGATTCTCCAGAATCAGCACCACGCCGGTGACGCCCTTCTTGACGGTGATGTTGCCATCCGCAGCCTTGCCGGTGATGAGATAGGTGCCGGGCTCGGTAATCTTAATGTCGCTGTTGGCGTCGGAGACGGTGATCTTGGTGGCGGCGGCGCGGTTCACCGCCAGATCGGCGGCGGAGTTGGTGGTCTCGCCCTCCGCCACCTCGCTGGGGCTGTCGGCGGAGGTGTACTGGCCCATGCCGCCCATCATGCCGCCCATTTGGCCGCCCATGCCGCCGGGCATCTGGCCGTCCATCTGGGGCATTTCGCCGGTGGGCATCTCACCCATCTGGGGCATTTCGCCGGAGGGCATCTGGCCCATCTGGGGCATTTCACCCATCTGGGGCATCTGGCCGTTCCTGCCGGGCATCTGGCCCATCTGACCGCCGGGGCCGCCCCGGCCCATCTGGCCCATGGGGCCGCCCATTTGCAGCTGGGGGGCGGTGGCGGCGGTGTTGGTATTGCTCTCCGCCAGGGCGGGGACGGTGGCGGCGCACAACACGGCCGCCGCGCAGCATGCAGCAATCCATTTCTTTTTCATAACGTGTACCTCCTTGTATGGCGGGCGGGGCCCGGGGGCTCCGCGTGGGTGACGGTTTCGTTTTGCCGTTTCACCTAATATTACGGAGGCGGGGCGGAAAAAAGTGGGGTCGCGGGGAAAATTTTTTGAAAAAATCTGCGGAGGGGCGCTCCGCAGATTCGTTTTTATTCATATTGGAAGCCGCTGGGCTGGCCCAGGGGCTGGTCCAGCAGCTCCGGGTGGGCAAAGATGTGCTTCATCAGCCGCAGGCTGCGGGCGAAGTAGAAGCCGTCGGCAATGCGCTCGTCCAGCGTGGCGCCGAAGTCGATGACGTCGCGGATGGCCTTGGTGCCGTCGGGCATCACCATCTCCTCCTTGTGGAGGGTGCCCACGGTGACCATGACGCTGTTGGTGCCGTAGTTATTGAGATGGTGGTACACCGCCGGGGCCTTGATGCTGCCCAGGTTGGAGCAGAGGATGGTGGTGTAATTGGGGTCGCCCTCGGTGAGCACCTTGGGGTTGATGCCCCAGAAGTCCAGATAGCGGATGATGCGGATGGCCAGCATCAGGATGGGCCGGGGCAGCTTGGCAAAGCCGTCCAGCAGCGCGTCCACGCCGCCGGTGGAGGTCTCGCTCCTGCGGGTCTCCTTCACATCCCCCACGATTTTGCGGGAGACAGTGTCCAGGGTGTCGTCATCCTTGGGCACCAGCACCATCAGCGACTCCTCGCCGCCGTCGGAGAAGCGGCGCTTCACCACGAAGCTGATGCTGATTTCGTCCCGCTCATACATGCGGTAGCCCTGGATGAAGCGGTTCATCTTGGGCCGCTCCCGGACCATGCGGGCCATGGACATAATCATGCAGTGGAACACAGTGGTCTTGAACTCCGGGTGCTGGGCGTTCTTTTGTTCCAGATATTGGAGCAGCTCCGTGGCGTCCAGCTTGTCATTTAAGTACACCTCGCAGTCGGTGCGCTTGGGCATCAGGTAGGCCATGACGGTCTGGAGGCCGGGGGCCTTCACCCAGCGGCCGTCCCGCCGGTCGCCCCATTTGCGCTTTTTCGTCTCGCTCATAGTAAAATCCTCTCAATCGTTGGCGTTTTCCCGCAAAGCGGACAGAATTTCGTCCAGTACGGGGTAGATATCCGCCTCTTTTTCGTAGGGGTGGATGTGGAAGTAGGGGTCGCCGGTGAGCATGGCGGAGAGCTGGGTCTTGGTGCGGTCATAGAAAATATGGCAGGGGATGCCCCGGGCCTCGGCGTAGGCCAGCTCGTAGCCCACCCCCAGGGAGGGGCAGGTACACTCGGCGATGACGGCGGCGCTGCGGCGGAGCCAGGCGGTGTCCTGGTCATAGATGGCGCCGTCCCCCGCCCTGCCCTGCTCTAAAAGATTCAGCTCCGGACGGCCCACGTGCTCGGTGAGGACGGCGTCGGTGCGCTGCAAGTAGGCGATGAGCCGCTGATAGAGGGCCGCGTCCACACGGCCGCCCCGGATGGAGCCGGCGAAATAGAGATCCATGTTGTTTCCTCCCCCGGTTGGGATGATATTGCCGCTGTTTACTGTACCACGATTTCCCGCCGGGCACAATGCAAAATTATATTAAAAACGGCAAAAATCGCCCCCGGCGTGAAACCGGGGGCGACGCTATGCCATTTTCAGCCAGTTTTTAATAGGACTTCGCCTGCTCCTCGCCCCGGAGGACACGGAGGGCCGCCTGGGCCAGGGCCAGCAGCTCGTCCTCGCCGGGGTAGACGGTGATGGGGGCAATCCAGCCCACCATGTCGGTGAGGGCGCGGACCGTCTTTTCGCTGTACGCGATGCCGCCGGTGAGGATAATTTGATCCACTTTTCCCTTCATGGCGGCGGCCATGGCGCCGATCTCCTTGCCGATCTGGTAGTGGAAGGCGTCCATCACCAGGCGGGTGTCGGGGTCGGTGCGCTGTTGCAGGGCGCGGACGTCGGTGGAGCCGGTGTAGGCCACCAGTCCGCCGCCGCCGGTGAGCATCCGGCGCACCTCCGCATGGGTGTACGCCCCGGAGAAGCACTTCTCCACCAGCTCGCCGCAGGGCAGGCTGCCGGAACGCTCCGGGGAGAAGGGACCCTCGCCGTCCAGGGCGTTCTGGGTGTCCACCACACGGCCGCCCACATGGGCACCCACGCTGACGCCGCCGCCCATGTGGCAGACGATGAGATTCAATTCCTCATAGGGCCGGCCCACCTCACGGGCGTACCGCCGGGCCACGGCCTTCTGGTTCAGGGCGTGGAACTTGGAGCGGCGGGGCACCGCCGGATGGCCGGAGAGGCGGGCCACGTCCCACAGCTCATCCACCACAGGGGGGTCCGCCACGAAGGAGGGGATGGACAGCTCATCGCCAATCTCCCGGGCGATGAGGGCGCCCAGGTTGGAGGCGTGCTGGCCCTGGGCCCCGGCCACGCAGTCCCGCAGCAGGGCGTCGGTGGTGCGGTAGGTGCCGCCGCTGACAGGGGCCAGCATACCGCCCCGGCCGCAGACGGCGCTGAGGGTATGGACGTCGAAGCCCTTTTCCGCCAGGGCGTCCAGCACCAGGCCGCGGCGCCACGTCTTTTGCTCCGGGATGGAGGCAAAGGCGGCAATCTCCGCGGCGGTGTGGCGCAGGGTTTTGTCAAAGAGCAGGGTCTCGTCCTCAAATACGCCGATTTTGGTGGACGTGGAGCCGGGATTGACCACAAGGATGAAATGGGACATGGGGAACTCCTCCTTTGATGGGTTGGGTGTGCGATATATCACGATAAATATGGACTATTATACATGATTCGCCCGCCGGTTGCAAGGGCTACGCCAGCTCCAGCACCACGGGGCAGTGGTCGCTGCCCATGACCTCGGTGCGGATATGGGCGCCGGCCAGGCGGGGGCGGAGGGAATCGGAGGTGAGGAAATAGTCGATGCGCCAGCCGGCGTTGTTGGCCCGGGCGTTGAAGCGGAAGCTCCACCAGGAGTAGCACACGGCGTCGGGGTTCAAATACCGGAAGGTGTCGGTGAAACCGCTTTGGAGCAGGGTCGTCATCTTGGCCCGCTCCTCGTCGGAAAAGCCGGGGTTCATGCGGTTGGTTTTGGGGTTTTTGATGTCGATCTCCTCATGGGCCACATTGAGGTCGCCGCAGTAGATGACCGGCTTTTTGGCGTCCAGGGACAGTAAATATTCCCGCAGATCGTCCTCCCACTGCATGCGGTAGGGCAGGCGGGCCAGGCCGTCCTTGCTGTTGGGGGTGTAGCAGCAGACCAGGTAGTAGTCCGGGTACTCGCAGGTGATGAGGCGGCCCTCGTGGCGGTGTTCGTCGCCGCCGAAGTCGTAGGTGACGGCAAGGGGCTCTTCACGGCTAAAGACGGCGGTGCCGGAGTAGCCCTTTTTGTCGGCGCTGTGGAAATAGACGTGGTAGTCCGGCAGATCCAGCGACACCTGATCGGCGGTGCACTTGGTCTCCTGCAGGCAGATCACGTCCGGCGACTCCCAGCGCAGATAGTCCAGAAAGCCTTTATTGAGGCAGGCGCGAAGGCCGTTGACGTTCCAGGACACGAATTTCATGGGCAAGCCCTCCTTTTTCCCCACCATGCTACCACAAATCGGGGCAAAAGTACACGGATTTATTGACAAAAGTGACGCTTTGCGATATGATACCAAAACGAGTGAAAGGCAATGATGGGAAGAGTAACCGGTGGGCGACGCCACAGAGAGTCCGGCGCGGTGGGAGCGGACGCGGAGGAAACCGGTGAACATGGCCCCGGAGCCATCCGGCTGAGCGCAGACGCAAGGTCGGGTCGGGCGCGCCCGTTACAGCGTGGGAGTGTGGCAGCACTCCGCGAGGCCCTTTTGCGCGAGCAGGGGGCGAAGCAAGGTGGTATCGCGGCTTTCGCCGCCCTTGACGATGGCGTCGGGGGCGGTTTTTTTGCGGGTATCATCCCCCCTTCCCCGGCGCAAGCTAATACATTGTATATAGTATATTTGCCCCCGGGCAGAAAAGGAGACTTTTATGGCAGAGAAATTTTACATCACCACGCCGATTTACTACCCCAGCGACAAGCTGCACATCGGCCACACCTACTGCACCGTGGCGGCGGACGCCATGGCCCGCTACAAGCGGCTCACCGGCTGCGACGTCATGTTCCTCACCGGCACCGACGAGCACGGCCAGAAAATCGAGGACAAGGCCCGGGAGGCCGGCAAGACGCCCAAGGAGTTTCTCGACGGCATCGTGTGCGGCGAAAAGGGCGTGCTGGACCTGTGGAAGCTGATGAACATCTCCAACGACCGCTTCATCCGCACCACCGACGGCTACCACTGCCAGTCCATCCAGAAAATCTTTAAGAAGATGTACGAAAACGGCGACATCTACAAGGGCTCCTACAAGGGCAAGTACTGCACCCCCTGCGAGAGCTTCTGGACCGAGAGCCAGCTGGTGGACGGCAAGTGCCCCGACTGCGGGCGGGAGGTGCACGACGCGGAGGAGGAGGCCTACTTTTTCCGGCTGAGCAAGTACGCCGATCGGGTGCAGCACCTGCTGGAGGACACCGACTTTTTGCAGCCCCGGAGCCGGGTGAACGAGATGGTGAACAACTTCATCAAGCCGGGATTGGAGGATCTGTGCGTCAGCCGCACCAGCTTCAGCTGGGGCATCCCCGTGGACTTCGACCCGGGCCACGTGGTGTACGTGTGGGTGGACGCCCTGTTTAACTACACCACCGCATTGGGCTTTTTGAACGACACCTATCACGATTACGAAAAATACTGGCCCGCCGACGTCCACTTTGTGGGCAAGGAGATTGTGCGGTTCCACTCCATCATCTGGCCCGCCATGCTGATGAGCATGGAGATGCCTTTGCCAAAGCACGTCTACGGCCACGGCTGGCTGGTGATTGACGGCGGCAAGATGAGCAAGAGCAAGGGCAACGTGGTGGACCCCTACGCCCTGGCGGAGATGTTCGGCGTGGACGCGCTGCGGTTCTTCCTGCTGCGCACCTTCCCCTTCGGCACCGACGGCAACTTCTCCAATGAGCTTTTGATCAACACCATCAACATCGACCTGGCCAACAAGCTGGGCAACCTGGTGAGCCGCACCACCGGCATGGTGGAGAAGTACTTCGGCGGCACGCTGCCCACCGAGCGGGAGGACGACAGGCTGGACTGCGACCTCAAGACCATGGCCTGCACCCTGCGGGACCGGTATGAGGCGGAGATGGAGAAGTTCCAGTTCCAGAACGCGCTGGATGAAATCTTCAAGGTCATCGACCGGGCCAACAAGTATATCGACGAGACCACCCCCTGGGCCCTGGGCAAGGACGAGACGAAACGGGTGCGCCTGGCCACGGTGCTGTATAACCTGCTGGAAACCGTGCGCATCTGCACCACGCTGCTGCTGCCCTTTATGCCCGACACCTGCGGCAAAATCTTCGAGAAGATCGGCGCCTGCGACGGCTGCCGCACCTGGGACAAGGCCAACGTGTGGGGCGGCCTGCGGAGCGACGCCACCGTGCAGAAGGGCGAAAACCTGTTCCCCCGCATCGACAGCGAGGCGGCGCTGGCCACGTTGGAGGCCATGCACGAGGCCCAGAAGAAGGCGGCGCTGCCCGCCATCGAGCTGGAGCCCTACGTGGAGGAAAAGGTGGACTTCGACAGCTTTATGAAGTGCGACTTGCGGGCTGTGAAAATCAAGGACTGCAAGGCGGTGAAGAAGAGCGACAAGCTGCTGCAATTCACCTTGGACGACGGCTCCGGCACCGACCGCACCATCCTCTCCGGCATCCACCACTGGTACGAGCCGGAGGATCTCATCGGCAAGACGGCCATCGCCATCCTGAACCTGCCGCCCCGGAAGATGATGGGCATTGAGAGCTGCGGTATGCTGATCTCCGCCGTGCACACGGAGAAGGGCGAGGAGAAATTGAAGCTGATGCTCATCGACGACAGCGTGCCCGCCGGGGCAAAGCTGTGCTGACGGACATGGCAGCCCTTCTCTTCGACACCCATGCCCACTACGACGACGAGGCCTTTGACGCGGACCGGGAGGCCCTGTTGGCATCCATGCCCGGCCGGGGCGTGGGCCGCATCGTCAACCCCGGCTGCACCCTGGCGTCCTCCCGGCAGGCGGTGGCGCTGGCGGCGCGGTTTGACCACGTGTACGCCGCCGTGGGCATCCACCCGGAGAACTGCGGCGACTATCAGCCGCCTTTCATCGAGGAATTGCGCTCTCTGGCAAAACAACCCAAGGTAGTGGCCATCGGGGAAATCGGGCTGGACTACTACTGGGCGGAGAACCCGCCCCGGGAATTACAGCACCGGGTGCTGCGTAACCAGCTGGCCCTGGCGGCGGAATTGGAGTTGCCCGTCATCATCCACGACCGGGACGCCCACGCCGACACCCTGGCCATCGTCCGGGAGTTCCCCCGGGTGACGGGGGTGTTCCACTGCTTCGCAGGCTCCGTGGAGATGGGCCGGGAATTGGTGGAGATGGGGTGGTATTTGGGCTTCAACGGGGCCGCCACCTTCAAAAACGCCCGGAAGGCCCCGGAGGTCATCGCCGACGCGCCTCTTTCCCGGCTGGTCATCGAGACCGACAGTCCCTACCTCACCCCGGTGCCCTACCGGGGGCAGCGGAACGACTCGGGCTACGTCCGCCTGGTGGCGGAGCGCATCGCCGCCATCCGGGGGATGGCGGTGGAGGAGGTCATCCGGATAACGTGGGAAAACGGGTGCAGGCTGTTTAAGATGGACATTTGAAAACAGGTTGTTCCCGCTGTAGGGGCGCTTCAAGAAGCGCCCGGGCAGCGCAGCCTGACAGCTGCCAAAAACGATGGGCGAATTCGTAAAGCGTATCGCGAATTCGCCCATCCTTTATCGTAATGGCAGCAGTTGCCGCCGGGCGATTCGTGAATCGCCCCTACGAGGCAGAGTACACTTTCGCAAACGCACACCATTTTAAGGTCATTTCTATTTACAAATGGTAATATTTTTGCTATAATCTACCCGCTGTATTCAATATAGAGAGAAATCAGGTGACTGACATGACAGATTTTTCCCGCACGCTGAGCCTGCTGCGGCAGGAGACGGGGATTTCCCAGCGGAAGGCCGCCCGCGAATTGGGCATCTCCCAGGCCCTTTTGAGCCACTATGAAAACGGCATCCGGGAGCCGGGGCTGGCGTTTGTGGCCAAGGTGTGCGACTTTTACCACGTGTCCGCCGACTATCTGCTGGGCCGCACGTCCAGCCGGGACGGGGCCATGATCGAGGCGGGCGACCTGTACGACGCCAGCGACGAGAAGAGCACCCTGCGGGGCAGCATCATGGCCACGCTGCAAAAGAAGCTGGTGGTGAACACCGCCGGGGTGCTGTTCGACCTGCTGGGCCGCAGCGGCAGCCGGGAGGCCGTCACCGCCGCGGGCGACTATTTGAGCGCGGCGCTCTACCAGCTGCTGCGGCAGCTCTACCGCCGGGGCGGCGGCAACGAGGATTTATTTGCCCTGGACGGCCCCGCCTTTGACGGCGGCGCGGTGGCGGCGGATATGTTTTTAAGCCGGGTGAAGTTCAGCCGGGCACTGGCGCAGTGCGAGGCCGTGCCCGACATGAGCTCCCACACCCTCACCGACGCGCCGGGGGTGGGCCAGAGCGTGGCCCAGGTGCTGCACAATACCGATGAACGCGCCAAGGCGCGGATGGAGGACGAATAACCATGTTTGACCAGAGCAAGATCCGCAATTTTTCTATCATCGCCCACATTGACCACGGCAAATCCACCCTGGCCGACCGGCTTTTGGAGAAGTGCAACGCCGTGACGGAGCGGGAGATGGCCGACCAGCTGTTGGACAACATGGACCTGGAGCGGGAGCGGGGCATCACCATCAAGAGCCGGGCGGTGCATCTGCTCTACACCGCCAAGGACGGCGAGACCTACGCATTGAACCTCATCGACACCCCGGGCCACGTGGACTTCAACTACGAGGTGAGCCGGTCCCTGGCGGCCTGCGAGGGGGCGGTGCTGGTGGTGGACGCCACCCAGGGCGTGGAGGCCCAGACGCTGGCCAACACGTACCTGGCCATGGAGCACGATCTGGAGATCCTGCCGGTATTCAACAAGATCGACCTGCCCGCCGCCGACCCCATGAAGGCCAAGCAGGAGGTGGAGGACATCATCGGCCTGCCCGCCCTGGAGGCGCCGGAGATCTCCGCCAAGCTGGGGCTGAACATCGACGCCGTGCTGGAGGACATCGTGCAGAACATCCCCGCCCCCCACGGCGATCCCGACGCGCCCTTGCAGGCGCTGGTGTTTGACAGCCAGTATGACCCCTACGTGGGCGTGGTGGTGTATTTCTGCATCAAGCAGGGCACCATCCGCCGGGGGCAGACCATCCGCCTGATGGCCAGCGGCGCGGAGTACACCATTCTGGAATGCGGCTACTTAAAGCCCCTGGGCAACGAGCCAACGGAGGCGCTGCAGGCCGGGGAGGTGGGCTATTTCACCGCCAGCATCAAGAACGTGAAGGATACCCAGGTGGGCGACACCATCACCGACGCCGTCCGGCCCGCCGACGCCCCCCTGCCCGGGTATCGGCCCGCCCAGAGCATGGTGTACTGCGGCATCTACACCGAGGACGGCAGCAAGTACCCCGACCTGCGGGACGCGCTGGAGAAGCTGCAATTGAACGACGCCTCCCTTACCTTCGAGCCGGAGAGCTCGGTGGCGCTGGGCTTCGGCTTCCGCTGCGGCTTTTTGGGGATGCTCCACATGGAGATCATCCAGGAGCGGCTGGAGCGGGAGTTCAATCTGGATCTGGTGACCACGCTGCCCAACGTCATCTACCACGTGTACAAGGCCGACGGCGCCATGGTGCGGGTGGACAACCCCCACAATTACCCCGACCCCGGCACCATCGAGCACGCCGAGGAGCCCTACGTGAAGGTGTCCATCATCACGCCCCAGGACTACGTGGGCAACATCATGCCCATGTGTCAGGATCGGCGGGGGGAGTTCAAGGATATGCAGTATCTGGACACCCATCTGGTGGAGCTGCACTACCAGATGCCCCTGAACGAGATCATCTATGACTTTTTCGACACCCTGAAGGCCAACACCAAGGGCTACGCCAGTCTGGACTATGAGCTGTCCGGCTACCGCACCAGCGAGCTGGTGAAGGTGGACTTGCTGCTCAACGGCGACGGCGTGGACGCCCTCAGCTTCATCGCCCACCGGGACAAGGCCTATGCCCGTGCCCGGCGGCTGTGCGAGAAGCTGAAGGAGAACATCCCCCGGCAGCTGTTCGAGGTGCCCATTCAGGCCACCATCGGCGGGCGGATCATCGCCCGGGAGACGGTGAAGGCCATGCGAAAGGACGTGCTGGCCAAGTGCTACGGCGGCGATATCACCCGGAAAAAGAAGCTGCTGGAGAAGCAGAAAGAGGGCAAGAAGAAGATGCGGAATCTGGGCACGGTGCAGGTGCCGACAGAGGCGTTTATGGCCGTGCTGAAGCTGGATAGCGATTGATAAAAGATGTCGGACACCTTAAGCGGTATCCGACATCTTTTCATTTCAGATCAAGAGTAGTCAAAAATCTGCTTTGTGTCTCTAATCTCCAAAGCGTTACGGAGGTTGGTGTTGTAGTAGTCATCTTCATAGCCGTATTCATCCTGAACCACAAGATGATCAGGCTGATTCTTCCATTTGAAATGCATTCCGTATGACCAACTGTCGCTGCCTGCATGGTATGTAATTATTGCAACATCGTTCAGTGTACCCGATTCTATCTTGACTCGGTCACATGTTCCGTCACCGTTACCGTCTACGAAGCGATAAACATATCCTTCATCAAAGTCAATGATATAGTAGATGGTATATGACCCGCCTCTGCTCTTATAGGCGTATATGCCCGTATTTCCTTTTTTAGCTGCTGCGCTGTCGTTAGTCGTATAGGACAGGGCATTTTTGGTATTGTCAGTTGTCGCATTCGCGTCATCCGGACTAACAGGGTTTTCTTCTGCGTTATTCGCCGCCGGCGTTACGTTTTCAGACTTTGTGCTTTCGCCAGGCGCCTCCGCATCATCTCGGGCAGGAAAAGTGTGATAGCGGATGACAACTTCCGCATCTTGAGGAAACCATTTGGATGTGGTGAATTCCGTTTCACCGTCAATAGAAACCTCTTTCACTTCTCCATCCTCATTCAGCCATCCAAATATCAAGTCTTCCACTTTTTCCAGCTGAATATTGTCAAAGCCACTCTTTTTGAACACCTTTTCAACGTCAGTATAGTTTTTGCCTTTAGCCGTGCTTGAGGAATAGGGGGGCTGTATTTCACCTTCATGTCTCTGTGTGCATCCTGTGAATAATATGAAAAGGCCTATCATACAAAGGAGAAATATTCTATTTTTCATCTTGTCCTCCTGCAGTTAGGATTAACCGATATTGGTTAATGTTAATATACACCATATTCGGATAACATTCAAGTGGAAAGTGAGGCTTGAATGTTATGATTTCATATGCCCGTCTTTGGGAAACCATGAAGAAACGCGGTGTCTCTCAATATGCCCTTATTAAGCGTTATAACATCAGCCCCGCGCAAATAACGCGGCTTAAACGCAACGAGAGCGTAAGTACACATACGATTGATACATTTTGTCATATTCTCCGGTGCCATGTGGAAGATATTATGGAGTTTATTGATGATTACGAGGATGGAGACGCGTTATAGAGGATAAAATGTAGGGGAAGGGCTCTGCTCCTCCCTTTTTTCGTATTTCGCCGGGGTAAGGGCGGAGCAGAGCCCCGCCCCTACGAAACAATATGATACCCTTTACCATCTACCCAGCCCTTGTGGTGATCGATGCTTGGGCAACCGGGCCGCCGGGGCGGCGGCCCCTACGATGGGTTGTCGATGACGGTGCCTTGCAACCGGGGTTGGCGGATGTCGGTGGCCGGGGTGGCGGGACACATAGGTCCCGCCCTACGAAGGGAGGGGCCGTTTCTCCGTAGGGCGGGACCTATGTGTCCCGCCTTTCGGGGCGGGGTAATCGGAACGGTTTTGTTGGTTGCGGATGGATTGGGGTTTGGTTGTAGGGGAGGACGACTCTGTCCTCCCCCGCCTGGGTGCGATAACGCAAAGGGGGCGGACAGAGTCGTCCGCCCCTACGAATGGTTGCCGAGGTCGTGTATCATGCAACCGACATCGGCGGTTATTGCTGCCTGGGTACGGGCGCGACCTGAAGCGCCCCTACGATGTTGGGCGATGGCGGGGGCCGTTCAACCGGATGCGGCGGGACACATAGGCCCCGCCGCCTGGCTTTTTCTATTCATTCATCGTCCTGCCAGACGCGGCCCTTCACGCCGGCGCAGAACACGCTGTCGCCGGCGGTAACGTTGCCCTCCACATGGCCGCAGCGCACCTCGTCCCCGGCGGACACGCTGCCGCCCACGTCTTCGCAGTCGACGCTGTCGCCGGCGGTAACGCCGCCGCCTACGTTGCCGCAGCTGACGCTGTCGCCGGCGGTGACGCTGCCGCCTACATCGCCGCAGCGCACGCTGTCCTCCGCATGAACGTCGCCGCTCACCGTGGCGCTCTCGCACAGCACGCTGCCCTGGGCGTAGATGCTTCCCACCACGTCACCGCTGTAATGCAGCTCGATAGTCGGCGCGCCCACGTCCAGGTGGATTGGCCCGATCTGGACGCCCCTGCCGGTGCTCCTGTCGCCGAACTGCACCATGTGGCGGCCCACGTAGCACACTGCCCGCAGCGCCCCGTCGTCGGGCCAGGGCAGCTCGCCGATCTCCAATCCCGCCGGTCTCTCGTCGGTCTGCGCCGTGTCCTGCGCCGGCTCCTCCACCGGCGCGGGGGTCTCCCGGCCGAACAGCGCGTCGATAGTGACGCCGAATACGTCCGCCAGCGCCGGCAGCAGCATGATGTCCGGGCAGCACTGGTCGCTCTCCCATTTGCTGACGGCCTGGTTGGTGACACCCAGTTTCTGGGCCAGGCCCTCCTGCGTCAGCCACTGGGCCTTGCGGTACGCGGCGATGCGCTCGCCGAAATAGATCTGTTCCATATGCTCCATCCTTTCCCGGCAGCGCCGGCTGTGTGGTCGCGACTCTGGCTTTCAGTATAGCGGCGGCAGCGCAAAATGCAAGGTTTTCGTGGTTGGAACGGCTTTCCAACCGACGGTTGGAAAGGAAAACCGGGGGAAACCCGCCCTACGAAGGGCGGAGCTGTTTCTCCGTAGGGCGGGACCTGCGTGTCCCGCCTTTCGGGGTGGGGTATTCTGAACGGTTTTGTTGGTTGCGGATGGATTGGGGTTTGGTTGTAGGGGAGGACGACTCTGTCCTCCCCGGCCCGGGTACGATAACGCAAAGGGGGCGGACAGAGTCGTCCGCCCCTACGAATGGTTACCGAGGCCGTGCATCATGCAACCGACATCGGCGGTTATTGTTACCGGGGTACGGGCCGCCGGGGGCGTCGGCCCCTACGGTGTTGGACGAGGCCAGGTGGCGTTTATCCGGCCTTGGCGGTGGCCGCCGCGTGGAATGCGGGCGCTTCTTGAAGCGCCCCTACGAACAACCCCCTCGCCAGCCTGTTGGGTGGCGAGGGGTTTTCTGTTTACTTTTTCTCTTTCAACAGCATGGCTTCGATTATGGCCCGGTCTTTGGGGTCGATATCGTCGCGTTTGCGGTCAAAGAAGTCCTCGATGACGCCCAGGTGGACGCCGGTCTTATAGTTGATCTTGTAGTTGATGACGCCCAGCTCGTCTTTCAGCCGGCGCAGCGCTTCATTCTCCATTTTTGTCTCCTTCCCGGGTGTCTTCCACCTCGATTTGCTTGATGTTCATCTCATTCCCCTGCTGGAGCCAGGTGTTGCCGCTGCCGCAATGGGGGCAGGTTTTGCCGTATTGGACGGTGGGGTAGGTCTGCTTGCAGTCGTCGCACCAGGTGACGGCGGGAATCTCCTCGCACAGCAGCTTGGCCCCGTCAAACAGCGGGAATTTCTTGGTGTACCAGTTCCAATAGTCGTACAGGTAGGAGGTGACGATGCCGGACACCTCGCCGAATTCCAGGGTGACGGAGTGAATCTTCGCCACGTGGTTTTCCTCCGCGATGCGGGAGACCTGCTTGACCACGTAGTTGACTAAGCCCAGTTCGTGCATGGCCCGTCCTCAGTCGGCCTTGCCGGAGACCTTGTGCTTCAAAATCTTCACGGCACGCTTGGGCAGGTAGGCGCCGATGGCCTTGAACTTGTCCTCGGCGGGGATCATCTTGGAGTAGGCGTCGCCCATGTTGCGGATCAGGTGGATGGCGTCGAACTTGCACTGGACGGTGCACATGCCGCAGCCCAGGCACTTGTTGGTGTCCACCACGCTGCGGCCGCAGCTCAGGCAGCGGCTGGCCTCGGACTTGATCTGCTCCTCGGTGAAGATGAGGCGCTCATCGTGCATGGTGCGGGCCTTGGCGGCGTCGGTGCCCTTGACGGCGCGGCGGGGCTTATTTTTGGCCTCGTCGGGCAGGACGATGTCGTCCTTATTGAGGGAGGCAAAGTGGCGGGTGTTGCGGTGGATGGTCAGGCTCTGGCCCTCGTTGACGAAGCGGTGGAGGGACACGGCGCCCTCACGGCCGGCGGCCAGGGCGTCCACCACGAACTTCTGACCGGTGTAGACGTCGCCGCCCACGAAGATGTCGGGCTCGGCGGTCTGGAGGGTGACGGGGTCGGCAATGGCGATGCCGTTGGGGCGGAATTCCACCTTGGTATCTTTCAGCAGCTCCTTCCACTCCACCTTCTGGCCGATGCAGTACAGCACGGTGGTGCAGGACTCAAAAGCGGTGTCGTTATCGTCAAACTTCGGATCGAAGCGGCCCTCGGCGTTCTTGACGCTGAGGCAGCGGCGGAAGTGGATGCCGGTGGCCTTACCGTCCTCGGTGTCGATGGCGGTCTGGCCCCAGCCAGCGTGGATGGTGACGCCGTCGGCCTTGCACAGCTCCTGGTCCTCCTCGCCCATGGGCATATCCTCGTACTGCTCCAGGCAGTAGAGCTGGACGCTCTCCGCGCCCTGGCGGATGGCGGTGCGGGCCACGTCGGCGCCGATGTTGCCGCCGCCGATGACCACCACGTTGCCGCTGAGGGGCTGGGCCTTGCCGGCATTGACGGACTTGATGTAGTCCACGCCGGGCATGACGTTCACGGCATCGTCGCCGGGGACATTCAGCTTGCCGCCGTACTGCAGGCCCACGGCCACGAAGAAGCCCTTGAAGCCCTGGTCGCGGAGCTGCTGGATGGTGACATCCTTGCCCACCTCCACGCCGCAGCGGAACTCCACGCCCATCTCACGCAGCACGTCGATCTCGGCGTTGACCACGTCCTTTTCCAGGCGGAAGTTGGGGATGCCGGTGACCATCATGCCGCCGGGGACAGCGTCCTTTTCAAACACCACGGGGGAATAGCCCTCGATGGCCAGGAAGTAGGCGCAGGAGAGGCCCGCGGGGCCGGAGCCGATGATGGCGATCTTCTGGTCGAACTTCTCGCGGGTGGAGGAGTTCATGGGCGGGACATAGTGGTGCTCCGCCTTCAAATCCTGGGCGGCGATGAACTGCTTGATATCGTCGATGGCCAGGGCCTCGTCCACGGTGCCGCGGGTGCACTCGTCCTCGCAGTACTTGCGGCAGATGGCGCCGCAGACGGCGGGGAAGGGATTGTCCTTCTTGATGAGCTCCAACGCCTCCCGGTACTTGCCCTCGCCGGCCAGCTTGATATAGCCCTGGATGCCGATGTGCAGGGGGCAGGCGGCCTTGCAGGGGGCGGTGCCGGTGGGCCAGGTCTGGATGACGCCGTTCTCGTTCTTATAATTCCAGTTCCACTTGTCCTCGCCCCAGACGTTGTTGTCGGGCAGGGGCTGCTTGGGATACTCCACCTCGCCGTGGCTGGTGCACAGCTTCTGGCCCAGGCGGACGGCGCCGGCGGGACATACCTCCACGCACTTGCCGCAGGCTACGCAGTTCTCCGGCGTGACCTGGGCGGTGTAGGCGGAGCGGGACATATTGGGGGTGTTGAAAAGCTGGGAGGTGCGCAGGGCGTTGCACACGCCCACGGCGCAGTTGCACAGGCCGAAAATCTTATTCTCGCCGTCGATGTTGGTAATCTGGTGGACGTAGCCCCGCTCCTCGGCCTTGTGGAGAATCTCCATGGCCTCATCATAGGTGATGTCGTGGCCCATGCCGGTCTCGCGGCAGTAGTCGGCAAAGTCGCCCACGCCGATGCACCAATACTGCTCGATGTCGCCGGAGCCCTCGCCCCGGATGCGCTGCTGCTTGCGGCAGGAGCAGATGCCCACGCCGATGTGGCCCTCGTACTTCTTCAGCCAGTGGCTCAAATGCTCCACGGGCAGGGACTCACAGTTGGCGGGAATGGCCTGCTCCACGGGGATGACGTGCATGCCGATGCCGGCGCCGCCGGGAGGCACCATCTGGGTGATGCCCGCCAGAGGCAGGTAGGTCATGCGCTCAAAGAAGTCGGCCACCTGGGGGGTGACGGGGGAGATCTCGGGGCGCATGGTCATGATCTCGGCGCTGCCGGGGACGAACATATCCAGCACCCAGCGCTTCTCATGGTTGGGGTTCTTGCCGTCCAGATTTTCGAAATGCCACTCCACCAGACTGGCCTGGCACAGGGCCTCCAGCACCAGCGCAAGGCGCTCGTCATCCAGACCGGACAGGGCCTTGAGCTGGGCGAAGGTCTTGGGCTTGCGCTTGCCCATTTGCAGGGCCACGTCCAGGCAGTCGTCGGCCACGTCTTTGCCGTAGCGGCGCTCGGCGTACTGGAGGCCGCAGTCGATGCCCCAATACTCGGGGGACTCGGTGGACATCTTCTCCAGGCCAAGGAGAATCTCCTTGCGGTCGGTGATGATTTTACCTAATTTGAAAATTTTTTCGTCGCGGGTCATTTGGTGCTCTCCTTTCAAAATGGGGAAATTTGGCTCGGGAAAAAATTACTGCTCCGTGGGATAATCGGATTTGCCGGTGATCTTTTTCTTGAGAATCTTCATGCCGCGTTTCAGGGCGTAGGGGGCCACCACCTTCATCATCTCCTCGGCGGTGTGCATGTCGCTGGCGGCAGGCAAGTCACGGGTGAGGTGGATGGCGTCGAACTGGCAGCGGGTGGTACACAGGCCGCAGCCGATGCACTGGTTCAAATCCACGGTGGTGGCGCCGCACTTGAGGCACCGCCCCGCCTCCCGCTTCACCTGCTCCTCGGTGAGGGGCAGACGGAGATCGTCGAAGGTGGCGGTGGCGTCGCCGGCGCGGAGGCCGGGCATCTGGCGCTGGGCGTTGTCGTAGCTCTCCACCAGGATGTCGTCCCGATCCAGCTCGATGAAGGTGCGCAGGTCGCGGCCGATGGTCAGGCTCTGGCCGGGGTGGACGTAGCGGTTGATGGACACGGCGGCCTCACGGCCGGCGGCGATGGCGTCGATGACGAACTTCTGGCCGGTGTACACGTCGCCGCCCACAAAGACGTCGCTCTCGCCGGTTTGCAGCGTGACGGGGTCGGCCTGGATGGTGCCGTTTAAGCGGTAGGCCACCTTGGTGCCCTTCAAAAGGTCGCCGTGGTCGGGGCGCTGGCCGATGCAGTAGAGCACCGTGTCGCACTTCTGGGAGAGGGTGTCGTTATCGTCAAACTTGGGGTCGAAGCGGCCCTCCGCGTTCTTGACGCTGGTGCAGCGGCGGAAGTGGATGGCGGTGGCCTTACCGTCCTCGGTATCGATGGCGGTCTGGCCCCAGCCGGCGTGGATGGTGATGCCGTCGCGCTCCACGTCCTCCCGGTCCTCGGGGC
This sequence comes from Oscillospiraceae bacterium, assembly GCA_902765025.1. Classification (GTDB taxonomy): domain Bacteria; phylum Bacillota; class Clostridia; order Oscillospirales; family Oscillospiraceae; genus Vescimonas. Next base: position 47,544 of record CACWYC010000006.1, read on the forward strand.
CCATGGGCATATGGTCGTAGTCCTCCAGGCAGTAGAGATCCACCTTGGCGGCCCCGGCCCGGACGGCGGTGCGGGCGATGTCGGCCGCGATGTTGCCGCCGCCGATAACCACCACGCTGCCGCTCAAACGCTGGGTGCTGTCCTGGTTGATACGGCGGGCAAAGGCGATGCCGGGGATGACGCCCTGGGCGTCGTCGCCGGGGATGCCCAGCTTGCCGCCGCTCTGGAGGCCGGTGGCGATGAAGAAGGCCTTGTAGCCCTGGGCGCGAAGCTGGTCAAGGGTGACGTCACGGCCCACGTCCACGCCGCAGCGAATCTCCGCGCCCATGCGGCGGATGATGTCGATTTCCGCTTCGATGACCTTTTTCTCCAAACGGAAGTTGGGGATGCCGTTCATCAGCATGCCGCCGGGGCGCTGCTCCCGGTCAAACACGGTGACGGGGTAGCCCTCCTGGCGGAGATAGTAGGCGCAGCTCAGGCCCGCAGGGCCGGCGCCGATGACGGCGATGGGGAAGTCCGTCCACTGCTGGCCCTCCATGTTCTGGCACTTGGGGACGTAATTTTCGGGATGCTGAAGCTCCCACTGGGCCAGGAATTTTTTGATTTCATCGATGGCCACAGGCTTATCGATGGTGCCCCGGGTGCAGCGGTCCTCGCAGCGGCGGTTGCACACCGCGCCGCAGACGGCGGGGAAGGGGTTATCCTGGCGGATGAGGCGGATGGCCTCGTCATTGCGGCCCTCGGCGGCCATGCGGATATAGCCCTGGACGGCCAGATGGGCGGGGCAGGCAGTCTTGCAGGGGGCGGTGCCGGAGTCGTAGCAGTTCAGCTTATTGTGATCGCGGTAATCCCGATCCCAGCGGTCGGGGCCCCACACGTTGTCGTCGGGCAGGTCGTGCATGGGGTACATGACCTTGGAGCCGTCCTTGCGGCACAGCTTCTGGCCTAAGCGGGCGGCGCCGGCGGGACATACCTCCACGCACTTGCCGCACCCCACGCACTTCTCCGCGTCCACATGGGCGCGGTAGGCGCTGCGGGACATATTGGGGGTGTTGAACAGCTGGGAGGTACGCAGGCCGTAGCAGCTGCCGGGGGAGCAGTTGCAGATGCCCACGATGCGGTCTGGGCCGTCCAGATTGGTGATCTGGTGGACGTAGCCCTTTTCCTCGGCACGCCGGATGATTTCCATGGCCTCTTCCCGGGTGATGTAATGGGCGTCCTTGCCGGACTCCACCAGGAACTCGGCGATGTCCCCCAGGCCGATGCACATATAGCCCTCGATGTCGCCCACGCCCTCGCCCCGGACCCGCTGGGCCTTGCGGCAGGCGCAGACCATGGCGCAGAACTTGTCGTACTTTTGCAGCCAGTGGCTCAAATGCTCCACGCTTACCGAGGTGGAGGCGCCGTCGATGGCCTGCTCCACGGGGATGACGTGCATGCCGATGCCGGCGCCGCCGGGGGGCACCAGCTTGGCCGCCAGTTCCAGCGGCTCCTGGGGGGCCAGGTTGAACATGGTGGCCACCTCGGGGTTGGTGTCGGTGAGGGTGGGATGCTCCACCATGTACTCGCCGGAGCCCACCACCCATTTGGGAATCCAGTACTGGATGTGCTGGTCGGGGTTATCCCGGTTCTGCTCGATGATGCCGATCCACAGCAGGTGGTCGATCATCTTCTGGGCCTCGGCCTCGCTCATGTGGTTGGCCTGGGCCAGCCAGGCGGTGGTGCGGCCGGTGCGGCGCTTTTGGAAGCTGATCATGAATTTGACCTCATCCTTGGTCAGCAGCCGGTCCAGAATCCAGAAATCCATGTGGTTTTCCTTCATGCCGCCGGGGAGCTTGCGGGGGATGTTGTCGGTAATCATGCGGGAGAGCTTCAAAAGCAGCTTTTTCTTCTCGGGGTCGTCGCAGTGATGGTCGGTAACGGGGTAGTCGCGCTCATTGACGTGAATCATGGGATTGACTTCTTTTACCATTTCCCTCTCTCCTCTCGCCGTGGGCGATTTTATTTCTTCCACTCCGCCACCTGGCGGCGCAGCCAGTCGGTCCAGGCGTCCATGCCCTCCCCGGTCTTGGCGGAGATGGGGAAAATGGGCAGGCCGGGATGGCGCATATGGGCGTACTCGGTGAGCTTATCCAAATCGAAGTCAAAATAGGGCAGGACGTCGATTTTATTGATAATCAGCACGTCCGCCACCTCGAACATGAGGGGGTATTTCAGGGGCTTGTCGTGGCCCTCGGGGACGGAGAGGATGACGGCGTTCTTCACGGCGCCGGTGTCAAACTCCGCGGGGCACACCAGGTTGCCCACATTCTCCAGCACCACCAGGTCCAAATCCTCGGTGCCGAACTCGGTGAGGCCCTGGCGGGTCATGTCCGCGTCCAGGTGGCACATGCCGCCGGTGTGGAGCTGGATGGAGCGGGCGCCGGTGGCGGCGATGGCGGCGGCGTCCACGTCGGAGTCGATGTCCGCCTCCATGACGCCGATGGAAAGGTCGTCCTTCAGCGCGGCGATGGTGCGCTTGAGGGTGCTGGTCTTGCCGGAGCCGGGAGAGGACATGAGGTTCAGCAGGAAGGTGCCCTGCTGCTTGAGCTGCCGGCGCAGACGGTCGGCGTCGGCGTTATTGTCGGCAAAGATGCTCTCTTTCAGCTCGATGATGCGGATGGATTCCATGGTATTACTCCTTATCATTATACTGCAAACTCATGCGGAAGCAGGGGCGGTCCGTCTCCCCGGAGAGGAAGATGCGCTCCCCCTCCCTGCCCCACCGGACGCATAGCGTCTCGCCCCGGCGCGCCTCCGAGAGGTACTCCACCTGGATGGCCCGGGGGACTGCGGGGCCGGGCAGATTGTCCTCCACTACGTCAAAATAGCGGGTGTTGTTCATGTGGCCGTTGATGTCCACGTAGCTGTAAGGCACGGTGAAGGTGAAGGACTCCGTAGTGGGGATGGGCACGATTTTGGGCAGCAGGGGCAGCTCGCCGCCCCGCTTCACGCCGGGGATGGCCACGCCGTACTCCTCCGGGAAGGCCACCGAGCGGCTCTCCGCGTCCATCAGCGTCCACACGGCGCTGGCGCGGAGCAGCACGTTCCCCGCCTCGTCGGTCATCTCGTCATACCGGGGGAACAGGACACGCAGGGTGTCGCCGGGCCAGGAGGTGTGGACGATGCGCTCATCATATGCCGGCATACGGGCAATCTCCACATACTGGCGGCCCACCACCCACAAAAGGCCCCGGTCCAGCGTCTTGTCCCGGCCCATGCCCAGGGACTCGGTGTGGCGGATGGCGGCGTTTTGCAGCAGGGCGAAAAGGGTGGACGTGCGCAGCCGGCGGCAGCAGTCCACATGCTGGCTGCCCAGCAGCAGCTCCCGGCGGTAGCAATCAACCATTGGGTAGCCGCTTCTCGATGGCGTCGATGACCTGGCCCAGGGTGGACAGCTTGCTCCACTGGCGGTTGGGAATGCGGACGTCGAACTCCGCCTCCAGGCGGCAGATGACCAGAATGAAGTTCATGGAGTCCATGCCCATGTCGGTGTTGACCACGGTGTCCTCCTGCAAGTCCACGCCCTCCAGCTCGGGGACGCTGTCGTAAATCACCTTTTTGGTGCGCTCTAAAATCTCACTCCTGGTCATAGCCGATCCTTCCTTTCAATTCCCAGCGTTTTACCTTGCCGGTGGCGGTGCGGGGCAAGGGCTGCGTCTGGCGCAAAATGGCGGCAATCTGCTGGCCACGGGGCCGGGCGGCCTGGTAGGGTGCCAGGCACTGCCAAAGCTGCTCGTCGCTGCGCTCTTCGCCGTAGAGGGCCAGGGCCACCCGGCCCCGGTGGAGCACCAGGGCGAAGTCGCCGCCCCCCAGGAGAGCGGCCAGCTCCCCCTCGCACTCCGGCAGGAACTGCTTGGTGCCGTCGGGGAGCACCAGCACGTCTTTTTTGCGGCCGATCACGTGCAAAAGGCCCTTGTCGTCCATCACGCCCAGGTCGCCGGTGCGCAGCACGCCGGTCTGGATGGCGATGTCGGTGTCGATGGGCCGCTTATAATAGCCCTGCATCAGGCAGGTGGGTGCGTAGACCAATATCTCCCCGTCCTCGGCCAGGGTGACGGTGTCGTCAGGGCAGACGGTCATGGCGTAGGGCTCATCGCCCAGGGACAATGCCACGCCGGAGCTGGTCTCCGTAAGGCCGTAGCCGAAGCTGACCCGGACGCCGGTGGCCCGGGCGGCCTCCAACAGGGAGGCGGGGCAGTCCCCCGCGCCCACCAGCACCAGCCGGAGGCCGGGGTTCAGCGCCTGCTGCCGCAGCAAAAAGCCCAGCAGCAGCGGCACCGCCGCCAACGCCGTGGGGCGGAAGAAGGCGCAGTCGTCCAGATAGTGGCGGCGGCCCCGGCCCAGGGCCACGCAGGCGCCGCAGGAGAGGCCCCAGAGAAGGCCGCACACGAAGCCGAACACATGGCACAGAGGCAGCTGGCACAGCAGCACGTCGCCGCTCTCCAACGGCAGCAGGGCGCCGCCGTTATAGGCGCTGGCGCAGAGGCTGCGCTCCGTCAGCACCACCGCCTTGGACTGGGAGGTGGTGCCGGAGGTGAAGAAGAGGAGCTTGCCCGCGCCGTCCTTAACACCGCCATGGAGAGTGGGGGTCAGGCTCTCCACCAAATCCACATCGCCCCAGAGCCGGTCTACGTCGGTATACTCCAGCAGGCCCGGCAGCTTTTCCTCGGGGGTGTCCTCGTCCAGAAGCACCACCTGAATACCCGCCAGCACGGCGCCGAAGATGGTGAGCACGCACTCCACGGTGCCGTCGGTGAACACGCCCAGGCAGGTGCAGCCGCTGCGGCGCAGCGCCTCCGAGCGGGCCTCCGCCGTGGTGAGCAGCGTGAGATAGTCCATGGTCTCCACCCGGCCGGCGCGCTCATACCGCAGGGCGGGGGCCTCCGGGGTGGTGCGGGCATAGTGGGTCAGCAGCTCGGCAAAGTCGAAAAAGCGCATGAATACGGCCCTCCCGATGGTGTCTTTTGCCCCCGGCGTCCATTTGGGCGCAAGCGGGGAGTCTACTTAATAAAGAGTATAGCATATCCCGGCGGTAATGCAAAGACAGATTTTCGCTTTTTTTACAAAAAATGATGCAATTCGCATTTTGGTGTGATACAATTACACCAAGAGTTGTGAAGACGGCTTCACAATAACACATGAGGAGGTTCTCAGCATGGATAAGAATATTCGCATCTGCATCATCGGCGGCGGCCCCGCCGGCCTTTCCGCCGGCATGTACCTGGAGAAGAAGGGGTACGAGAACTACACCATCCTGGAGAAGAACGACCGGGTGGGCGGCAAGTGCTGGTCGCCCCACTACAACGGTCGGCGCTACGAGATGGGCGCCATCATGGGCGTGCCCTCTTACTACGCCGTGAAGGACGTGGAGGATTTCTGCGGCATCACCCACGACGGCCCCAAGCTGAACCGCAACTACAAGGACAAGACCGGCAAGGTCATCGAGCCCTTTGAGCCCAAGAAGAACATTCTCAAGATCCCCCGGCTGCTGAAAATGAAGAAGCAGCTCAAGGTGTTCGGCGAGCTGCTGGAGACCAAGTACAAGGGCTACGATATCAACGGCCACCGGGGCGTGGCGGAGGGCCGGTACGACGGCTTCGCCGTGACGCCGGGCCGTGAGCCCGTCCAGGGCGAGAACCCCAACCTGAAAGATCTGTGCCTGCCCTTTGCCGAGTTCTGCCGCAAGAACGGCGTGGAGCTGGTACAGGACATCTGGATCGGGCCCTACACCTCCTTCGGCTACGGCTATTTCGACGAGATTCCCGCCGCCTACGTGCTGAAATATCTGGACTTCCAGACCACCATGAACTTCGTGAAGGTGAATCTGTGGACCTGGAAGGAGGGCACCCAGTACATCTGGGAGCAGCTCAACGCCCATTTGAAGAACCCCGCCCGGCTGGGCAGCGCCATCTCCGCCGTGGAGCGCCGGGACGGCAAGGTGTACGTCACCGTCAACGGCCAGGTGGAGGAGTATGACAAGATCATCGTCACCGCGCCGCTGTACGTGCCCAACAAGGAGAGCCGCAGCGACGGCCTGGTGGGCATGGTGGACTACTTCGACGCCCGGGAGGACGAGAAGACCCTGTTCAGCAAGATCGACTACGAGCGCTACGACGTGCTGGCCGTGGAGACCAAGCCCGAGGATCACCCGGAGATCAGCTACTACGTGTTCGACAACATGGTGAAGGAGCGGCTGGGCCACCTGATGGTGTATTATCGCCGGTGGAAGGACACGGTGGACCAGATCATCACCACCTACGCCCTGCGCAAGCACAAGGATATGGCGGAGGTGCCCTACGACAAGTGCCGCCAGATGGTGCTGGACGACCTGAAGACCATGCGCAACCCCGCCTCCAACGTAATCAACGAGTGGTCGGTGTACTACTTCCCCCACGTCTTCTCCGCCGACTATGCCGACGGCTGGTACGACAAGGTGGAGGCCATGCAGGGCAAATACGACACCTTCTATGCCGGCGAGATCATGTCCTTCGGCGACATGGACGAGACGGCGGAGTACTCCCGCGAGCTGGTGGAGCGCTTCTTCTAATCTCACTTATTTGAGGGGCGCAGCTTTGCGCCCCTCCTTTTACTTGTTCTGCCGTGGCGACGCCGTGGGGAACACAATGAAAGAGGGAACGAACATGAAATTTTACCGAGACCACTATGACGTGATTGTCATCGGCGGGGCTCTGGCGGGCTTGAGCGCGGCGCTGATGCTGGCCGACAAGGGCAAGAGCGTGCTGGTGCTGGAGCGCCATAACCTGCCCGGCGGCCTGGCCACCAGCTACGTCCGGGGCGGCATCGAAATCGAGGCCACCCTCCACGAGATGATGTCCATCGGCGAGAAGAACAACCGGCTGAAGGTGGGCAAGTTCTTCGACGATATGGGCGTGGACATCGACTGGCTGAAGGTGCCGGAGGCCTACCACGCCTCCCTGCCGGGGCTGGAGGTGACGCTGCACCCGGGGCTGGAGACCTTCGCCCGGGAGGTGGACGGCGCCGTGCCCGGCACCTACGATAAGGTGCTGGCGGTGTTGCAGCTGTGCGACAGGGTGTTCAACAGTGTGAATGAATTGAGCATCCACCCCATGAGCAAGCCCCAGATGCTGTTGAAGCACCCCGACTTTGTGAAAACCGCCGGCTACTCCACCCAGGAGGTGCTGGACACCTTCGGCCTGCCCCAGAAGGCGCTTGACCTGCTGGCCCCCTACTGGATTTACGTGGGCACCGGGTTCCGGGAGCTGCCGTTTACCATCTTCTCCGTGCTGATGGCGGACTACGTGGGCTACGGCTCCTACATCCCCAAGAAATTGAGCCACGAGATGAGCCTGAAAATGGCGGAGCGGGCGGAGGCCATGGGCGTGCAGATCGAGTACCGCCAGCACGTGGACAAGATTCTGGTGAAGGACGGCCAGGCCTGCGGCGTGCGCACCGCTCGCGGCGACGAGATTTACGGCGACTACGTCATCTCCTCCGCCTACCCCAACAGCGTGTACACCCACATGATTGAGCCCGCCGACGCCGTGCCCCCCGAGGCCATCAAGATGGTGAACGGGCGGCGGCTGAGCCTGACGGCCTTTTCGGTGGTGATGATTCTGGACAGACCCGCCGAAGAGCTGGGCATCAAAGATTACAGCGTATTCCGGGGCGACACCATGGACACCGACAAGCTGTATGGCGAGCTGAAGGGCCTGGGGCCCTACCGCTACCTCACCTGCATCTGCCACAACCTGGGCAACCCCGGCGTGACCCCGGAGGGCACCTGCTCCTACTCCATCACCACCCTGCCCCGGGTGGAGGGGTGGAAAACCGTGTCCGCCGACGACTACGACAGGGTGAAGCACGAGGTGGCCCGGCAGATGATTGACACCATGAGCGACTATCTGGGGGTCAACCTGCTGGATCACATTCTGGAAATCGTCATTGAGACGCCCATGACCGTGGCCCACTACACAGGCATGTGGAACGGCTGCATCTACGGCTACGCCCACACCATGGAGGACCACATTGTGGCCCGGCTGCAGACGGCGGAGGCGGAGCGGTTTATCCGGCATCTGGAATTCTCCGGCGCCCACCAGATCAGCGGCGACGGCATGGGCCCCGCCGTGACCAACGGACGCAAGGCGGCGAAAAACGTACTGGACACCATGGCAGAGGAGGCGGCGAAATGAAGGTAAAAGGCTTTTTGAAGGACGTGGGCGGCGCGTCCCGTGTCACCAAGGCACGGCTGGCGGCCTTCGAACAGGCGTCCTCCACCCCGGTGCGGACCGACCCCATCGGCGACGTGGCCCGGGAGTGGCACCCCGGCAAGCTGGACATGGTGGTGACGGACATCCGGGACGCCTCCAAGACCGCCAAGACGGTGCGGTTTGAAAAGGTGGGCGGCGGCAAGCTGCCTCCCTTCTACGCGGGCCAGTTCATGGTGGTGGACTTCCCCATGGGCGACAGCCTCATCTCCCGGCCCTACTCCATCTCCTCCGCCCCCTGGCAGGCACGGCAGGAAAAGGGCTTTGTGGAGATCACCGTGCGCCGCTCCAAAGGCGACGGCTTCATCTGCGACCACATCAACGACAACGTAAAGGTGGGCGACACCTTCCGCTGCCTCATCGGCTGCGGACAGTTCTACTACGAGCCCCTGCGGGACGCCAAACACGTGGTGGCCCTGGCCGGCGGCGTGGGCATCACCCCCTTTGCCTCCATGGCCCGGGAGGTGGCCCACGGCACGCTGGACATGGATCTGACCATCCTCTACGGCTCTGTGGCCTCCGACGACATCACCCTCCACGATGAACTCTCGGCGCTGGAGGGGGAGCACGTCCACGTCGTCCACGTGCTGTCCGGCGACGAGCCAGACTGGCAGGGCGAGCGGGGCTTTTTGACGGCGGAGCTGATCCGCAAGTATTCCGCCCCCGACACCACCTATTTCATCTGCGGCCCCCAGGTGATGTACCGCTTCCTCCGGGAGGAGCTGAAAAAGCTGGACATCCCCCAGCGGCGGGTGCGGTTTGAGGTGTTCGGCCAGGCCAAGGACATCACCGCCTTCCCCGGCTATCCCCAGGAGTGCCGGGATAAGACCTATCAGCTCACCGTGCGGCGGGGCATCCACGAGGACGTGATTCCCGCCAAGGCCACGGAGAGCCTGGTGGTGGCCCTGGAACGGGCGGGCATCCGCATCGAGACCGGGTGCCGCAGCGGCGAATGCGGCTTCTGCCGCACCAAGGTGCTGTCAGGCAGCGTGTACGTCTGCCCGGAGAACGACGGCCGCCGGGCCGCCGACAAGGATTTCGGCTATGTCCACGCCTGCGCCGCCTATCCCACGTCGGATGTGGTGATTAAGATACCGATTGAATAATGTACGTTCTGTGATAAACGGCCTGCGCCCCGTTTGGGGCGCAGGCCGTTTTGTTGCGGAATGATATTGTTTGTGGGGGCGGGCCGCCGGGGCGGCGGCCCCTACGGCGTAATCATAACGGCATCGGTTTTCATTGTAGGGGCGCTTCACGAAGCGCCCGCTTGCGGGTTGGCAATGATGATAAAGGGAATCGTTGATTTGGCAAGGGGCACAATATTCTCCGTAGGGGCGGGGCTCTGCTCCGCCCGTGCCCCGGCGGTCAGCGGAAAGGGGGCGGACAGAGTCGTCCGCCCCTACGAAGGTTTTTGCAGCCATATGCCATTCATTCGGCGTGGGCGGGCGGCGCGGCCTGGGTGTCGGGCGCAGCGTGAATCGCTCCCGCGGAGATACGGCGCAGGTTGTTCGTAGGGCGGCACCTGTGTGTGCCGCCCTGCCGGTTGGCGGGTTTGACAAAAGGCGGGTTGGACGCAAACGCTTGCCTTGATTCCGTAGGGGCCGACGACCCGGCGGCCCGCCTGAGCGGCGCCGAATCTATTGAAAGGCACCGTTGGTTGCGGACGGTCACCGTCATCGCGTACCATTCACCCGCCATTTGCGCCGTTCGTTCCCGTGTCCGGCGCGCCGAGGTCGTCGCGCCCTACGACGCCATTGCGCAAAAACAGCACCGTGCCTGGCGGCACGGTGCTGTTTCTTGCTTTATGAGGTGGGAGGTTTTTCAGCGTTTACTTGCTGTTCTTCTCCTCGCCGTAGGTCTTCTTGGCCTCGTTCCAGCCGGCCTTCAGGCTCTTGAAGCCGGCGGACAGCACGTCCATCAGCTCGTCGGCGGCCAGGTTGGCGCTGTTCTGGAGCTGGGCGGCGGCGTCTTTCAGCACGGCCTTGGCGGCGTTGATCTTCTCATTGACCTGATCGCCGTCCAGGTTCAGCTTGTCGGCCACGGCGTCGATGACCTCCTCCACCTTGGCCTCCTTGCTCTCGGCGGCCTTGATGGCAGCCTGGGCGGCAGCCAGACGGGCGATGGGCACGCGGAAGGGGCTGCAGGACACGTAGTCCAGGCCGGCGTTGTGGCAGAACTCCACGCTGGCGGGGTCGCCGCCCTGCTCGCCGCAGATGCCCAGGTGCAGGTCGGGGCGGGTCTGACGGCCCAGCTTGGCGGCCATCTTGACCAGCTTGCCCACGCCGTCCTGATCCAGCTTGGCGAAGGGATCGTTCTCATAGATCTTGCGATCGTAGTAAGCGCCCAGGAACTTGCCGGCGTCGTCACGGCTGAAGCCGAAGGTCATCTGGGTCAGGTCGTTGGTGCCGAAGGAGAAGAACTCGGCCTCCTTGGCGATCTCATCGGCGGTGATGGCGGCACGGGGGATCTCGATCATGGTGCCCACCAGGTACTTCATGGTCACGCCGGCAGCGGCCAGCTCCTCATCGGCGGTCTTGCAGACCACGTCCTTGACGAACTTCAGCTCCTTCACCTCGCCCACCAGCGGGATCATGATCTCGGGCTGCATATTCCAGTCGGGATGACGGTTCTGGACGTTGATGGCGGCGCGGATGACGGCGCGGGTCTGCATCTCGGCGATCTCGGGATAGGTGACCGCCAGACGGCAGCCGCGGTGGCCCATCATGGGGTTGAACTCGTGGAGGCCGGCGATGATGGCCTTGATGTCGGCCACGCTCTTGCCCTGGGTCTGGGCCAGCAGCTCGATGTCACGCTCCTCGGTGGGCACGAACTCGTGCAGGGGGGGATCCAGGAAGCGGATGGTGACGGGGCAGCCCTCCATGGCCTCATAGATGCCCTCGAAGTCGCCCTGCTGCATGGGCATCAGCTTGGCCAGAGCCGCCTTGCGCTCCTCCACGGTGTCGGCGCAGATCATCTCGCGGATGGCGGCGATGCGCTCGCCCTCGAAGAACATATGCTCGGTGCGGCACAGGCCGATGCCCTGGGCGCCCAGGGAGCGGGCACGGGCGGCGTCGGCGGGGGTGTCGGCGTTGGTGCGGACCTGGAGGCGGCGATACTTGTCGGCCCAGTCCATCACGGTCTTGAAGTTGCCGGAAACGGTGGCCTCCACGGTGGGCAGGGCGCCGTCATAGATGTTGCCGGTGGAGCCGTCCAGGCTCAGCCAGTCGCCCTCGTGGTAGGTCTTGCCGGCCAGGGTGAACTGCTTATTGGCCTCGTCCATATTGATGGCGGAGCAGCCGGACACACAGCACTTGCCCATGCCGCGGGCCACCACGGCGGCGTGAGAGGTCATGCCGCCACGGACGGTCAGGATGCCCTGGGCGGCCTTCATGCCCTCGATGTCCTCGGGAGAGGTCTCCAGACGGACCAGCACCACCTTCTCGCCCCGCTCGGCCCAGGCCTTGGCGTCCTCGGCGGAGTAGACGATCTTGCCGCAGGCGGCGCCGGGGGAGGCGGGCAGGGCCTTGCCGATGGGGGTGGCCTCCTTCAGGGCCTTGGCGTCAAACTGGGGATGGAGCAGGGTGTCCAGGTTGCGGGGGTCAATCATGGCCACGGCCTGCTGCTCGGTGATCATGCCCTCGGCCACCAGGTCGCAGGCGATCTGCAGAGCGGCGGAAGCGGTGCGCTTACCGTTGCGGCACTGGAGCATATACAGCTTGCCGTGCTCCACGGTGAACTCCATGTCCTGCATATCGCGGTAATGGTCTTCCAGAATGTGGCAGACCTTGACGAACTCGTCATAGGCCTCGGGGAACTTCTCGGCCATCTCGGAGATGGGCATGGGGGTGCGCACGCCGGCCACCACGTCCTCGCCCTGGGCGTTGGTCAGGAACTCGCCCATCAGCTTCTTCTCGCCGGTGGCGGGGTCACGGGTGAAGGCCACGCCGGTACCGCAGTCGTCGCCCATATTGCCGAAGGCCATGGACTGGACGTTGACGGCGGTGCCCCAGGAATAGGGGATGTCGTTATCACGGCGATAGACGTTGGCGCGGGGGTTGTCCCAGGAACGGAACACGGCCTTGATGGCGCCCACCAGCTGCTCCTTGGGGTCGGTGGGGAAATCGGAGCCGATCTTGGCCTTGTACTCGGCCTTGAACTGCATGGCCAGCTCCTTCAGGTCCTCGGCGGTCAGCTCCACGTCCTGGGTGACGCCGCGGTCGGCCTTCATCTTGTCGATGAGCTGCTCGAAATACTTCTTGCCCACCTCCATGACCACGTCGGAATACATCTGGATGAAACGGCGGTAGCAGTCCCAAGCCCAGCGGGGATTGTTGGACTTGCGGGCGATGACGTCCACCACTTCCTCATTGAGGCCCAGGTTCAGGATGGTGTCCATCATGCCGGGCATGGAGGCCCGGGCGCCGGAGCGGACGGACACCAGCAGAGGATTCTCCAGATCGCCGAACTTCTTGCCGGTGATCTCCTCCATCTTCTCGATGTAGGTCATGATCTCGGCCATGATGCTGTCGTTGATCTGGCGGCCGTCCTCGTAATACTTGGTGCAGGCCTCGGTGGTGATGGTGAAGCCCTGGGGCACGGGCAGGCCGATGTTGGTCATCTCCGCCAGGTTGGCACCCTTGCCGCCCAGCAGCTCACGCATCTTGGCGTTGCCCTCGGTAAAGAGATAGCAATACTTCTTGCTCATTGGTTATCCTCCATCAAAAATAATTGTTCAGGAACCTTCTTTTGTACAGCCCCAATATTATAAGGTCTTTTACCACCAAAGGCAAGGGGGATTTTTCGTTTTTCGCCCCGGTTTCGCCGGAATTTTTGGGTTTTGGAGGGCGAATGGACGGTTTTCCCTCTTGCGGCAGAGGGCAAAATTATGCTATACTGCTTGTATTATATACTGGGAGGGGTATCGGAACCCCGCAGGAGGCAGGTATGGCGACCACTGCACCGCTACAAGAGTCCTTCATCCGCCGGGTGCGCTCGGCGGCGGCGAGCCATACCCTGAGCCACGCCATCATCCTCACCGGCACCGGCGACCTGGTGGAGGCGGCCCGGTTTGTGGCGGCGGCCCACCTGTGCCGGGAAGACGGCGCGCCCTGCCTTGCGTGCAACAGCTGCCGCAAGGTGAGGGAGGGCATCCACCCGGACGTGATCACCGTGCAGGACACGGAGCACAAGGAGCTGACGGTGGAGACGATGCGGCAACTGAAACAGGACGTGTACGTGCAGCCCAACGAGGGGCAGCGGAAGGTGTACCTCTTCGCCGACTGTCAGCAGCTCAACGAGCGGGACCAGAACGTGCTGCTGAAAATCGTGGAGGAGGGGCCGCCCTACGCGGCTTTCCTGTTCTGCGCGGCGTCGTCCCACGGCCTGCTGCCCACGGTGCGGTCACGGTGCGTGGAGCTGAAGCTGCGGGGCGACGAGGCCGCCGCCGACCTGACGGAGGCATCCGCCCTGTGCCGCGCCATCGCCGGGAAAAAGGCCACCGGTCTTGCCGAGTACCTCTGCGGCCTGGAAAACCGCCGCATCAAGCGGGAGGAGCTGCGGCCCCTCTTGCAGGGAGCGTGGCAGATTGCGGCGGAGGCCCTTTTGCAGCGGCGGGGCAAGGTGCCCGACGACGCCCTTGCGCCCTACACCGACACCCTCTCCCCTTTGACCGACACCGCGCTGCGGCGCACCGAGGAAGTGCTGCGGCGCCTGGCGGCGGAATGTGAAACCAACGTAGGCCCCGGCCACGTGCTGGGAGCGCTATTGAGCCATATCCAACAGGAGGTTTACCGAAGATGACAACCGTGATTTCCGTGCGCTTTCGCAGCGGAACGAAGAACTATTATTTTGACCCCAAGGACCTGGTGATCGCCCCGGGCCAGGACGTGATTGTGGAGACGGCCCAGGGCGCGGAGATCGCCCAGTGCGTGGAGGGCAACCACGACGTGCGGGACGAGACGGTGGTGAAGCCGCTGCGGCAGGTGCTGCGCATCGCCACGGAGAACGACCACCGCACCGCCGAGTACAACCGCAAGCGGGAGGACGAGGCCTTCGACATCTGCCAGAAGAAAATCACCCAGCACGGCCTGGACATGAAGCTGGTGCGGGTGGAGTGCAGCTTTGACGGCAGCAAAATCCTCTTTTTCTTCACCGCCGACGGGCGGGTGGATTTCCGGGACCTGGTGAAGGACCTGGCAGGCGTGTTCCGCAGCCGCATCGAGCTGCGGCAGATCGGCGTGCGGGACGAGGCCAAGATGCTGGGCGGACTGGGCATCTGCGGCAGACCCTTCTGCTGCAACGCCTACATGGACGACTTTGTGCCCGTGTCCATCAAGATGGCCAAGACCCAGAATCTCAGCCTGAACCCCACCAAGATCAGCGGCACCTGCGGCAGGCTGATGTGCTGCCTGAAATACGAGCAGGACGCCTATGAGGACGCCATCCGCCGGATGCCCAAAAACGAGTCCTTCGTGGTGACGCCCGACGGGCCGGGCAACGTGTCCGACGTGAACCTGCTGAAGGAGACGGTGAACGTTCGGCTGGACGGCCAGAGCGACAGCCCCAAGTGCTACCACAACTGCGAGGTGTGCGTGCTGCGCAACGGCAAGGGCAGCCGGGACGGCATCGCCGTGCCGGACAAGTGGCCGGAGCGGTACGTGGAGCGGGACGGTGAGGACGGTCAGGACGAGCTGGCCATTGCGCCGCTGTTCTCCGACATGACCGAGGAGGAGGAACAGGCGGCACGCTCCGCCCGGCGCCGCCGCAGCCGGGGCGGCAAGGGCCGCGCCCCCCAGGCCGCGGAAAAGCGGGAGGAAAAGCCCGCCGCCGAGAAGCCCAACGACGCCCCCCGGCAGGAGGGCGAGAAGGCCGAGGGCGCCAAGCGCCGCCGCAGCCGGGGCGGCAGAGGCCGGGGCGGCGAGAGCCGCCAGAACGAGCCCCGCGCCAACGCCACCCAGAATGGCGGCGAAAAGGCGGCTGAGAAGCCCCAGCGCCGCGACGCCAACGCCCCCCAGAACGGTGAGGGCGGGGAGGCCCGGCAGGGCAGCGCCCGCCGCCGCTACCGGGGGCCCCGCCGCCGGGGCGGCAAGGGCGGCAGCGGTGCCGCCGCCGAGGAATAAGCGGGCATGGGTAAGTTTTCAGGCGTACTCATCGCCAGCGATTTTGACAACACACTGGTCTACACCGAGGAGGCGCTGCGGCTGGGGCTGCCTACGCCGCCCATGAGCGACGCCAACCGGCAGGCCATCCAGGACTTTATGGCCCAGGGCGGCATCTTTTCCATCGCCACGGGCCGGGCCCTGCCCGCCTTTGCCCCGGTGTGGCGGGACATCCCCATGAACGGGCCCACGGTGCTGTTCAACGGCGCCGCCATCTACGATTTTCCCACGGCTACCTATCTGTATAAAGCCTTTTTACCGGAGGCGGTGCGGCCCTGCGTGCAGCAGGTGCTGGACGCCTTCCCCCAGGCGGCGGTGGAGATTTACCACGACGACAACAACATCCACGCCGTCCATCCCAACGACCTGACGGAGCAGCACGTACATCTGACCCACGCCCCTACCGTGACGGCACCCAGTGTGGAGGACGTGCCCTCCCCGTTCAGCAAGGCGCTGTTCGAGGTGCCGTGTGAGGATTTGCAGGCGGTGGTGGACTACATCCGAAGCCAGCCCTGGAGCGCGGGGTATGAGGTGATTCCCAGCAGCGAGCACCTGGTGGAGCTGACGGCCAAGGGAGCCAACAAGGGCGGCATGGTGCTGCGCCTGGCGGAAATGCTGGGCATCGACCGCCGCCACGTGTACTGCGCCGGCGACCACGCCAACGACGTGCCCATGCTGACGGCGGCGGCCCGGGGCTTTGCGCCGGTCAACGCCATCGAGGAGGTCAGGCGACTGCCGGACATCCATATTTTACCGGATGCAAGGCAGGACGCCGTGGCCGCCATGATTGGGGAATTACATAAAATCTATTGATTGCCCGCCGCCGCCAAGGCCGTTTGGCCCAAGGCGTTCACAGTTTTTTTACTTGACGCTCCCCGGCAAAGGCGCTAAGATGACAGAAGTGATTTTTTACCATTTTAAGTGAGATTCTTACCATGAAGCAAACTTCAGGACAGAATACAAAAGCATATGCGTCCCAGGGCAAGCGCACCGCCCCGGGCAAGCGGGCCGCCCAGCCCCAGAAGGGCAAGGGCGTCAAGCGGCGCAAGCGGGGCCCCCTTTCCATCCTGACAGACAACCTGGCGGAGTGGCTGGACTACCTGTTCCCCGCCAGGACGCGCCGGGGCAAGAAGAACGCCCCCCTCACCTTGGGCGAGCGGTACCAGAAACTGAAACGGGACATCCGCCACCAGGTGAGCGCCAACCCCCACCGGCACTTCCCGGAGTCGGACTACGCGGTGATTCAGATGGTGCTGTTTGTGGCGGGGTCGGTGCCCATGTGGGGCAGCCTGCTGAAGGAGAAGCTCCACTTCCGCCGGAAGCGGCGGATGCACCGCCACGGCACGGTGCTGGCCTGGGCGGAGCGGATGAAGTTCCATCCCGTGGCCTTCCTCACCGGGGCGCTGGCGGTGGCGGTGATCTGCGCGGCGCTGAGCCTGTACACCGTGGGCGTCAGCGTCAGCTATCAGGACTATTTTCTGGGCTACGCCTCCGGGGCCAAGGCGGTGAACGCCGTGGTGGCCGACATTGAGGCCGTGACCCGGGAGACCCTGGGCGACGAGGACTACACCGTGGACCGGGCGCTGCTGCAGATGGAGCAGAAGATCCTGCCCCGGCGCAGCATCACCGACCGGGAGCAGCTGCAGCAGGCCCTGACGGCCCAGCTGGGCCAGGTGACCTACGCCAACGTGCTGTACGTCAACGACAGCCCCGTGGCGGCCTCGGCCCACGCCGGCGCCATTGAGGAGCTGCTGGAACAGCTGAAAATCGGCTATATCACCCCCGACACCGTGGACAGCTACTTCGTGGAGCGCACGGAGGTACGGCAGGAATACGTGACCAACGACTACGTGATGAACCTGGGCTACATCGCCCAGCTTCTCAACGACACCAAGGAGGCGGAGGTCTCCTACACGGTGAAAAAGGGGGACTCCCCCCTGGGCATCTGCGCCGACCTGGGCATTGAGCTGAGCCAGCTCAAGGACATGAACCCCGGCTACGACTGGAGCGTGCTGCGGGTGGGCGACGAGCTGACGGTGTCCAACGCGGTGTCCTACCTGACGGTGGTGAACGTGGAGCGGCAGGACTACGTCACCGACGTGCCCTACGACGTGGAATACACCGACGACGACTCCATGTACCAGGGCGAATACAAGGTGATTTCCAAGGGCGTGTACGGCAAGGCCGACGTAAGCGCCAATGTGACCTATATCAACGGCCTGGAGACCGACCGGCAGATCGTGGCCACCGCCACGCTGCTCCAGCCCGTGGTGGAGCAGCAGCTCCGGGGCACCAAGGAGCGGCCCTCCTGGTTCCCCACCGGCAGCTTCGGCTGGCCTTGCAGCGGCGTCATCACCTCCCGCTTCGGCTACCGCAACACCGGCATCCGGGGCGCCAGCACGTACCACGAGGGCATCGACATCGCCAACAGCTACGGCACCCCCATTTACGCCTCCGACGGCGGCACCGTCACCCACTCCGGCTGGCTGGGCGGCTACGGCTACCTGGTGATTATCGACCACGGCAACGGCTACCAGACCTATTACGGTCACAACAGCTCCCTGCTGGTGAAGGTGGGCGACCACGTGTACAAGGGCCAGCAGATCGCCCGCATGGGCTCCACAGGCGTGTCCAGCGGCAACCACTGCGACTTCCGCATCAAGCTCAACGGCACCTTCCTCAACCCCATGAATTTCCTGTAAGGCTTGTCTTTGGGTAAAGAATGTGGTATGCTTATCCCCAGTGATACAACTATTTTTTGAGGTGAGAACGCCATGAAACGAATGATTTCTCTTCTCTGCTGCGCGTTGCTGACGGCAGCGCTGACTGTGCCCGCCATGGCGGACAGCCCCCGGACCGGCGACAACGGCATCGGCATGTGGATTGCGCTGCTGGTGGTGGTGCTCATCGTGCTGGTGGGCGTGCTGGTGCTGATGATGAAGAAGAACAAGGGCGACAAATAAGGCCTTACGGCAACACCAGAAGCGCCGCAGCGGAAAATCCGCTGCGGCGCTGAGCCTGTCAAAAAACGGCTCTGCCGTTTTTTGACAATGGGATTGCAGTCTACTGCGCGCGCGAATCGTGCGCCTTTGGCGCACGATTCGCACACTTCGTAGCCTGAGAAGTGAAAATACTGACGTACACGCCGTCAGTTTTTTCGGATTTCATGGGTTCGCGCCTGCGGGCGCGAAATCTGCGATGCTTTTTTGACAATCTGTGCCGCCGGGGAAACCCGGCGGCACTCCTTTATTCGCTTATCCCATCCGCCTCTCGATGGCGTCCACCACCTCCATCAGGTGGGACGGCTCGGCGGGCATGTGAATCTGTACGGGGGGCTGCTCCTTCACCTTGCGGATGGAGAAGGGGATGCGCCCCTCCCGGACGGACTGCTTGAGAAAAATGGTGATGGCGGTGGTCAAGTCCAGACCGAACTCGGCAAACAGGGTCTGGGCCTCGTTCTTCAAGTCCTCGTCAAGACTGATGTTGGTGCTTACCTTTGCCATGATGGCTGCCTCCTTACTGTTTGCGTAACCGCTGGTTTTGTGGTTCCTCTTTATGGCTTTAAAGTACCACAACATTTCAAGATTGTCAACATGTTATGCGCATAATACGCACATTTTCAGCGGATTGACAGGGGCGCCTTGTGGAGATTGCCCAAAAGAATCACCCGGCGGCACCTTGCCAAGGCATTGACGCCGGATTATAATGGGCAAAAAGGGAAAAGGAGCGTGGGAGCATGACGGATTATACGCTTTTGGCCGGGCAAATCGCCGCACTGGGGCAGCAGGAGGGGTGGTATGTACCGCTGCTGGCCAACGCCTCCGCCGCCATATGGGCGGCGCTGGGGGACATCAACTGGGCGGGGTTTTACGTGATGCGCCGGGGGACGCTGGTGCTTGGGCCGTTCCAGGGCAAGGTGGCCTGCC
Source organism: Oscillospiraceae bacterium (assembly GCA_902765025.1). GTDB lineage: Bacteria > Bacillota > Clostridia > Oscillospirales > Oscillospiraceae > Vescimonas. The sequence continues at coordinate 66,915 of CACWYC010000006.1, forward strand.
TCCACATCCAGCCGCCCCGGGGCGTGTGCGGCACGGCGGCAGCGGAGGACCGCACCGTGGTGGTGCCGGACGTTCACGCTTTCCCGGGCCACATCGCCTGCGACAGCGCCTCCCGGTCGGAGATCGTGGTGCCCATTCACCATGACGGGGCCGTGGCGTCGGTGCTGGACATCGACAGCCCCCTGCCGGGGCGGTTCACCGAGGCGGATCGGATCGGATTGGAGCAGGTGGTGAGGGAAATCGAAAAGGTAATTGTGTTTTGACATGAAAAAAGACGCCGTGAGGCGTCTTTTTTGCAAGATGGGGCGGCGCGGCGCAGGGTGAATGGCAGGCGGCAACGATAACCGTTCGTAGGGGCCGACGACTCGGCGGCCCGTACCTAGGTAACGATACCCACCAACGCAGATTAAACGGCAACCGCCGCCAAAAAACCGCCCCGCCTTCCCCTTGGGGGGCTGTGCCCGAAGCGCCGCCGGCGGCGGATAAAGCGAGGGCACAGCCAGGCAGCGGCCCGGTTGCCATGGCCCAACGGGCCTGGGAACCGGATGCCGCAAACAGCCGCCCACGCAGATTAAACGGAAACCGGCATCGCCACCACCGGGGCATGGATAGTACCTGCCGCCGGGCAACGGGCCGCCGAGGGCGTCGGCCCCTACGGATTTTGCTGCAACTCTCTGCGGGCGCCGGGGCGTTGATGATGATTGCCGCTGGGTTGGCGGGCTTTCGGAGGCCGGGTGGTTATCGCCCCCTCTTCCGTCACGGCCTTTACAGGCCGCGCCACCTTCCCCCCGAGGGGAAGGCGGGGCGGAAGAAGCGAGGGCACAACCCCCCAGGGGGAAGGCTTTTTTTATCCCTACGCACAGCGGACACCTTTCTCTCTTCTCTCTTCACTCAAAGAATAAACCCGCCGTCCACCGTCAGCACCTGGCCCGTGACGAAGGACGCGCCCGGGGAGGCCAGATAGGCCACCGCTTCGGCGATGTCCTGGGGTCTCCCCAGGCGGCCCAAGGGCGTCTCCTCCGCCAGCTGGGGCAGCACCTCCGGGGGCAGGGCGTCCAGCATATCCGTGCGGATGACGCCGGGGGCCACGCAGTTCACCCGGATGTGGGTGGGGGCCAGCTCCATGGCAAGAGACCGGGTCAGGGCGATGAGGGCGCCCTTGGTGGCGGAGTAGGTCACCTCGCAGCTGGCACCCCGCAGCCCCCACATGGAGGACACGGTGACGATGCAGCCCTCGTGGGCGTGGAGCATGGGGGGCAGCACGGCCTGAATGGTGTGGTAGGCCCCATCCACGTTGACGGCGAAATACCGGCGCCACATGGCCTCTTTCACGTCTTGAAACTGGGCCTGCCCCGCCACGCCGGCGTTGCTCACCAGCAGCGACACGGGGCCCAGGGCGTCCTCCACCCGGTGCACCATATCCTCCACGGCGGCGCGCTCCGCCACGTCGGCCTGCACCGCCATGGCCCGGCCTCCGGCGGCAACAATCTCAGCCACGATGCTCTCGGCGCAGTCACGGCGCACACGGTAATTCACCGCCACGGCGTAGCCCTCCCGGGCAAGTCTGGCGGCCACGGCGGCGCCTATGCCACGGCTGCCGCCGGTGACCAATGCGATTTTCTCCATTCCCATTCCTCCCTTTTGGAAAAGCGGCCCGGACACTGGCTTCACCCAGCGTCCGGGCTGTCGGATGTAACGGTTTTCTTTACGCGGCGTCGTCCACGGTGTCGATGACCGTTTCCTCCACACGGCCGTCGGTGACCACGTCGGTGATGTCGTCACGATTGGCGCAGAACTTGCACAGGCGGGTGCGGCCGGCGGCGATGGCCTGCTCCACGGAGCCGTAGGTCAGCTCCTCGGTGCGGTTCAGGGCCTGGCAGTCGTCATGGGTGTGGTACACCTTGCCGAAGCGGGACCAGTACACGGTGCCGTCGATGGCGTTGATGGCGGCGGTCTGCTCCTCCAGAGACACGGGGTTGAAGTCGTAGCTGGCCACGCCGCCGATGAGCAGGGCGATGATGGCCGCCACCACGGCAATGACCTTGGTCTTCTTGTCCAGGTCCTTGTTGGTGAGCATGATGACAATGATGGGCACGAAGGCGATGCAGGCCACCACCACGCCCATGTTGTTCCACAGCCAGAAGGTAAAGGCGTTCTTCTTGGAGGCGGGGCGGATGTGGTTGGCCTTCTTCCACAGCTGGGAGCCGATGATGACACACACCAGATCCAGGCCCAGGAACACCAGCAGCTGGGTCATCTGGGACATGAACTTCAAGTCCACCTTGCCCAGCACCACCAGCAGCGCCAGCACCTCAAAGCCGATGGCCAGCAGCCACAGGATGATGGCGCCGGCCCGGAGGCCGCCGGCGTTGCCCACGGGCTTGGCGGGCTTCATGGGGGCCGCGCCCTCGGCGGCTACCAGTTTCTTTTTCTTCGTTTCAGCCATAATCAATTCTCTCCTTTTTCCAAAACCCGGCGGGCCGGGTCGGTCTTCCCCTCCATTATAGGCGATTTTCGCCTCCGGCACAAGGCCATTTTGCGAAAAACGGCCCTCTTTTCCCGCCTTGACCTTTGGACAAATGTTTTTTATAATGGTATTACTGAAAATTTACGTCAGGAGGCTATCAAAATGGATCAGAAGACTTTGGTGAATACCCTCATGGGCGATCAGGCCCTGGAAAGCGTCAGCCGCATGTCCGGCGCGTCCACGCAGCAGGTGCAGCAGGTGCTGTCCGCGGCGCTGCCCTCCCTGCTCCAGGGGGCCCGGCAGCAGGTGGGCAACAGCGGCTTTGCCGCCGCCCTGGCCGACCACGCCAAGGACGACACCGCCGACCTGGGCGGCTTTTTCTCCCACGTGGACATGACCGACGGCGGCAAGATCGTGGGCCATCTCCTGGGCGACCAGGCCGCCGACACCGCCGAGGAGGCGGCGGAGCGGGCCGGACTCTCCACCGCCCAGACGGCGAAAATCATCGCCCTGGCCGCCCCGCTGCTGATGAGCCTGCTGGGCCAGCAGTCCTCCCAGAGCAGCAGCGGCGCCGCGGGGCTCACCTCCCTGCTGGGCGGCCTGCTGGGGGGCAGCTCCTCCGGCACCGGCAACACCGCCGGGGCACTGGGCGGCGTGCTGCTGAACCTGCTGGGCAGCCAGACCCAGACCACCTCCACCGGCAAGAAAAAGAAGAAAAAGCCCACCCAGTCCGGCCAGTCCGCCGACCTGCTGGGCAGCTTCCTGGATTTGCTGAAATGACAGCGGCTGGGAAGCAGCAGCGGCTGCTGGACTGGCTCCGGGCACAGGGCCGTGTGGCGGTGGCCTTCTCCGGCGGCGTGGACTCGGCGTATCTCCTGTGGGCGGCGGCGGAGAGCGGCGCCGACGCGGCGGCCTACTATGTGTCCACCGCCTTCCAGCCCGCCTTTGAGGGAGAGGACGCCCACCGGCTGTGCGCTGCGCTGGGCGTGACCCTCCGCACCGTGGAGGTGGACGTGCTGGGCTGCGGCGACGTGACGGAAAACGGCCCCCGGCGGTGCTACTTCTGCAAGCAGAAGCTGTTCACCGCCATGCAATCCGCCGCGGCGGCGGACGGCTTCGCCCTGCTGTGCGACGGCACCAACGCCTCCGATGACGCTGCCGACCGCCCCGGCATGCAGGCCCTGCGGGAGCTGCAGGTGGTCTCCCCCCTCCGGGAGGCGGGGCTCACCAAGGCGGAGATTCGGGAGCTGTCCCGGGCCGCAGGGCTCTTTACCTGGGACAAGCCCGCCTACGCCTGCCTGGCCACCCGCATCCCCACCGGCACCGCCATTACAGCGGCGGATTTGCAGCGGACGGAGCGGGCGGAGAACTATCTGGCGTCTCTGGGCTTCCGGGATTTCCGGGTGCGGCTTTTCGGCGGCGGGGCCCGGATTCAATTACGGGAAAACCAATTTCCCCTGTTTATGCAGCACCGCGAGGCCATTGTCACCACGCTGCGGCAGTGGTATGACGCGGTGCTGCTGGATGGAGAGGTGCGACCATGAATCGTGATTTAGTGCAGCTTTTGCAGCAGGTGCGCAGCGGTGCGGTGTCCGTAGAGGACGCGGCGCTGCAGCTGAAAAAGGAGCCCTTCGTTGACCTGGACTACGCCAAGGTGGACCTCCACCGGAAGGTGCGCCAGGGGGCGGCGGAGGTGATTTACGGCGCCGGGAAAACGGCGGAGCAGATCGCCGGCATCGTGGCCGCCCTGCGGCAGAACGGCCAGAAAACCGTGCTGATCACCCGGCTGGACCAGGCCAAGGCCGCGGCCCTGGCGGACGTGCCGGAGCTTGTCTACTACCCCGCGGCCCGCATCGCCGTGGTGGGCCCCATCCCCGCCCCAGACGGCGCGGGCAAGGTGGTGGTGGCTACCGGCGGCACCAGCGATATTCCCGTGGCGGAGGAGGCGGCACTCACCGCCCAGGTGATGGGCAACGAGGTAGTGCGGCTGTACGACGTGGGCGTGGCGGGGATGCACCGGCTGCTGCACCACGTGGACGAGATTATGTCCGCCCGGGCCATCGTGGCGGTGGCGGGCATGGAGGGCGCGCTGGCCAGCGTCATCGGCGGTCTGGCGGACTGCCCGGTGATCGCCGTCCCCACGTCGGTGGGCTACGGCGCCGCCTTCGGCGGGGTCACCGCCCTGCTGAGCATGCTCAACTCCTGCGCCAGCGGCGTCAGCGTGGTGAACATCGACAACGGCTTCGGCGCAGGCTATCTGGCGGGGATGATCAACCATCCGGAGGGAAGAACATGAGAACGCTGTATCTGGACTGCGCCATGGGCGCGGCGGGGGATATGCTGTGTGGTGCCCTGCTGGGCCTGCTGCCCGACCCCCAAAAGGCGCTGGCGGAGCTGAACGCCATCGGCCTCCCCGGCGTCACCATGGCGCTGGAGGCGGCGGAGAAGTGCGGCATCCGGGGGTACCATTTCCGGGTTTTGGTCAACGGTGAGGAGGAGGATGAGCACCTCCACGACCATCATCACGACCATGACCATGACCATCATCACCACCACACCACCGTGGCGGATATCCAGCATCTGGTGCGGCACCACATGACGCTTCCCCCGGCAGTGGCGGAGGACGTGCTGGCGGTGTTCGGCGCCATCGCAGAGGCCGAGAGCCGGGTACACGGGCAGCCTGTGGAGCAGATTCATTTCCACGAGGTGGGCACCATGGACGCCCTGGCAGACGTGACGGCGGCGTGCTATTTGCTGCACGCTCTGTCGCCCGACAAGGTGGCGGCCTCCCCCGTCCACGTGGGCAGCGGCACGGTGCGGTGCGCCCACGGGGTGCTGCCGGTGCCGGCTCCCGCCACGGCAGAGCTGCTGCGGGGCGTGCCCATCTACGGCGGCGCCATAGAGGGTGAGCTTTGCACCCCCACCGGGGCGGCGCTGCTGGCCCATTTTGTCCGGGAGTTTGGCCCCCTGCCGCCCATGACCATGGACGCCGTGGGCTACGGCATGGGGCAAAAGGACTTCCCCCAGGCCAACTGCCTCCGGGCCATGCTGGGGGAGGACGGGGAGGACGGCGACACCGTCACGGCCCTCGCCTGCAACCTGGACGACATGACCGCCGAGGACGTGGCCTTTGCCATGGAGCGGCTCTACGACGCCGGGGCGGTGGAGGCGTACACCGTGGCGGCCACCATGAAAAAGGGCCGGCCCGGCCTGGTGCTTCACGCCCTGTGCCGGCCCGGCGATGAACAGGCGGTGGCGTCCGCCATGCTGCGGCACACGGCCACCATCGGCGTCCGGTGCCAAGCCATGACCCGCTATACCTTGCAGCGCCAGACCGGCACCGTGGCCACCCCCTGGGGGGACGTGGGCTACAAGCGCAGCTACGGCTGGGGCGTAGAAAAGCGGAAATGGGAGCATGACGATCTTGCCGCCATCGCCCGCCGGGAGGGCATGACCCTGAACGAGGTTCGCGCCGCCGCGGAAAGGGCCGAGGAAAGCGGCAAATAACAGCACTATGCAAAGCAACGCCGCCGGGAGCCCCGGCGGCGTTGCTTTCAGATTGTCAAAAAACGGCATAGCCGTTTTTTGACAGGCTCGCCTTCCCCCTCGGGGGGAAGGTACCCCAGTGCGCACACTGGGGGGAATGAGGGGGCGATTTTGCAGCGACTTTCGGTGCGTGGGCGGTCATCGCCCCCTCATCCGTCACGGCCTTTACAGGCCGCGCCACCTCTTGCCCACGTTGCGGCATCCGGTTCCCAGGCCCGTTGGGCCATGGCAACCGGGCCGCTGCCTTGCTGCGCCCTCGCTGTATCCGCCACAGGCGGCGCTTCGGGCGCAGCCCCCCAAGGGGAAGGCTGGGGCGATGACCGGGAACTTCCCGGGAAAACTCGTGCTCTCGTTGCGGCAAACCGATTTCCAGACCCTTCGGGCCATGAAAATCGGGCCGCTGCCTTGCTTCGGGCCATGAAAATCGGGCCGCTGCCTTGCGGCGGGCACGCTTCATCCGCCACAGGCGGCGCTGTGCCCGCACGCCCCCTCATCCGTCACGGCCTGCGGCCGTGCCACCTTCCCCCCGAGGGGAAGGTGGGCGCTTCGTGAAGCGCCCCTACGGTGAAAAACGATACCGTTTACACCTATTTTCAATCCCATCTGCGCAGCGGCAGCCGCAATGATTTATGATTCATGATTCAGCCTTCATTTCCCTGCCCCAGCACTACGCTGGTCTGGGCCTCCAGGGTGAGGGTGGTGCCGTCCAGGGTGGCGCTGCCCAGGCCCACTCTGGCCCGGATGTCCGTGAAGGCCAGGTCGGTGGCGGCGGAGAGGTCCACGGTAACGGGGCTGCCGGAGGTGTTGTGCAGCACGCAGACGGTGGTGCCGTCATAGGTGGCGGTGAAGCCCCCCAGCTTGGTGCCCTCGAAGGTGAGGGCGTGGTATTCGCCCCGGGCGATGGCAGGGTTGGCGGCGCGAATCATCAGGAGGCGCTTATAATAATTGTACAGGCTGGCGGCGTCGCCCTTCTGGTCGGCGGCGGTCTGCTCCACCTGGCCGCCGCCGTAGCTGGTGCCCTCCGGGTTGGCCACGGTGTCGCCGTCGCCCCACAGCATGGCCAGGCGGCGGTTGGCGTCGGTGTTGGCGCCGCCCCGGGAGCCACGCATACCCAGCTCCTCGCCGTAGTAGATAAACGGCGAGCCGGGGGACAGGAGGTAGAGGTTGGCGGCCATCTGCATCCGTCCGCTGGCCACGGTGAGGAACCCGGCGGCCCGGTCCATATCATGGTTGGTGAGGAACAACACCGGCGCGGCGTCGGGGCGGATTTTCGCCAGGCGGCCTATGTATTTTTCCACATAGGACGTGAAGCGGTTCACGTCGCCGGCCTGGGCCGTCTCGGCGATGATACCGCCGGACTGGGCGGCGGCGAAGTTGAAGCAGTTGGTGGAGGTGGTGTAGAGATTGGCGATGCCCTCGCTGTCCCACACCTCGGCCACGGTGTAGATGTCCGGCTTGATGGCCCGGAGCTGGGCCATGTACCAATCCCAGAATGCGGCGGACTTCACATTGTCGCCGAAATAGATGTACTTGGCGGCGTCAAAGCGGAAGCCGTCCACGCCCCGATCCAGCCAGTATTTGGCCACGTCCACCATGGCCTGGCGGACGTCGGGATTGTCATAGTTCAGCTCGGGCATGCTGCCGGAGAAGTTGCACTCGTAGTAGTCCTGGGTGCCCATGAGCTGGGCGTAGCCCCCGGCGGGGGCGGTGTCGCCCTTGGTGTAGAAATTGTAGAAGTTATAATAGGGGTCGTCGGTTTTGCCGCCGAAATGGGCCTCCTTGAATTGGCTGAACCACTTGTTGCGGTCGCCGGTGTGGTTGATGACCAGGTCGATAATCAGCTTCACGTTCCGCTGATGGCACAGCTCCGCCAATTCGACCAAATCCTCCTCGGTGCCGAAGGCGGGGTCGATGGCGTAGTAGTCGGTGACGTCGTACTTATGGTAGGAGGGGGAGGCGAAGACGGGGGTCAGCCAGATGCCCTCCACCCCCAGGCTCAGGCCGGAGTTGGGGTCGCCGTCATTGAGGTAATCCATGCGGTTGATGATGCCCCGCAGGTCGCCCACGCCGTCGCCGTCGGAGTCGGAAAAGGAGCCTACGAAAATCTGGTAGAACACCCGGTTCTGGTCGTCGGACACAAAGTCGGTATGGAGGTTTTCGTCATTGAGGACGGCCTCGCCGCCGGACAGGGGATAGGCGCCGGTGGCGTCCAGAGGGGCGGATTTGCCGCAGCCGGCGAGCAAAAGGGCGCACAGCGCGGCGGCTATCAGCATGCGAAAGCGTTTCATGGGATTGACCTGCCTTTCTTCCATTTTCTTCATAGTAGCCAAATCCTGTTTTCTTGTCAAGCGGGGCGGGGCAGAAAAGGCGTTGCGCAGCGGCGGGAAACTGTGCTATAATGCCCCCATGAAACTGTTACCGCTGTACAGCGCCGATGACATCCCGGCGCTGAAACAAAAATATCGCCTTTGGGCCGCCGCTGCCGCCGCCGTTGCGCTGGCAGGGGTGGGCCTTTGTGTTGCCTTTTGCCTGTCCGTCACGCCCCGGAACGCCAATGTGATGGAGCTGCGGTGCGTGCTCACCTTCGCCGCGGCGGGGTGGGTGGACATCTACCTGGCCGCCTTCTGCCTGGGGGCGCTGCGCCACCAGCAGGAGCACACGGCGCGGATTCTGGGCCTGCCCCGGACCATGGTAGCGGGCAGCGTGACGCTGGACAAAAAGGACAGGCGCATCCCCCGCAGCATCACTGTGCGAGCGGTGACGGTGCGTGAGGGCGAAACCATCCACCGGCTGTGGGTGGACAGCACCCGGCTGGCCCCCTTGCAGCGGGCCCTGGCGGCGGGGGACACCCTGACGCTGGAGACGGCGGGGGGCTACGTCACCGCTGTGGAGGTGGCGGAATGAGAATAGTGAAAAACATCCTCTCCCAGCTCCACCTTTATTTATTATGGCTGCTGGCGGCGGGCCTCATCTGGGGCCTGGTGTTCACCCGCATCACCGACGCCCCCATCGAGCAGAAGGTGACGGTGTTCATCGACGCGCCCTGCGAGGATTTGACGCTGCGGGAGCAATTGGAGCAGCACCGCCCCGAGGGCATTCGGATGATCTTCGTCCATCCCTTCACCTACGCCATGTTTGACGAGAGCACATTGCTGAACGCCGATATTTATATTGTACCCGCCTCCCGTGTGGCGGAGTATCAGGACTCCTTTGCCCCCGCCCCGGCGGCGCTGGGCGACGCGGCGGAAAACGGCGGCATCACCGTGTACCATGACGGCCGCGGCATCGCCCAAAGCCTCATCGGCTACGGGGCCGAGGGGACGGAGGAGGACTACTATCTCTTTATCGGCGTACATTCCCGCCATGCGCTGTCTGTCAACGGCGTCGGTGACGACGCGGCGTTGCAGGTGGCGGCGGACTTGTTAGAAATGGAATAGGAGGAAAATGCAATGCGGAAAATACTGTTACCGGCGGCGCTGCTGCTGGCCCTGGCGTTGGCGCTGACGGCCTGCGGCGGCTCCGCCACGGCGGCCAAGGAGGTGCACAGCGACGTGCTGTACGTAAAGCAGGTGGAGAACCTGCCCGACGATTTCATTCTGGGCATGGACGCCTCCTCCGTCATCGCCGAGGAGGACAGCGGCGTCAGGTTCTACAACTTTGAGGGCGAGGAGCAGGACGTGTTCAAGACCCTGGCGGAGAACGGCATCACCCACATCCGCGTCCGGGTGTGGAACCATCCCTACGACGCCGACGGCAACGGCTACGGCGGCGGCAACAACGACATCGAAAAGGCGGTGGAAATCGGCAAGCGGGCCACCCAATACGGCATGAAGCTGATTGTGGACTTCCACTACTCCGATTTCTGGGCCGACCCCGGCAAGCAGATGGTGCCTCTGGCGTGGAAGGACATGACCATTGAGGAAAAGACCGAGGCCGCCTACCAGTACACCCGGGACTGCCTGCAAATGCTGAAGGACGCCAAGGTGCAGGTAGGCATGGTGCAGGTGGGCAACGAGACCAACGGCGCCCTCTGCGGCGAGAAGACCTGGTTTAACATCCAGTACATCATGGGCGCAGGGGCCAAGGCCGTGCGGGAGGTGTACCCCGAGGCGCTGGTGGCGGTGCATTTCGCCAACCCGGAGAAGGCGGGGGCCTACGCGGGCTACGCGGAAAAGCTGGATTATTATCAGCTGGATTACGACGTGTTCGCCTCCTCCTATTACCCCTACTGGCACGGCACGCTGGAGAATCTCACCAACGTGCTGAATGACATTTCCCAGACCTACGGCAAAAAGGTGATGGTGATGGAGACCTCCTATGCCTACACCGCGGAGGACACCGATTTTTCCGGCAACACCATTTCCGACGGCGGCACCATCACCAAGAATTACCCCTTCACCGTACAGGGCCAGGCCAACTCCGTCCGCAGCGTCATTGACGCGGTGGCCCATATGGATAACGGCATCGGCGTGGTGTACTGGGAGGGCACATGGATCACCGTGGGCACCAGCTCCTGGGAGGAAAACCACGCCCTTTGGGAGCAGTACGGCTCCGGCTGGGCCAGCAGCTACGCGGCGGTGTACGACCCCAACGACGCGGGCAAGTACTACGGCGGCTCCGCCGTGGACAACCAGGCTTTCTTTGACGCCACCGGCCATCCGCTGGAGTCTTTGAAGCTGTTCGGCCTGGTGCGCAGCGGCAATGAGATCGCCCCCGTGCCCGACGCGGTGGAGGACACCGTTCTCACCGTGGACCTGGCGGGCACCATCCAGCTTCCGGAGACGGTGAACGCCGTGATGACTGACGACAGCCGCCAGGCCGTGCCGGTGACATGGCACGTCACCGACGATGACATCCAGAAGATGCAGACAGGCGGCGTGGCGGAGTACGACATCGTGGGCGACGCCGGCGGGCTGGAGGCCCACGGCAAGGTGTACATGGTGGAGTACAACTACCTGACCAACGAGAGCTTTGAGACCGGGGAGCTGTCCCCCTGGATGGTCACCGACCTGGGGAAGGCCGACGAGCTGTATGTGGAGGACAAGGTCACCGATTCCCTCCACGGCACGCAGCACATGCATTTCTGGAGCGCGGCGGAGAACAGCGTGGACTTCACGCTGGAGCAGGCCCTCATCGACCTGCCGGCGGGTACCTATAAGTTCGCCATCTCCATCATGGGCGGCGACGCCGGCACCACCGACATCTACGCCTACGCCAAGGTGGACGGCGAGATTGTGGGCACGGCCCCCATGTCCATCACCTCCTATGGAAGCTGGGACACCGGGGAGGTACGGGACATCGCTCTGGGCCAGGGCCAGACGCTGACGGTGGGCATCGCCGTCAAGTGCCAGGGCGCCGGGGCCGGCGCCTGGGGCAAGATCGACAGCGCGCGGCTGAATTCCCAGATGGATTGATTTAGTATGATGTTTTATATCGCAGGGGCGCTTTCCGGAGCGCCCCTGCGGTGGTTATGTGAGGAAAGGGAGGGTTTTGCCGTGGCGTTGCCCCAGCGGAAGGCTATTCGCCTGCCGGAGTACGATTATTCTGCGCCCGGGGCGTATTTTGTCACGATTTGTACCCATGATCGGCAGTGCATATTGTCAGATATTATTGTAGGGGCCGACGCCCCCGGCGGCCCGCAGCTGCGGTTGACAGACGCGGGAAGGGTCGTCGAGCAGTACATCCTGTCTACGGAGCGAATACCCGGTTTTTGCGTTGACAAATACGTCATCATGCCCAACCACGTTCACCTGATTCTGCACCTTGAGGGCGGGCCGCCGAGGGCGTCGGCCCCTACGGTTTCAGATGCGGTGGGTGCGTTAAAACGCCTCGTGAACCGGAGGCTGGGCGCGAATATCTGGCAGCGCTCCTTCCATGAGCACGTGATTCGCGGTGAGCGGGATTACCGGGAAATATGGGAGTACATGGACGAAAACCCTGCCAAATGGGCCGAGGATCGCTATTATGCGCAGTGAGGCAAGGTTTTGACCGCAGGGCGGGCCTCTTGAGGGGGCCCGCCTATTTTCTGCGTATTATACAATACTTTATTCACATTTATTGCCAGTTTTTACAAAAAGAAAGGGCCCGCCAATAAAAGTGATGGACAAATTGCAAATACGGCGCTATAATACACATGTTCACTGGGGATATCGCCCCGGGAGCAATACCGGCGTCATGCGGCGCCGGACAAATCATTAGGAGGATTTAAGATGAAAAAGATTCTGGCACTTGTGCTGGCGCTGGCCCTGGCTCTGTCCCTGGTGGCCTGCGGCGGCAGCAAGCCCGCTGAGGAGACCAACTCCAGCGAGCTGGCAGGCACCTACGACATCACCGTATGGTGCGCTGACGCTATCGTTGAGCTGACCCAGCAGCAGATCGCTGCCTTCAACGAGAGCAACGAGGATGGCATCACCTTTAACGCCACCGTGGAAGCGGTGGGCGAGGGCGACGCCGCTACCCAGATGATCACCGACGTGGAAGCCGGCGGCGACCTGTTCTGCTTCGCGCAGGACCAGTTCGCCCGTCTGGTGCAGGCCGGCGCTCTGAACAAGCTGGGCGTGCAGGCCTCCGAGGCTGTGTCCGCGGCTAACGACCCCGGCGTGGTGGCTGCTGCCTCCGTCAACGGTGAGCTGTATGCCTACCCCCTGACCTCCGATAACGGCTACTTCATGTACTATGATAAGTCCGTCATCCCCGAGGAGGACCTGGATTCCCTGGAGAAGCTGGTCGCCGACTGCGAGGCCGCCGGCAAGTACTTCTCCATGGAGACCGACACCTCCGCCTGGTACATCGCTTCCTTCTTCTTCGGCACCGGCTGCGAGTCCACCTGGGAGACCGACGCGGACGGCAAGTTCGTGTCCGTGAAGGATACCTTCAACAGCCCCGAGGGCCTCATCGCTGTCAAGGGCATGAAGCATCTGGTGGACTCCCCCATGTACCTCAGCTCCTCTGACGGCGCCGGCTTCGACAGCGGCTGCGCCATCGTGGTCACCGGCACCTGGGCTTACGAGACCGTGGCCGGCATCCTGGGCGACAACCTGGGCGCCACTGACCTGCCCTCCTTCGAGGTGGACGGCCAGAGCTATCACATGGGCTCCTTCAACGGCTGCAAGCTGATGGGCGTCAAGCCCCAGACCGACGCCGCCAAGTCCGCTGCCCTCCACAAGCTGGCCCAGTATCTGACCGGCGAGCAGGGCCAGATGGAGCGCTTCAACGCTGTGTCCTGGGGTCCCTCCAACCTGGTGGACCAGGGCAACGAGGCCGTGCAGGCCAACCCCGCGCTGGCCGCTCTGCTGCTGCAGAACCAGTACTCCGTGCCCCAGGGCCAGATCCACGGCTCCTGGTGGGATATCGCCAAGGTCATCGGCACTGACGTGGAGAACGCCACCGACGAGGCCGGCCTGCAGAAGGCTCTGGACAACTACCAGGCCGCTATCTCCGCTCTGTTCAACATGAGCGAGGAGCAGCTCAACGCCTGGAGCGTCATCGGCGCCCTCTGCGGCACCAACTGGGACACCGACTTCCCCATGACCGAGACTGCTGAGGGCACCTTCCAGTCCGAGGTCCTGGAGCTGAAGGCCGGCGATGAGCTGAAGTGCCGTCAGGGCGCTTCCTGGGACGTGAACTTCCCCGCCGACAACGTGGTGGTGGAGGCTGACGGCAACTACATCGTGCAGCTGGTGGTCAGCGGCGACAGCGGCGAGGTCACTCTCATCGCCCAGTAAACTGCCAAGAGCAGTATCCTTTCGAGCAATCGAAAACTGATTCTGGCTGAACCTGTATAAACGGAAAGCGGTTGGAGCCATTCACCTGGCTCCAACCGCTTTTTTCAAAGGGGCTATGATATGAAAAAATACAACGATCTGGAATATCTGCGGCTGTCCAAGGGGCAGAAGTTCCTGTATCGCCTGGTCAGCTTTTTCGCCGCCATCCCCGTGGCGCTGAAAAACGGCTGCCTGGGCATCGGACGCTTCTTCAAAAACCTGGCTGCCGCCATCGGCCGGGAATTGGCCGACATCGTGCTAACCTTCAAAAACGGCGACTGGAAGACCCGCCTGTCCTTCCTCATCATGGGCTTCGGCTCCATGGCCCGGGGCCAGGTGCTGCGGGGGCTTTTGTTCCTGCTGTTTGAGGCGGTGTTCATCTTCTACATGATCATGGGCGGCGGCCACTGGATGAGCCTGCTGTCCTCCCTGGGCCGGATAGGCCCCCACGACGAGTACAGCGCCGTGCTGGACGCCTACACCAAGGTGTACGGCGACAACTCCTTCAAGATCCTGCTCTACGGCGTGCTGACCATTTTCTTCATCATCGCGCTGGTCTACACCTGGCGGCTGAACATCAAGCAGAACAAGATTGCAGAGGACATCCTCCGCTCCGGCAAGAAGCTGCGCTCGGGCAAGGAGGACCTGAAGTCCATGGTGGACGATCAGTTCCACAAGACGCTGCTGGCCCTGCCGCTGACCGGCATCATCCTGTTCACGGTGATGCCCATCATCTTCATGGTGCTGGTGGCTTTCACCAACTACGACGGCTCCCACGACGGCTACAACAACGCGCTGTTCACCTGGGTGGGGCTGAAAAACTTCCGCACCATGCTCACCTGGTCCGGCAGCGGCGTCAACTACTCCGCCACCTTCGGTGAGATCCTGACCTGGACGCTGATCTGGGCCTTCTTCGCCACGTTCACCAACTATTTCCTGGGCATGTTCGTGGCTATGATGATCAACAAAAAAGGCATTTACCTGAAGAAGCTGTGGCGCACCGTGCTGGTACTGACCATCGCCATCCCTCAGTTTATCTCCCTGCTGTACGTCAGCAAAATGTTCGCCAAGAACGGCATCGTCAACGGCCTGCTGCTGGATCTGGGCTGGATCACCCAGGCCATCGACTTCATGGGCAGCCAGGCCCACAACGCCCTGCTGCCCCGGGTGATGGTGATCCTCATCAACATCTGGGTGGGCATCCCGTACCTGATGCTGATTACCACCGGCATTCTGATGAACATCCCGGCGGACCTGTACGAGTCCTCCCGCATCGACGGCGCCAACGCCTGGCAGCAGTACACCAAGATCACGCTGCCCTACATGCTGTTCATCACCGGCCCCTACCTGCTGACCAGCTTTACCAACAATATCAACAACTTCAACGTGATTTATCTGCTCACCGGCGGCGCGCCTACCAACGCGGCGGCCTCCGGCGCGGCGGGCTCCGTGGGCTACACCGACTTGCTGATTACGTGGCTGTTCAAGATCACCATGGGCGCCGAGAGCCAGTACTACATGGCGTCGGTCATCGGCATCCTGGTGTTCCTGGTGGTGGCCATCATCTCGCTGGTGGTGTACAACGTGCTGCCCAGTATCAAGAATGAGGAGGATTTCCAGTGATGAGCAACAAACGTCATATGGGCCTCAGGGCCAGCGCCCACATCAGCAATACGCTTATCTACATCGTGCTGGTGGTGATGAGCGTGGTGTGGCTGATTCCCTTCATCTGCATCGTGCTGCAATCCTTCCGTGTGGAGTCCACCTGGCAGGTGGGCTACGTCATCCCCCAGAAGTGGGGCTGGGACAACTACGTGGCCCTGTGGAACTCCGACTTTAAGAGATGGTATCTCAACACCTTTATCACCGCCCTGGCTACCGCCGTGGGGCAGACGGTGTTCGTGTTGTGCATGAGCTACACCCTGTCCCGCTTCCGCTTCAAGATGCGCCAGGGGCTGATGCGGTTCATGCTGGTGCTGGGCATGTTCCCCAACATGCTGGCCATGATCGTGCTCTACCGTGTGCTGAAGGACCTGGGACTGACCCAGGCCAACGCCGTGCCGGGCCTGATCCTGGTGTACATCGCCTCCTCCGGCATGGGCTACTACGTGTCCAAGGGCTTCTTCGACACCATCCCCAAATCCCTGGATGAGGCCGCCCGTGTGGACGGCGCCACCCGGGCCCAGGTGCTGTGGAAAATCATTCTGCCCCTGGCAAAGCCCATCGTCATCTACACCATCCTCACCGCGTTTATGGCCCCCTGGGGCGACTTCGTGCTGGCGCGTTACATCTCCTTCGGCACCTCCGCCGGCATGAACGTGGCGGTGGGCATGTACAGCTGGCTGCAGCAGGATATGATCGGCCAGCGCTACACCATGTTCTGCGCAGGCGGCGTGGTGGTGGCCATACCGGTGACCATCCTGTTCATGTGCCTCCAGAAGTATTACGTGGAGGGCGTGACAGGCGGCGCCGTCAAGGGTTAACCGGACAGGAAATAAAGGAGAATTGATATGGCAAGTGTGAAATTGACCAAGGTCAAAAAGGTATATGACAACAACGTGGTGGCCGTCCACGACTTCGACCTGGACATTAAGGACAAGGAATTCATCGTGTTCGTGGGCCCCTCCGGCTGCGGCAAGTCCACCACGCTGCGGATGATCGCCGGCTTGGAGGACATCAGCGACGGTACGGTGGAGATCGACGGCGAGGTGGTCAACGACCTGCAGCCGAAAGACCGCAACATCGCCATGGTGTTCCAGAACTACGCGCTGTACCCCCACATGACGGTGTTTGACAACATCGCCTTCTCCCTGCGGCTGCAGAAGATGCCCGAGGACCAGATCTACGAGAAGGTCACCGCCGCGGCGGAGGTGCTGGGCATCACCGACTATCTGCTGCGCAAGCCCCGGGCCCTGTCCGGCGGCCAGCGCCAGCGCGTGGCCATCGGCCGCGCCATGGTGCGCAACTCCAAGGTGTTCCTGATGGATGAGCCCCTTTCCAACCTGGACGCCAAGCTGCGCAACCAGATGCGCGCCGAGATCATCCTGCTGCGCCAGAAGCTGAACACCACCTTCATCTACGTGACCCACGACCAGACCGAGGCCATGACCCTGGGCGACCGCATCGTGATTATGAAGGACGGCTACATCCAGCAGGTGGGCACTCCGGCAGAGGTTTTTGAGATGCCCAAGAACCTGTTTGTGGCCGAGTTTATCGGCGCGCCCAAGATGAACGTGATGCGCACCGAGCTGAAGAAGGATCTGAACGGCGGCTACACCGTCTCCCCCTTCGGCGTGAAGCTGGCGGTGGACGGCGGCAAGAGCGAGGCTCTGGCGGCCAAGCACGCTCCCACCGGCGAGGTGCTGCTGGGCGTGCGGCCCGAGCACATCACCCTGGCCAAGGAAGGCCAGCCGGGGGCCATCCCCTGCACGGTGGAGGTCAACGAGATGATGGGCAGCGAGCTGCACCTGCACGTGGTCACCGAGGACGGCACCCGCCTCATCGTCCGGGTGCCTACCATCGACCTGGAGCCCGATCAGCGCCACGGCCTGCAGCGGGATTCCAGGCTGTATATCACCTTCCGCGGCAAGGTGATGCACTTCTTCGACCCCGAGAGCCAGGAGAACCTGCTGAACTGAGCTATCAAAAAACGGCGAAGCCGTATTCATACGCTATGGGGGGCTTCGGCGCAGGCCGGGGCCCCTTTTTGAAAGACAAACGCCCCTTTCCGTTG
This sequence comes from Oscillospiraceae bacterium, assembly GCA_902765025.1. Taxonomy (GTDB): domain Bacteria; phylum Bacillota; class Clostridia; order Oscillospirales; family Oscillospiraceae; genus Vescimonas. Next base: position 84,424 of record CACWYC010000006.1, read on the forward strand.
ACAGACGGCGGCGGGCGCGGTACACTGATAATGGCCCTGCGGGGGCCACAGATTATGATTTGAAGAGAGAGAAACGTATGCGTAAAAGCGGAATTTTGATGCCCATGAGCTCCCTGCCCTCCCCCTACGGCATCGGCACCATGGGCAAGAGCGCCTACCAATTTGTAGACTTTCTCCGCAAGGCGGGCCAGCGCTACTGGCAGCTGCTGCCCCTGGGCCCCACCAGCTACGGCGACAGCCCTTACCAGAGCTTTTCCACCTTTGCGGGCAACCCCTATTTCATCGACCTGGATCTGCTGGTGAAGGACGGCCTTTTGACCAAGGCGGACCTTGCCGACATCCACTGGGGCGACAATGCGGAGCGGGTGGACTACGGCTGCCTCTTTGTCCAGCGGTTCCCCCTGCTGCGGAAGGCCTTTGCCCGGGGCCGGGAGAAGCTGGCGGCGGAGCTGGACGCTTTCTGGCAGGAGAATCGGTCCTGGCTGCCGGACTACGCCCTGTTTATGGCCATGAAGCAGCACTTCGGCATGGCCGCCTGGACGGAGTGGCCGGAGGAGGACATCCGGCTCCACCGGCCCGAGGCGGTGGAGCGGTGCCACGAGGAGTACCGGGACGAGGTGGCCTTCTGGGCCTTTTTGCAGTACCTGTTCTTCCGCCAGTGGAACGGTCTGCGCCGCTATGCCCATGAAAACGGCGTGGCGTTTATCGGCGATCTGCCCATCTACGTGGCGCTGGACAGCGCCGACGTGTGGAGCAGCCCCGCCTTCTTCCAGCTGGACGAGGAGAACGTGCCCAAGGCGGTGGCGGGCGTGCCGCCGGATGAATTTACCGAGGACGGCCAGCTGTGGGGCAACCCCCTGTACGACTGGGACGCCATGCGCGCCAACGACTACGGCTGGTGGATTCGCCGGATGGAGGGCGCGCTGAAGCTGTACGACGTGATTCGCATTGACCATTTCCGGGGCTTTGAGAGCTATTGGGCCGTGCCCTACGGCGACACCACCGCCAAAAACGGCCAGTGGCTGCCGGGGCCGGGGATGGATTTGATCGGCATGCTGCAAAACTGGTTCCCCCAGATGGAACTGATTGCCGAGGATTTGGGCTTCACCACCCCGGGGGTGGAAAAGCTGCTGGCGGACTCCCGCCTGCCGGGCATGAAGGTGCTGCAATTCGGCTTCGACCCCGACGGCGAGTCGGGCTACGCCCCCCACAACTGCCACAAGCACAGCGTGTGCTACATCGGCACCCACGACAACGAGACCGTGAAGGGCTGGGTGAAAGCGGGTAAAGGCCAGCGCTTCCTGCGCTACGCCCGGGAGTATATGCACATTACGCCGGAGGAGGGCTGGTGCTGGGGCATGATCCGCACCGGCATGGCCACGGCGTCGGAGCTGTTCGTGATGCAGATGCAGGACGTGCTGGAGCTGGGTGGTGAGTGCCGCATGAATTCCCCCGGCACCGCCGCAGGCAACTGGCAGTGGCGCATGGCGCCGGACGCCATTACCCCCGCCCTTGCCACGAAGCTGAAAAAAATCACCTACACCTACCGCCGCTGCGAAAAGTAAACCATTTACACACAGAAACACCGGGTATCCGAGCCTGTCAAAAAACGGCTCTGCCGTTTTTTGACAATAGGATTGCAGTCTACTACGCGCACGAATAGTGCGCCGGAGGCGCACTATTCGCACACTTCGTAGCCTGAGAAGTGAAAAAAGTGACGCGCATGTCGTCACTTTTTTCGGATTTCATGGGTTCGCGCCTGCGGGCGCGATACCCGGTATCCTTTTTTATTCTCTATCAGCCCCGGACGTGGGCGCCCATGGCTTTCAGCTGCCGCTTGCGCTCGTACATGCGGCTGTCGGCCCGCTCGAACACGGCGTGGACGTTGCCGTCCCTGCCGGGAGCGTACACCGCCGCGCCCAGGGAGATAACGGCGCCGCCGGTGTGGATATTCTCCTCCACCTGATGGTTGAATTTCTCCAAAATCTCCTGGCGGTAGAGGAAGTCCGGGCCCTCCATCAGCACCACGAACTCGTCGCCGCCCACACGGAAGACGGGGCTGTGCTTGAAGAACTCACACACCATGTTGCTGGCCAGGCACAGGTAGGCGTCGCCGGCCTTGTGGCCCTGGGTGTCGTTGATATGCTTGAGGCCGTTGACGTCGCACACCAGCACGGCGAACTCCCCGGCAGTGCCGGCGGCGATCTCGTTGTTCATCCGGGCCTCGGCAGTGGTGTAGGCCAGCTTGTTTTTCACGCCGGTGAGGGGGTCGGTGTTGGCGATGGTGCGCATGGCACCCAGCTCCGCCTCGCTGCGGATGGCCCGGCGGCTCATGGTGGTATAGTTGCTGAACAAAATGGCCAGGGAGATGGCAAACATGATGACCACCACCATGATGCCCCGGCCGCCGGAGCGCTGGATCTCCTCCAGCACCTGCTGGACGACCGCCTGGCTCTCGCCGCTGGCGCCCAGGGTGGCGAAGTGGCTATGCAGCTCATACATGCCCTCACGGGTGGCCCGCATGGTATACTGGCTCATCCACACCAGGGACACGAACAGAATCAGGGACAGGAAGGCGATCCACACCGCCATGGCGTTGCCGAAGCGGTTCTGCCGGTCCTTGCGCAGCACAAAGTGGAAGAACAGCAGCCCCGCCACCGACCAGATGACGAACAGGAAGTAGGTCTCCGTGGCCATGGAGGACTCGTGGAAGAAGTTGGGTATCAGCAAATAGGCGCCGAAGGCCACCATCAGCCACAGGCCCAGCTTGCCCGTCACCTTCTCCACCCTGTCCTTGTGGAAGGCGGCCATTTTCCCCGCGGCGGCGGACACGAAGCCGTACACGATGGTGGCGCCCAGGGTGGTGACGTCCACAATCCAGCCGATGGCGGTGCGGCCCACCAGGGGGATGAAGCAGGAGATGGCGGTGATGAGCAAAATGGCGTTGACGGGGGTGCCCTGCCCATTGAGCCGGGCGATGGGGGCGGGGAGAATCTCGTCCTGGGCCATGGCGTAAAACAGGCGGCTGAGGGCCGTGATGTTGCCGATGAAGCTGGTGAGCACCAGGCACAGCAGCGCCGCCATGAGAATGGCGATGCCCGCGCCGCCCAGATAGTGCTCCGCCGCGTAGAAGGGGGGCAGGGCCTCGATGCCCTGGAGGTTGCCCAGGTCACGGATGTAGTCCAGCCACGTGGCGTACTGGGGCGGGAAGGCCGTCACCGACAGGAGGGCCACGGCGATATACAGCGCGGTGGTGGCGACGACGGAAACGGTGAGGATACGGAAGGATTTGCCCACCGGGAAGGTGAACTCCTCCACCGCATGGGAGACGTTTTCAAAGCCGATGAAGGCCCAGGGGGAGATGACGGCGATGCTCACCACCTGGGAGATGGCCCGGGTGTCGGGCACAAAGGCGGGGGCGAGAGAGCGGTCGTGCAGGAAAAGGGCCGCCGCGCACACGCCCAAAATGCCCAGGAAGAACACCGCCACCATGACCACCATGGCCCGCATCATGGCCCTGCTCCAGCGGATGCACAGCACCGCCGCCAGCAGCGCCGCCGCCACCGTCAGCAGCACCTCGCCCAGGTACACGTCGTAACCGAACAGCTCATAGAGCCGGCCGAACCGGAACACGTTGCCCAGGAAGATACGGGCAAACAGGGGCAGGCTGGTGAGGTTGGCCCACAGTACGGCCAGGTACGTCAGCGCCAGCATCCACGACACCAGGAAGGCCCGGTCGTGGCCGTAGGCGTCACGGATATAGGTGTAGGCGCCGCCGGCGGAGGGATAGAGGTTCATCAGATAGTGGTAATTCCGGGCCACCAGCAGCATGATGGCAAGGCCCGCCAGCAATCCCAGCACCGTGCCCAGAGGCCCGGCCTCGGCCAGATAGGTGTTGCAGGTGACCACCAGAGAGCCCCAGCCCACGCTGGTGCCCAGGGAGACGGCCCACACCTGCCGCGGCGACAGGTAGGGGCGCAGGGTACGGCTGGCTTCGGGTGCGGCGGACATAGTGACCCACTTCCTTTTATCGAGGTGAAAACGGCCTGCCGGGGCAGCGCCGCGTGATCGCAACAGAGAGACACGTTATTATACCACGGCGGTGGTGGGTGTTCAACCAGAAAATACCTTTTTCTGTCAAAGGGATTTGCGGAAAATGCCTTGTGGAATAGGCCGGAATAAGGTATACTGAAACAGATAATGGGGCGTGGGGCGCCTTTGGGCAGCCCGCGGTCCCGCAGCAACCCATCGGAACGGAGGCTTTTTTCATGGAGCGACGCAGACAGGATTCTCTCACCGGCATCCCCACTGCGAACTATTTTGCCACCCTGGTCCAGGCGGCCCGGCAGGCGCTGGCGGCCCAGGGGCAGCCCCTCTCCGTTCTGTTTTTCGACATGAACGGCATGAAGCTGTTCAACAGCCTGTTTGGCTATGAGGAGGGCGACCGGCTGCTGCAGGCCATGGCGCAGCTACTGCTCCGGCGCTTTGGCCCGGAGCGGGTGTGCCGCGTGGGGCAGGACCACTTTGCCGCCTTCTGCGGCGACGTGGACTTTGACACCCTGCTGCCCCACCTCTACCAGGAGACCGCCGCCCTCAACGGCGGGCGCACCCTGCCTGTCCACGTGGGCATCTACCGGGATGTGCCCGAGGACATCACCCCGCTGGCGGCGGTGGACCGGGCCAAGATGGCCTGCGATATGCTTGCCGCCACCTACGCCTCCGGCAGCCGCTGCTTCGACACCTCCCTTTTGGCGGCGGCGGACCACCGCAACTACATTTTGGAGCATCTGGACCAGGCCCTCAGCGAGGGCTGGATTCAGGCCTATTTCCAGCCCATTATCCGCTCCGCCAACGGCTGCATCTGCGACGAGGAGGCGTTGACACGGTGGATTGACCCGGACAAGGGGCTGCTGTCGCCGGAGGAGTTCATCCCCGCGCTGGAGGAGACAGGCCTCATCTACAAGCTGGACCTGTACATGGTGGACCAGGCCCTGGCCGCCATGCGCAAGAAGGCGGCGTGCGGCGTACACATCGTGCCGGTGTCGGTGAACATCTCCCGGGCCGACTTCGCCGCCTGCGACGTGGTGGAGGAAATCGAGCGGCGGGTGGCGGCCGCCGGCGTGCGCCGTGACCTCTTAAACGTGGAAATCACCGAAAGCGCCGTGATGGAGAACCCCCAGTATATGCGCACCCAGATCGACGCCCTGCGCTCCCTGGGCTACAAGGTGTGGATGGACGACTTCGGCAGCGGCTACTCCTCCCTTGACCTGTTGCAGAGCTTTGACTTTGACCTCATCAAGTTTGACATGACCTTCCTGCGCCAGTTCCACACCGGCCCCAAGAGCCGGATTATCCTGGCCCAGCTGATGAAAATGGCGCTGAAGCTGGGGGTGGACACGGTGGTGGAGGGCGTGGAGACGGCGGAACAGGTGCACTTCCTGCGGGGCATCGGCTGCGACAAGCTGCAGGGCATGTACTTCCGCCAGCCCATCCCCCTGGACGAGGTAATTGACCGCAGCCGCAACCAGGTCGACCTGCGGTTTGAAAACCCTCTGGAGGCGGACTACTACTGCGCCGTGGGCACTGCCAACCTCAGCGACCCCGCCTTTGTGGACAGCAAGCCCACCGAGGCCATCCGGCCCTTCCTCCACTCGGTGCCTATGGCCATCTGGGAGCTGCAAGACGGCCATATCAGCCTGATGCGGTGCAACAACGCCTACGGCGAGCTGCTGGAGCTGCGGGGCGGCACGGCACTGCCGGAGCTGGATATCTGCGACGTGACGCTGCCCCGGCAGCCGGATGCGGCGCTGATTGCGGCGGCGGAGCAGTGCCGCGCCGAGGAGCGCTGGATCACCGTGCGCCACAGCGCCCAGCACGCCCACAACATCACCCTCCACTCCATGCTGCGGCGGCTGGCGGTGAACCCCGTCACCGGCGCGGTGGCGGTGATCGTGGTGGTCATCGCGGGGCTGTAAACTCTCTTTTTCCAACAAATAAAACACTCTCCGTTCCCCTTTTCAGGGCGGCGGAGAGTGTTTTTTGCGTTTTTTGCTTTTTAGATGGGCTGGCCCTCGTACACCGCCCGCTGGACAGCCAGGAAGCCGGCGGTGGCATAGGGGGTGCAGTCGTAGGGGCGGCGCTCCCGATAGCGGCCCTGGGACAGAATGGTGTCCGCCCACTTCTCGGGGCCGTCGGACAGGGGCAGGTACACCGCGCCGCCTAAATCCGTCTGGCGGGGCACATTGTCGGAGGCGCAGCAGAAAAGCCCGGTGGCCTGGGCCTCCACCAGCACGATGCCGAAGCCCTCGGCTATGGAGGGCTGCATCAGCACCGAGGCAGCCTGCATGGCGGCGGGAATGTCGGCGTCCGGGGGCAGGGGGGTGACGCAGCCCTCAAGGCCCAGGTCGCGGATGCGCCGCCGCACCTTGTCGCCGTAGCTGTTGGCGGTGTCGCCCACCAGGGTCAAGGTGGCGTCACTGCCCCGGTCCCGCAGGGCGCGAAGCACATCCAGGGTGAAAAGCTGGTTTTTATTGGGGCTACAATAGCCCACCTGCAACAGGCGCAGGGGCTGGGGGCCGTCGTGGGGGACGAAAAAGAAGCGGCGCTCATCGTAGCTGTTGGGCACCACGCCGGCGGGGATATCCGGGCCGAAGGTGGTGGCGTTGGCCAGGGGGGAACAGCCCACCAGGGCGGTGGCGTGGCGGAGGATGGCGCGGCGGCTCACGCGGCGAGTGAGCCGGGTCAGGGCGCCCATGGCATCGTCCGCCGGCCAGCTCTTGTGGGTGTGGGCCACCCGGACGGGTACGCCACGGCGGTGGGCCGCCGCCAGGCACGCGCCCATATCGAAGTCGTTATGACAGTGGATGACATCGTAGTGCTGCCGCCCCAGCAGCCGCAGCAGGTAGCCATAGAGATGCACCGGGTGCAGCAGCTCCGCCAGGCGGCGGAGGGGGCGGGGGCCGGGCCGCCACTTGGGGCAGCGGTAGATGGCGCCGCCGTAGGAGAGGAACTCCGGCTCATAGAAGCCCCGGGATTCCGTGTGGAGCAGCAGGTCGAAGTCGTATTCTTCATGGAGGCCCCGGACGGTGGCCATCAGCACGGCGGGGACGCCGCTTTTATCCATGCCGCCGGCGGCCACCAGCAAAACACGCTTTTTCATATTACCGCCCTTTCAGGCCGTAGATGATTTTCCACAGCCGCATGACGGGGAAGCTGCTTTTCAGCATCACGTCCCGCTTGTTTTTGTCCACATCGGTATCGAAATAGTACGCCCGGTAGAACTCGTCGGCACGGAGCTTGGCGATCTCCGCCTTGATTTTACCCCAGGGCATATCGCTGATGAAGGCTTTACGGGTCACGTCCCGGAGGATTTTGCAAATCCACACCCGGGCGCCGTGGGTCAGCTCATCGTCGCCCCGGCTCCATTTTGCCGCGTAGGCCATGCGCCGCAGGCACACCTTTTTCTCCGAGGGGAAGAACTTGGGGTTGTAGCTGCGGGACATGCTGCCCACCGTCTTGCGCCAGTAGTACAGCACCGCGTCCAGATACTCCACCTGCTGCGCCCGGTCCAGCACCACCAGGGTCTGGTACAGGTCCTCGCCGTTGGAGATGCCCTCGATGTCGTCATAGACCTCCGGGTCCTCCAGCAGCTCCCGGCGGATGCACTTGGCCCAGATGTTGTTCATCTTGTCGGTGACGCAGGCGAGGCGATAGAGGGTGTATTTGTCCTCGCCCCGGAACACGGTGCCACCGGGGAAGTCGTAGGCGAAAAGGGGCGTTTTATGCTCGGGGTCGGAGGTGGCGTTGTAGAGAATCACGTCGCTGTGGCGCTCCGCGATGGCGGCGAGCAGGGCGGCGATGGCCCCGGGCAGCAGGGCGTCGTCGGAGTCTACGGAGACGATGTACTCCCCCTCCGAGGCGGCAAGGCCGATGGAGCGGGTCTTCAAAAGGCCGTGGTTTTGCTGGTCGATGATGCGGACGCGGGCGGCGGGATATTCCGCCGTCATCTCCCGGCACAGGGCCAGGGAGCGGTCGGTGGAGCCGTCATTGATAAGGATGAATTCCACCTTCTCCGTGGCCTGGGTCAGCAGGGAGCGGAGACATTCCTCGATGTACTTCTCCTGGTTGTAGATGGGCACGATGACGGAGATGACGGGCTTCATAGGGCTTCCTCCTTATCAGGCGGCGGCGTGCCAGGCGGCCTTTTGCTTCTTGTCGGTGCGGTTGAAGTAAATCTTTTTCAGCCGGGTCATGAAGGCGTAGAGCCGGGGGCTGACGGACACCAGGCCCATAAACATCTTGTCACGGGGGGTGTAGGCGGGGCTGGCCTGATAGTCGCTGCGGCAGTCACGGTAAATGCCCCGCAGGCGGCGCAGCACGGCGTCGTCCTTCATGTGGGTGCGGTAATAAATATAGATGTATTGCAGCGCCGTGTGGCACAGGGTGCTGCGGGCCAGGGCGGCCACCGCCGGGTGGCTCTCCGCCGTCAGCTCCGCGATCTTCTCATAGGTCAAAAGGCCGCTGAGCTTGCGCTGGGTCAGGGGCGTATAGGAGGCGGTGACGCCGCCGCTGTCGTGGTTATAGTGGTACAGGGGCGTGGGGTCGTAGGCCACGGTGGTGATGCACCGGAAGTACCGCACGGCAAAGTGGAGGTCCTGCACCATGCCCAGGTCGGTGTCGAAGCGGAGGTTGTTGGCCCGGATGATGCGCAGGTCATAGAGCTTATTCCAGGCGTAGCCGCAGAAGGCGGAGGGCGTCATCAGCACCTCCATGGCCTCCGCGGCGGGCATGACACAGGGCCGGGCCCCCTCGTTCCAGATGCGGACAAGGGAGTCCATCTCGTCGAAGTGGCCGCAGATAGACAGGTCGGCCCCCGTCTCCTCCCGGATGGCCACCAGCTTTTCCAGATAATTCAATTCCACCCAGTCGTCGGGGTCGGGGAAGATGATATAGTCGCCCTTCGCGTGGTCGATGCCGAAGTTGCGGGCGGAGGACAGGCCGCCGTTGGGCTTATGGAACACCCGGACGTTGTCCCGGCCCTGGGCCTCCCGGTCGCAGATATCCTGGCTGCCGTCGGTGGAGCCGTCGTCCACGATGATGATTTCATAATCCCGGTAGGTCTGGCGCAGCAGGCAGTCCATGGCCTTGGGGAGATATTTGCCCGTGTTGTACACGGATACGACTACGGTAATCAAATCGCGTTTCCTCCTATTATCGTTTCAGCAGCTTGCCCACGGTGCGGCGGGCGTCGGCAAACTCCGGCAGCAGGCGGTACACCGGGAAGAACACCACGTTGCCCACAATGACGCACACCACGCCCCGGATGCCCATCCACACCAGGCTCATAAAGGCGTTGGCCCCCGCCTGGGGGATGAAGCGGCACAGGAACATGCACGCGGCGCAGGCGGCGGCGGTGGTGACGGCGTAGAGCAGCAGCCGCAGCAGGTAGGTGCGCTGCCTGGCCTGGGTGAAATAGTGCTTGAACAGGATGCCGGAGCCCCAGAAGGAGTCGATGCACACCTGGCAGAGGATGGTGGAGAGCATGACGCCGGCGATGCCGATATACCGCACCAGGATGAAGTTCAGCGTCAGGTTGGTGATGCCGTCCACGATGGGGCGGGCCCTGTCCTCCCACCACAGGCCGCTGGCCTGGCGGTACTGGAAGCAGATGTTGCCCATGCGCTCGGTGAAGAAGTACACCACGAACAGCACCATGAGCCCGTCGCTGAGCAGGTTCTCCGGCCGCACCCAGAACCGGATAAAGGGCTGGTAGAGACAGGACATGCCGGTGCAGATGACGCCCACCACCCACATGAACAGGAGCTGGAAGGCGCGGAAGTCCTTGAAATTCTTCTCCTTTGTCTCCATGGCCACGGAGTTGCCGATGCTGGAGAGGGTGGAGTCGGTGACGATGCTGGAAATGCCCACCACGGTGGTGACGATGAGGAAATAATTCTGATATTTGGCCAGAATGTCCAGGCCCAGGAAGGCGGAGAGGATGATGCTGTCAAAGGAGTTGCGCAGCACGTGGCTGAGGCGGAACATGAAAAGGCCGGTGACCCGCTTGGTGATGTCCCGGATGGCCTCGGGGGGCAGCTTGCCGTCGCAGCGGTACTGGGGGAACACCTTCTGGGACACCACCCAATAGGCGATGTTCTGGCACACCTGGATGCAGGGGATGACCACGCAGAAGACGTAATAGTTTTTGAACAGTAGCAACAGCGTCACCTGCACCACGCACAGCGCCACCTTGGACAGGGACTGGATGGTCTACACCACGCTGCGGCGCTGGGAGGCGTCCAGCAGGCAGTTGCGGTAGGAGAACAGGAAGTAGCTGACGCTGGTATCCGCCAGGCGGATGAGGTACAGCACCGTCAGATTCAGCCCCGCCGGCACGTCGCCGTGGATGAGCCGGGGCAGGAAGGGGATGAGCGCCGCGCCCACGCCCAGAATCACCGCGCCCACGATGCGGTAGATGCGGCGGTACAGGGCCAGCAGGGCGTTGACGGTGGTCTCGTCCCCCTGGGCGATGGGCTTATACATGGAGAACACCATGGCCGAGCCGAAGCCCAGCTCCGCCAGGCTCAGCACCTGCAGCATGGAGGTGAACAGGCCGTTGAGCCCCAGGTAGACGTTGCCCAGGGAGTAAATCAGCGCCGTGCGGGTGACGAAGCTGGTGAGGGGGGTGATGACCTTCAAGATAACGCCGCTTTTGATGTTGCGGCGGGCATGGACCATGCGGGATTCAGCCAAGGAAAACCACTCCTTTTACGTGGGGATGCCGGATTACCCTCCGGAATAGGTGTGCAGCGTGGGGACGGTGGGGGCGGTGGCGTGGGCGGCGGCGGGCTCATGGACGGTGGCGCTGCCGCTTCCCTCGGAAGGGGCGGTGTAGGCAGAGCCTTCCTCGCTCTCTGCGGGGGAAGGGGAGAACAGCCCCAGGAAGCCCTGGGCCATTTTGCCGTAGTCCACGTGGATCTGGTATTCCTCCAGCTCCGTGTCCAGGTCCAATTCATCCCGCAGCACGAAGGCCTCGATCACCACCACCGCCAGGCAAATCAGCACCAGCACCACAATCAACACTCGCTTTACACCCAAGAGATAGCCTCCTATGCCCCATCGGGGAAACATACATCAATACAGGTCTACAATCACAAGCTCCGGCGGGTTGTTGACCCGGGGGAAGGCCTTGCCGTTGCCAAGGCCCCGGCTGATGACCACCCAGGTGTCACCCACCAGGTTACAGCCGTCGGTCATCTCCGGCAGGAAGCCGCCGGCGGGGTGGTACAGCCCGCCCACGTAGGGGATGACCACCTGGCCGCCGTGGAGATGGCCGCACAGGGCCATGTCGATGCCGCAGTCCACCAGCTCGCCGCCGGAGAAAAAGTACTGGGGATAATGCACCAGCAGCAGACGGTAGTTTTCGGATTTCAGATAGCTCTGCCAGAAATTCTGGGTGTACTCGGCCTGCATGGTGCCAGGATTGGCGGACAGGCCGCCGATGTCCAGCACGGAACCGTTGATCTCCACCGTCTCATAGCGGTTGTGCAGCACGTGGACGCCCAGGGCCTCCAAATCCTCGTTGGCGGTGCTGGTCTGGTCCACACGGATGAGTTGCTTTTCATGGTTGCCGTAGCTGAAATAGACGGGGGCCACGTCCACCAACTGGCGGCACAGCTCTGTGACCACGGTGGCGTCGGTGGTGCGCATATCCATCATGTCGCCGGCCATGGCGATGATGTCGGGCTGGAGGCGGGTAATTTCGTCCACCAGCTCACAGTTGTTCTCCCCGAACTCGTTGAGATGCAGGTCGGACAGCATCACGATGCGGATATGATTGGCGATGCGGGCATCCTCCACCTCGTAGAAGGTGTCCACAAAGTGGGAGTTGTCACACAGGTGGATGAGCTCCGCCACGGCGGCCACCACCAGGGCCGCCACAATCAGCACCCGGCCGAAATACTTGCGGCGGGTGAGGGCCAGGGCCTTGTCTATGAATCCTCCCGGCTTTGGGTTTTCAGACGGAACTTCCGCAGCTTCTCCGCCGCGGTTTCTTCCTCCGAAGAGGGATTTAAAATTGAGGCGCCGGCGGGAGGCGTTTTTTCTTTTTTCGGCTTTCTCCATGATGGGCTCCTTTCAGAGGATAGGGTGTCGTTGTGCCGCAGGGCGGCGGCCATCTGCTCCCGCTCCGCCAGGATGATGCCCAGGGGCAGCACGTGCCAGGCGATTTCGGGGCAGTATTTTTCCAGTGTGTTGTCGGTGAGGAAGGTGACATACATCAGCACAGTGACGGCGAAATACATCCGGGCCGACCGCAGAGAGTAATGGCGGGCAAAGAACGTGTAAGTCAGGATGAAGGTCACCGCGCACCACAGCAGAAACATGGGCATGCCCAGCTCGATATACATACGCAGCACGTCGCTGTGGAGGCGGCGGTTGCCGGTGGTCTCCAGCACCTCCAGCACCGTGGACACCATGCCGTTGCCCATGCCCATGTAGGACGGGCTGATGGTGTAATAGGATTCCATGTAGCCATAGAGCCGCTTGCGGCCCATCAGGTCGATGCCGAAGCGGTCGCAAATGTCGAACCACAGCCCCGTGCGTATCAGCACCACATAGCCCAGGCTGATGGCGATAAGCACCAGGCCGATGGTGACGGTGAGGGCAATCTGGCTCCTGGGCCGCAGGCGCTTCATCAGAAAGCAGTAGGCCACCGCCAGGGCGATGGCGGGGAAGAGAATCCGCTTGAAGCCCATAAAGAGGTAAAACGTCAGCGCCGCTACGTAGAACCAACGCCAATGCTCGTCCTGCCCGTCCACCAGATAGTACACCAGCAGTATGCCGATGCCGAAGGTCACGTCCTGCACCTCCAGGTTGACGGAGATGGCGTTGTCGTTGGAGCCCACGCTCATGAGAAACTGCATCATGCCGGTGATGGTGGATCCCACGCCCATGCGGCGCATCACGTCCAGCAGAATGAGGGAGTTGGCCAGGATGAAGCCCATGGCGGTGTACTCGATGGCCTGCCTGCCGAACATGGCCCCGGCGCTGATGAGCATGGCCAGCAGCAGCAGCTGGTACACCACCAGCGACGAGCCCCGCATGATGAGGCTCAAGGGCTCCTGACGATAGACCCACAGGCCCACCGACCACACCAGAATGATAAAATTGGGAATCATCTGAAACAGCATCACGTTCAGCGACAGGTTCAGCCGCTTGGTGTTGCCGGTGACGAAAATCCAGGCAAAGCCCAGGCCCAGCACGGCGATGTAGGCGAACTGGGTGGCAAACCAGGGCAGCTCCACCAGGTGGAAGTAGCCCCGGAGGGTGGAGATGGCGATGAGCCCGGCATAGCCCAGGCCGAAGATGGGGTCGGCGTGGCCCTCGTAGCGGGGGAACAGGGTGTGCTTCATGGCCGTTTCCTCCCGGCCGCTCACTGCTTATCCACCGGGGCGCTCACCGGGGCGGGCATACCGGGGGCCGTCTCCCGCTCAATTTTCAACTGGGCCATGGAGGCGGAAATCAGCTCACGCATGGTGAAGGGGTGGGCCTCGTCGGCGGTGACGGCGGAGAGTTTATAGCGGATGACGGCGCCGTGGCCTGCCTGGTTAAACTCCGCCACCGTGCGGTCTAACAGGCTGCGGTAGTTGCCGGCGCGGGTATCGTCGCAACTGGGGAACAGACCCAGGAACTGGAGGCTGCCGTTGTAGCCCACGAAGCCGTAGTTCTCGGCGCAGTCGCTGATGTAGCCGGCGAAGATGCGCAGCACCTCGTTGCCGGCGTCCCGGCCGATGGCGCTGTTGATCTCGTTGAGGTTGGTCAGATTGATGACCACGCAGGTGAAGGGCAGGGCCAGTTTCTTCTTGGAATACTGGGCGATTTCGCTGTCGCAGCGCAGGCGGTTGGGCAGGTCGGTGGAGGAGTCGGTGTAGAAGCGGTACTCCACAAAGTCCAGGCTGCGGCCCACGATGACGGCGCCCACCACGCCGAAGGCGAAGAACACGGCCACGATCATCACCGTGTACAGCTTGACGTTGGTGACCTCCTTCACGTTGGCTGTGGAGCGGACGCGGACGTTGCGAATGGTCTCCACTTCGCTGTGCTCGGCGGCGGTGGCGGTAAGCAGGCCGTCCAGGTCCGTGAGCTTTCCCTCGATGAGGGCAATCAGATCGGACACCTCTTTTGCCTCGGCCACGGTGCCGGTGTGTTCGGTGTTCTCAAAGGCGGAGAGCACGTAGCGGCAGTATTCATTGTCGGTATTGCGCAGCTCAATGTCGGAACGGAGCTGGACGTACCGGTTCAGCACGGCGTCGTAGGTGGTCTCCTCGGGGGAGTAGTTGTCCCGGCCCTCGAAGTCGTACACCTGGCCCAGCACGTAGTTGTTGCCGGAGGCCTCGTCGCTCTTGCTGTCGCCCTCGCTCCAGTGGTAGGACATGGTATCCCGGTTCTTGTCGGTGTAGCTCTCGATCATCTCCTCCACCAGCACCAGGGCCTCCTCATAGTTCCGCACGGCCAGGTCGTTCTGGTCGATGCGGTAGCGGTAGCGGCTGAGCAGCAAATCCCGGTCGGTGGTGACATGGTTATCCAGAATGAGGGAGTAGAGGGAGGGCAGGTACACCTTATACACCAGGTTATACTCATTATATAAATCCTGGAAGCTGTAGCCCGTGGCGGAGGAGCGGAAAGCGGTGCGGCTGCTCTTCATGCGGGTGAGATAGTCCCGCTCGGAGCGGATGAAGTTGTCGATAATCTCCGCCCATTCGATGTAGTCGTAGTTCAGATTTTGCAGGGACTGGATGCTGTTGGGCACCTTGGACACGGAGACGTATTTCTCCGAATAGAGGCGGATGTAGCTGTCCACCACCGCCTCCACCATGCGGCGGGCGTCGGTGGAGGTCTCGCCCCGGGCGGTGGTGTAGGTGAGAATATACTGGGTGGGGAAGAAGTCGTAGCTCTCGCCGTTGGTCCACTTGGCGGTCTGGATGGCGGCGTCCTGCTCCGACACGTTGGGGACGATGGACACCCGGCTGCGGACAGAGTCCACACCGGCGCCCCGGCCGATGCTGTCCAGGGCGTTGAAAATCACGGAGGAGGAGCGAATCTCCTGGACGTCGATGGGGTCGCCGGAGGGATAGAGGCCATCGGCGGCCTTCTCGTTGGTGAACTCAATCATAATCTGGGCCCGGTACGTCTGGCGGGAGGAGATGACGGAATAGAACAGTATCCCGCTGAGGGCCGACACGATGGCAATAACCCACCACCAGCGCTGCAAATAGCGCGTCAGTTGAAATTCTTTCATCGTTTCTTCTCCTGCCGGATGCGGCGAATCCCGTAATAGCAGCTGCACACCGCCGCCGTGACGGCGGCGGCCATGGCGGCACCCTTCAGGTTGTAGCCGGTGACGATGCCGTAATCCTTGATGCTGTACAGAATGGAGTTTTTATACCGATACTCCTCATATTCGCCGGTGACCCGGGTGATGCGCTGAATGAGGCTGTTCATGTGGGTCTTGATCTCCTCGATCATCTCATCGGCCACGGCGTAGCGGTTCCGGCCCCGGAAGACGTTCTGGGCGTTGGCGATGGCGGCGTCAAAGGTTTTGATCTCCTTGGCGTTGGTCTCAATCTTCTCGGCGTAGGACTGGGAATTCAGCGTCAGCTCGTCCATGCCGATGCTGGTGCGGGCCATGTACAGGCCGTTGGTGGCGTCAAACAGGGGCACCATCACGAAGGTGATCATGGACTCGTCATACAGGTGCAGGGCGTCCTGGTAGATATTGTACCGCTCGGTGTTGCTGCCCAGGGACTGATTGGTGAGGAAGCGGCGGTAGAGCAGCTTATCCTCATAGTTGCCGGCGTTGCGGAACAGCCGCTGGTTGGTGACGTAGGCGGTGTATTTATTTAGATAAATGTCCCGGAAATTGGTCACCGACTCCACCAGCGAGCGGAAGGACTCGCCCTCGGCGTGATACTGGTACATGCCGCTCTCGGAACGCAAATCCTCCAGATAGGTGATGAGGTTATTCACCTTCACGTTCATAATGTCGGCAAATTCCAGATATTCCCAATCCTCCACGTCGTCCCAGTCGATGTCCAGGGCGGTGTCGTTGCTGCCGTAGTGCTGCATGAAATACTGCTTGTAGCTCTCCATCAGCAGCGTCAGCATATCCCGGGCACGGATGCGGCGGGGCAAACACTCGTTGTTGAGCCAGATGGTGTACTCGGTGGCGATGTACATATTCTGGGGCGACTGGGAGCCGGACGCGCCCACGGCGATGCATGGCAGCAGCTCCTCCGGCGTCAGGCTGTCCTCCAGCCCCGCCAGACGGATGGCCTGGCCCACCACCTCATCGCTGAGCAGCTCGTTGATGTTGAAGCGTGTGCCGTTGGGGTTGAGGCCCTCGTAGGCCTGCTCGTAGCGCAGCACCAACGTAGCCTTGGCGCTGTCCTCCCGGTGCATGGCGCTGTACCAGCCGAAAAAGGCTGCCGCCACCGCCGCCAGGAAGAGAATCCACCACTTGTTTTCCCAAATGGCCATCGCCGCCACAGTCAGGCGGGCGATGATATTCCGATTTTTACGTTTTTGCGCCATAGGTTCTCCTTTCCGCCGCCCCGGCCCGGGGCGGGAGGGACTTAATCCGGATTATTGGAACAGATCCGCGCACAGATTGGCGCGGGAATCCCGGTCGCTGATTTTCCGGGCGGGGACACCGGCCCAGGTGGTGCCCGGCTCGGTGATGTCCTTTGTCACCACGGCGTTGGCCCCGATGGCCACGTCGTCGGCGATGTGGATGTTGCCGATGAGCTTGGCCCCGGCCCCCACGTACACGTTGTCCCCCAGCACCGGGGCCCGGGGGTCGCCGTTGGTGGCGCCGATGACCACCATGGCGTGGAGCCGACAGTTGCGGCCCGCACGGGCGGCGGAGTTCACCACCAGGGCGCCGTAATGGGCAATGGACAGGCCCGGGCCGAAGATGTTCAGCGGCAGGGCGAAGCCCAGCTTCACGCTGCGGCGCAGGTAGCGGAAGCGGTACCACAGGGCCACCGCCTTGCCCAGCGGGCCACGGCCGCAGTTGACGTGGTACTCCGTTTTCCGCATCAGAATCTGGAAGCGCCACACGTCGTCGCCGAAGGGGTGGGGGCGGCGCTTTTTGCCGCAGCCCAGGGCGATCTGATCCTGGCGGAGATAGTCCCGCAAATCCTGTTTATTCTGAATCATATCCTCGCCTCCCTTACCGCAGCAGCTTGTCGAAGGCGCCCATGACGTCCTCGGTGGAGAAGCGGCGCATGCTCTCCTCGCAGCCCTGCTGGATGGAAGCATACAGGGCCTTGTCGGTGTAAATCTCATAGAGCAGCGCCGCGGCGGCACCGTTGTCCCGGAAGGGATAGATGAAGCCGTCCACACGGTCGCGGATGACCTCGGCGTTATACAGCCAGTCGTTGGCGATGATGGGGATGCGGGCGGAGAAGGCGTCCAGCGCCGTGCCGGCAAAGCACTCGCACTCAAAATAGGTGGGGAACAAAATGGCGAAGCAGCTGCGCAGGGTGTCCACCGTCTGGGAGGCGTCGCGGACGCCGCAGTATTTGGCCACGCCGTCGGAGGCGGCCAGGGCGGCGTTCAGCTCCGGCTCGAAGGCGTCATACATCTTGCCGTAAATCTCCAGGCAGAAGGCACGGCGGCCCGCCAGGGCGTTGGCCCGCTCCACAATGTCGATGGCGTCCAGAATGCCCTTTTCCTTGGTGACCCGGGAGTAGGTGCACACCCGCACCGGGTCGTCGGCCCAGTGGTCAAAATCCACGGCGGGCACATAGTCACGGCAGTTGGGCAGATACTCCGCCTTGTCGATGCCCAGGGCGCGCAGCTCGTCCCGCAGCGTCACCGACTGGACGTGGGTGCCGTCGTAGGCGGCGATGTAGGGAATCAAAAAGGGCTTGCGCTTCAACACCTCCGCCAGGTCGCCGCCGGTGACGATATACTGGATGTGGCAGCGGTAGAGCTTGTTCAGCACCGTCACCACCGGGGCGAAAATCTCGATGTTCTGCCCGGGCATAAAGAGGACGTTGGTGCTGCCCTTCAACGCCTTGCGGATATTGTTCAGCACCCGGAGGGGGTGGCGCTTGGCGCTGTCGATGTTGGCGATGGCCACTTCGCCCTCGCCGTATTTCTCCGCAAACCACTTCCGCAGGGTGCGGATTTTCACAGCCTGGCCGGTGGCGAACCGTGCGCCCTCACCGGCCACGCCGATGATGCTCAATTTGATTTTGCTCATCATATCACCTCATGCCATCTGCGCCGCCAGGCCCGACAGCACCACGTCGGAGCTGTAGGTGTGGGCGCTCTCGCCGCAGCCTTTTTGGATGGCGGCGTACAGTGTGGGGTCGCGGTACAGCGCCGCCAGGTATTCTGCGGCGGCGGCGGTGTCCCGGTAGGGATAGAGGAAGCCGTCCACGCCGTGGCGGATCACCTCGGCGTTATACTTCCAGTCGTTGGCGATCAGCGGCGTGGCGGACAAAAAGGCGTCCAGCGCCGTGCCGGCGAAGCACTCCCCCTCATAATAGGTGGGGAAGAGCAGGGCAAACTGGCCTTGCAGGGTGGCCAGCGTCTCGGAGGCCTTGCGGGTGCCGGCGTAGGCCATCACCGCTTTTTCCCTTTCGCACAGGGCGGCAAATTCGTCCTTGTAGGCCGGGTCGACCACACCGAACACGTCTAAAAAGAACACATTTTCCCCCAAAAGGGCGTTGGCCTTTTTCACCATGTCCACCGCGTCGGCGATGCCCTTGGTCTCGGTGACCCGGGAGTAGGTGCAGACGTGGCGGGGCAGGGCGTCCCCCACCGTCTTGGGGGCGGGAGCCACGTAGTCCCGGCAGTTGGGCAGCCGGGAGGCCTTTTCCACCCCCACGGCCCGGAGGGCGGCGGCAAGGGTCTCCGTCTCGGCCAGAACGCCGTCAAAGGTTTTCACGGCCCGGGCCACGGCGGGATTTTCCTGCAGGTAGTCCGCCAGCCAGCCGCCGATGACCACGAAGAAGGTCTTGCGGCGGAACACACGGTTCAGCGCCGCCACCAACCGGGGGAACACCTTGACGCCGTGCTGGGCGGGAAAAATCATCACGTTGGCGCAGCGGCTCATGGCGCCGATCACGCCTGTCAGCAGCCGGAGGGGGTGCTTCTTCCAGCCGTAGGTGTTGACGATCTCCACCTGGTCCGGGCCGAAGCGGCCCATCATCCAGTTGGCGGTAAACACGGTCTTGACGGCCTGACCCGTCAGGTAGGCGGGGCCTTCGCCGTACTGCCCGATGACAGCCAGCTTCTTCATGGTTGCGCCTCCCCGTGGCTCTGGCGCCACACTTCGCTGTATTCCACCCTTTCGCCCCGGTAAACGCGCAGCATCTGCGCCACCACCAGGTCCCAGTTGTACTTATCCAATATATAGTCGGCGGCCTGGGCGCTGTACCCGGCCACGGCGGCTGCGTCATGCAGCAGCCATTGGAGCTTCTCCGTCAGCGCCTCCACGTTCCCCTTGGGGAAGGTGACGGCCTTGTCGCCCACCACCTCGGTATTCTCCGCGATGTCGCTGACCAGGCAGCAGCAGCCGTAGCTCATGGACTCCAGCAGCGTATTGGCCATGCCCTCTAAGTTGGAGGGGAGGGTGAAGATGTAGGCGTTGGAATAGAGCTCGGCGATGGTATTGCCCTTGACGGCGCCGATGAAGACGATGCGGTCATCCCCCTCCGCCATCTGCCGCAGGCGGGCGTAATAGTCATGGTTGCTGTCGCCGCCGGCGATGACCAGCTTTTTATCGGTGTCGCAGCGGCGGAAGGCCTCAATTAAGTAATGGAGGCCCTTTTCCGGCTCCACCCGGCCCAGGGACAGGATATAGCTGCCCCGGGTGAGGCCCCATTTCTCCGTGATTTCCCTGGCCTCCCGGCGCTCCGGGCGGGAGATGCCGTTGGCAAAGCAGAGGGCCTCGCGGTGGTAGGTGTCGGCGATATACTGCTGCATCCGCCGGGACAGCACCAAACACACGTCGGCCCGGCGGGCGGCAATCTTCTCCCCCAGGGCCAGATACCACTTGGCGAAGCGGCCCCACTTGTCCCGCTGGCTGTCGAAGCCGTGGAGGGAGGCCACGCACCGAAGGCCGAACAGCTTGGCCAGGGCGATCATCACGCAGGGGCCGGAGGCGCGGTAGCTGATGACGTCGTAGCCCTGGAACAGGGCGTGGACCGTGGCCAGGAAGGAATACACCGGCACGGAGGCGCCGCCGTTGGGGGTGGGCACGGTGATGATGCGCACGCCCTTATATTCCTTCAGGCGTTCTTCATTGAACTCCTTGCCGTGGATATTGTCGTCGCCCCGGTTATACACGGTGACATCGTGGCCCAGGGCCGCCATGCGCACGGCGTGCTCCTCCACGCCCTTCTCGATGCCGCCCTCGTTGGAGGGGATGCGCTTGTGGCCGATGATGGCGATCTTCAAACGGGGCTTATGCTGCAAATCTCTGGCCATGGAAAAAATCCTTTCCTTGGGTGAATCAGGCGGCTCCCTTGTGCCGGAGCACGGCGAGCACGGTTTTGAACAGAATCTGGGCGTCCAGGCCCAGGGACCAGTGCTCGATGTAGTACTTGTCCAGGGCCACCACCTCGTCAAAGTCGGTGATGTCGCTGCGGCCGCTGACCTGCCACATGCCGGTGATGCCCGGCCGGGCCGACATACGAACGCGGTGGCGCAGGTCGTATTTCTCCCACTCGTCACGAGTGGGGGGCCGGGTGCCCACCAGGCTCATGTCGCCCTTTAAGACGTTGAAGAACTGGGGGAACTCGTCCAGGCTGGTGTTGCGGATAAAGTTGCCGATGCCTTTGGGCTTGCCGTTTTTATCCTTCTTCTCGCTGCCGATGATGCGGGGGTCGTCGTCCATCTTGAACATCATGCCGTCGGCGATCTTGTTCCGGGCCATCAGCTCCGCTTTGCGCTCCTCGGCGTCCATGTACATGGAGCGGAATTTATACATCTTGAAAAATTTGCCGTTCTGGCCCACACGGAGCTGGGAGAAGAAGATGGGGCCGGGGGACTGGCAGTAGATGGCGGGGGCCACGAAGAGGAAGATGAGGCCCGTGAACAGGCAGCCCACCGCGCCGCCCACAATGTCCACCAGCCGCTTCAGCGCCAGCTGGGCCGCCGGGGCGAAGTTGATGGCGGTGGTGAGCACGTCGAACATTCCCAGACGGTGAATCTCGGCGAACTCCGCCAGGAAGGAATTGGTGTAGTTGACGGTGATGCCCATCTCCATCAGCTGGTGGATGAAGGCGGCGGGATAGAGCATATCGTCGCTCTGGAGCACGAACACCTCATCCACGTGCATGTGGCAGATGTTCTGCACGGCGTGGTCGTCCAGGGGATAGACGGGCAGACCCAGGTCGGCAAACTCCGCAACCTCGCCGCCGTCCATCAGCACGATCTCCGACAGCTTGAAATACTGCACGGTGTTCCTGTTGGTCAGCTTTTCGATGGCGCCGCGCACCTGGGAGGCGGAGGTGACCAGCACCAGCGTCCGCTTGTTGTCCGCCTTATGGGAGGTGAAGATGCGCCGCTTGTTGCCCTGCCGCAGCGCCACGTCCAGCACCACGAACAGCGCGGTGGTCAGCCCCATCTGCAGCCGGGACACCTGCACCGTGGCCTGCACGGCGAACAGATACACCAGCGCCAGGGCCATGGTGGTGACGATGAACTTCACCACCGCCCACACCTCCTCCAATACGCCGCGGCGCACGATGGCGAAGTACCCGGCGGCAAAGGGCATCACCGCCAGCTGGCACACCGCCAGCACCGCCGCCTGGTAGCGCAGCGCGGGGGTGCCGTAGGGCGCCGCGAACCCCCGCAGAATCACGCCTGCCGCCATAAAGGCCAGTTGCAGACACAGGATATCCAGCACGATGAAGTCCCAGTGCCTCATCCACTCCTGGTCGACACGTTTACGCATGGGTCACACTCTCCCTCGTCTCTCTCTTTCTCTCTCTTTCTCTCTCAAAAACCGCCGTCAGCGGGCGTAATAGTCCCGATACCACCGGGCGAAGCGGCGCAGGCCCTCCCGGATGGGGATGCGGGGGGTGAAGCCGTAGTCCTCCTCCAGACCGCGGCTGTCGGCATAGGTGACGGGCACGTCGCCGGGCTGCATACCCACAAGGGCACGGTGGCCGGCGAAGTCGTAGTCCGCCGGCAGGACGCCGGCGGCCACCAGCTCCTCTTGCAGCACGGAGATGAAGTCCAGCAGGTTTTCCGGGGTGCCGCCGCCGATGTTATACACGGCGTAGGGGGGCAGGGGCAGACCGTCGGGGCCGTCGGCCTTCTCCGGCGCGCCGGCCATGACCCGGAGGATACCCTCCACAATGTCGTCCACATAGGTGAAATCCCGGCGCATATCGCCGTAGTTGAAAATCTGGATGGTGTCGCCCCGAGACAGCTTGTCGGTGGCGGAGAAGTAGAACATATCCGGCCGGCCGGCAGGGCCGTAGACGGTGAAGAACCTGAGGCCCGTGGAGGGGATGTTATAGAGCTTCGAGTAGCTGTGGGCCAGCAGCTCGTTGCTCTTCTTGGTGGCGGCGTACAGGGACACGGGATGGTCCACCATGTCCTCCACGCTGAAGGGCACCTTCTTGTTGCCGCCGTAGACGGAGGAGGACGAGGCGTATACCAGGTGCTCCACCGGATTGTGGCGGCAGGCCTCTAAAATATTGTAGAAGCCGATGAGGTTGGACTCGATGTAGGTGTCGGGGTGGTCGATGCTGTACCGCACGCCGGCCTGGGCCGCCAGGTTCACCACAATCTGGGGGTGATAGTCGGCAAAGACCTTGTCGATGAGGGCCTTGTCGGCGATGGAGCCCCGGATGAAAACGTGGTTTGCCTTGGCGGATTTTGCCGCCTCCTCAATGAGGCCCAAACGGTACTCCTTCAGGGCGGGGTCATAGTAGTCGTTCATATTGTCCAGGCTGATGACGGTGCCGCCGGTGAGGTCGTGCAGCAGCCGCAGCACCAGAAACGCCCCGATGAAGCCGGGGGAGCCGGTGACCAGAATGGTTTTGCCGTTTAAGTCGATGGCGTGTTTTTTCATGCTCAATCCCTCCGGAACAGGTCGCGGGTGTAGACCCGGCTTTCCACATCGTCCAGCAGCGGGTCGTAGCGGTTGGCCACGATGCAGCCGGACAGTTTCTTGAACTTCTCCAGGTCATTCACCACCTTGCTGCCGAAGAAGGTGGAGCCGTCTTCCAGCGTGGGCTCGTAGATGATGACGGTGGCGCCCTTGGCCTTGATGCGCTTCATCACGCCCTGGATGGAGGACTGGCGGAAGTTGTCGGAGTTGGCCTTCATGGTCAGGCGGTACACACCCACCACGATCTCCCGCTGGCTGCTCTCCCGGCTCTCGGAATACTCCTCGCTGCTGCCGTAGGTGCCGGCGATCTCCAAAATCCGGTCGGCGATGAAGTCCTTGCGGGTGCGGTTGGACTCCACGATGGCGTGGATCAGGTTCTGGGGCACGTCCCGGTAGTTGGCCAGCAGCTGCTTGGTGTCCTTGGGCAGACAGTAGCCGCCGTAGCCGAAGGAGGGGTTGTTGTAATAGTCGCCCACACGGGGGTCCAGACACACGCCCTTGATGATATCGGCAGTATTCAGGCCCTTGATCTCGGCATAGGTGTCCAGCTCGTTGAAGTAGCTGACCCGCAGGGCCAGATAGGTGTTGACGAACAGCTTGGTGGCCTCGGCCTCGGTGGTGCCCATCACCAGCACGGGCACGGCGGGCTTGATGGCGGCCTGGCGCAGCAGGGCGGCGAAGATGCGGGCCTTTTCAGCGGTGGTCTCGTTGCAGCCCACGATGATGCGGCTGGGGTACAGGTTATCGTACAGCGCCCTGGACTCCCGCAGGAACTCCGGGGAGAAGAACAGGTTGTCCATGCCCAGCTGGGCCCGGATGTGCTCGGTGTAGCCCACGGGGATGGTGGACTTGATGACCACGGCGGGCTTGTCGGTGCGGTGGGCGGTGGCGTTCTTCACCAGGCGCAGGGCGGACTCCACGATGGAGCAGTCGAAATAGTTGGTGCGGGGGTCGTAGTTGGTGGGCACGGCGATGACGATGAAGTCCGCCTCGGCGTAGGCTTTCGCGCCGTCCAGCGTGGCATGGAGGGACAGCTCCCGGCGGCCCGCCTTGGCCTCGGCCAAAAATCGCTCGATGTAGTCATCCCGCAGGGGGGAGCGGTAGGCGTTGATAAGCGCCACCTTCTCCGGCACCGTCTCCACGGTGGTGACGTCGTGGCGCTGGGCCAGCAGCACGGACAGGGACAGGCCCACGTAGCCCGCGCCGGCCACGGCGATGCGGTAGCGGCGGTCCACCGGCATGGGGGCGGCATCATCCTCCTCCACGAACAGGGCGGGGATGTCCAGGTCCACCACACGGCCCAGGGCCTCCAGCTGCTCCACGGTGGGCTTGCGCTCGCCCCGCTCAAAGGCGGCGATGGCGCCGTCGCTGACGCCGCTGGCCCTGGCCAGGGCGGCCCGGCTCAGCTTTTTGGCTTTGCGGCCGGCCACCAGGGCCTCCGCCAGCAGGGTAAGCGAAAGAATACGCACGATGTCATCCTCCCGAATCATCAGTGATAATGCTATAATGCCCGCGATTATATAGCATGACATATATGATATAAATATAGCAGTTTCTGCCGCCAACACTTGAGGGGCCTTGGCGCGACAAAATGCCAGCTTTTTTTGCATCGCCGTCCGGGGCGGAGGGAGAGGGGGCGGACAGAGTCGTCCGCCCCTACGGAGAAAACGGGCAGCCACCTGCGTCTGACGATGCCTGTAATCCTCATTGCCAACCGGCAAGGCGGGCGCTTCATGAAGCGCCCCTACGGAGAAAGGGGCAATGCCCATGAACACCGTAGGGGCGATTCACGAATCGCCCGCCGCCAAGGTAACGAGAATCACCCTGGCCGGTTGGATGGGGGAAGGCATCGTCGCCCACCGTAGGGGCCGACGCCCCCGGCGGCCCGTACCCCGGTAACGAAAACCACCTGGGCCGGATGGATGGTGAGCGGCAACAAAATCCCGCCCCGCCTTCCCCTTGGGGGGAAGGCGCATTGTTTTTTTCTCATCGTCTCCTTTTTACACCCCCGCCGTCACATTTCCGGGCCAAACGCGGTTAACATAAGAGGTGTGGAAAACTCTGTGGAAAGTGTGGAAAACCTTTGCGCAAGCGGTGTTGCGGCGGTTGCGCTTTTGTTATTTTTTCCGTTATGGAGGCACGAAACCGTCCTTTTTGTTCCTTTTTGGGGACGGGAAGCGGCGGCGGGCTTGCCAAACCGGGAAAAATACGATACAATATCTTGTACTTATGCGGTTTATTCGCACACCACCACTGGGAGGTTTCCATAGATGGCCAAAAAAGCGTACAACGACGAGAGTATTTCCAGCCTGAAAGGCGCCGACCGGGTGCGCAAGCGCCCGGGGGTGATTTTCGGCTCCGACGGGCTGGAGGGCTGCGAGCACGCCGTTTTCGAGATCATGTCCAACTCCATCGACGAGGCCCGGGAGGGCCACGGCAGCGTCATCACCGTCACCCGGTTTGCCGACCGCAGCGTGCAGGTGGAGGACCAGGGCCGGGGCTGCCCCCTGGACTGGAACGAGAAGGAGGGGCGGTACAACTGGGAGCTGGTGTTCTGCGAGCTGTACGCCGGCGGCAAATACGACAACGAAAACAGCGAAAACTACGAGTTCTCCCTGGGGCTCAACGGCCTGGGCGCCTGCGCCACCCAGTACTCCTCCGCCTACATGGACGTGACCGTGTGGCGCGCCGGGACGGAGTATCGCCTCCACTTTGAGAAGGGCAATGTGGTGGGCGCGCTGGAGAGCCAGCCCATGACCACCAATAAAAAGCGCACCGGCACCTGCATCCGCTGGCTGCCGGACCTGGAGGTGTTCACCGACATCGACGTGCCCCTGGACTACTACCGGGACGTGATGAAGCGCCAGGCGGTGGTGAACGCCGGGGTCACCTTCCGGCTGCGGAACGAGACGGCGCCGGGGCAGTTTGACACCGAGGACTTTTTATACCAAAACGGCATTCAGGACTACATCGCCGAGCTGGTGGGCCTGGACGGCCTCACCGAGCCGGTGTACTGGGAGGCGGAGCGCCGGGGCCGGGATCGGGAGGACAAGCCGGAATACAAGGTGAAGCTGGCCGTGGCCTGCTGCTTCTCCAACCGGGTGGCCATCTGCGAGCACTACCACAACTCCAGCTTCCTGGAGCACGGCGGCGCGCCGGAGAAGGCCACGCGGCTGGCCTTCGTGGGCGCCATTGACAAGTACTGCCGGGACAACAATAAATATTTGAAGGGCGAGGCCAAGCTCACCTTTGCCGACGTGCAGGACTGCCTGGTGCTGATCTCCAACAACTTCTCCACCCAGACCAGCTACGAAAACCAGACCAAGAAGGCCATCACCAACAAGTTCATCCAGGACGCCATGGCGGAATTTCTCCGGGAGCGGCTGGAGGTGTACTTCATTGAAAACCGGGACGCCGCCGAGAAAATCGCCGCCCAGGTGCTGGTGAACAAGCGGAGCCGGGAGACGGCGGAGCGCACCCGCATCAACCAGAAAAAGAAGCTGACGGAGAAAATCGACATCGCCAACCGCGTAGCGAAATTTGTGGACTGCCGCACCAAGGACGTGGACAGGCGGGAGATTTACATTGTGGAGGGCGACTCGGCTCTGGGCGCCTGCAAGCAGAGCCGGGACGCGGAGTTCCAGGGGCTGATGCCCGTCCGGGGCAAAATCCTCAACTGCCTGAAAGCCGACTACCCCCGGATTTTCAAGAGCGACATCATCACCGACCTCATCAAGGTGCTGGGCTGCGGCGTGGAGGTGCAGGGCAAGGCCGTCAAGGAGCTGAACCACTTCGACATCAACAACCTGCGGTGGAACAAGGTGGTGATCTGCACCGATGGCGACGTGGACGGCTTCCAGATCCGCACGCTGATCCTCACCATGCTGTACCGGCTGTGCCCCACGCTGATTGCCGAGGGGTACGTATATATTGCGGAGACGCCGCTTTTTGAAATCACCTGCAAGGAAAAGACCTGGTTTGCCTATTCCGAGAGGGAAAAGGCGGACATTCTCAAGGAGCTGGAGGGCAAAAAAGTCACCGTCCAGCGGTCCAAGGGTCTGGGCGAGAACGACCCGGAGATGATGTGGATGACCACCATGAACCCGGCCACCCGCCGCCTGGTGCAGGTGATGCCCGACGACGCCGCCGAGACGGCAAGGGTGTTCGACCTGCTGCTGGGGGACAACCTGGCCGGGCGCAAGGATTACATCGCCGAAAACGGGGCGAGGTACATGGATATGATTGACGTGTCGTGACACCGCCCCGCGGCGTCAGAAAACACCGTAGGGGCGCTTCATGAAGCGCCCGCAAGGCAGGTTACGCCCACCGCCGGGGTGGGGCACACGGTAAACGACATCGTTTCCCACCGTAGGGGCCGACGCCCCCGGCGGCCCAATGCCCGGTATCGTTTATCGAAAGGGCCGGATGAATGGAACAGAGAAACGATTACCCTGCGTAGGGGCGGGGCTCTG
This sequence comes from Oscillospiraceae bacterium, assembly GCA_902765025.1. GTDB lineage: Bacteria > Bacillota > Clostridia > Oscillospirales > Oscillospiraceae > Vescimonas. The sequence goes on from CACWYC010000006.1 coordinate 112,036, forward strand.
CTCCGCCCTCTCTGCGCCACAAAGCCCGGGCTAGGGCGGACAGAGTCGTCCGCCCCTACGGAAATACGATGCCGGGTTCCATTTACTTAACGTTGGCGGGCGTCGCCCCCTCATCCGTCACGGCCCGTCGGGCCGTGCCACCTTCCCCCCAAGGGGAAGGCAAGGCCCTCCGCAACCTTACCACACCTTCCTTTATCAGAAAGGAGCCATTCCATGGCAAAAAAGAAAACCGCCGAGGATAAACCCATTCGCCGCGCCGCCGACCCCAACGTGATGGGGCTGCGGGGCGCCACCGTGCGCCAGCCCATTACGGAGACGCTGGACGCCAACTATATGCCCTACGCCATGTCGGTGATCGTCAGCCGGGCCATCCCGGAGATTGACGGCTTCAAGCCCGCCCACCGCAAGCTGCTGTACACCATGTACAAGATGGGCCTGCTGACGGGCAGCCGCACCAAGTCCGCCAACATCGTGGGCCAGACCATGCGCCTCAATCCCCACGGCGACGCCGCCATTTACGACACCATGGTGCGCCTTTCCAAGGGCCACGAGGCGCTGCTCCACCCCTTTGTGGACTCAAAGGGCAACTTCGGCAAGGTCTACTCCCGTGACATGGCCTATGCCGCCAGCCGCTACACCGAGGCAAAGCTCTCCCCCATCTGCGCCGAGCTGTTCCGGGACCTGGACAACGACGCCGTGGACTTTGTGGAGAACTACGACAACACCATGCTGGAGCCGGCCCTGCTGCCCACCACCTTCCCCAACGTGCTGGTCAGCGCCAACCAGGGCATTGCCGTGGGCATGGCGTCCCAGATTTGCGGCTTCAATCTGGGCGAGGTGTGCGACACCGCCATCGCCCTGCTGAAAAACCCCTCCCACGACATCACCCAGACCCTTATCGCCCCCGACTTTCCCACCGGCGGCGAGCTGATCTGCGACATGGACGCCCTGCGGGAGATTTACCGCACCGGCCGGGGCGGATTGAAGGTCCGCGCCCGGTACCGCTACGACAAGGCGGAGAACGTGATTGAGGTCTACGAAATCCCCTACTCCACCTCCATCGAGGCCATTCTGGACAAGGTGGCAGAGCTGGTGAAGGCCGGAAAGGTAAAAGAAATCAACGACATGCGGGACGAGAGCGACCTCAGCGGCCTGAAGCTGGCCATCGAGCTGAAGCGGGGCGTGGACCCGGACAAGCTGATGGCCAAGCTGTTCCGCTTAACCCCCTTGCAGGACACGGTGAGCTGCAACTTCAACATCCTCATCGCCGGGTCCCCCCGGGTCATGGGCGTGGGGGAGATTCTGGACGAGTGGACGGCCTGGCGCGTGGAGTGCGTAAAGCGCCGGGTGTTCCACGTGCTGGGGAAGAAGAAGGATAAGCTCCACCTGCTCAAGGGCCTGCAGCGCATCCTGCTGGACATCGACAGGGCCATCGCCATCATCCGGGAGACGGAGGAGGAGGCGGAGGTCATCCCCAACCTGATGATCGGCTTCGGCATCGACCAGGTGCAGGCCGAGTATGTGGCGGAGATCAAGCTGCGGAACATCAACAAGGAATACATTTTGAAGCGCACCGCCGAGACCGCCGCCCTGGAGGGCGAAATCGCCGATCTGGAGGACACCCTCGCCAGCCAGCAGCGCATCCGCCGCATCATCATCGACGAGCTCACCGACGTGCGGAAGAAGTACGCCGTGCCCCGCCGCACCGCCGTGGTGTTCAGCCACGAGGTGGAGGAGGAAGAGGAGGAAGAGGTCATCGAGGCCAGCCCCGTCACCATTTTCCTCAGCCGGGAGGGCTATTTCAAGAAAATCAGCCCCCAGTCCCTGCGGATGTCCGGCGAGCAGAAGTACAAGGAGGGCGACAGCCTGCGCCAGACCTTCGAGACCGACACCGCCGCCGAGGTGATTTTCTTTACCGACCGTCAGCAGTGCTACAAGGCCCGGGTGGGGGATTTCTCCGACGCCAAGGCCAGCGTGCTGGGGGACTATCTGCCCGCCAAGCTGTCCATGGACGAGGGGGAGAACGTGGTCTACATGTGCCTCAGCGGCGATTACAGCGGCCACGTGCTGTTCTTCTTCGCCGACGGCAAGGTGGCCAAGGTGCCCTTGCAGTCCTACGCCACCGCCTCCAACCGCCGCCGCCTCACCGGGGCCTACAGCGACAAGGGGGAGCTGGTGGACATCCGCTTCCTCGCCGCCGACCAGGAGCTGGCCCTCATCACCGACGAGCAGCGCTGCCTGCTGGTTCACACCGCCACGCTGACGCCCAAGACCACCCGCACCACCCAGGGCGTGAAGGTGATGACCATCAAGCCCAAGCACCGGTTGGAACGGGTGGCCACGCTGCAGGAGCTGCCCATCGCCAACCTGGGCCGCTACCGCACCCGCAATCTGCCCGCCGCCGGCGCGCTGCTGCGGGGCGAGGACCTGGGCCAGCAGCAGATGACGCTGCTGTAATGCTGCTATCCGATTGCCATAAGCCGATGTTAGGGTAAACCCTTTTGGGAAAGGAGCGTCCCTTTGAAAAAGATTCTGACCCAATACGGTATCATCACCCTGGCCTGCGCCGTGTACGCCCTGGCCTTCAACTGGTGCTTTCAGGCCAACACGCTGAACGTGGGCGGCTTCACCGGCGCGGCCCAGATCATCCATTACTTTTTCCCCCGGCTGCCGGTGGGCACGGTGACGCTGGTGCTGAACGTGCCGCTGTTTCTGCTGGGCTGGCGGAACATCGGGCCGAAGCTGCTGGTGGCGTCGCTGTACGCCACGGCGGTGAGCTCGGTGATGATCGACGTGCTGGCCCGGCTCCACACCTTCACCCCCATGGACCCCATTCTGGCGGTGCTGTACGGCGGCGTGCTGATGGGCGCGGCCTGCGGCGCCATGATGCTGCAAAGCGCCACCACCGGCGGCACCGAGCTGGCGGCAAGGCTCTTAAAGCTGCGGTTTGAGCGGGTGAGCATCGGCAAGCTGTGCCTGGTCATCGACGTGACCATCACGCTGCTGTACGCCCTGATTTTCCGGGACCTAACCCGGGCGCTGTACGGCACGGTGGCCATGTATTTCATCTCCATTATGATGGACAAAATGGTCTACGGCGGCAACGCCGCCAAGGTGGCCATCATCATCAGCCCCCAATTTGAGGCCATCACCCAGGGCCTTTTGGAGCTGGACCGGGGCGTGACGCTGCTCCACGGCACCGGGGGCTTTTCCGGGGAGGAAAAGCAGGTGATTCTCTGCGCCTTTTCCCGGGGGCAGATTGTCACCGTGAAGCGGCTGGTGCGGGAGAAGGACAAGGACGCCTTTATGATTGTGTACGACGCCCACGAGATTCTGGGCGAGGGCTTCGGCGTGTACACGCCGGGGGGACTGTGAGAAAGGAGGGGCCCATGCGCAAGGCTCTGGCAATGGCTCTGGCGGCGGCGCTGGCCGTCTGTCTCACCGGCTGCGACTTTCTGCACCGGTCTTACAGCAGCGTGTCGCCCCACAGCGCCACCTATTATGAGAGCGAGGACCGGTCGGTGCTGCGGGCGGAGAGCTACCAGGATCTGGTGAACGATTTGCTGCTGCTGGTGGGCGGCCACCAGGAGAGCGGCACCATCCTCTACTACCCCAACGGCGGCCTCACCGGCAGCGAGGCGGCGGAGCAGGCCTGCGCCGAGGTGCAGCACGAAACGCCTCTGGGGGCCTACGCCGTGGACTACATGACCTACACCGTGGACGACGACAAAGGCGCTTTCAGCCAGGTGGCGGTGGAAATCGCCTACCGCCGCACGGCGGAGCAGGTGGCCGCCATGGTACACGCCACCAGCGTGTCCGCCCTGGAGGATCTGCTCACCGCCGCCGCGGAAAACGGCGGCGATGACCTGGTGCTGCAACTGGGTTACTTCCGGGACCAGAGCCGGGACGTGCTGGACACGGTGGCCCGGGTGCAGGAAAACCTGGGCGTGGCGCCGGATAGCTGGCAGGTGCATTTCTATCCCAACCCGGAGCACGCGGGGATTATCGAAATCCTGCTGACGGCGGAGGAGCCCACGGAGGCCGGAGAAACGGCGGAAACGCCGGAAGCGGCCGTCGCCCCGGAGGGAACGGCGCCGGAAGTTTTACCGTAAAATAGTAAATTCGGGGTTGACAACGGCGGCGTGATACGCTATAATCAATTCCGTTCCGCGGGCGTAGCTCATCTGGTAGAGCGCGACCTTGCCAAGGTCGAGGTAGCGAGTTCGAGCCTCGTCGCCCGCTCCAAAAACAAAAGACACCCTTCGGGGTGTCTTTTGTTTTTGGAAATAGCGGGCGATGAGGCTCGAACAGGCCGGTCCCGGCGTCAGCCGGGATGGCAACCATCCGGTGGATGGTTGCCAAGGCCGCGTGCGTGTCGGCGGCGATAGCCGCCGAGCGATTTGCTCTCGTTGCGCCAGCCGTGCGGCAGTCCTACGGCCTGCCGCACGGGGCGCTGCCTTTTTTTCGCCTCGCTGTTTCCGCCACTGGCGGCGCTTCGGCGAAAAACTCGTCGCCCGCCGTATCGATGACCACCCCTTTGGGTGGTGTTATTGTTTTTGGAAATGGGGACGTACCATTTGTAGGGGCCGACGCCTACCCCCAGGGCACTGGTTCCGGCAGCCGCTCGTACCTCGCGGGCCGTCACTGGCCCCCGGCGGCCCGGAACCACGCAGGAAATGAAGCGACGCCGTTGGTTGCGGAAGGTCACGATTTTGTCCGTAGGGGCGGGGCTCTGCTCCGCCCATAGCGCGGCAACATGCTGGTGGTCTCGGGCGGAGCAGAGCCCCGCCCCTACATACGGTCATCGTTCCTGCCGCATTTTATCAGCCCTCGGCGTTCATTGCCGCCGTGTTGCGGGCCGCCGGGGCGGCGGCCCCTACGAAAAAACGGCACCATTTTCCATTATCGCCGTGTTGCGGGCGATTCGTGAATCGTCCCTACAATATGACGCCGCCGCCCGGATGGCCGGGCGGCGGTGCTTTTTTCGTTTTCGCTTTTCACGCCAGGTGGCGCTCGAAGTTGCCGGTGGTGGACACGCCCTCGTCCACGATGACGAAGGCGTGGGGGTCGATTTCCGCCATGGCCTGGCGGAGGGAGGCGATTTCGTACTTGTTCAGACACACGCACAGCACCTGCACCGGCTTATCGGTGAAGCCGCCGTAGCCCGTCCAGTAGGTGACGCCCCGGCCCACCTTATTGACAATGTACTTCTTCAGCTCGTCGCTGTTCTCACGGGTGAAAATCAACACCTGCACGGCGATATTCTGCTGGTGGAGCCGGTCCACGAACACGGAGCACAGCACCGAATAGATGGCGGAATAGAGGGCCACGGGCAGGCTGAACAGCCCGGCGCACACGGCGTACAGGACGGCGTTGAACACCAGGGCGAACTTGCCCACGGTGCCCTTGCCCTTCTGGCTCAGGTACATGCCGATGGTGTCCAGGCCGCCGGTGCTGCCGCCGCAGGTGAGGATAAGGCCGCCGGCGAAGCCGTTGAGGATGCCGCCCAGCATGCAGCTCGTCAGCTTGTCGTCGATGATGGGGGTGGCGGGAATGGGCACGATGGCCACGAAAAGGGAGTTGCTGGCCACGCAGATCATCATTAAAATCACGAATTTCCGGCCCAGGGTCTTCCAGGCCAGCACGATCAGCGGGATGTTGACAATGAGATACAGCACGCCGGCCAGGTCGAAGGAGGCGGTGATGCCCACCCGGGCCAGCAGCGTGCGGATGACCTGGCACATGCCCAGTACGCCGCTGGCGTACAGGTTCTGGGGCGTGATGAACAGGTTGATGGCCACGGCGGACAGCAGCGTGCCCAGCACCGCCACGCCGATGCGGGCCCAGCGGTTGTGGATGACCTTGTCAAACATAATGACCCCTCCCGTCTGCGTTGGAAACTGATGGAATTATAGGTGGTTTCAGCCCAAAGTGCAAGGGCTTTGGGGAAAATACCGCCCGGCGGCAAAAAAATGGCGTCGGGGCGCAATTCATGCTTGACAAAGGGACGGGTATCTGGTAATATACTCACGTTCGCTGGTTAAAAATGCTGGTGTAGCTCAGCTGGTAGAGCAGCTGATTTGTAATCAGCAGGTCGGGGGTTCGAATCCGTCCACCAGCTCCAGTATTTCCAAAGCGCAACTGGCAATCGAATATGGGGGATTTCCCGAGTGGCCAAAGGGGACAGACTGTAAATCTGCTGGCAACGCCTTCGGTGGTTCGAATCCACCATCCCCCACCAAGGTAAAAGACTCATCCGAAAGGATGGGTCTTTTATCTTGGTATGGGTATTTGTGATGGTGGATTCGAAAGGCGGCTCTTGGCGACATGCCGGTGGCATGTCGCAACCGCCGTGGCTTTTCCGCAGAAAAGCGAATCCACCATCCCCCACCAGAAAAAAGCACTGCGTAAGCAGTGCTTTTTTAAATGATGTTTGCCCTGTCGGGCAAATGATGTGCGCTTCGCACATGATGTTGCCTGCGGCAATGATGTGTGCCTTCGGCACATGGGCAAACATCGCATCACTGCGTCCCACGGACGCAACATCACTTTGCGGCGGCAGCCGCAATGCATCACTATGCCGTAAGGCATAACATCATAAAAAGCGGGCAATCATTGCCGGGTACGGCGACGCAGAGGGGGCGGACAGCGCCAGCGACACACCGCGAGGCACGAGCGGCTTGTGGAGCCAGTGCCCTTGGGGTAAGTCGTCCGCCCCTACGGACGATTGTCGATGCCCTTTATCATTCATCAGGCCCCGGCGGTGGGTGCCTTGCGGCGGGCGGAGCAGCGCCAGCGACCCTGCCCTCGTTGCGGCAGCCGCGTTTCAGACCCTTCAGGCCATGAAACGCGGGCCGCTGCCTTGCCACAGCCTCGCT